>JAFXZF010000071.1 GCA_017541365.1 Prevotella sp.
GTCGGGCTCAACAAGATACCTTCCAACCACTCATTCTATGAGCTTGAGGGCAGTAACAACATCGTCACCCTCACAACTGCACGCTACAAGGAATACCCTATGCTCATTCAGGGCTATGGTGCCGGTGCAAGTGTAACGGCTGCCGGTGTATTCGCTAACATTATGTCAATCGCAAACATTTAAAGGAGAAACGATTATGAAACACATAATAATTCTGGGCGATGGAATGGCAGATAAAGCCATAGAAAAACTCGGCGGAAAGACTCCGTTGCAGTTCGCCAAGACTCCTTACATGGATATGCTGGCAAAGATGGGGCGTACAGGTCGCCTCATAACCGTACCAGAGGGCTATAACCCCGGTTCGGAGGTTGCCAACACCGCAATTCTCGGCTATGACCTCGACAAGGTTTATGAAGGTCGTGGTCCGCTTGAAGCCGCTTCCATCGGCTATGAGATGAAGCCTCTCGACCTCGCTCTTCGCTGCAACATCATCTGCGTTCGCGAGGACGGCACTATCAAGACCCATAATGGCGGAAACCTCTCTACAGAGGATGCAGGACCGCTGATTGACCTTCTCAATGAGAAACTCGGCTCTGACCGTGTGAAATGGGTGAAAGGCATACAGTATCGTCATCTGCTAATAATTGACGGTGGTTCAAAGCATATTGTCTGCGCCCCACCCCATGACCATCCTAATGAGGCATGGCGTCCGCTCCTCGTTCAGCCGGAAAAAGGTTGGGAGAACAAACGTGAGGAAGGTCGTATGACGGCACAGGAAACAGCAGACCTGCTCAATGACCTTATCATCAAGTCACAGGACATTCTGCTCAATGCCCCTCTCAACATCAAGCGCAAGGCTGAGGGTAAGGATCTTGCCAATATCATCTGGCCTTGGAGCGGCGGCTATCGTCCTGCTATGCAGACTCTCAGCGAGATATACCCATCGGTGAAATCGGGTGCTGTGGTATCAGCCGTTGATCTTATCCGTGGAATCGGGCACTATGCAGGTCTCGATATCATCGAAGTGGAAGGCGCAACAGGTCTCTGGGACACCAACTACGAAGGCAAGACAAAGGCTGCACTCGATGAACTGAAGAAGAAGGACTTCGTTTTCCTCCATGTAGAGGCAAGTGACGAGGCTGGTCATGACGGCGAGGTGGATTTGAAGGTAAAGACCATTGAGAACCTTGATTCTCGCATGATAGGCCCTATCTACGAAGAGGTAAAGACATGGGACGAACCTGTGTGCATCGCAATCCTACCAGACCATTTCACACCTGTGGAACTTCGAGTACACGTTGGAGAGCCTGTACCTTTCATCATCTACTATCCAGGCATAGAGCCAGACGATACGCAGGTATATGACGAGGTTTCATGCGTTACGGGTAGCTACGGCATTCTGAAGCTACAGGAGTTCATGCAGACAATAATGAAATACTAAACAAGATGAAATATTACAGTACAAATAAGAAAGCCCCAGTAGCAACGCTTGAAAAGGCTGTTGTGAAGGGTTTGGCAGAGGATCGTGGCCTCTATATGCCAGAGAACATCAAGGCACTCCCAAAGGAGTTCTTTGACAACATCGACAAGATGTCGTTTCAGGAGATTGCATACACCGTTGCTGATGCATTCTTCGGTGAGGATGTTGACGCAGAATCATTGAAGCATATTGTCTATGACACATTGCAGTTCGATTGTCCTATCGTACCTGTTACCGAGAACATCTACACCCTCGAACTCTTCCATGGTCCTACACTCGCATTCAAGGATGTAGGCGCACGCTTCATGGCACGTCTGCTCCAGTATTTCCTCAAGAAGGGCGGTGAATACGTAAGTTCTGCCTCTGCTTCAGCAAAGGCTGGCGTAAACGTACTCGTGGCAACTTCCGGTGACACAGGTAGTGCCGTAGCCAACGGATTCCTCGGTGTTGACGGCATCCATGTATACGTGCTCTATCCAAAGGGCAAGGTAAGTCCTATTCAGGAATGTCAGTTCACTACTCTCGGCAAGAACATAACAGCAGTTGAGGTTGACGGTGTATTCGACGATTGTCAGGCTCTCGTTAAGTCTGCATTCATGGATGCAGAGCTCAACGCACAC
>JAFXZF010000072.1 GCA_017541365.1 Prevotella sp.
GCTGAGGAAGTCTTTACTGCTATGTCACCACGATGTACCATCGAGGAGATGGAACTGATGAGGCGTGCTTATCAGCTTGCACATGATGCCCATGCCAACCAGAAGCGAATGACGGGTGAACCGTATATCATTCATCCTATTGCCGTGGCAAGAATCGTGGCTGTGGAAATGAAGCTCAGCGCTCCCCCTGTATGTGCTGCTTTCCTTCACGATGTGGTGGAGGATACCGAATATACCGATGATGATATGCGACGCCTCTTTGGTGATGACGTGGCTTTCCTCGTGAGGGTGGTGACGAAGCAGAAGAAGCCTAACTATGCAATGTCGAAGCAGTTGGATAACTTTAGGCAGATGCTTGACTCCATGCACTATGACGTGCGTGCCATTCTTATAAAGCTTGCCGACCGTCTGCATAACATGCGAACGCTTAGCAGTATGCGACCTGCCAAGCAGATGAAGATTGCGGGAGAGACCGACTATTTCTATGCTCCGCTTGCCAACCGCCTCGGTTTCTACAATATCAAGATTGAACTGGAGAATCTGTCGTTCAGGTACAGATGTCCGCAGGTGTACGAGAAAATCGTACAGCTTATAGAGAAAGAGAAAGAACGTGACAAGATACGTATGGCATCGTTCTCGACAAAGATTGACGAGGTGCTTAATGCCAACGGCATCCGTTTCCGCCGTGAAGTGGCATACCGTGCTCCATACAGCCTTTATCGCAAGATGAAAAACACGAAGGTGGATTTTGAGCATGTTGAAGGACGCCATTTTACCAGAATAGTATTCCCGGAGGATGTATATGTATCAGAGAAGAATATGTGCCTGAACATATACTCATACCTTACGAATTGTTTCCGCGAGAAATCAGGTTCGATGATTAACTACATCGACCAGCCTAAGAGTAACGGTTATCAGAGCTTCCACGTGCATCTGCTTTCCGACTATGGAGTATGGGAAGAGGTGCATATCTCAAGTGAGAGGATGATTGTCAACTCCCGACTGGGTTGTGTTGCCCGTAGAAGGGATAATGATATCAGCGCATGGATTGATTCTATGAGAAATGTGCTGAAGGATGTGGCTAACAGCGCTCAGGAGAGTGAGGAGGGTGACGCTTTCTTCATTGAGTCGGTGAGAAGCCAGTTCTATAACGACGATATCACATGCTACACACCGCAGGGTAGGGCATTGCGTCTGCCGAAGGATTCCACCGCGCTCGACTTTGCATATAACATTCATACCCAGGTGGGTATGCACGCTAAGTATGCAAAGATCAACGGACATCTTGCATCGGTGAAGACTGTTCTTCATCGCGGTGACTGTGTGGAGGTGGGAACAGATGAGAGTGTGACGCCAAAGGAGGACTGGCGCGGTAGTGCCAAGTCATATAAGGCTTTGAGACATATACATCAGTTCCTAGAACGGCAGCCTAAATCGCAGTATACCAGATGCCCTATATGTCACCCTATACCGGGTGAGGAGGTTATTGGCTTCACGGAGAAAAACGGAATGATTAGTGTGCACCGAAGGGATTGCTCAGAGGCAATAGCAATGTCCTCAAGGTATGGCGACTCCATAGTGGCTGTTGACTTCCAGGCTGAGGATTCCGTTCTATATCCTGCAAGTATCACGGTTCATGCTGTGGATAGGCAGCACCTTCTCAGCGACCTCATTGACAGTATATCAAATAAATTCCGACTATCCATAAACAGCCTTCATACGGTTACGGAGGATGAGATTGTTACTTGTACGGTGAATTTCTCCGTACACTCATTTGACGAGCTCCAGACTATTGTGAACACCATCTCAGATATTCCGGATGTGGAAGAGGTGAAGTATAAGAATGATTAAAGCCTACCCCGACTCTCCCAAAAGGAAGGAGTTGAAAGTACTAAATAAAAACCGCTTAGGGATTGTTCCCCAAGCGGTTTTATTATTGTTATTTTCGGTTGATTCTTAATCGTAGAAGCCCGGCTGCTTGTACTCTATGCCGAGTTCCTTGTCAACTGTTGCCATAACACCCTGAATCTGGCCCATAGCAAACATACGGCCAAGGAGTGTGTAACCTGCATTGTGACCGTGGTTGGTCTCATCGAATACGCCTCCTGGCTCATCGGTGAAGGTCATGCCGTGGTCAACACGCATTGGGAGACGGCGGCCTGAGTTGCACTTGCCTTCTGCCTCTGCCTTTTCGAAGATACGGGTGAGCTCGATGAGGTTTCCACGACCGCCAAGGTGACTTGCCTCTGTAAAGTTACCGTTAGGGAAGATGTGGCAAGAACGGAGGTGAACGAAATGTGTACGGTCAGCGAACTTCTCAGCCATTGCCACACAATCGTTATGCTCACCTGCTGAGAATGAACCAGCACAGAATGTGAGACCGTTATGCTTGTTTGGAACAGCATCGAGGAACCACTGGATATCCTCTGTGTTGCCAACGATACGTGGGAGTCCGAATACAGGATAAGGAGGATCGTCAGGATGAACACACATATTGATGTCGTATTCATCGCATATAGGCATGATAGCCTCAAGCCAAGTCTTCATGTTGTCCTGAAGCTTTGCCTTGTCGATGTCCTTATAGAGAGCGAGAAGGTCGCGGAACTTCTGAACAGGAGCAGAATCGCCCTCGCTGAAGTTGCCTGATACGAAGCCCTGTGTCTTGATGATGATGTTCTCAACCATTGCATGGTCGAACTCTGGAGTTGCCTTTGCCTTGATAGCGTCAGCCTCTGCCACGAGGTCACGTCCCCACTTGTGAACCTTTGAGAACTCAGCCCAATCAGCACGAGCTGCTTCGCGCTTGAGGATGTAGATGTCGAAATATGCAAACTCGCCCCAGTCCATATAGAGGTTGCTTGCACCATTTGGATTCTCGTGTTCAAGGTCAGTACGTGCCCAGTCGAGTACTGGCATGAAGTTATAGCAGATGCACTTGATACCTTCCTCACCGAGGTTGCGGAGGCTCTGCTTATAAACCTCGATCTGGTGGTCGCGGTCAGGACCGCCATACTTGATGGTCTCAACTACCGGAAGTGACTCTACGACGCTCCACTTCATTCCGTAAGACTCGATGTACTCCTTGAGCTCATGAATCTTCTCACGTGTCCATACTTCGCCGAGTGGTACGTCATGCAATGCAGTAACAATACCCTCAACGCCTATCTGCTTTAATTGTGCAAGAGTGATCTTATCCTTCTTGCCA
>JAFXZF010000073.1 GCA_017541365.1 Prevotella sp.
ATTATTTTTTATTCTTTGCATGCCCTCACAATGGCATTTTTACCCGATTTCATCGGTAATATTCATAAACACACACATTTTTCGTCATTTCTGCCATTTTTTTTGTGAGAAAAACAAAAAAAAGACTCCCCAGGAAGGGAGTCTTCAAAAATAATTCAATATTTACTATACTAACCAAACAATTATCAAAAATCAGTCTGCCTCATCATCTTCTGTTGACTCGCCTCCGTAGCCATCGAAATCTTCAAGGCCTGAGGTAACGAACATGAGATGCTGATCTATCTTCACGACCTTAACTTCGGGTGTGACATATTCTTTCTTTTTCATATCGTTTGCCTCCTTTATTACTTTACATATTTCATGCCATTGACGATGTTGATACCCTTGACTGGCTGGCTCACACGCTGACCACTGATAGTATGGATAGTGGCGTCAGCATTGTTAAGGTTAGCGTTGTCGTTAACGTTGTATATCGCTGTTGCCTCATCCTTATCGACAGTGAAGTCGAGTGAGTTGGGTGCCTCACCGCTGCCAGCATAGGTGAAGTACGCGCGGAACGGCTTGATGCTGTGGGTGCCGGTAGCCCCAGCCTTCTTGAGCTGGTTGTTGCTGAAGTAGAAGGAACCTGTCGCCATGGTGCCTGCAGAGTATGTACCTACGAAGTTCCAGTTGGCACCAGCCTGCACGGGTTCTGCCTCAACGATAGTCACGCCCTCGATGACTGCCTCCGTGAAGTTTGTTGTAACCTTGATGGCATAAGGCTTGTTTGCCTCAGTAGCCGTCACGGTGGCGAATGAGAGGCTTTCCTCTGACGAACTGATACTAAGCTCTGCCACCTTAACGTCACTGCCGAAGGCATCTGCCAGCTGTGCCTCTGTCATGGCGAACGGCAGCACTATGGTGCTCCACTTGCCGGCGGTGATGGTGCGGCGCAGTGTGACATCGACATCCTCTGCAGCCACAGGAGTATAATCAACGGTTTCATCGAGGATTACGGTGCCATTTACCTCAACTTCGTTTGATATAAGTCCGAGTCCGCCATTGAGGTTTGCCGCACACACGGTATATATACCATCGTCAGTCACCTCGTATGATGTGGTGGTGACATTATCGAGATACTCACCGTCCTTGAAGATAACGTAGCAACGCGCATCGTCAATCTCAGCCCATGAGAGTGTGCTGATGGATGCTGCCAGCACTGGTGCTGTAGTCTGGGCTGTTGCCTCGGTAGGCAGCCATGAGTCTGTGCCGCCAAGCACGTTCTCTACTGTATATGCAGCAGCCTCAGCATCGGTAAGCACTGGAGTGTAGGTATTCAACGATGAGCTGGAATTGCCACGCACTGTGAGATCGAGAGCATTGCCGTTGCCGTCCATTGAGTTGTACTCATAGAAGTGGGTATAGAGATTGCTCATGCCTGACCAACCATTATCGGTAGGCAGCACGTTCATCGTGGTGTTAAGATAGTAGGCACGTGGCTCATTCTGCCAAGGACGACCGAGGGTATAGTTTCCGTCGGTTATCATATCCTCGCCCTCTCTTGCCTTAATATTACATCCTTGGAACACATAGC
>JAFXZF010000074.1 GCA_017541365.1 Prevotella sp.
AGACCTGCCATTCCGCTTGCCTTTATAGAGCAGCTGAGAAGGTAGTCCTTACCGAGCTTGTATGAAATCTCAAGTGTCTTACCCTCGGCAGCCTTTGCTACGAAGGTCACCGTTGAATCGCTCTGGGCGGTAGGGGTGAAGAACAGATCCTTAGTGGAGATGTTCATCTGCTTAGCCACGAGGATGTAGTTCAACTGCTGATCCTTACCCTCGAATAGGGTTACATCCTTGTTGCCGTTACGGTCTTTGTAGTTCTTTACTACAGCCTTGCTTACGGTTGCGCCCTTGCTGCTGAGAGTAAGAGCCAGTTTCTCGTTCTCAAGAACGATGTCCTGTGCCTTGCCGTTGAGGGCTGAGTAGAAAAGAACCGTGGTGTCCTGATTCTCGAGGACAGCCTTAGCTTGTTCTTGTTTCTTAGCTTCTGCTTGCTTGCGCTCATTCTCCTGCTTTGCCTTGTTTACGGCTGCAATGGAGTCCTGCTGGTGCTGTGCACGAATCTCCTCCTCGGATGGACGGCTAAACCAGCTGAATCCGAAAAGTACTGCGGCTATGAGCACAAAGCCTGTGATAGTGTTTTTATCCATTTATAGTTTTATTTGTTTATGCATGTTTTGACAAAGTCAAGGAACAGCGGATGCGGCTTGAGAACTGTGCTCTGGTACTCTGGATGGAACTGTGTTCCGATGTACCACCTGAGCTCTGGTATCTCAACAATCTCTATGAGGTCTGACTCTGGGTTGCGACCTACGCATTGCATACCGTTCTGCTCATATTCCTTGATATATTGGTTGTTGAACTCATAACGATGGCGATGGCGTTCCTTTATTTCCTCTGCGTTGTAGATAGCCTGTGTGCGACTGTTCTTGCGAAGTACGCACTCATAGGCTCCGAGACGCATGGTGCCACCCATGTTAGAGATATTCTTCTGATCCTCCATAATGTCGATGACATTGTGTGGAGTATTCTCGTTCATCTCGCGAGAGTCAGCATCCTGATAGCCGAGCACGTTACGGGCGAACTCGATTACCATCATCTGCATGCCGAGACAGATACCGAATGTCGGGATGTCATGCTCACGAGTATATTGTGCTGCGATTATCTTGCCTTCTATGCCTCTGTGACCGAAGCCCGGGCAGATGAGGATACCATCCTGACCGGCAAGTTTCTCTGCTACGTTCTCCTTCGTGATAAGTTCGGAGTTGATGTATGTGATAACCGTCTTGCGGTCGTTATACACACCAGCATGGAGCAGAGACTCTCGTATTGACTTGTAAGCGTCCTGAAGGTCGTATTTGCCCACAAGACCGATATGCACCTCTTCCTTTGCGTTGCGACGACGCTCGAGATATGCTTTCCAAGGACCGAGAGCCGGGGTCTCGCCTACTGGTATTCCGAGCTTGCGGAGGATTGCAGCGTCAAGTCCCTGTTGCTGCATACTTACCGGAACTTCGTAGATGCTTGGAAGGTCTTCTGACTGAACCACACATTCCAAATCCACGTTACAGAAGGATGCCACCTTCATGCGTAAGCCGTCGGAGAGATGCTTCTCTGTACGGAGTACGAGGATGTCTGGCTGAATACCTACTGACTGCA
>JAFXZF010000075.1 GCA_017541365.1 Prevotella sp.
CCTTGAATACCACGCGGTCAACTTCGTCCTGGGTATATTCCTTTACCAATGTCTCGCCCTTGAAGAGCTGTACTGTCTGTGCGCTGATGCTTGCACTTGCTATGAGTGCTGCTATTGAAAATAATATCTTTTTCATTGTTTTGTCTGATTGAAGGTGATACTTACTTGATTAACTTTCCGCTTACGTCATACTGATGACCGTCGCGAACGATAATGAGCTTTCCGCCAGAGATATACTTACCCACGCGGCGCACGTTATCGGTTGTTGGATTCTGAGGCGTTGCAACCTCGATTTCCTCTATGGCAGTAGTCTCCTTATACACGCCATAGGTGATTTCCAACTTCGCCCCACCTTCGAGTGGCAGCGTCAGTTCCGGGGTTGACTTACCCTGAAGCGTAAGCACCGCAGCACCCTCACTGTATGTCACCTGTGGCATACTTTCAAGCTGGTAGCAGGTAGATGAGCCGTCAACCCACACCAGTATGGCGTTGGCTGCCGTTTCGTCTGCTTTTGCCATGACCACGCAAAGCATAGCCATGACCGAGAGTAATAGTTTCTTCATAAGCTTTTTGTAGTTAAAATGTTATTTTTGTAAGAAGATTCTGAATTTTGCATACACATTCCTTCCGGGTTTCTGGAGCTTGTAGTTGTCGTATGCCAGATGGTCGAACAGGTTGTTGCATCCAAGCGTGATGTTATAGCGGCCGTTGTGGAAGGAATAGGTTGCCGTTGCATCGAAGATGTTCTGTCGGGGTATTCGCGCCTTTGTCTCGGCATATCCGTATGCCTCCCATGTGAGGAAATACCAATGCACCCATTGGTATGCCGCGGATAGCGTTAAACGGTCGGTTACTGACAGGATATTCCGAAACTCGTAGTCGAGGTTGAGGTTGGCATAGAGCCACGGACGGTTAGGCACTCGGTTGTCGTAGGTGGCTGAAGGCTTGCCGTCTGATTTCAGCTGCATACGGTCGCGGGCATCCTGCCAGCTGATGTTTCCGGTGACGTGCATTCGCTTGCGCCAGATGTATCGCAGTTCTGTTTCCAAACCCTTTACGTTGATGGCATCGAGATTGCCGTATTGTATCATGCCCTCTTTCTCTGAGATGGTAGGCTGTATGTAGTTGTCCACATCGCGTATGAAACCGTTCACGTCGTATTCAAGTGAGTGGCTGTTGCCGAGGCTGATAGTTCCGTAGATACCAGCATTCCAGTTGTTGCTTTCCTCTGGTCGGAGAGCGAGGTTGGGGTAGATGGTTGAGGCGTTGCCGAGCAATTCTCGCGAAAGAGGGAGGCGAACGCTACGCTCGTATGACATCTTTACGCCTAATGCCCTCCATATCTCGAAGCTCATGGCTGCGCCTGCACCCCGATAGCTGTTGGTGTTGCTGCCCATCACGTCTCTTGAATTAGTGACGCTGGGGATATAGGTCTGCTCCACGCTGAGATGGTTCACGTAGTCCTTTATGAAGAACGTATTCTTCATCCTGTCATCTATAAGGAGCTGATTGTATGTAAGGGCGAGGATATGCTTTGCGAGGACATCGTTTGATGGTATGAATATCTCTGATACATCATCCCATTGCTTGTTGCCTATGCGGTTCAGGGAGTAGTTGAAGTCAAGCTGATGATGATCGTTGAAGGTATAGCCGAGATTAAGCAGTACGTTGGTCAACGGACGGCCGTAATGCCTTCGTGAACGCTCGCGCGATGTTATCTCGCTGCGTGACGACTTGATGAAATTGCCGTTCCAGTCGTATTTGCGGAAGCATGTATCTGTTGTTATGGAGTTGTCCCATGTGTGCGAGGCAGAGAATTTCACGTCGAGTTTTGGCAAGATGAAATTCCTCTTCACATACCTTGCTGCTATGTTCCATGCCTTGCTCTCGCGCTCAGCCATGCCATACACACGGCTCTGTGTGGCACCTGTCTGCAACTCCTTATGCATCTGTGAGAACGATGCGGTGATGAAAGCGGCATCTGCCCACGGCATATTCGTAAAGCCTGCCTCAAACTGTGCGAGGAAGGATGTGTAGCCGTCGTGGAAACGCTTACGCTCTGTTGGAAGGTACTTGCGCGACTGCTCGTCCCATACCTCCACTTCCTTCATCGTGTAGTTGTTCTTCGAGTGGTTGTAGGCTATCACAGGGCGCAGAATCAGTTTTGTCTTTGGAAGAACATACTGCCCATTGACATTCAACTGATGTGTGCCGAAAGCGCCGATGCTGTACGAGGCGTCGAGGTAGGGTGGGGGCGTGGAGGTGTTGGGCGATGAGGCTTTTGTGACTATGTTCACGGCACCGCCAAGGGCATCAATACCGAACGATGACGGTACCACGCCCTTGTATATCTCTATGCGCTGGATAAGGTTTATGGGGATATCAGAAAACTTCATGCCTGCGCCCTTTGTCTCAAGGGGAACGCCGTCGATGAAGTATCTGATGGAATTGCCCGAGAGACCATTCACGCTAAGGTCGAAATCCGAACCCATACCGCCCTGTGTCCGTACCTTTACACCTGCGGTACGGTTGATTATTTCCGTGATGTCGTTGATTGAGTTCGCCTTGTCGCCTATGTTGACGGCATTGACGCTGAAAGCCCCTTCACGAAGCCTCTGCGTGCGGTCTTTTCCCACTACGCTCACATCGCTGAGTTCTTTCTCCTTATATATGGCATCCTGTTTCACCTTCTTCTTTTCAGTCACGACGGAATCTGGCTGCAGAGTGGCTCCGCAGCATATCAATGGTATGAATAATGAGAAAAGTGAAACTAATCTGATATGGTACATAACCCGGCGCTTAGTGTAATTTCTGTTTAAAAGGTCAAAGGTCAAAAGTCTTTTCCATTAGCCTTTAGCCATTAGCCTTTAGTCCTTAAAAATACCGTGAAAGAATCTTGCGCTGAAAGTACCACACAAATATAGCGTATGCATTCGCAGCATACACTTTATGGCCACTTGGCCGAGGCTTTCGTCCTAACCCTGGGGCGTGCAGACCTCAACAAGACTTCCACGGCAGGTCTTCTGACTATCCCCAGACGAAGGAGCCTTCCCGTCAAAAACTGACAGTGGCATGATTTTCAATTCCTTGTCCTTTAGCTTCCGAAGAAGACATGAGGATTACAGCTGCAGGTACAGTCCCGAACTTTCATCGGAGTTCCCTTGCATCATGTCTCGGCACGTGGTAACTATGAGTGTTGTTGTGCCGGTGACAGATTACCGTCAAGCGATTGCAAAGTTAATTATTTTTTCCAAATA
>JAFXZF010000076.1 GCA_017541365.1 Prevotella sp.
CTTACTCTTCTATATCAGTAATTCTTGTCTTGAAATTAAGCAGGTGATAGCTTGAGGTCTCGATGAATGCGAGATTCAGCCTTGAAGCACGGCGGAACTTATGATGCGGGTTGAAGGCATTGTCGAGAAGACGTTCATAGTGTATGAGCGGTTTCTTGTATGTCCTTGTCATGAACTCCAGTTCCTCGGTCTCGAAATCGAAGAGCTCGATGAGCATGTGGCCGATGAATGAGGCTGCCTGTGCTATGCCGAGACGGTGAATCCATTGGTTGAGCTTCACGAAGTCCACGCGGTTACCTTTGGTCCTTAGATACTCGCCAACTGCAATGATACCGCATAATGACATGTCTCTCGTGATGATGAGATCGATGTTTGCGACGAGGAGATGCAGGAAGTCGAGGGTTTCCATACTGCAGTCGATGTTATGCTTCTCCTGCTCGCTTATCTTACGGTAGCGGCGTGCGGACAGGAATCCGTAGAGGGCGGTGTCAGAATACTCGAACCTCTCCTTCGGCGTCGGGATGTTGATGTCGGAGGGTAGGCGAGGGTCGTCCTTCAATAGCTGTGCCCCTGCCACTATATAGCCGTGGATGCCAAGTTTCTTTGCGGTAGCCACGAGTTTGTTCCACTTGAAACTGGACATGGGTTTCAGAGGCTCGTCAGTAATGCCGAACGCTCCTGCACGAAGCAGTATGGTGAAGTTTTCCTGGATTGTTGGGAACATAAGAGAGTAAATTAAAGCCCCTCACCCGCCCTGCGGACACCCTCTCCCCCAAGGGCGAGGTGGAAGTTACCTTTGTCCGCTAAGGGGCATGATTGGAAGTTCTATCTTTTTCCTCGCCCCTTGGGGAAGTCGGAGATTGAGTATCTCCGAGTATGTGCCAGAGGATGCCCATAGGGCAGGTGAGGGGCCGTTACTTTTTCGATATGATGTAAATCAAAGCCCCGATACCGAGGAGGACAGGGTAGTAGAGATACTCGATGATGTTGATAGGATTGACGGCTGCAAGTCCGCTTGCTATCAGTATCTGGGCTCCGTAGGGTAGAAGTCCCTGTGTGGCGCATGAGAATGTGTCGAGGATGGATGCAGCACGCTTCGGCTTAACACCGAAACGGGTGGCTATGTCCTTGGCAATACCGCCCACGGTGATTATCGCCACGGTGTTGTTGGCAGTACATACGTTGACAAGTGAAACGAGGATTCCGATTGATAATTCAGCTCCACGGCGACCGTTGACCAAGCGTGTTATCTTATTGATGATAAACACGATACCACCGTTCTCCTTAATCAGTTCAAGAAGTCCGCCTGCCATCATCGTGACAATGATCAGCTCGCCCATGGAGATGATGCCGTCGCCCATGCTTGCAAACCATGACATGAAGTTGTAGTTACCGGAAATCATTCCTATGATGCCGGTTAGGAGTATGCCTATTGAAAGCACCATGAGTACGTTCACGCCATAAAGAGCGATGACCAGAACGAAGAGATATGGGATGATTTTGATAATCTCCACATCGGGAATGGTGCTCGGTGCGCTTATACTCCTTCCCATCACCATGTAGATGATGAAGGTGATAAAGGCGATAGGAGCCACGATGCGTATGTTAGCCTTGAACTTATCGCTCATCTTGCAGCCCTGTGTCTGGGTGGCAACTACTGTTGTGTCGCTTATGAATGACAGGTTATCTCCGAAGAAAGAGCCGCCTACGACGATGGCAGTGAGTAACGCCACGTTTGAGCCTGTGGAATGGGCTATGCCCACGGCGATAGGTGTCAGGGCTGCGATGGTGCCTACGCTTGTTCCCACGCTCAGGGATATGAAGCATGCTGCGAGGAACAGTCCGCCAAGCAGCATATTGGCAGGAAGTATGGACAGGGTGAGATTAACGGTTGCGTCAATGCTGCCCATATCCTTTGCCGACTTTGCAAAAGCACCTGCAAGCACGAAAATCCATATCATGAGCATCATGTTCTTCTGTCCGGCGCCGTGACTGTATGTCTCGATGCGCTTTTCCAATGACATGCCTCGTGATATGGCAATGGCATATATGCTCGAAAGCATGAACGCCACGGTTATTGGTAGCTTGTAGAAATCACCCGCAATGATTGATGTTGCGAGATAGAGGACTACGAAGACGATTAAAGGAGATAACTGTATCAATTAACAATTAACAATTAACAAATTAACATGGAGTGCGCATGGTCTTTGACCTTAGTCCTCCAATAATTAACAGACCTATCGTTGATGGGTAGCGTATTAACAATTAAAAAATTAACATGGAGTGCGCATGGTCTTTGACCTTAGCCCTCCAATAATTATCAGACCTATCGTTGATGGGGTAGCGTATATTAACAATATAACAATTAACATGTCTGTAGCGTTAGGCATGTTAATTGTTAATTATTAATTGTTAATTTATAACGTTACTCCATTCTTGAATATGGAAATCTCGCTATATCCGTTGACCTCATTGCGTGCAGGTTCACCGCTTGCAACAGCAAGGATCTTGTCGATGAACTCAGGAACGAGTTCCTTCATAGTCTTGCCGTCAACAAGTTGTCCGGCATTGAAGTCTATCCAGTTCTTCTTGCGATTGTAGAGGTCGGAGTTCGTGGAAATCTTCATCGTTGGGACGAAAGTGCCGAAAGGAGTTCCGCGACCAGTTGAGAAGAGTACCAGATGGCATCCTGCAGAAGCAAGTGCCGTGGCTGCTACGAGGTCATTGCCTGGGGCAGAGAGAAGGTTGAGACCTGAAGTCTGTAGTCGGTCACCATATTCGAGTACGCCACTTACAGGAGCACGTCCGCATTTCTGCGTGCATCCGAGCGCCTTGTCCTCAAGAGTAGAGATACCACCAGCCTTATTGCCCGGAGATGGATTCTCGCCAACAGGCTCACCATGCGAGAGGAAGTAGTTCTTGAAGTTATTGATAAGAGATACTGTCTGCTCGAATAGCTGACGGTTCTCGCAACGGTTCATAAGAATTGTCTCTGCACCGAACATCTCAGGTACCTCGGTAAGTATGCTTGTACCGCCCTGTGCAACGAGCCAGTCGGAGAATTCACCTTCAAGTGGGTTGGCTGTTATGCCTGAGAAACCATCAGAACCACCGCATTTGAGTCCTACGCGGAGCTTACTTACTGGAACATCAACACGCTTGTCCTCTTTGCATATCCCGTACATATTACGGAGAATGTCCATGCAGTATTCTACCTCGTCACCTTCAACCTTTTGTGTAACTACGAGTTGGATTCGCTCCTTGTCATAATCACCGAGCATAGCCATGAAGTCGTCAGGCTGATTGTTCTCGCATCCGAGGGAGAGAACGAGCACGGCACCTGCATTTGGATGAAGCACGATGTCACGAAGAATCTTGCGTGTAGCCTCGTGATCCTCTGAAAGCTGAGAGCATCCGTAGTTATGATGCCAGGCATGAACAGCATCAATGCCGTCGAGACGAGTTTCGGTTTCAAGACGTTTTGCTAACTGCTCTGCAATGCCGTTTACACAGCCGACGGTCGGAACAATCCAAATCTCATTGCGTATGCCGACATCGCCGTTCTTGCGGACGTAGCCCTTGAACGTGCGGTTCTCAACAGGGATGCTGAGTTTCTCATCAACAGGATTGTATGTATATTCGAGAGTTCCTGCGAGGTTGGTCTTGAGGTTGTTCTCGTTTACCCATTCTCCAGCCTTGAGATTCTTGGCTGCATGACCGATAGGA
>JAFXZF010000077.1 GCA_017541365.1 Prevotella sp.
ATGTCCAAATCAAATCATGCTCGCTCCACAGGTCGAGCAACTGCTGTTTCTCTTTCGGCAGGCTGTTATACCATGCCATTTCTTCCGTCGTACTTTCCATACTCTTACACCACTTACGGCAGGTGCATACTCCGTTGTTAATAATTGATAATTGAAAATTGAAAATTGAACATTATGCCGCCTTTCGGCTCATCAGTTCGTTATACTCTCGCTCTACACTTTCCTGGTCGTACTCATCATCGCCCAGCATTTCCTTATACGGACGGATATCCTCTTCCCAAGGCTCGTCATGCCCAACAGTCACTTCGCCCCATTCGTCTTCATAATACTTTCGGAAAGCCTTGATGATAGCGTCGCGCTCCTCGTAAGTGTTATAGCTGTTAAAGCAAAGGTCTCTGGTCCAGAAATCGAAAGTGAAGCATATCTCGTTCTTATGCCATCCACCACCATATACCTCCGCAATAGTTACGTCAACGTAATCCCTTGTGCCAGACATAAGCGTAACCTCACGTCCGTAGTACCAGAAGCAGTTATTATTCGGGCAGTCTTTCTTGGTGATTTTATCCACCAATCTTGACAGCCACTTATGAGATTTCTTCTTTGCCATACTCAAAATAGTCTTTGGAGTTATTGTTTATGTGTGTGAATACTCAGCGTCACCATATCCTGCGTTCGCAGATAGTGACGGCGGAAAATTTTTCCGGGGTGATTACTACACAGGTCTTTCAGTATCTTGTTTGCCTCCTGTTCTGTATATTCGATGTCGTCCAGCGGAACATACCCGCCACTGCGCTTCACTTGAATTTGGTACATTTTTGTCAGCATAATTCTCAGTGTTTATTAGTTTCACATCAGCCATCAGACATCATACATCAGACATCTTCCGGCCATAGTCTGTCCTCCTTAACATTGTTTCAGGTCGTGAAGGCGTATGCGCTTCTCGTCACCTGCAAAGTTGTTACGTATATACTTGGCAGCTTCCTGTTTGGTGTGGAAGTACTGCTCTTTATTTCTCTCCTGTCCGCATACCATATACATACGGCATCCGTTCCATATTGCAGCCACAAACACGATGTAAGGTTTTGGCCGCAGGGCTTCCAATGATTTTGCCATACTCATTCCTCCCATTCTATTGTTGGTTTCAGTTCCTTATAACATAGACGCACCTTACGTTGTGCATACTTTCGGTGAATCACTGCAACCTTCTTGTCGTGTTGTGTCACCGAACAGTCATTGATGCGGATGCCGTTGTCATGCATCATGCGTCGTGCTCTTAAACTAACGTGGTTTACTGGCCAGCCAAATCCGTTGCCGGCATTTGAGTTTTGAATTGACTCAAGTAATACTGTCATCACAGCTTCTTTAATTTCTTTTGCAATCATACTTATTCCTCCAATAATTTGTTTAGTATTTCGTCGATGTCGGCATACTCTTCCCACCAACTTTCGGGCAGGTCGTGTTCGTCGGCATACTCTTCCATGAGGTCGATGACCTGACTGCAATCCACGAGTTGCGAGTTAGGCACAAAGTGCATCTTGTAGCACTTGTTCACCTCCGCATTCAGGATTGCCTTGTCATCCTCATCCATATTCTCACGTACATACTGCAGAGCTTCGGTCAGTGGAGAGTCGGCGGTGTCCTCTTCCTCCTCCTTTTCCTCATCATCATTCAACACAGGATTGCACCAGCTCTGTACTTTGTTTGCGATTGCATCAAGCAGATACTTTGCATCACTGCCTTTGCCATATATTGCTACTACTGCCAGACTGATGTCCTCGGCGATATATCGCGCCAACACATCCTTGTCCGTACCGACGTTATAGAACTGCACAATTTCTTCTTTCGCAGTCTCATATATTTTTGTTGTTTCCATACTCTGTAATGTTTTACGGTTTTACTTATACCATACTTTGATTTCTGCATTTGGGTATCTCTGTGCGATGGCTTTGCGTATCTCATCTTCATAGATACTCTGGCTTCTCAGCATCACGATGTTACAGATTTTCGGATCGTCAGTCATGCCATGCTCATCTACCACCTCACACACATTGTGCAATTCAGGAAATTCTATCTCATTACCTATGTCACCACCTTTGAAACCAGTCTCAAATCCATCTTGCATTTCCTTTGCAGAATCACACCATACATTATCGTCCACTGTGGTTTGAAAGTAGAAACACATATCACCTCTCAAACACTTTTCCTCTGTGTCATAATAGTTTAAATCTATTGTGTACTTTGCCATACTCATTCCTCCATATAATTTATTCATGATGGAAGTCATACAATCTGTTGTGCAATGGCTCATACTTATACCGGCATGATACATCGCATAGGTCGTCACGTCGATACGGCACATAGTTTAACGAACGCCAATTGCTGATATATACACGTGCCAGCGTTGTGCCATGCTTACCAAGATACGATGTGAATGCACGGCCATGCACTTCGTCTGCGTTCTGGTGGCATCGGCGAGTGTCGTGGCTGAACCAAATGTGGTCTGGCCGCTGCCATTTTCCGTCATCATCCTTATATAAAAGCCAGCCGTCTATCTCACAATCCAATTCGGCATACAAGCACGATGGTGTGTGTGGCTCAGGGTTATACTCTGGCTTCTCAAACTCCACATCTGCCCAATCACTCAGGCGTTTCGCATACTGCTCTATCTGTTCCTTACTCAGACAAGATGCATCTTTGATATCATCTGGCAGTTTGTCGTATGTCTTGCGTACCTCTTGCATGAAACGCTGAATACTACCTCCCCACAGACAATCAGGACGGTTGTGCCGGCAATCACCTTCGGAGAAGAAACCGTCAAGGTCGAAGTCAAACCTTCCGAGCATCATCAACTCGTGTTCATACTGCTGCAAGTGTTCGTCTCTCGTAGTCAATGGTGCAAGCACATTCGTAGGCGTGCCAGGACAAACACGCACAATCTTATGAGCTGTTTCCTTTCCAAATGTTGATACTATACTCTTCAATGCCTCGTCGTCGTTGGTAAACATGCACTCGTGGTTGTTCCACTCGCTGAAGTATACCTCCTGTGGGTTGCACTCCTTTGCGATACGCTCGTGCCGCTCGTCGTAAAACTTTAGGTAACGATCAATCTCTGCACGAGTGCCATACATACCCATGCCAGCCGATACTATCTTGTCACCCTCTTTGATATACCCTTTACGGATGAGCATTGCCCTACCCTCTTCAAACTGATCCGTGCCGAATGCGAAGAAGATACCATACTTTTCGCTATCTGGGTGTTCGTTGGTCAATTGGTGGTAACGCTTCAATGTCTTTGCGCCTACTACACAGATGCCTCCCTCTGTGCGTTCCCAATCACTATAATACTTTACGCCGTTAGCCTCTTTCAGTTCATACTTGATTCCATCTACTGTTATTGTTGCCATACTTCTTACCGTTTAGCCCAGCGGTCGGGGGTCTTAATAATTCATAATTTATAAATGGTCGGATATGCGATACTCCTACCCCTTTCTCATTTCATTAAAAATCTGATAGATATACATGCCCTGATACTTCTCTGGAGCAATACGTGTATCAAGGTTGAGCACATGGTGTGGCTCGTAGACATCCTCTATCCATGCCATCACCTGCTCAAACGACACGTTAGGAAATGCACGTTGCATACTACATACGATCTGCGTACAGTCCACATAGATGTCGTAGTCCTTGAATAGCCATACCATATATGTGTGTGCGTCCGTCACCTCGTGGACATGCTGTTCAAACCTTGCAAAGTTCTCCTGCAAGTTGTGGTCTGCATACAACACCTTGTCATGGAAATAATCAATCGGTCCGTAGTTATACTTACCACTCACACTCCATGATTCTTTTGTCTTTGCCGTAGCAATAATTTCGATAATATTTTCCATACTTTTTGCGCCACTAAGGTAGGCGCTTCACCTGTCTTAGTTAAACATACTTTGTGGTGGTCGGGGAATCGAACCCCGACGCATACCGTACCACCTGCACATACTATGCCTGTGCATTGGCATCAGGTCCGAACTGGATGTATCGTGCGGCTTTCTCTGCACGTGCTGCTGCCCATACTATCCACTTCGGGTTGCTCTTCAATGCCTTGAGCCATCCCTGCACATACGCCACTGAGTTCTTGAATGCCTTCTGGCAGTCGAGTCCGGCGACGTTGCACAGCATGGCACTGCCTATCTCGGCTACAAGTTCCTCACGTGCATACTCTTCGTTGCCGAAGTATGCACCCTTGTTCTCGGTCTCACGGTTGCAGCGATACGATGGGAGCGTGCTATGTGTCAGCTCGTGGAACGCGGTGCTGTAGAACTCTTCCTTCACCTTGTACTGGCTGATCATCGGCACCACCACACGGTCGGCTCCTGGCTGATAGTAGGCGCGGTCGCTGGGCTTGTCGCACTCGAACTTGAGCTTTGCCTCACGCATCACATACTCCCATACTATCAGTTCGGCACTCTGTATCGGGTCCACCTCTACCTTCTGGGTTGCTTCCTCTTCGGTGAACTTCGTCTCGATGCCCTCGATGTCGTCGATGTGGAACACGTGGTAGTACTTGAGCACAGGCATTATGCGCTCTTCCATCACGTCCTCTGTTACGGGTTTGCCGTCGGCATCGGTTACTACCTCGTCGTTCTCGTCACGCTTCTTGCGAGTGCGGATGGTGGTCTGTCCCCAGAATACTACCATGCCACTCTCGGCACCCTTCTTTACTTTACCGCCCAATGCCTCTGCCTGCTTCCATGTCAGGTACTCACCAGCACGGAATCCGAGGAGCCACTGGTTGAGCATACTATACGGCTTCCTTGTCTGGTAGTTGATGGCACAGTTGCGCAGGTCTTCCATCCCTGCACCTGCATACGTCCACGGCTTCTGCCAGGGGATGATGCCTTTCTCCATCTGTGCGATGATTTTGTCCGTCACTACCTGATACACGTTGCGTGCCTCAGTCTTTGATTCACTCTTGTTGCTCTTGTTGGTTTTGTTTGTTTTCTTCATACTTTGTGCGGCACTATGTAGCCGCTTCACATGTTTTAAATAATTGACAATTGATAATTGATAATTGATAATTGATACTAAGCCCTCCCACTCGTGGGGAGCGGGGAGAGGGGCATTACTGCCTCTCTCTCCATACACTCATAGCGCATAGCGCTACGATACTGAATACTAACACGGTTCCCATACTACGCTGCATTTTTGGTTGATACCTTTGCCTGTGGCATTGTTGTAGTCTCCTGGAGCTTGTCGCCTACGACACGCTTCACGTAATCCATGCGCTTCTTGCTCAGGCACCAGCCCTCGTACTTAGCGATCCATGTACCATACTTCTTCAACGCCTTGCGATACTTCTTTGTGTCGCCGAATACCAGGATGGCCTTCTCGCTATACGAGCATACATACACTGCGCCAATGGCAACAGCTTCAGGAGTTACAACGGTTTCAGTGGTTTCAGGTTTCACGTCTGCAGGTGCTTCCGTTTCTTCGTCGTGGTGCATACTCCCCTCATTCACAGGGAGGGGTTGGGGGTGGGTCTGCTCTGTTGGTTCCGTAGTGCCTGCCACATACAGGTTCTCGCGCTTCTCCACACGTCGGTGCGATGGGTTATCAACGCCCTTCAGAATGGCACGCTGCTCGCTCATCATCTCCACTCTCCATACTTCCTTTGTTGCATCACCCTTCAGGCATACCTCCGTACCGATGGCAATTACCTTCGGCTCTGCAGGTGCTTCGGTGGCAGGGGTTACGGTAGGAGTTTCCGTAGGCGTTTCGCATACTGGCTCTGGAGTAGGCTCGTTTGCAGGAGTTGGCGATACTATCTCTGTTATCGTTGACTTTGGCTTTGCCTTCGGTGCTTCCAACATGTCACAGATAGCTACGCGCTTACCTGCTCTGACGAGCTTAGGCAGGTAGGTGTCGATGGCATGATGTGGGAACGTAGCCATGCCAACTCCATGACGCATGGTCAGCGTGATGCCCAGGATATCGGCTCCTACCTTTGCGTCTTCGCGGTACATCTCATAGAAGTCGCCGACGCGGAACAGCAATACTGCATCCGGATGCTTTTTCTTTATGTCAGCATACTGTGCCAGCATGCCTTCCCAAACCTTTTCTTCCGGTTTCGCTTTCTTCTGCTCCTTTGCAGCTGCTTTCGCATACTTCTCGGCACGTTCCTTCGTGCTCCACTGGTCCCACCCAGGCACGTCTATAAGGCGAGGCATCAACAGCGTGAAGTCCTGCGTCTCACCTATGATGCCGTTGGTGAACACGATGGCACGTGTGGCATCCTCCATACTCATGGAAGTCGGGCCATCAATTCTGTCGGTATACTCTGCACTTACTCCGATAGCAAAGTCAAATGCCAATGGACACGGCATATCAACGTCCTTCTTCATGTCCACGCCTGTGTCCTCGTTCTTTGCACGAACGGTGACATACTGCTTCGCCTCCTTCCCTTCGAGGACGACGGTTCCGCCATCCATGACTTTGCTCATGCCCTTAATGGCATCACGCAGCTTCGGCCATACTTCGCCCAGGGCGATACTCTGTGCCACGTTATACTTCGGAACGACGCTCTTCCAATTCGGATAGCGGCCTTCGATGAGCTTTGCGCGTTCTTTGCCGCAATACGCATACTTGACATTGTAGATTACTGTTCCGTTTTCTTTGCCGTTTTCTTTCTGCTTGATGATTTCGCCACAAATCAAGATTTCCTCGCCTCCATGACGGCGAACGAAGTCCGCAGGGATGATGGCACCCAGATGCTCCACATCGCATACTACACGACAATCGCCTGTGATGGGCAGGCCACGAAGGATTCTGCCGTCGGTGCTGATAATCATTTTTTCGTCGAAATCAACATACACGCCCTGCATTACGGGACGCAGAATGTCATCTGCACAGCACGCGGCCACCTCCTTCGCTTTCTCAGGCAGGACGCATACTCCGAAGATGTCTTTCTTCGCAGGTGTGTACTCATGCATGAACACAGCACGGTCGGCTGGCTTGATCTTCAGCATCGACTCGAACTGCACCACCAGGGCAAACGATTCCTTCGGCGTAGTGCATACACTCATGCCGTCTGCCTCGATCGTGTGCTTCTGCTCGTCATCGTAGCCGTCTTTGTCGCTGATGAAGATGTGGCGGAACAATTCCTTCTGCACCTCCTTTGCGCTCATGGGGCGGTCATACTCCTCCGCGCCTACTACGTGCTTATACACGCTCTGTGCATACTCGACTACAGCCTTATACTGTGCCATACTCTTCTGATACTCACTGTTGTTGTTTGCTTTCTTTGTAGCCATACTAAAATACCCACTTACGGTAGGGTACACCTTTTTGAAATTGTTTTGAAAAATTTGTTTTGATTTGTCGATACTTGGTGCGCCCAGTTACGGGAGGGCGCATGCCCATATACTCGCCTACTTATGCCTGAGCGTAGTCGCTCATAAATGCTTCGCGTGCTGCTGCCAGCTCGCATACTGATACACCGCACAACTGTGCGAGGTCGTACATTTCCATGTCTGTTGTAATCATACTCTTTGCACACTAAGGTAGCGCATACTCCTTTGTTAGTTCAATTATTAATGTATTTCACTGAATCCTGCCAGTCCTAACAGGACGATTCCCGCGATGATGCCTGCCCATGTGAGCACGCACTGGCCTACGGTAAACGTGTCGCCGTCGATAGTCATAAACGGCATACTCCATAGTTTTACCACAAAATTTTTCATACTGCATACTGTTTTAAGAATACATGATTTCCCGATACTCATACGCTTCGAGCTGGCGTATGGTCATACGCCGTGCATACATATCGAGATAGAACTCGACATCTCCATACTCAAAGTCCATACTATACCCATCGAGGCCCAGCAAGTCCTCATACATAAAGCACTCATCGCACAGGCGCATGCCCGCCTTGAGGTTGATCTTGTCGTTGATTGACAACACTGCATACTCGTCCTTCCTCAGTGTTATCGGTGATAACATACTTAACATACTTTTCGCTGTTGTGATTTGTCAGGTACCGCGGGATCGAACCGCACACAGCTTCGGGGGTCCCCATGTGGGGACACTCTGTGGCAAGCCTCATACTATGCGTGAGTGCATACTACGTGCATACTATGTCCTTGCGTACCCGTCCGGCAGGTATAATCTTTGCCCAGCTCGTGAGCATACTATATCAGATTCCACGCTTTTAGTGCGTACACTATCCCCTAAAAGGGGACTGCCTTCCTTGTTTTTTCAGCAATGAGCATACTTTTTTCATCTCCATCACATTTGCAACCTTCCCACGTACACGATCCGTGCACGTCTCAAAGGTTGCCGGCTGTCGTTTCCATCGCATACAGTCCCGAAAGTGCATACTTTTTGCTGTCGAAAACGCATACAATAATGCGAGTGCGGGCAAAAAATACCATCTTTCGGGGGTGCCTGGGGGCCTCGCGGCTCCTGGGGCTTCGGGGGTACCTGTGGCGGCTGTCGGTGGTGTCGGGCTTAAAATACGGCCTTTCTTCCATCGTGGCGGGCTGTTCGATCTGTTCGGGCGTGGTTGTTGCTTCCGTCCGGCTCCATCTGTCCGGCCTCCATCGTCGCGGCTCCATAAAACAGGGGCGGCGGTGGCTGTCGCTGTCGGTGGCTTAGGGTGTCGGGGCGTGGTGGCTCCATCGGGGCGGCTGTTGTCGCTCCTGTTGGCTCCATCTGTCGGGCTGTCGGTGGGGGCTGTTGGCCTCCTGCCTGTAGGCCTGCGGCGGCGTGGCGTGCGCTATCTAAACACATAACAGTGTAAATGATGCGCGGGGGCCTGAAAAACCTTTCCGGCGGCTCCTGTCGGCCTCAAAATTGGGGCTTTCTGGGTGTCGCTGTCG
>JAFXZF010000078.1 GCA_017541365.1 Prevotella sp.
GTCACAGGTGAAGCAATACGCACTTGAGCACGATATCCCTGTGCTTCAGCCTGTCAAGATGAAAGACCCGGAGTTCATCGAGCAGCTTCGTAGCTATAACGCAGACCTGCAAGTTGTCGTAGCCTTCCGTATGCTTCCTGAGATAGTATGGGATATGCCACGCTTCGGCACGTTCAATGTTCATGCTGCCCTCCTTCCACAGTATCGTGGTGCTGCCCCGATAAACTGGGCAATCATCAATGGCGAAAAGCAGACAGGCGTAACAACCTTCTTCCTCGACCATGATATTGATACAGGCAGAATCATCAGGCAGAAGCCGTTTGATGTGCCTGACGATGCCAACGTGGAGTATGTCTATGACGGACTCATGAAACTCGGGGCAGAACTTGCCATAGAAACCGTGGATGCTATCATCGCAGGTGACGGTCATGTAGAATCGCTTGCCCAGGAGGATATGATTCCTGTAGGAGAGAAGTTGCACGACGCCCCTAAGATATTCAAGGAGACGTGTGAGATTGACTGGAACAAGACCGTGAAGCAATGTCACGACTTCGTGCGCGGACTCTCCCCTGTGCCTGGCTCATGGACAAACATCACCCTTCCTGACGGTCGTGAAACAGTTATGAAGATTTACAAAGCACAGAAGTCTGACCGTAAGGCTGAGGCTCCTGGCACTCTTCACGCAGAGAAGAACCACCTCTATATCTCCGCTTCCGACTACCAGCTTGAGATTCTCGAGGTACAGCTTGCCGGCAAGAAACGTATGGCAGCCCGCGATTTCGTCAATGGATTGATTCACTAAGAGGTTTTCTTGGTGAATAATTTACTTTGCTCCAAAGATATACTTTTCCAAGCTATAGGCATAAGTTTTTTGCCAATGTAATACAGGGTGTAATAGTCGGTGTAATGCTTCTTGAAAAAAAGTTTTCAACGCAGAGTATTACATTTTGCTATTTTTAAGCATACTAAATGCTTGTATGTCAATTCATTTACCTTGGTATAATACTTTCAATGGTATTACACCAATCTAAAAAGGACCTTATTTCATCCTTCGCCTCCGTCGTAAATCCGTTCCTAAGAATGGGAGGAGAATGGGAGTTACAGAGGATTTGAAGGTGTATAGGAGTTATATAGGAATTAAGGGAAACGGATTTATATCTAAGTATCACACAACAAATTCAGCCCTCGCTACTGTTATGCAGCGAGGGCTGAGCTTTTCATAGTGAACAACGTATTACTACCAACTTTTTTTCATTCCTTTAATACTATTGGTGCCCAATATTCCGTAATAGAGATTGTTTTACTTGCATGAAGCATCCATAGGGGGAATGCAAAAGGAGATATGCTTATTTCATGAGTTTTTTGACTGCCAGAACAAGGAACATATAGTGACTGGAACCACCACCAAGCACATATTCGGTCTGCTGCCACAAGAACGGGAAGGTAAGAAGTTCCGGGAAGTCTGGACGGATGAGGGCTGTACCGGAAATGACACCTCCTGGTATATAACTCCAGTCTGCACGGTTGAGGCCATAGCCTACGGTAGCCGACTTCGCTCCTACACCTGATGCAAAACTTGCTTGATTACTGCCTGGATGGCATCCCAGAACGAAGTTGAGGGCATTGCAGACTGGTTCTTGGGAGAACATGTCTGGATAGGCATCTGCAAGGAAGTAGTTCTCGAAGCCAAAACGCTGTATGTCCCAGCCTGCTCCCCAGATTGATGGTTCGTATGGTACCCCATAAGGGGTTTTCTTAACGGTTTGGGCAAGTTGTTCACTATATTTTTTCAACGACTCACGATATGTCTTGCACCAAGAGCGCACCTTTTTGTCTTTGCTGTCGGATACAAGTCGCTCCACACGGGCAAGATACCAAGCAGCACCTCTCGGCAGCACCTCTGCATGCCCTACGATATAGTCAAGATACTGTTTTTCGGAGGTTGTGAGATAGAGTTCTGCTGCGGCATGCACCTTCACGCTTGCCATTCTGCCCTCTGCCTCGGTTGCAGAGAAAATAGCACGGGCAATATCAAGACAACTTACGCTTAGCGTATCGTTGAAGCCACGCAATACTCGCGAGGTGGCTGCAAGCTGGGCTGCGGTGCTCAGTTCTCTATATGGATTCTGCTCAGTGAATATCCATCGGTCATCGGCATTGCCGGGCACTCCATCGGTCATGGCTGCAGCATCGCCCAGCATGGCGTATTGGCGTAATGACGGACAGATGATGCCCCTGTAAAGACGGCCGAGAGCCTTATATCCCCCCACCACGCTCAATGCTCCATGCTCTATCTGCTGGAGGATGTCGTTCTTGCCGTCTGGCTGATGTATCTCGCAGGTCTTGGTTGCTTGGTCTATGGCAGTTGCATCTATCTCCGGATGGAAGGCCTCATATGCAAGTGACAGGATATAGCACTCACCTGCCTGCGACTCTACACGCAAATCGAAATCACCAGCATCATGCCATCCACCAATATTGACACCATTCACTTTCTCGCCTGATGCGAATGGTAGTATGCCGTCCTTCTGGTCGTACCCGTCAAAGTGATTGCCTACCTTCGCCATAAGGGCATCATCGAGATGACAGCGATCGTGCCATACGCGATACTTCTCGTTAACTCTCATGTGGCACATCTGTACTGGCAGGAAATATTCTACGACTGGCTGCCATACACCACGGTCGAACACATCATTTGCCACACGGAAGGTGGCAGACTGGCTATCACCATAACGTACAAGATATAAGCCTTCTGAGGTGACACTCGAGAAATTCACTTTGAGGTATTTGTAGCGAAGGAACGTGCCCCATTCCACAGGGGCAATTTCTGTAACGAGTTGCTCGCCTTTCGGTGTTATCTTATACAGACATGCCTTTTCCGTAGCTGTGGCACGTTTGTCTATCTCAATTATTGCCTCTTTCTGCTGATTGCACAGATAGCCTACTTGCGAGGTTTGTATCACGGGCTTATACTGCCAGTCGCGGGTTACGTTCGGAGTGATGCGCCAGCGTATTGCCCCCTTCGTGGCACCGGCGGGAATTTCACTGCGAAGCACGAACCAACCATTGTTATGGTTCATGCGACCATCGTAGAGCTTGAGGTTGGTATCGGTAAGCGTCTCAATGGTGACACGGCTCATAGGATCATCGGGACATGAGGTGAATGAGCGTCCTACGGCATATGGCGCAGCTATCACATCGTCAGCGGAAATTGGCGAATAGGAATAGCCATAGCCTTCACCTTTGAGATTGGCGATGTCTGCAAGTGGATGACCTTCCAGATGATAGTTTCCGGGAGTGTTTATAACGGTAGGAGATGTGGCGAGCGGTCCGTTAGGCTGCTGTGGATAGATACCCGTCTGCGAATCCATTATCCAAGGCTTTCCGAAAAGCGCACCTGGGAAGAACTCAAGATTGAAACCTACCTTGCCTTGATACTTGGCTGGTACAGGGCTGTCGAGGTCCACGCTAACAATCACACCATCACCATCGGCCTCAAGGCGTACGGTATATTGAAGCAGAATATCGGGATACACCATAGGATTGAAGCCTGTGAGATGTCGGGAGGAGTCTGGATAGCAAAGAGTTGTCTCTATGTTACCGGCATTTACCTTGCGCGATAATTGTTTAGGTACAGCCTGCCACTGACCAGGCGTGGGTTCAAGTCGTAGATCGCCATTGGTTGCAATACGCTGCCCATTCATGATAAGGCAGATACCGCCTTGATGCCCTTCAGGATAGAAGTCGCTGAAAGCCATAATATCGATTCCTTCACAATTGAAGTATCCGGAATCATTGAGCTTGAATTGCTGTGCGGACGATGGGAACATTGCCATTGTCATCGCAATTGCTGTGAATAAACGTTTCATTTAGCTATTTTTTTGTTTTAGGTGAATAATATAATAATAGTGTCTATATCTGCGTTGAATCCTCGTGTATGCTGTCTGCCATAAGACGGTAGATCTGACGGGTGCGCTCATCGTTGATTAGGGCTATCTGGGCATCCATGATGGTTTTGTCGTAGCGCACCATAGGACCAGTCTGTGCCTTGCGTGGGGAGAGCTCCTTGACCTTGTTGGCAGTCTCTTGTATAAGTGGGAGATAAAGAGAGAAATCAATA
The DNA here is from genome assembly GCA_017541365.1 of Prevotella sp. Next base: position 4,121 of record JAFXZF010000078.1, read on the forward strand.
CCCTCTTCTTCTAATACCTTTTCCGCAAGACGATAGCAATGGTTCGTCATATTACATGCAAAAACGGCTGCAAGGTGCAGTTTCCTACGCTTTTCGGATGACATCTCCAGAACATGATTTGAAATCTTTGAGGCAAGAGTCTTTATTTCTTCCAACGTGTTATTGTCGCTTGCCTCTATGAAACATGGAATCTCTCGGAAATTCACGCTACGATCCTTGGAGAATGTCTGCATAGGGTAGAGAACTCCATAGTTCATAGTGCATAGTTCATAGTGCATAGTTTCGGGGAATACGGACATTGGTACGCTTCCTGCGGTGTGGAGGAGGATAGGGCCTCTGGCACATACTCCGATGTTATCAACATCGGACTTCCCCCCGCCCTCTCCCGTAGAGAGGGAAGTCGAAGATTGAGTATCTTCGAGTATGTGTCGGCCGGAGAGCTTAACGGCAAGCTGTTCTATGAGGCTTGGCAGAGCATCGTCCTTAACGGAAAAGATATATACATCAGCATCTGTGCGGATTTCGCTGATGCTGGTGCATGAAGCGCAATGGAGCTTGTCGGCAAGTGCCTGTGCATTCTCCTGTGTGCGACTGAAAATCTGTATAATCTCTTCTCCTACCGCCTTGAGCGCAAGTGAGAGATTGGTGGCAAGGTTGCCAGAACCGAGGAAGACGATTTTATAGTTCATAGTTCATAATTCATAGTTCATAGTTTGTA
>JAFXZF010000079.1 GCA_017541365.1 Prevotella sp.
ACCACCGTGGGTATCGGACTTTACATTGAGTTTGTTGGCCCACGACGAGGGCAGCCGTATCTCAAAAAATCCGAGGAATGAGAGTCCGAAGATGATGAGGAGGAAGAAACACAGCACATTGAACACCGCATTGGTAGAAAGGGCATTCATGGCATTGACACCAAAGAGAAGTGTCATGATAATGCCAAGTCCCATAAAGAGGACTATTATGCTGGCACCATACCACACGGCATCATGCACGCCCGGCAAACGGGCATAGCGACACGCCACCTTCCACACGCGCCTGCCCAACGGAAGGTTGTCATCATCCTCACCAGCAAAGGCGGAGTAGAAAGCCCCACCCTCTCCATCAGCAATTACATCTTGTTCCCCTCGCTCATAGAGAGGGGTTAGGGGTGAGTCTTCTTTTTCACTCTTCTTAATAAAGAATGATACCGTAAGAGGTATGATAGGCCACACACAAGGAGTGAGGAGCGTGAGCAAACCACCGATAAAACATATCACAAAGACCTCAAAGAGTCCACGATGGATGGGCATGGGACGCTCACTGAGCAACTTCAGTTCATCAATGATGGGAGTCCACAACGGCGAGGCTGCACGCTCAAAGATAGAAAAGACGGTGGGCTCAGGGGAAGATATAGTGCTTATAGTATCTACAGTGACTATAGGAGTTGTAGGGGTGCTTGCCTGTTCCTCCCCTGCAGGTGGAGGTTGGGAGGGGGCTTTGTAGTCAAACTCTACCGATGCAGGGGCGAGACACTGCACATCGTTGCAGCCGTAGTACTCCATATAACCGCTAAAGGAGTATCGGGGGGAGGTGATGACGAGGCGCTGTTCATAGACAGCGGGGCGCACCTCACGGAGTTCGCCCTTCTGTGAGACACCCTCAAGCGACTCCATGACAAGGTCGGTATTGAGGTGATAGCCGTCTTCCACCTTGCCGTCAAAGCGAAGCAATAATTCCTTATCGCTCACCTTGGAGATACTCGAGGTAAACGAAATCTGAGCCTGCGCACATATAGCAGACAATGTTAACAATATGACAAGTAAGTGGCGCTTCACACCTAATTTTTCTGCAAAAATAATAGTTTTTTTTGTAAAAATTGCTATCTTTGCAACGAAAATACGCTATTCCCCGTAAAAATGGCATGAAAAAAGCATTTGTCATCATATCGCTGTCAACCATCATGTGCTTAGCCAGTGCATGGATGAAGGCATCGATACAGGATGACGCTCCGGAGATGGCACCCGACTTTACACTGCCAGACATCGATGGCAATGAGTTTACGCTGTCAAGCCTAAGGGGGAAATATGTAGTGCTCGACTTCTGGGGCACGTGGTGCAAGATATGTCTGAAGGGCATGCCGAAACTTAAGGAGGCACAGAATACATACAAAGGGAAGTTTGAGATAGTAGGGGTAGATTGCGGCGACAAGACAGTGAAATGGCATCACTGGGTGGACTCGCTGAAAGAAGATATGCCATGGAAACACGTGATAATGGGCAGAAAGCTACAGGTACAGCAGGAGTACAGGATAAAAGGCTACCCTACAAAGATACTCATAGACCCTGACGGCAAGATAGTAAAGAGCTTCATCGGGGAGGACCCGCGATTTTACCTCATGCTGGAGGAAATGTTTGGAAAATAACCGAAATTGTTAAGAAAATAAAAAATATCCCTATATAATAAGGTGTATAGGGATTTTTTATATACCTTTGCACCCCGATAACGAAAACAGGAACGTTAACGGGAACGATAACAAAAAAAACAATATAGATGCAAGACAATTTAGTTATAGTGGAGAGCCCCGCGAAGGCTAAGACCATTGAGAAGTTTCTGGGCAAGGACTACAAGGTGATGTCAAGTTACGGACACATCCGTGACCTGAAGAAAAAGGAAATCAGTATCGACATGAAACGTCTGGAGCCAGAATACGAGATACCTGAAGAGAAAAAGAAGGTAGTGGCAGATCTCAGAAGCAATGCCAAGAAAGCCAAGAAGGTATGGTTGGCATCGGATGAAGACCGCGAGGGAGAAGCTATATCATGGCATCTGTGCGAAGTGTTGGGACTTGACGAACAGAACACCAACCGCATAGTTTTTCACGAGATAACAAAAAATGCCATACTCGATGCTATAGAACACCCACGACACCTCGATATGAACCTCGCCAATGCTCAGCAGGCACGAAGGATGCTTGACAGACTAGTGGGTTTCAGTTTGTCACCTGTGCTGTGGCGTAAGGTGAAGCCTCAGCTGTCGGCAGGAAGAGTGCAGAGCGTGGCAGTAAGGCTTATAGTAGAGCGCGAGAGGGAGATACAGGCATTCAAGGCTGAGGAGTATTTCCGCGTTACTGCCACATTTGTCATCGACGGACAGGAGGTAAAGGCAGAACTCGACCAACGCTTTGCCACACACGAGGAGGCTCTCGCATTTCTCCAAGAGTGCAAGGGGGCACAGTTTACCGTCGCATCGATACAGAAGAAGCCCCTGAAGCGTACTCCTGCACCACCATTCACCACATCAACTCTACAGCAGGAGGCTGCAAGAAAGCTCGGTTTCACCGTAAACCAGACCATGATGGTGGCACAGAGACTGTACGAAAGCGGACACATAACATACATGCGTACCGACTCCGTAAACCTCTCAAAGCTATGCATAGGAACAGCAAAGGAGGCGGTGAAGGAACTTTATGGCGCTAAATACAGCAAGTCGCGCAACTACACCACGCACTCAAAGGGTGCACAGGAAGCGCACGAGGCTATACGTCCGTCATATATGGACCAAGCTACCATACAGGGTACGGCACAGGAAAAACGCCTCTACGAACTGATATGGAAACGCACCATAGCAACGCAGATGGCTGACGCCGAGATCGAAAAGACAACGGTAACTATCAACATTAACGATAACCCTAACCTTAACTTCATCGCTACGGGTGAGGTGGTGACATTTGACGGTTTCCTAAAAGTATATCGTGAGAGCATCGGCGACGACGACAACGACAACGGAAGCGACAATGGAAGCGACAACGGAAGCGACAATATCATGCCAACAGGAATAAAAGAAGGCATGGCAGTGGAGAGCAAAGAGATAATCTCTACACAGAAATTCTCACAAAGCCCACTGCGCTATACCGAAGCATCGCTGGTACATAAACTGGAAGAACTCGGCATAGGACGTCCATCAACATACGCTCCTACCATATCAACGATACAGCAGCGTGAATATGTAGTAAAGGGTGACAAAAAGGGTGAAGAACGTAAATATACCATTGACACCCTGAGCGATGGCAACATCACCACACAGAACAAGAAGGAGATAACAGGAAACGAGAAAGGCAAACTGCTACCCACAGACATAGGCACTGTGGTCAACGACTTCCTCATGAAGTACTTCCCTGCTATCATGGACTACAACTTCACTGCTAACGTGGAGGAGGAGTTTGACTCCATCGCCGAGGGAAAGATGGACTGGCACAAGATGCTGAAGAAATTCTACAAGGACTTTGAGCCAACAGTAGAAAAGACCATGAACGCACGCAGCGAGCACAAGGCTGGAGAGAGAGTGCTGGGTGACGACCCCAAGACCCACAAGCCCGTGATGGTAAAGATAGGCAGATATGGCCCATTGGTACAGATAGGCAGCTCTGACGACGAGGAGAAACCACGTTTCGCACAGTTGCCTAAGGACAAGTCTATCGAGACAATAACACTCGAAGAGGCATTGGAACTATTCCGTCTGCCACGTGTGATAGGTAGCCTCGACGGTTCTAACGTCACGATAGGGGCAGGACGCTTCGGACCGTACATACTGCACAAGAAGAAGTATGTATCAATACCTAAGGATATAGACCCACTGGAGATAACACTCGAGCAAGCAAAGAAACTGATAGAAGACAGCCGTAAGGAAGAGCAACAGCGCCACATAAAGACCTTTGAGGAAGATACAAAACTCGAGGTGATGAACGGACGCTATGGTCCATACCTCGCATACGACGGCAAGAACTATCGTCTGCCAAAAGCCATGCATGACAAGGCAGCAGAACTGACATACGAAGAGTGTATGGCAATAATCAACAAATAACCCTCTACCAATCTCCACAAGCGGGAGAAGTCGCATGACCAGAATAATACTGATAGGATATATGGGCGCAGGCAAGACAACGGTGGGCAAAGAACTCGCCAAAAGTCTTGGTGTGCCCTTTTATGACCTCGACTGGTACATCGAAACCCGCATGCGAAAGAAAGTCAAGGAGATATTTGACGAGAGAGGCGAAGAGGGTTTTCGTATGATAGAACACAACATGCTGCATGAGGTGGCTGAGTTTGAAAACGTCGTGATATCATGCGGGGGCGGCACTCCGTGTTTCTTTGACAATATGGAGTACATGAACGGACAGGGTGACGTGGTGTATCTCAGGGGAACCCCCGACGTGCTGTTTCGACATCTCAAGATGGGCAAGGGGGTACGTCCGCTGTTGCTCGGCAAGAGTGATGAGGAACTCATGGCATACATCACCGAACAGGTTAAGAAACGCGAAGAATACTATATGCAGGCAAACCACATAGTGGAGATACCATGCATGGAGGATGAAGATAAGATAACTGAAACAATAGAGAAAGTTAAGAGGGAACTGGGAATATGAAGCGTTGGACCATAGAAGACAGTAAGGAACTATACAACATAAACGGCTGGGGTACGTCATACTTCGGCATCAATGACAAGGGACACATGTACGTGTCACCCTTGAAGGACGGCGCACAGGCAGATCTGCGCGACATCATCGACGAATTGCAGTTGCGCGACATCTCCACTCCCGTGCTACTACGTTTTCCTGACATCCTCGACAACAGGATAGAAAAAACCGCCTACTGTTTCCAGAAGGCGGCGGAAGAGTATGGATACACCGGAGAGAGTTTCGTGATGTATCCTATCAAGGTAAACCAGATGCAACCCGTGGTGGAGGAGATGATATCACACGGTAAGAAATTCAACCTCGGACTGGAGGCTGGTTCAAAGCCCGAACTGCATGCCGTCATCGCCGTACAGTGCCAGAGTGACGCTCTCATAATATGCAACGGATACAAGGACCAGGCATACATCGAACTCGCCCTGCTTGCACAGAAGATGGGCAAGCGTATCTTTATCGTAGTAGAGAAACTCAACGAGATAGACACCATCGCAAAAGCAGCCAAGAAACTCGGCGTGATGCCCAACCTTGGTGTACGCATCAAACTCGCCTCATCGGGTTCGGGCAAATGGGAAGAGAGCGGTGGCGATGCATCGAAGTTCGGACTGACGGCATCGGAACTGCTGCAAGCCCTCAATCGTCTGGATGACTATGGCATGCACGACTGCATGAAACTGATACACTTCCACATTGGTTCGCAGATTACCAAGATACGCAAGATACAGTCAGCTACACGTGAGGCGGCACAGTTTTATGTCAACCTCCGCAAGAGTGGCTACAACATAGAGTATGTCGATTGCGGCGGCGGACTGGGTGTTGACTATGACGGTACGAGGAGCAGCAACTCCGAGTCGAGTGTCAACTATAGCATACAGGAGTATGTCAATGACGTGATGTACACCTTTGTGGACGCTGCAAACAAAAATGGCATCCCCCACCCCAACCTCATCACCGAGTCAGGCAGGTCGCTCAGTGCCCACCACTCCGTACTCGTCATAGATGTGCTCGAAACCGCTTCCATGCCAGAGATGTCGGAAGAGTTTGAAGCCAAGGAAACCGACCATCAGTTGGTCAAGGAACTGTATGACATATGGTGCAACATCGACACACGTTCACTGCTTGAGGACTGGCACGACGCCGAACAGATACGCGAGGAGGCACTGAGCCTCTTCTCCATGGGAATGGTGGATCTGAAGACAAGGGCAGAGATAGAGTCTATGTACTGGAGCGTATGCCGTGAGGTACTGGCACTCACCAAACAACTGAAGCACGTACCAGAGGAGTTGCGCGGCATCGACAAACTGCTTGCCGACAAGTATTTCTGTAATTTCTCACTGTTTCAGTCGCTACCCGATGCGTGGGCAATAGACCAACTGTTTCCCGTAGTGCCTCTGCAGAGACTCGACGAACGCCCCACACGCCAAGCTACCCTGCAGGATATCACCTGCGACAGCGACGGCAAGATGACCCACTTCGTGACTGGCTCGCACCTGTCATCAACGCTTCCCGTACACGACCTGCGCAAGTCAAAGGAGCCTTACTACATGGGCATATTCCTCGTAGGAGCATATCAGGAGATACTCGGTGACATGCACAACCTCTTCGGCGATACCAATGCCGTACATATCTCCATGAAGGACGGTACATATCACATCGACCAGGTCTTTGACGGTGAGACCGTGGAAGAAGTACTCGACTACGTACAGTACAACCCCAAGAAACTGGTGCGCCAGCTTGAGATATGGGTTACAAAATCAGTAAAACAAGGGAAGATAAGTCTTGAGGAGGGAAAGGAATTCCTTTCAAACTACCGCTCAGGACTGTATGGTTATACTTATTTAGAGTAGTAACTATAGATACTATAGGAACTATATAGACTATAGACACTATAGCCCTCTAAAGAAGTGCCAGATAACGATACCTGCGGTCACTGATACATTAAGAGAGTGCTTGGTGCCATACTGCGGTATCTCAATACAACCATCACACATATCGACGACATCCTGATGTACGCCTTTGACCTCATTGCCGAGGACAACGGCGTACTTCTTTTTGTTAAGGTCAGGATTAAAGTCACCAAGCATAGTGGAACCATGACATTGCTCTACGGCGAGAACCTCATAGCCATCGTTTTTTAACGATTCCACCGCAGTTTTTGCAGAAGTAAAGTAACGCCACGCCACACTCTCCTCTGCCCCGAGAGCCGTCTTGTGAATCTCCTGTGAAGCCTTCATCGTGCAGTCACGCAACAGTGTGCCGTCATCGCTTCTAACCTCATCGGGCGTTGCCGTGATGCCACAGAGATATATCGCCTCCACTCTAAATGCATCAGCAGTGCGAAACACACTCCCCACATTGTAGAGGGAGCGCACATCGTCCAGCACCACTACAAGTGGTACCTTCTCCGCCTTGCGAAACTCCTCTACGCTGAGGCGGTGCATCTCTATGATTGAAGTCTTCTTCAATTGAAAATTGGAAATTATAGGCACTATCTAAAACATAGCGACCACTCTCTTGATACCGCTGACAAGGGTATCAACCTCCTCCTTATTATTATATAACGCAAATGAGGCACGAACCGTACCATTGATACCGAGACGGCGCATGAGAGGTTCGGCACAGTGATGTCCTGTCCTCACTGCTATGCCGAGGCGGTCAAGCAATGTTCCCATGTCAAGGTGGTGAATGTCACCAACAAGGAAACTGATGACCGCATCGCGCTTTGCTGCATCCAATGGTCCAAAGATACGCATCCCTGGTATGGTCTGCATCTGCTCAAGGGCATAACGGGTCAATTCGCGCTCGTGAGCCTCTATCTTTTCCAGTCCTATGCCTTGCATATACTCTATCGCCTTTGCCAGTCCGTGGGTGGCGATATAGTCGGGCGTGCCTGCCTCAAACTTATACGGCAGGGCTGCGTAGGTCGTCTTCTCAAATGTCACCGTACCTATCATATCTCCTCCACCCTGATATGGTGGCATCTGCTCAAGGTATTTCTCTTTGCCATACAGCACGCCGATGCCTGTGGGACCATACATCTTATGACCGGAGAAAGCGAAGAAGTCGCAGTCTATGTCCTGCACGTCAATCCTCATGTGGGGTGCCGACTGCGCACCGTCTATCATACACGGCACTCTATGTTCATGAGCTATACGCACTATATCCTTTACGGGGTTGACTGTTCCCAGCACATTACTCACGTGTGTGACGCTGACGAGTTTTGTCCTGTCAGTGAAGAGAGCCTTGTACGCCTCAAGGTCGAGTATGCCGTCATCGCTCATTGGTATCACCCTGACCACTATGCCCTTCTTCTCTGCCTGTAACTGCCAAGGCACTATGTTGGAGTGGTGCTCCATAGTGGAGATTATCACCTCGTCGCCCTCGTGCATGAAAGCCTCCACGAAACTCGATGCCACGAGATTTATTGCCTCCGTGGTACCACGTGTGAAGACTATCTCAGAAGTCTTCTCCGCATTGATAAACTGTCTCACTGTTTCGCGTGCCCCCTCATGCAGGTCTGTCGCCTGCTGCGAGAGGTAGTGCACACCACGATGCACGTTGGCATTCACATTGAGGTATTCCTCTCTCATGGCATCAAGCACGCAGAGCGGCTTCTGCGTAGTCGCTCCGTTGTCGAGATATACCAATGGATACTTGTCGTATATTTTTCGCGATAATATGGGGAAATCCTGACGGTTCATAGTTATTTACAAATCTTACACGTGCCGCAACGCTCTTCCCTGCTGAGTCGCTTGTCGATGATGATGTGCAGTCGGTCACGGAACGCCTGCCAGTGCATCTCGTCAATCACCTGTGATATGAAGGCGTTCTTGAGCAAGGTCTTTGCCACTTCAACAGGTATGCCGCGCTGCTGCATATAGAAGAGAGCGGCATCATCCATCACACCTACCGTAGAGCCATGGGCACACTTTACGTCATCGGCATATATCTCGAGCATCGGTTGGGTGTACATACGTGCCTCGTCACTTGCCACCATGTTGTTGTTTGTCTCCTGCGAGTAGGTCTGTTGCGCACCTTCGCGCACCAGTATCCTTCCTGCGAAAGCACCCACCGCCTTGTCATCAAGCACATACTTATACAGTTCGTTACTCTGGCATTGCTCCACCTGATGGTCTATGAGGGTGTTGTTGTCCACATGCTGCTCACGATCGGCTATCACAGCACCGTTAAGCGTCACCTCGCCCCCCTTGCCCTGCATATATACATCGATGCCATTGCGGGTGATACCGTTTGATATGGTGAGGTTATTATGTCGCACCACAGCATCACGCCCTGTCTTCACATACATGTTGCTGAAGCGACGGCAAGACTGCGATGTCTCTTCCAGTTCGTAGAGGTCGAGATGCGAACCATCCTTGCATACCACCTCCACCACCTGTGAGGTGAGATACTGCCTGTCGCCATTTACGTGGTCAACGAAAAATATCGTTGCCTCACTCATCTCCTCCATTATGATGAGCACACGGCGCACCACCATGGTGTCCTGTTCGCCGTTCAGCGTATTCTCTATGCGTATGGGGGCCTCTGCCTTCTGTCCCTTTGGCACATATATCACTATGGCATCATGCGCCAAGGCAGTATTGAGTGCCGTGAGCGCATCACCCTTATCTGCTACCTTGTTGTAATAAGGTATGATGTCTATCGGTGCCTCTTTGGCAGGATATACATGCTGCACACCCTTTATAGTATATGGCGCAAGGCTCAGCCCATAGTTAGGGGCAAATGCCTCTGCCACGTCAGTATAGCGATAACGCTCCACCTTTCTGTTAGGAAAACCTTTCTTGGCAAACACAGCCATAGCTGCCTCGCGCTCGTTATTGAGTGCTTGGCATGACTGCCTCTCAAGCAAGGGCTTTACCTCGTTATATAGTTCGATGTATTGGTTCAACTTCTCTTTCTTTTATAGTTACTATAGATACTATAGTCACTATAGGTACTATAGATTACTATTCGTTATAAACTCAAACCCTTCGTTCTCAATCTTCACAGCAAGGTCGGCATCGCCCGTCATTACTATCTTGCCGTCTATGAGCACATGCACCACGTCAGGTTTGATGTAGTCCAACAGACGCTGATAGTGGGTTATCACCATTGCCGACGTCTTCTCGGTGCGCAGTTTGTTGAAACCCGTTGCCACTATACGCAGAGCATCCACGTCAAGACCTGAGTCTGTCTCGTCGAGTATGCAGAAGGTAGGTTCCAGCATAGCCATCTGGAATATCTCGTTGCGCTTCTTCTCACCGCCCGAGAAACCCTCGTTTACCGAACGCTTCATCAGCTTCTGGTCTATCTCCACCAACTGGCGCTTCTCCTTCATCAGTTTTATGAAGTCACCCGCCTTCAGCGGTTCCATACCTTGTGCCTTACGGCGTGCATTGACAGCCGCCTTCATGAAGTTGGTCATTGATACTCCAGGTATCTCTACAGGTGCTTGGAATGACATGAATATACCTGCGTTGGCACGTTCGTCAGCGGTCATCTCGAGCAGGTTCTTGCCGTCGAATATTATCTCGCCTTCTGTTACTTCATAGCGTGGGTTACCCACTATTACGTTGCTCAATGTTGACTTGCCCGCACCATTAGTACCCATCAGAGCATGTATCTCGCCATCCTTGATGGTGAGGTTCACACCCTTCAGTATCTCCTTTTCGCCAGCCTTGGCATGTAAGTTTTTTATTTCAAGCATTTTGTTTTATAGTTTTTCTCCAAAATGACATTTCGGAGTATTTTACCTTATCCCACTGACCCCTCCAAGCTAACGCTGAGGAGTTTCTGTGCTTCTACGGCAAACTCCATCGGCAGTTTCTGCAACACCTCTTTGGCGTAGCCGTTCACTATCAGGCCCACGGCTTCTTCGGTTGAGATACCTCGCTGGTTGCAGTATAACAGTTGTTCCTCGCTTATCTTTGATGTTGTTGCCTCATGCTCCACCACTGCGGAGTTGTTGTGTATGTCCATGTACGGAAACGTATGGGCGCCACACTGGCTGCCTAAGAGCAGCGAGTCACACGATGAGTAGTTACGCGCCCCGTGAGCTTTGGATGTAGCCCTTACCAGACCTCGGTATGAGTTTTGAGAGTGTCCTGCCGAGATACCTTTTGATATAATGGTCGATTTAGAATTCTTGCCCATGTGTATCATCTTGGTTCCTGTATCAGCTTGCTGGTAGTTGTTGGTCACCGCCACGCTGTAAAACTCAGCCACCGAGTTGTCGCCACGCAGTACGCATGAGGGGTATTTCCATGTTACTGCCGAACCCGTCTCCACCTGTGTCCACGATAGTTTTGACGACTCCCCTCTCAGGTCGCCGCGTTTTGTCACAAGGTTCAGCACGCCTCCCCTGCCCTTCTCATCGCCAGGGTACCAGTTCTGCACGGTCGAATACTTTACCTCTGCCCTATCCTTCACCACTATCTCCACGATGGCGGCATGCAGCTGGTTCTCGTCGCGCATAGGGGCGGTGCAGCCTTCGAGATACGACACGTATGAGTCGTCATCGGCTATTATCAGCGTGCGCTCAAACTGTCCTGTGCCTGCCGCATTGATGCGGAAGTATGATGACAGTTCCATGGGGCAGCGCACTCCCTTTGGTATATATACAAACGAGCCATCAGAGAACACTGCCGAGTTCAGGGCAGCGAAGAAGTTATCGCGATAAGGCACCACGCTGCCTAAGTATTCCTTTATCAGGTCGGGGTGCTCCTTTATCGCCTCGCCTATCGACATAAATATGATACCCAACTCCTTCAGTTTGTCCTTGTAGGTCGTCTTTACGCTGACGGAGTCCATTATGGCATCCACCGCCACACCGCTCAGTGCCAGACGCTCCTCGAGTGGTATGCCGAGTTTGTCAAAGGTCTTCTCCAGTTCTGGGTCTATCTGTCCGTCCTCCGTCAGGTTAGGGTTTTTCTTCTTTGCCATCGGGTCGGCATAGTACGATATCGCCTGATAGTCGATGGGTGGCAGGGTGAGATGTCCCCAGTCGGGCTGCGTCATGGTTTGCCAGTGACGGAATGCCTTGAGTCGGAACTCAAGCATCCAGTCAGGCTCACCTTTCTTTGCAGAGATAAGCCTAACCACGTCTTCCGTCAGCCCTACGGGTATTATATCAGTATGCACGTCGGTGGTAAAGCCGTACTCATATTTCTGCTCCGCCACCTGACGTACATATTCGTTCTTTTCTGCCATTTACTTTGTTTCTTCTGCCTGAGAGTCCTTACTTTCGGGAACATCTTCCTCAAACTGAAGTTCCTTGGAGTAACGATAGTAATATCTATTGTACAGGTGGTCAGCTACCTTCACAAAACTGAAATCCGCAAGATATGCTCCCGTTTTATAATCCCTGAATTCACCGCTGAAACGTGAGTCTGTAAGATCGTAGTTTGAAATACGTACCCTCGTTCCATCCTCATAATCCATGTATATAACACCAAAATCTACCGAAAAAGTGAAACGACATGAAGTGTAGCGTCCATATCTATCATAGTCGTACTCTATGCCTGAGCCTTCTGAAAAGCGATAGGGATCTTTGTAGAACTCTATATCCACATACTGGTAGTTGTTATAATTCGACCATCGCCATGAATAGTTCTGCGAAACCTCGCCCTCCCATATACCGTCAAGGGTTTTTGCTATATCATCATCATTGCACGATGTCAGCGTGAGTGTAAGCATCGCCACGAGGGCAACTGCCATAAAGTTGTAAAATTTCTTCATAATGTCCTTTTTTTGATTTTTGCTTTGCAAAAGTACTCATAATTTTCGGTATATCAAAGTTTTTAGTTGCAAATGTCATTTTTTTTTTGTAATTTTGTGGTCAATAATGGATATTGGCAACATAGACTTAGGCAGTCGTCCGCTCTTCCTCGCTCCTATGGAAGACGTGACCGACATCGGCTTCCGTAAACTGTGCAAACGTTACGGAGCGGCAATGGTATATACCGAGTTTGTGGCGGCAGAAGCACTCGTGCGCTCCATCAAGGCTACGGTGCGCAAACTCACCATCAGCGATGACGAGCGTCCCGTGGGCATACAGATATATGGCCGCACCACCGATGCCGTAGTGGAGGCGGCACGCATAGTGGAGGCAGAGGCGCATCCCGATGTGATAGACCTCAACTTCGGCTGTCCCGTAAAGAAAGTTGCTGGCAAAGGTGCAGGAGCTGGTATGTTGCAAAATATCCCCCTCATGCTTGAGATGACCGAAGCTGTGGTGAAGGCGGTCAACACCCCTGTCACCGTCAAAACCCGTTTAGGGTGGAGCGATAGCAACTTGGTGATTACTGAATTGGCTCCGAAACTCCAAGACTGCGGTATCAAGGCACTCACCATACATGGCAGAACACGAGCGCAGATGTACACTGGCGAAGCCGACTGGACTCTTATCAAGGCGGTAAAGGACAACCCCGACATCAAGATACCAATAATAGGCAATGGAGACATAAAGTCACTTGACGATGCCGACCGTGCCTTCGACACCTATGGGGTGGATGCCGTGATGATAGGCAGAGCTACATTCGGACAACCTTGGATATTCTCCCGAGAGGCAACAGAAACACTCAAAACCGCCGATAAAATCGACGTTTTATTGGAGTTGCTGCATATCAATATCGACTACATAGGCGACGAACTCAAGGCTATCCTCCACACTCGCCGTCACCTCGCCGCCTCACCTATCTTCAAAGGCATACCCGACTTCAAGTCCACACGCATAAAAATGCTGAGAGCTAATACGGTGGAGGAACTCACTGACATACTCAACGAACTAAAAACAACACTATAAGAAAATATGGAACAGGTTACAGTAATAAAGGTTGGAGGTGCAGTAGTTGAAGACCCATCTCAACTCACAACCCTCCTCAACAACTTCGCCGCCATCCCTGGCAAGAAGATATTGGTGCATGGTGGGGGCCGTCGTGCCACAAAGGTTGCAGCACAACTGGGCATTGAGAGCCATATGGTGGGTGGCAGACGCATCACCGATGCCGAGATGCTCTCCGTAGTCACTATGGTATATGGCGGACTCGTCAACAAGAACCTTGTGGCACAGTTGCAGGCAAAGGGTGTCAATGCCCTCGGACTGACAGGTGCCGACATGGATGTGATACGTTCGCATAAGCGTCCGCTGAAGAAGGTGAGGATGGACGACGGACACGATGAAATGGTCGATTTTGGATATGTAGGCGATGTAGATAGAGCTGATGGTAAACGCCTCGCGCAACTGCTCGACAGTGGTGTCATCCCTGTCGTTGCACCCCTCACTCACGACGGACAGGGCAATATACTCAACACAAATGCCGACACTATGGCGAGCACCGTTGCCAAAGCACTCGCCTCATACTACGATGTAACCCTCATCTTCTCCTTCGAGAAAAAAGGTGTGCTCTCCAACCCCGACGATGACGACAGCGTGATACCTGTCATCACCCACGAATCATATAAGCAGTATGTGGAGGACGGCACCATCTCCGGCGGCATGATGCCAAAGATAGAGAATGCCTTCGAAGCCGTCGATGCAGGAGTTAAGAAAGTAGTCATCACCCTCGCCACAAATATAAATAAGGAAGACTGTGGCACAGTCATAAACTGAAAATATAGTTACTATAGACACTATAGTTCCTATATCCATGCTTGACATAAAACGAGACATATTGCCCCTCAAGAACATCATGTACCGCCTGGCACTGAGGATAACACTCAACAGTCAGGAGGCAGAGGATATTGTGCAGGATGTCATCATCAAACTATGGAAACAACAATCAGGAGGCACTCATATCGACAACCTTGAGGCATACACCATGCGCATGGTGCGCAACCTTGCTCTCGACCGCCAGCGCATGAAGGTCAATCAAACGGAAAACATCGATGGAATGGACTTTTCTGGCACCTCTTCCGTAGAAGACGCCATAGAAAATGACGAACGCATCGACAGCATACGCAAAGCTATGGACGCACTGCCCGAGAAACAACGTGTCGCCATGCAACTCCGCGACTTCGAAGGCCGCTCCTACAAAGAAATCGCCGATATTATGGAGATCACCGAAGACCAAGTAAAGGTCAATATCTTTCGTGCTCGCCAGACAATCAGGCAATTGATATCTGCTTCTTAACTTCTTTTAACACGTCACTCTGTAACTTTTTGTAGCACCTATACGTCGTATATTTGGACGAGATTAAAAAGTTTTCGTTTTCGTAGTCACCGTTCAGGTGGCGTTTCGTAGGTGCTATGCACCGTTTCGTAACGAAGTTTATATGATGGACTACAAGTACATAGAACAGTTGCTCGACAAGTACTTCGAGGCACAGACAACCCTCGAGGAAGAGCAGATACTCCGTGCGTTCTTCGCACAGGAGGATGTACCAGCGCACCTATTACCTTATCGCGAGTTCTTCACCTACCAGAGTTTCGGTAAGAACGCCGAGAGCCTTGGCAGTGACTTCGATGAGAAGATACTCAGCATCATCGGCAAGGAGAAGAGCGATGAGCCTCATCACGTAGTAGCACGCAAGGTATCGCTCAACAAACGCCTGCGTCCACTCTACAAGGCAGCAGCATGTGTCGCTATAGTCCTCTCCATAGGTCAGGCAGCACAGATGCCTTACTACAAGTCGGAGGCAGAACAGCAGGAGAGCCTCGCCCGCTCACTCGAACAGTTGCAGCAAATCCAGAAAGACAAAAATGCTGTGGCGCAGGGTGACTCGCTGATTAAAATTGAAAAATTGAAGATTGAAAATTGAAAATTGCGATTACAGTTGGCCACACTTGACTTCGCACAAATCATAATTTTCAACTCTCAACTCTCAATTCTCAACTCGATACAATTTTCTCTGCTTTAAAATATCCTAAACGATCTAACAATCAATTAAAACAGCAAAGTCCGGAAGCTGTGAAGCCAACGGAGAAGTCGCTAAAAGATGCATTGCAATCTTTACGACATAAGGGAAGACCCTCAGCTCTCGGCTGACAGTCTTCCCCTTTGTTTTATCATTGCACATCTCGTTAATCTTACCTAAATGCCCACATCTTTAGTGAAACAATGTTAAGTATTTGCCGATAACACCCAAAATATGTACAAAATTCCTTACTTTTGCACTTGATACACATTGTACATAGCGCATACGCGCACGATGTTGGTGTGCACTAAACATAAAAACGATGAAAAAATATATGAAAGGATATATGACAAGAACTATGATAAAACTCAAATACAAAACAACAGCATTACTACTGATGGCAGCCATACTCTTGGTTGCGTGCTCCGATGACCTCGATAACGGGAACGGGAACGAGATAACCTTCGTCACCAATGTCAGCAGCATACCAACGGGCAAGGCAGCCACATTCGATAGCAACACAGACCTGCAGACAGAAGGCAGTTTCAACTGCTTCGCCTACTCTGCTGAGACAACCGATCCATACTATGATGCCACAGAGGTAACATGGGTCAGTGCTGAGAACAAGTGGAAATTCGCCAACAGTTTTGTACACTACTGGCCAGGCATAAGCCATCTCGACTTCTTTGCTTATATGCCTACTACAAAACCTGCATATATCAGCAGCATCACTTACACCACAGCTCGCCATCCGCAGTTTGTGTGCACAGGTTTGCCTACAACGATTGTGGGACAGACAGCCCTCAAGGAGTTCGTATGTGCCATGGCTATCAACAAGAACCAGGAAAACAGCGTTCCAAGCGGCGTAAGCATGCAGTTCAAGCACCCCTTCGCCATATTGAAGTTCAAACTCGACCCAGCATCCAGCTCTGGCGTCACTATCAATTGGGTAAGGATAGAAGCTGATGACGACGAAGGGCACGGCATCAAGACTGGTGGCACATGCACCATCGACGGAACATCATCAACATGGTCGTCACAGGCAGCCAAAGATGTATTCACTTGGTCATCGCTAACGGGCGATACTTATATCGAGGCTAAAGCCGACGAAAGTCCTTACTTGGTAATACCTAACGACTACAGCGCTACTAAGATGAGAATCTCCGTCAACGCCACATGGGCCAGCAGCATAAGCTCCAAGACTGAAACAAAGACTGCTACCGTGCAGAACGTAGAAAAAGATGGTAATAAACTGATGCATTGGGAGGCAGGTTATTCCTACCTCTTCACTCTCAAGCTAACCGACCAACTTGACGTTAACACTGCAAAATACACCGTTGAGCAATGGTAAAATAGCATGAATATAAACACAGATATGAAGCCAAACAACATGTATATGAACATTAAGCAACACATACAGACTTTAGCACTTACAGCACTCCTGCTCCTTGCTGGAGGCATGGCGAACCATATTACGGCGAAGAAGGTTACATACCATATCCTTACCAAGCCATTCACGGTGAGAAACTACAACAACACTGCCGACTTTCATCCAAACATCCGCGTTGAAGCCCTGCAGTGCATCAGTGAGGAAGCAACGGTAGGACTGCCTGACCAGTTCAAGAGTCCGCTGGCAAAAAACTTCAGGTATTGGGCAAATGCCACTTATACCTATGACAAACTCTACGACAGTGGACACGACACCAAAATAATGACTGTCAAATACTACATTTACCAGTGTTCAGGTGGAGATGCGTATGAGTGCTTGTCAAATGAAATCACCCCAGGCACCTCTGTTGATGCTTATACCGACATATACGTTACCTATGACTACATCAATGATGGCGAGACTTCCGGCTACAAAAATGGCATGGTTGAACTTGACGGCGTAACGAAATACAATCTTTCTATAACATCTGGAAGCACGAAGAAATTCCTTGCCTACAACCGCAGTCGTAACAACCGTGTCGCAAACGCAAATGCAGCAGCCCTGTCGGGAGAGCATCTGTCAAGCGAAGACTTTGTCTTACCACAGGAAGGCACTGGTACAAGCCAACTCGGGTTCTATTACAGCGGTTGGGGCCCAAAGGGACTTTTCTTCGGTTTCAAACTTGAAGGTGAAGACCCCTACAACATTTCCATAGTAACCTCATACGAAGGAGAAGAGTTGCATATAACAGACAAGGCAGCTGGTGATAATACCGGAACTATCAAGCCATACGCAGGCTCATCACTCTTTGGTAAACTTGGCAACACCCAAATGTGGTTTGATGCCAGCAACAACAAGCACTACAAGGTTGAATCTGGTTACACCAGTGCTTCAGACTACACCCCTGAGAAATACGCAGAATGCAAGACTAAATACTACAACACTGCCCCTGAAGCACGATTTGACACCTGGGTGGGATACTACAGAAATGAAACTCCCACATTGAATTCATACGCTCTGCTGTCTAATGCCAAAGGCGGGTATATGCTTGTTGCAAGTAAGGCAAACCAAGGTACAGGAGGTACAGCTCCTACCATTAACCAGCCAAACAGCAGTAACGAATACTACACTTACTATGATTCGTATGACACTGATGCTGGAAAAAAAAGAAGCCAGCCGTACTTTAAGCGACAGGCGCTCAGTTCTGCCTATTCTACAAATATCTATGAGATAAAGACCTACACCATCAATCTCAAGACGCATAGTACTGGAACCACACTCTCAACCACCATGAAGTGGAGTGATGCCCTGCTGTCAGAGAACCCTGTCAATCACATTCCTGATGCCCTGAAGCGCAAGTACGTAACATACAGCGCATACAAAGATGCAGCCCTTACCCAGCCAATGACAACCTTTGCTGAGGCTGCCGCCAATAGTTACGTAATATATCTTGGCTACACCGTGTCAGAATCACTGCCCTTTGACACACTCGCTGCTACAAGCGGCACATACGATTACAGGAATGCCCGTTGGTACACCATGCGTATGAATGGTACGGCAGAGCAGAAGAACATAGCCTACAATTCTTCCGACAATTTCATCACTGGCTCCACCTCCATAGGCAGCAACAGCGACCTGCATGCAGGAGAAGACCAGGGCGCCAAGGTTCAGGTGGCATTTGTCGGCGACCCATACGAACTGAAGATCGTCAGCCGCGAAGCAAGTGAAACAGCCTCTGCCACACGCTACATAGGCTGCGCCACTGGAGCAGGTGACGGCACTACTCTCAATACAAACAAGACAGGTTCTTCCGACATCAGCACTTGGGAAATTGTGTATGAGAACAGTGACTTTGAGAGATTCGAACTAAGAGAGTACGGTACATACGCTTCGCCAAAATACATCGGTTGGGGCTCTACGGGTGATCATCCCGTCACCTACAGCACTACCGCAAGCCGTATAAGGGTGGTTGAGCTGAAAAAGGTATCCTATACATACCACATCGTGCGCAACGATGGCGGCGACATAGCAGTTAAGGCTACCGAAAGTCAGGACGTAGGCACCATGCTTAGGGCGTGGACAGACATACCCGAAATTATACGCAGTCCGTTCCTCGCACCGTCTTACTCCGCCACCATTACCTTTTATGCCTCCCTGGCAAATGCTCAGGCAAAGACACCTACTATAAGTAATGCACCATACAGTCTCTCCGGTGGCGACATCTACGTAAGATACGACGTATCGCTCTCTGCCCATGACTACAACGTAATCGTCAACAATAGGTATATCTATACCGTAGCAGATGCTGGAGATGCTACTATTTACACTAAGGAATCCATCACTACGGGCACAGGAAAAGAATCTGAAGATCCTTATTTCCAGTGGACGTTGGACTACAGCGACCCTTACCACATGACAATAAAGAACAAGGGTAAGGACAAATACGTAAACGTAGCGTTCAGCGACGGAGCATCCATAACATGGAGCGACACCCCCTCCTATTTCGTAGCAAAGAGCGGTGCAATTGCAGGCACCTTCGAGGCGATGGCAGCTACTGGCAATGGTGTAGAATCCTCAACAACCTATTACAACATAGGTCGTCCTGCAGATAACACCGTAAAGCTCTACAGCAACAGCAGCTACGTTCACGGTAACCAGACACTGCGTTTCCAGCTTATCGGTACTTCTGCCACGGAGGTACATTACCACCTTATTGACAAGGCAGGAAAGGACCTTTTGCAGGCTATAACCCGACAAACCGACACAGACCCTGTTAACTTCCCACCAGAATTCAGAAGTCCGTTGGTAAGCACCTATCACTACTTCATCGAAACCAACTTCGACATAGACGGCGACACATATACTCTCAAACCTGCACAGTCAGAGTTGGCAACAGTTGGTTCCAATGGACATATCTACGTCACCTACGACGTAAACAACCTTGTGGACCTTCAGCGCGGACAACTGTACTTGCTGAAATATGAGGCAGGCGAAAACTTCCGTCAGGAGGATGGCGGTGACAACCTCTTGCCTTACGTGGCAGACATGTCAACCAACACTTATAGGTACAAGGCAGTATATCCATACTGTAACGGTGACTGTAACTTCTTTGTGTATGGTCAGGAGCAGTATGACATTCAGCAGCAGGGTGCTGCCAGTACTCGCACTCGCTGGGCATGGTATATTCAGAGCGACCTTGGCGACAAGGGCGACCCTTACCACGTAAAGATAAGGTCACGCCAATCAGAGTCCTATCCTATTGAAAACAGCAAGGAGTACAACGCCTTCTTTGCAACCTATAAGCCTTCAGGTTACGACAAGGCTGTGACCACTTTGGTATGGCCAGGCATCTCCGGCGAGACGGCAACTGACTATATGATACTCGGAAGAGAGGGACAGTATCAGTTGATGACTTCCTATAAGGTAGATATGAATAGGGACGGAGATACCGATGATGCAGGGGATGAACGAAAAGTGGTGAATACATTCGAACAGTATTGGAAGACATATGACACTGTGAAGAACAAACTGCTCACAAGCATTCTGGACGATGAGGATAAAGGAGCAAAACTCTCAGTCTCTATCACTGTTCCAGACAAAGCGAAATACAGAGACCTCCTGACTGGCACTGGCGACGGGCAATATGGATTCCACAATTATGAGCACTGGGCATACGCCAAGCGTTTCAACGGATATAACAACGGCTACAGCAGCACGGAAGGTACTCCCGAAACAAAAAAAGGCTGGGAGGAGATAGAGCACTGGTACCAGACGATTGACATGGGCGAAGGCTACTTCGACTTTGTCAAGACAAGCATAGACCCTGTGATGATACTGCTCGACCAGCATGGTTGGGAGATAATGCGAAAACCTATACCCACCAGCGACGATGACCCAGAAAAGGATGCCAAGTTAGAGGCAATACGTCCGTACAACAGCCCCATGGTGAAGGAATATGCTTTCTGGGCAACAACTAAGAAACGTACCGGCTTCCACCAGTACTACCTGCTCAGCGACCGAATGGGCGATGGTAAGGGAGGTGACCACACATCCACCGACCTCACAGACCTCCCTCCGTTCAATGGCAAAAACGTGTTCGACAAGAAGGGCAACCAATACGACCAGTATGTTACCTACATAGTGAAGGAGGAATATGCACAGACATACAATCCTGCTGACAAGACAGCGAAGCCTTTCGTCATTGAACAAGGCACGAAATATGCCTCCACCTCAGACGGTTCCGCCATTACCAATAATGACGTTCCTGCCAACGGAATGTTGGACTACATCACCAATAATTCCATCACCGATGATAAGAAATGGTATGTCAAGCCTAACTGGAACATAGACTATGAGATGGGATATGGTGACACTGGTCATAGCTGGGCAGCAAAGAATCCTAATGCTTATGAGGATGCAAGATACAAGAATCTGAAGACTGCCCAGTATATATCAAACAAGGACAGCCTCGGCTACTTCTCATTCTCCAACGGCTTCGACCCGTATAACATCCAGATAATGCCTATAAACTATAGCACTGACACAAGGAAGTTCATGAAGACCAATGCCACAGGCATGAACCTTAATGACGGTATTATGCATGGAGTTTATTCTGAGGCAGAGACCATTTCATTAGGCGACAGCATTCCTGTTGTTGACAAGAACAACTCCGTATGGTTTGACAGCAGAAAGCTTTCTATTACCAACACCACCTTCATGGCGGTGCAGGATGCAGAGGGCAACATGCAGCTGATGCCACGCTTCGACCAGGATGTGCGCATGAGCGAGTTCGGCACATTGATAGCCCCTACCGATGCCAGCGTAGCTTCGACCTACACAAAGCTGTACCGACCCGTGGTATATGAGTACCGTATCATAGACAACAGCGGCCATGAGTCACTGCGCTATAAGTCGGGCGGTGACATGCTGCCACAGACCCCAGATCACTTCAAGAGCCCGTTGGCAATGAACTTTACATACTATGCTTCAGCAACAAAGGAAGGCGACATCTACACCGTTGACAACGAGATAGATGGTTCACTTGACGGTGCAAGCCTGACTAACGATATAGTCTATGTACGCTATGAATACGACGAGGAAGCTGATGCTCTATCTATATTATACGGCAAATGGCTGACCATGCAGATAGATGAAAAAGATGCTAAGTATGACAGCGGAATAAAAGAAGGCACAAGTAAACCTGCTACTATCGATGCCAACGAAAGGGCATGGCAGTGGAAATTACTTGAGAATATACAGAGCACTCCCGACCCATACGCTGTGTACCTGTTTAACCGCAGCCAAAGCGCAGGAACAAAAGCTATAGATGAGCGCTTCGCTCTTCTCTCGCACACAAGTGGTGACTACGCCTTAGCAAAAGCTGGACGGGGAGATTATACCTACCAATTCCTTAACGGAAGCGGGATGAGTACCAGCACCGCTGCCACGATAGCGACAGAGGCAGGCTTCACATGTACAGAAGGTATCTTCAGCGAAACCGACTCACAGGTAAAACTTACAGATGAGGTGGATCACACCTTTACATATAAGGTATATACCAATGGAGGCGTGAATGCCGTTGACGCTACGCAGACGCAGGACGAGGTGACCAACAATGAGTGGAAGCCTGTATTGCCGGAAGCAGCACGTACACCTCTGCTCAACATAGACCAATACCGATACTATGATCAGGACCTCGGAACCGTTGCTGTAAGCGACACCCTCAACAAGGCACTGCCATTCCTGTATGGTCTGTATGAAGATGTCGTATATACCCACTACACTCCATACAACGACAAAGTGAGCACATATCTTGTGCCCAACGTCAGAAACGCCACAAATGTTGACCCTGTAGCACGCGGCGTTGGTTCCAACGATTCTCCAATCGGAATTGACGGTACACGCCCATACAATATTATTTGGTATCAGGACAACATGATGAAGAGCAATGGTACTGCTATCACTTATGAAGCGAATAAGGATTTGCAGTCTGTAACCGCATTCGATTGGGAGTTTGACGGTGGCGACCCATACGCTATCAAAATCAGAAGCCTTGGATCAAGCAACAAATACATCCATGAGGCAACATCAACAACGACTAATCTCGATGCCAGTGCTACTACCTTTATGCTCCTTAACAAAGACAACTATGACTACGGAGTATTCACAAAGACAGGAACTGCCGTTACAGGCGCAACCCCAGTTATGCTCAGCGGATATGGACAGACTCTGACAACAAGCGACCCAACGAAATTTATCATCTTTGCACTTTCTACATACAAGGTTATCTATCACCTTATGATAAAGAACATAGGCGAAGATGTGATAATTCCATACAGGGAAACAACCGAAGATGCTGTCCAAAACACTAAGATAAAATCGGGCACTACCACTCGTGACCTAAAGACGAAGGACACCAGTGGTGGCATAGAAAACCATATCGACGGTGACCTGTATCAGCTCGGCAGTAGCCTGCCTGCAATAATAAAGCTTATCAACTCGGGAATCACTACCGGTTTGGTTGAGAGAGACAGTATCTATTGCGTTGATGCAGGACATGTGAGTTTGGGAGCATCGTTTGAAGTTCCACAGGAGTTCTATCGTCCTAACGTCACCTATGACTTCTACATTGAAGGTGTTTACGATAACAGAGGCGAGACCGAAATCACGGACATGAACAACCAATACAGGGGACTGAAGATGGCGAACATGGGAGAAGACAGCGGTCTGCTTGGCAAAATTGTGTTAGTAAATATCGTCTATAACTTCATGGGGGGACTGGCTACCAACTCAGGTAGTGACTTTGTGGAAAGTGTTAGCCAGAACAAGTGGTACAGATTTGAAACAAGCGGTGCTACACCATACAGGTCACACTACACCGCTACGGCTGGACTCAAAACAGAAAGTGCATCCAACATACAATATACCAATGACTTCCTGTGGACACCTGTAGGCGACCCTTACGGATTCAAGATGTACAACCGCTACATAAATAAGAATCTGGGACAAGCACAGGTAATGAGTACCTCAGACATATCTTCCGGAAGATTTATAGAAATGACAGATGATGTTGCTGATCCTATTTACAGTCCCGCCAATTCTGTCTATGAACTGCTTGCAAACACCTCCACTACCCCTGGCTACTTCCGTGTTCACCCTGTGGTAAACAACACGGGAGCGCAGTACTACATGAACAATAATACTAGCACAGGTGCCATGACCCTGAGCACGACACCTACGGAATGGACTTTCGGACTTACCGAGGAGATGATGAATCCTTACTACACTGCGGCGGGCTATGTGGGAGGTCTGACAGCTGCAGGCAAGACGGCATACGAGAATGCCGAAGGAGACGGCCTGGAAAAATTGATGAACCTGCAGGCTATAGTGTACGACGATGCAAACATAGTACCGTATTCTGCCGGCTACTACCGCATACACTCACAACCTAATGCTGGAGGTTTGACAACCCCACGCTATGCAAGCGGCTACAGGCATAAGATAGAGCTTACTCCTGGCACTGGCACAGAGCTGGCTCCTGTTGCCATCCCTATGCACTTCTATGAGCAGACCGAATATAATATGGACGACCCTGTGTTCGGTGACTTAGGCACACCTGGTACTGACTTTACTGAGACACCTGCCACACGAGGTGAGGTGCCTATCACAACGGCGGATGAGGATCCTGCAAGTATATTCCATTTCAATGGAACGACTGCTTCATCTACCATCAGTACTCAGGGACTATACATCGTTGGCAATTCTACTACGCACGCTGCAGAGATGACGGAAACTGCAGGAAGCGCTACAGCATTCAGGGTTGAGGACATCGGTGGTGCCACGATGCTGATATACACCCAGCCTGGAGCACTCAACACCAGAACATACCTCAACTGGAATCAAGCGTCAACGAAATTTGACCTAAAGTACTCCGTACCAGCAGAAACTGCTTACGACCGCTGGTGTATGCAACCAGTGCAGAAGAGTGCGAAGGCAGGTGCAGGCGAAATGGGACTGAGGGTTAAGACGCATGACGATGGTAACGCTATCCGCTACACCACGTTCTATGCTCCGTTTGACGTTCTGCTGACCAATGCCACAACGGATATGGCATACATCGTGCCTACAGGAGCACTGACTCCGCCACTTACAGCAGATACTCAGTACGCGATACATCCTAAGAAGTTGGGCGACGAAGGCGTGAATACTGGCACGTATGCAGGCAACAACCTGTTTATACCTGCTGGCACTCCTGCCATCATACGCACGAAGGCAACTTCAGGATATGTGACGCTTGCCTTGCCTACCACTACGCCTACATCTTCTGTATCATGCGTGTTTACAGGACAGTACCTGGAGCAGATGCTGGATCAGGGTAGTGACTATGTGTTTGTGTTCGGTCGTCCTTCTTCTGGTACATTCACTGAGGACGCAAGTTTCAGCACTAACGGTCTCATCACAGTATCAGCTCCTGCATCAGACAGAGGCGTTGGATTCTACAAGAATGCCAACCTGAACCGTGAAAGCAGTAAGGATGCCGCTGCATGGACACGCAACAACAAGTATGTCTATGGTAATAAGATATACTATCGTGCAGCAGTAAGCTCTGGTGGAGGAGGCTCTGCCCTTGATCTTGCTTTCGAGGAATCTGACTACATCCCTGTAATCTTCGACGAAGATGAACTGGAGTTACAGGAAGATGGCAATGGCTATGGTGCAACCTTCGGCGATGGTCGCATCTATGACCTGCAAGGCAGGTGCATAGCTACGAAGCAGGAGGTGCTCGATGGATCATGGATCAACACCGTAGCTCCTGGCATATACATTCTCAATGGCAAGAAAATAGCGGTGAAGTAAAGATTTTCAATTTTCAACTTTCAACTTTCAATTATTTTTAGTACCTTTGCAGAACTTTTAATATATTAATAATGTGGCACGACAAGGTGTCGTGCCATTTTGATGAACAGTTAAAACAATAAAGATTTTTTAAATGAACGTAATCACAAAGACCGTTTCGCTGCCTGATGGACGTACCATCACTATCGAAACAGGAAAGTTGGCTAAGCAGGCTGACGGCTCATGTACCCTGAAGATGGGTAACACCGTACTGCTCGCCACTGTATGTGCCGCTAAAGACGCAGTGCCTGGCACAGACTTCATGCCACTGCAAGTAGAGTATCGTGAGCAGTATGCTGCAGCAGGACGTTTTCCTGGTGGCTTCAACAAGCGCGAGAGCAAGCCTAATGATGATGAGATTCTGACTTGCCGCCTCGTTGACCGTGCTCTGCGCCCACTCTTCCCAAGCGATTATCACGCAGAAGTATTCGTAAACGTAATTCTTTTCAGCGCCGATGGTGTTGATCAGCCTGATGCCCTCGCTGGCTTCGCTGCTTCATGCGCCCTGGCATGTTCAGATATTCCTTTCGAGTGCCCTATCTCTGAGGTTCGCGTAGCTCGCATCAACGGCGAGTATGTTATCAACCCAACAAAGGCTCAGATGGCTGACGCCGATATGGACCTTATGGTAGGTGCTACGGCTGAGAACATCATGATGGTGGAAGGTGAGATGAAGGAAGTACAGGAAGTTGACCTCCTCAATGCCCTCAAGGCTGCTCACGAGGCTATCAAGCCTATGTGTGCACTGCAGGATGAACTGATGAAGGAACTGGGCACCGACACCAAGCGCGAGTACTGCCACGAGGTGAACGACGATGACCTCAAGGAGCAGGTGCGCAAGGAGTGCTACGACAAGGCATACGAGGTGGTGAAGAAAGCTCTCGACAAGGACGGCAGAGCTGAGGCTTTCGAAGCTATCATCACTGAGTTCAAGGAGAAGTATGCAGAGGCTCACTCAGACCTCACCGAAGAGGAACTGGAAGAGAAGAATACTCTCGCTGACAAGTACTACCACGATGTAGAGCGCGATGCCATGCGCCGTTGCATATTCGATGAGGGCATACGTCTCGATGGCAGAAAGACTACCGACATACGTCCAATATGGTGCGAGGTAAGCCCACTGCCACAGCCTCACGGATCATCAATCTTCACTCGTGGCGAGACACAGTCGCTCACTACAGTGACTCTGGGCACTAAGCTCGACGAGAAACTCGTTGACGACGTTCTCGACCGTTACTACCAGAAGTTCCTTCTGCACTATAACTTCCCTCCATTCTGTACTGGCGAGGCACGCCCACAGCGTAGCGTAGGCCGCCGTGAGATAGGTCACGGCCACCTGGCATGGCGCGGACTGAAAGGTCAGATACCTGAGGACTTCCCTTACACCGTACGTGTAGTATCACAGATACTGGAGTCTAACGGCTCATCATCTATGGCAACAGTTTGTGCTGGTACCCTCGCACTGATGGATGCTGGTGTTCCTATGAAGAAGCCTGTATCAGGTATCGCCATGGGACTCATCAAGAACCCTGGAGAGGACAAGTATGCAGTGCTCTCAGACATTCTCGGCGATGAGGATCACTTGGGCGACATGGACTTCAAGACCACTGGTACGAAGGATGGTCTGACTGCTACACAGATGGATATTAAGTGCGACGGTCTGTCATACGAGATACTTGAGAAGGCACTCATGCAGGCTAAGGCAGGCAGAGAGCACATACTCGGCTGCATCACCGACACCATCGCTGAGCCACGTGCTGACTTCAAGCCACAGGTACCACGCATCGAGCAGATAGAGATTCCTAAGGAGTTTATCGGTGCTGTCATCGGTCCTGGAGGTAAGATAATACAGCAGATGCAGGAAGACACTGGTGCTACCATCACCATCGATGAAGAGGATGGCGTAGGCAAGGTACAGGTGTCAGCACCTGACAAGGCTTCCATTGATGCTGCCATCGCAAAGATCAAGGCTATCGTAGCAATACCTGAGATTGGCGAAGTCTATGAAGGTATCGTACGCTCAGTAATGCCTTATGGTTGCTTCGTAGAGATTCTTCCTGGCAAGGATGGTCTGCTCCATATATCAGAGATAGACTGGAAGCGCCTCGAGACAGTGGAAGAGGCTGGCATCAAGGAAGGCGACAAGATACAGGTAAAACTGGTGGACATAGACGACAAGACTGGCAAGTACAAACTCTCACACAAGGTGCTCATCGAGAAACCTGAGGGTTATGAGGAGCCACAGCGCGGTCGCCGTCCACGTCCTGAGCGCCGCCCTCGTCCTGAGCGCCGTCCACGTCGCTTCGGCAACGATGGCGAAAACGCTAACGATAACGGTAACAATAACGAATAATCTATAACAACACAAGCCCCTCACAGTCACACTGTGCAGGGGCTTGTTTACTAAAAAAAATATGAAGAAGCTCATTTTTACTTTTTCCTTCTTACTTCTCACTTTCTGTGCTTCAGCACAGAGCCCCGCCTTCCCTGGCGCAGAGGGGTTCGCACGTTATACCACATCTGGCGGTCGTGGCGGCAAGGTGCTGCATGTCACCAGCCTCGCTGATGACGGTAGTGAGGGCACATTCCGCTGGGCGTGCAAGGAGAAAGGACCACGCACCATCGTCTTCGATGTGGATGGCACCATATTTCTCACCAGCGAACTGAAATTGAAGAACGGCGACGTGTCCATCCTCGGACAGACGGCACCTGGCGATGGAGTGTGCATAGCCGACTACCCCTTTGTCATATCTTCCAACAACGTCATCATACGTTTCATGCGCTTCCGCCTGGGCAACCGACAGATAGCCCACCACGAAGGCGACGGACTGGGTGGTATGGACAACGAGAACGTCATAGTAGATCACTGCTCCGTAAGCTGGAGTGTTGACGAGTGTCTCTCAGTGTATGGCACAAAGAACCTCTCCGTGCAGTGGAACATTGTGGACCAGAGCATGGTAAACAGCGGCCACGCCAAAGGCGCCCACGGATATGGCGGCAACTGGGGTGGTGCAGGAGCATCATACCACCACAACCTCCTGGCTCACCACACCTCACGCTGTCCACGACTGGGTCCACGTTACACCACGCAACTCGATGAACGTGTGGACCTTCGCAACAACGTGATGTACAACTGGGGCGGCAATGGCTGCTACGGCGGCGAGGCACAGAAGGTGAATATCGTCAACAACTACTACAAACCTGGTCCTGGCACCATGACGAGAAGCAAACTGGTGCAGATGCGCATAGCGTCAGTGGGCATACGCACAAGTGAATATACCCACCATGGCACGGCAGAACCAAACAAATGGGATGCTACATGGCACGTATGGGGAAAGTTTTATGTCAATGGCAACGTAAACTCCCTGCACCCACAGGTGACAGCTGACAATGCGAAGTGGGGACTGCTCAACCAGACTAACATGCAGAGCGTGGATGGCACCTACACACAGAAGACTAAAGACACCATTATAATAAAGGAACCGATACCTTACGGCAACATACACACGCAGAAAGCTGAGGATGCCTACGATAAGGTGCTTGCCTATGCTGGTGCATCGCTGCATCGTGACAGCCACGACCAGCAGATAGCGAAGGATGTGGCGACAGGCACTGCAGCATGTGGCAAGACCATAGGTAAAAAGAAGTATTCTGAGACCATCACAGGATGGATAGACTCGCAGGAAGAAGCTGGAGGATGGCCCGAACTGGCAAAGGGCACTCCCCTACCCGACTCTGACGGCGACGGTATGCCTGACGAATGGGAGACCCGTCACGGCCTCAACCCCAACGATGCTACAGATGGCAACAGCTACTCCCTCGACTCAAAGAAATACTATACCAATGCAGAGGTATATTTCAACTCCCTCGTAGAACCAATCATCAAGGCACAGAACGCAGACTGTGACAAGAAGGTAGCAGGCTACTTTGAGGAATACTACCCTACTTTGTAGAAGGTTCAAAAAGTTCAAACGCTCGCTGGTGCGAGCTGGTTCAAGACGCTTCGCTAGTTCAAGAAGAGTTTAAGGACACAGAAGTTAAAAAAACTTAACGCAAAGAGAACTTTCAACCTTCAACTTTCAACTTTCAACTTTTCTTCGTACCTTTGCAACGCAATTCAGGGGAATGGGAAGCTCAACAGAGCTTCTCATTCTTTCTTTTGATAGAAAGGACTATAGTTACTATAGTCACTATAGGTACTATAGGTACTATAGCTACTATAGCTACTATCGCGACTATAAAAAAAAAGAAAAAAAAGTAATGATTGACAAAAACAAAGTAAGAGAGATTGTAGAAGAGTGGTTAGAGGGAAAGGAATATTTCCTTGTTGATGTTGAGGTAACCCCAGACGACCGCATCGTAGTTGAGATAGACCACCACGACGGTGTGTGGATAGAAGACTGCGTAGCACTGAGCCGCTATATAGAAGAACACCTCAACCGCGATGAGGAAGACTACGAACTTGAGGTAGGCAGTGCCGGTCTCGGACAACCTTTCAAGGTCACTCAGCAATATATAAATTGTATCGACAAGACCGTGGAGGTACTTGATGCTGACGGCATGAAGTATAAAGGCACACTGCTGCGTGTAGAGGAACCACAGTTTACCATACTCACCCAAGAGAAGCAGAAGCAGGAAGGCAAGAAGCGTCCTGTACTCGCCAGCGTAGAGCGCACCTTCTCCATGGACGAGGTCAAATACTGCAAATATATCATAGACTTCAAATAAGGAACTACTCAAACAGTTGATTATAAACTAAAAATAAAAATAAAAACAACAATGGCAAAAAAGATTACAGAACTTCAACCAAGCATGATCGACACGTTCCGTGAGTTTAAGGAAACCAAGAACATCGATCGCACCACACTCGTAAGCGTACTCGAAGAGAGTTTCCGCAACGTCATCGCAAAGATCTTTGGCAGTGATGCCAATTTCGACGTCATCGTCAACCCCGACAAGGGCGACTTCGAGATATACCGCAACCGCGTCGTAGTACCCGATGGCGAGGTTAGCGATGAGAACAAAGAAATATCACTCACCGATGCACAGCAGATACAAGACGACTACGAGGTTGGCGAGGACGTATCAGAGCGCGTTGACTTCACCAAGTTCGGTCGCCGTGCTATCCTCAACCTTCGCCAGACTCTTGCCTCAAAGATTCTGGAACTGGAGCATGACACCTTATATAATAAGTATAAGGACCGCGTAGGTGAGATTGTTACCGGTGAGGTATATCAGATATGGAAGCGTGAGGTACTCGTCATTGACGATGAGGGCAACGAGCTGCTCCTCCCCAAGGCAGGACAGATACCTAATGACGTATATCGCAAGAATGAGAGCATCAAGGCTATCGTAGATCGTGTCACCAACGAAAACAACAATCCAAAGATTATCCTCTCGCGTAGCTCCAACCTCTTCCTGCAGCGTCTGCTCGAGGCTGAGGTGCCTGAGATAGCCGAGGGACTGGTAGCAGTACGCAAGATAGCACGCATACCAGGCGAGCGTGCCAAGATTGCTGTCGAAAGCTTCGACGACCGCATCGACCCAGTAGGAGCATGCGTAGGCGTAAAGGGTAGCCGCGTTCACGGCATAGTACGTGAGCTCTGCAACGAAAACCTCGACGTCATCAACTACACCGAGAATATCAAACTCTTCATACAGCGTGCTCTCGCACCAGCACAGATCAACTCTATCGTGCTCAACGAAGAGGAGCGTAAGGCTGAGGTATATCTGCGTCCAGAAGAGGTGTCACTCGCCATCGGTCGCAGCGGACAGAATATCAAACTCGCTTCTATGCTTACCGAATATACCATTGACGTATTCCGCGAGCTCGACAACCAGGGAGAAGAGGAGGAAGATATCTACCTCGACGAGTTCAATGACGAGATCGATCAGTGGGTTATCGACGCCATCAAGGGCATCGGACTCGACACTGCAAAGCAGGTACTCAATGCTCCTCGTGAGATGCTCATCACCAAGGCAGACCTCGAAGAAGAGACCGTTGACCAGCTCCTCAGCGTACTGAAAGCAGAGTTTGAGAAATAAGCAGATTTTATAAATACTATAGGCACTATAGGAACTATAGGAAAAAAAAAAGCAATCAATGAGTATAAGACTAAATAAAGCAATCAGCGAACTGAATATCGGCCTGCAGACTGCGGTTGATTTCCTTGCTAAGAAGGCGGAGCTGGGGGAAGTGAAGAACGACCTCAACTTCAAACTCAATGACGCTCAGTATGATGCCCTCGTGGTAGCATTCAAAGGCGACAAGGAAGTACGTGCGCAGGCTGAGAAGATATTCCAGAAGAAGGAGAAGCCGGCAAAGAAAGAAAGACCCGTCAGTCCTGCCGAACCAGAAAAGGCACAGACCGCCGGTGATGCTCTTCTCAATCGCAAGACAGAAGTAAAGCCACTCGGCAAGATAGACCTCGATGGAGGCAAGAAGGCTGAGAAGGTTCAGGAAAAAAATCAGAGTACTCAGAGTATTCCGAATACTCCGAATTCTCAGAATACTCCGACTATTCTGAATAACCAGAACCAGCAGCCAAGCACTCCTGAGACTCCAGAAAAGGAAGAATCTCCTGAGAAGAAAGAGCCTGAGATATTCACTCTCAAGAGCGACCGCCAGCAGGTGGCTGCACCTACCGTACTCGGTACCGTGGATCTCTCTGCTATCAACCAGAGCACTCGTCCTAAGAAGAAGTCAAAGGAGGAGAAGCGTAAGGAACGCGAGGAGAAGAGCGCCGAGCGCAAGAAGCGCAACCGCATAGGCAAGGAACGCGTTGACGTCAATGATACAGCCAACCACCAGCAGGGTGGCAAGAACGGCAAAAACGCACGCACCACTGCAGGCAAGCCAGGACAGCAGCCTCAGCAACAGGCTTCTGGCAAGAAGAAAAACAAGAAGAAAGGCAATCAGCCACAGGAAGTCAGCGAAGAGGATGTAGCACGTCAGGTAAAAGAGACGCTCGCACGCCTTACCAGCAAGACATCACAAAACAAGAAAGGTGCCAAGTACCGTAAGGAGAAGCGCGACGCCGCTGCACAACAGCGTGAGGAAGACATGCTGATGGGCGAAATGGAGAGCAAGACACTGAAGCTTACCGAGTTCGTTACCGTAAGCGAGCTTGCCAACATGATGGACGTCCCTGTAACAAAACTCATCGGCACACTCATGTCTGTCGGCATCATGGTAAGTATCAACCAGCGTCTCGATGCTGAGACCATCAACCTCGTGGCTGACGAGTTTGGATATACCACAGAGTATGTCTCTGCCGAAGTACAGGAGGCTATACAGGAGGTAGAGGACGATGAGAACGACCTCATCTCACGTGCCCCTATCGTCACTGTCATGGGTCACGTAGATCATGGTAAGACATCACTCCTCGACTACGTACGCAATACCAACGTCATAGCAGGCGAGGCAGGTGGCATCACGCAGCACATCGGTGCCTACAACGTGAGCCTTGCAGACGGCAGACGCATCACCTTCCTCGATACCCCAGGTCACGAGGCGTTCACCGCCATGCGTGCCCGTGGTACTCAGGTGACAGATATTGCCATCATCATCATCGCTGCCGACGACTCTATCATGCCTACCACCAAGGAGGCGATAGCTCACGCACAGGCTGCCAACGTACCTATGGTATTTGCCATCAACAAGATTGATAAGCCAGGAGCCAATCCTGATAAGATACGCCAGGACCTCGCCTCTATGAATCTCCTCGTGGAAGAATGGGGCGGTAAGTACCAGTGTCAGGAGATTAGCGCCAAGAAGGGTACCGGTGTAGAGGAACTCATGGAGAAGGTACTTCTTGAAGCCGAGATGCTCGACCTTAAGGCCAACCCTAACCGCAATGCCACAGGCTCCGTCATCGAGTCATCACTCGACAAGGGACGTGGCTTCATTTCTACCGTACTCGTATCAAATGGTACGCTGAAAGTCGGCGACATTGTGATAGCAGGTACCGCATGGGGACGCGTTAAGGCTATGTTCAACGAACGCAACCAGAACGTAGAGCAGGCACGTCCAGCCGAACCCGTTATTATACTCGGTCTCAACGGTGCGCCACAGGCAGGCGACTCCTTCCATATCATGGAGACAGAGCAGGAAGCCAAGACCATCGCCAACAAGCGTATGCAGCTACAGCGCGAACAGAGTCTGCGTGCTACCAAGACACTGTCTCTCGAGGAGATAGCACACCGTGTAGCACTCGGCGAGTTCCATGAACTCAACCTCGTTGTCAAGGCCGATACACAGGGTTCTGTAGAAGCCCTCTCCGACTCTTTCATCAAGATGTCAACAGAGAAGGTACAGGTCAACGTCATCCTCAAGGGTGTCGGACAGATTTCCGAAAACGATGTCACCCTCGCCTCTACCGCCGAGAACGGTATGATAGTAGGTTTCCAGGTACGTCCTTCCGTCGCTGCCAAGAAGCTTGCTGAGCAAGAGGGTGTGGAGATCAACACCTACTCCGTCATCTACGATGCCATGGACGACATCAAGGCTGCCATGGAGGGTATGCTCGACAAGATCAAGAAGGAGGTTGCCACAGGTCAGGTGGAGGTCAAGGAAGTATTCAAGATCTCCAAGGTGGGTACCGTGGCAGGTGCTATGGTCACCGATGGCAAAGTACATGCCAAGGACAAGGCACGCCTTATCCGCGACGGCATAGTGATATTCACCGGCGAGATCAACGCACTGAAGCGTTACAAGGACGACGTGAAGGAAGTTGCCACAGGCTTCGAGTGTGGTATCTCCCTCGTCAACTTCAACGATATCCAAACAGGTGATATCATCGAGACATTCACAGAGATAGAAGTAGAACAGAAACTGTAGTTTAAAGTTATGAAGAAAGTTTTTTTTACTTTTTCATTATTACTCGTTACCTTCTGCGCTATGGCGCAGAGCGAGATAAGTCAGCAGATCAAGGCTTTCGAGAGCTATGCAGCTCAGGGACAGATGAAGCAGAGCGTGGAGAGTGGTGCCAAGGTAGCCAGTCTCTATTCTGCCAGCAGTCTCTACAAGGAGGCCTTTGACTTCCTGCGTCGTGTCGATGCCACCATCGACAGTCATGTCAAGTCCCCCTCTGAGCGTGCCAGCCTACACTACTGGGTCACCAAGGAGAGGTACAATATGTACGTGAAGTTCCACAAGGCCGATCGTACCAAGGAGCAGTTTGCCATCCTTGAGACATTGGCCAACCAAGGAAGCGACGAGACTGTCAAGAACGACATGCTCTATACCAAGACCCTCTACTACTACTCCACCGGTCAGGGTGACAAGGGCAATGCCACCTTTAAGGAGATGGCAGCCAAGCTCACCGCCCAAAAGGAGTACGGCAAGGTTGATGAAGTATATAAGAAACTCATTGCCAATGGTCAGCGCTCAGGCAGTGCCAGCCTCGTAGCACAGTCCTATAAGAGCTACCTCGCATGGAAAGACTCCACCACCGCGCTGCAGTATGCCGACCAGATCAATGCACTAAAGAAAGAGATAGCCGACGGCAAGGCTACCATCGATGACCAGGCATCATCACTCACAGCCCGTTGGGTCACCATCGTAGCACTCGGCATCCTTGCCATCGCCCTTGCTGCAGCACTCGTCATAGGAGCATTGGTGCTCATGCGCTTCGTACTCCTTACACGTAAGCAGAAAGGCATCATCAAGCTTGAGAGCGACAACAATGCCCTGAAGGCAAAGTTTATCAGCAACATTTCAGCCCAGCTCGACCCTTCCCTTGCCAAGCTCGACAGTCGCATACCCGAGGTTAAGGCGTTGCAGAACTTCTCGCAGCACATACAGCAACTCTCCGTTTTGGAGTGCAGCAAGGACGAGGCAGTAGAGACAGAGGAAGTCAACGTGGCAACCTTCTGCGACGACATCCTCAGCAAGGTACGTGGCACAGAGCAGACAGGAGTATCCCTTACTGCCAACGCCCCCAAGATGTCAGTGCCCCTCAACAGTGAGTATGTGAGTCACATACTGCTTCACCTGCTCCGCAATGCAGTGCTTCACACTCCCGAAGGCGGTCGCATCACCCTCGACTATAAGAAGCGTGGTGCCCACACACATCAGTTTGTCGTCACCGACACAGGCAGCGGCATCAGCGAGGAGCCACGTGAGGAAGTCTTCAAGGCATTCCGCCAGATACGTGACCTCACCACCGGTGACGGTCTCGGTCTCCCCATCTGTAAGCAGATGGCACTCAAGATGCACGGCGACCTCACCATCGACCCCGCCTACACCAAGGGCACACGCTTCATCCTGGAGCTACACGGGTAGGTTGGAACGTTAACGTTAATCTTAACCATAACCTTAACCATAACGATAACAGTTTAGATAAAAAAAACGCGCGGAGCTTGCATAGCCTCGCGCGTGTTTTTTTTATAATTATCCGTTAGGATCGTCATCACCTGTACCCGGCGTGTCGCCACCCCAGGGGAGGGGCTCTGGATTATTGTCACCTGTCGTACCCGAACCCTGGGTATCAAACCTTGACAATTCCTGCATCAGGTCGTTCAGTCCCTCTATCTCTTCAAATTCAGCTAATGGCTTCAAATATATCTTTTTCATTTTTTCTTACTTCCAATTATAAATTGTGAATTGTGAACTGTGAATTATCTGATGTACTTTTTGCCATCAACTATTATCATGCCCTTGGCAGAGGTAGAGTCTATCTCCTGACCCATCATGTTGTACGCCTTGCCGCTGAAAGTAGCTTTTGCATTCCTTTCGCTAATGCCGCCCTTCTCCACACCTGTGGGCTGTGTCTCTGGGTCATCAGGAGAAACGTTGTCAATGAGAGCATCTTCCCATGACTTGATGACATCATCCTCAGAGAATGCAAACGTTATAGCATCCTGCTTGATTTCTTCCGAATTAGCCTTTATGAAAGCATGATATGCGTTCAGCGTCATGGTAGCAGCAGGATTTGTCGGCATGTATCTCTTCAGTTCACCCGTCTTAGGAGTGATGTAGAGGTCATACTTCTTTATTGACTTCTGCTGGTCGGTAGCAGTGAATACATAGCTTGTGCTGCCATCGGCATCAAGGTCACAACCATAGTTCTGAGCGGTGACACCCTTGTTGATGATGACGTTGTTGAACGTGATGCGTGTAGCACCGGCAATAGTTGATCCTATAACCTTGTCTGTCGTGCCGACCGTAGCTACGTCCTCACCTGTCTCCGCCATACCGCCGTTCTCCTGGTTTGTTCTCTCAGCCACTGCCCTACCCGTCGGATAGATGAGGTATGGCTGTCCTGGCAGTATATTCTGATCCACATGGCGCAGGTACCTTATATAATATATATGATTGGCAACATCATGGTACAGGCCATTGAAGAGGGCGAGTTCTGTATTCTTACCAAACACCTGTTCTACCTGATTCTCACTGACAGCGAATGGCAGACAGATAGTATTCCACTTACCTATACGGTAGTTACTTGGTACAGTAACCTCGTCATAGATAGTAGTGGCATTGTTCTTCAGGGCAGTGCCTCCCTCTCCATACATAGATGTCCACACATCATTGGCGGCGAGGTCAACACGCTCCGTCTGTCTGTTCTCCGATGCAGCACGCACGAAGTTCATACCGGCATAGCCTACCTTCGTCATCTTACCGAAGAAGTAGTATGTCTTGCCAGCCTCCACGTCGAGGGTGTATTTCACAAATCCCTCGTTCACTATCATGTGACCGCCCTCATGAGGTATTGGTCGCTCAGGAGTAGGAACAACCTTGGCATTATTCTCAGTAAGGAAGTCCGTCTTACCCCAGTAGTACGGGTTCTCGTCAGGATATGTCGTAGCATCGTGTGCTACATTATCCAACTCATAATCGGCAAGATTGTCAGTTAGATTATTTGCATCCTTACAGTACCTTGAGCGCAGTTTCTTGACTACTATTGCATCATCTGGATTAGTCCAATAGCCCACCAACTGCTCATCCATATTGGAGTAACCACCATATGAACGTTTGTCACGGGCATTCTCAGTTTTAATTGTCTGCTTACTTACCACGGTAGCCACAGGTGTCTGCACCCACCCCTCTTCATCAAACCAGTATCCCAGGCGTGGACCTGAAGCGATCTGATTATCCGCTCCTCCACGTCCTATGATACCATTCTGATATACGTACGCTGTCAGTCTGCCCGACTCATGAGCAGTAAACATCAGGTATGATGCTCGGCAAGGCAGGCGGAAAGGCTTGATACGCTGGTATTCCCTTGACGTTCCTCCTTCACCTGAAGCATACCATGCACTGCCAAAGTTATCGTCATTCTCATGCAGTGCATGCATATACTCATCCGTGGCATCGCGGTCCTTGTTACGTACGGCATAGTTGAAGCCGTCGATTTTCACAAGGCTGTTGAGCTCTGAGTCCTGTACCCATGAGTCCACCTTGTTGTTCCACTTGTGTCCATTATACTTATAGCCGCCATAGGTTATTGTTATGAGCTTGTTGTCGGTACCAGGCTCATACATCGTATATTGCTGCTGTGCTTCAACGGCACGTCCCTTAGGCATGGCATTTGAGAATCCGTTCTGCACGCGCAGGTCGTATGCAGTCTTTACCGACTCTGCATCTGATGACCATGACGCGTCTATGTAAGCATAGAACTTACAACCACCTTGGCTGCCGCCGTAGCGTATAGTCGGTTTTGTGGACTCTTCCGCAGGCTTGGTAAACACTGAAGTACCTGAACCCTCTGCTCCGAAGTATGCTATTGACGTATCATCGATATAGTAGTCTATCCTGCCGGTATATGGTGTACCGTCCTCATACAGTCTGATGAGGTAAGGCATATTCTCAGGATGCGAACCGTCATCGATTGTCAGTACGGTATTTATGTCTTCTGCTGTCAGGTTAGTGTAAACCTTGCTGTCTGCAGACCACATAAGGCTGATGGTATGCTTCTTTACCGTTACATTGATAATCGTTCCGTCATCCAGCGTTATAACACCTGTACCTGCAGCAGATGCCGTGATGACAATCTGACCTGATGTAGCAGTATTAGTAGAATAATAGCTGCTGCCCGTGTCCGTGCTAATAGTGTTTGAAGCCAGACCAGTATAAGTCACCACATTACCTGGTGCTCCTACATATACGTTGGTATTGTACGTGCCACCAGCTGTCAGTGCATTCACCGTCACGCTCTTCACTGCAGTATATACATCATCACAGTCTTTACTTGACACCTTACACTTGTAGTATGCAGTACCCACGGTAGCCTTCTGTGACGTATTCAGTGTATATGTAGCCGACGTAGCACCTGTGATAGCCGATGCTCCTGTGCCGTCACTGTTACATGTGTACCACTGATATGTCAGTTCGTTGCCAGTATTCACTGTTGCCACCACCGTAAAGGTCTTGTCAGCAGCATCGTTCTGATAGCATACTATGTTGCTCGGCTGAGTCTTTATCGTTATGGTTGGCACCTCCACCTTGATAGGTATCTCCAGTTCCCTTGCAGGGTAATCGCCACTGGCTGCCACCTGCATTACGACGCTTGTTGTTCCAACGGCAACAGATGATACTGTCAGCACGCCTGATCCTGCGTTATATGAAGCTGTCGCTATCGAACTCGTAGGATCGGTCTTGATACTTACCGTACCAGGGCTGTTGGTTGTAATATGTACGGGTACGTCAACCGACGTTCCCATAATCCTCACCTGTGCCGAGTCGGCAGCGAGTTTTGTTCTTGGTGTAGTAATGGTGATTTCGGTGTACTTGTTGTAAGAGCCAGTCTGCCTTCCTATGTACACCACATAGTTGCTTGCCGCAAGTGCCTTCACTGTTACCGTACTTGGCTTGGCAGCCGTAGATGATGTCGGTGTGCCGGGAGCATCGGTAGCACTACCAGCCACCACATTGTACTTAAACTGTGTCTTGCTCGTTCCGTTAGCCACCGTTATGGTGAGTTCACCGTTGACACCCTTGACAGGTATTGCGATGTAGTTGGTGCTGTTGTAGTTGTTTGGTGCAACGGTCAGTGTGCCTGATGTCCAGCCGTATGACACGCCAGACCCTGCCACTGCTGTCACTGTCGGATCGGTCATTGTGTCTGAGGTACCGGCTGTCACTGTGCCACCGCCGTTCACTCCGTTGATACCGCTCCATGCCGTCTCTGTGAAGTCAGTATGGTACAGTGTGTTGTATTCCGGTACCACGTAGTTTGCTACGAATCGCTTATATTCATTCACTACATAGTCCCTGGGATTGTCCGAGCCTGTCATGCCGACCGACCACCCAACAAACTTGTCAGCAGGACTTGCAGTGATTGTCAGTGTGGTTCCCTCAAGCACGAAGTCACCATCTGCCACTGCTGCGCCAGTGCTCTTTATCACTGCCGTAGGCACATTACCCGAACCTGTTCCCTTCTCGAGTCTTACCTTGCAGTTGTACTTCGCAGTGAGTGTTACGTTGCCTGAAGGTACGTAGCTGTCAGATGCCGTACCTACCTTCACGCCCTCCAAGTACCAGCCGTCCAGTGTATAGTTACTGTCCTTCAGCGTTACTCCTGGCAGTGTGATGCTTGCGCCGCTTGATGCCTGCGTGATGTCAGCCACCGCAGTGTTGCTGCCCACGCCCTTGTCAAATGACACTGTGAATGCCGCAGCGGCATTTACAGTCACATATACCACGTCGGTCTCCACACTTGCTGCGCCGTTGTCAGAGCTTATCACGCACTTGAAGTATGTAGTACCTGTAGCAGTTGTTACAGGGGTGTACGAAGCAGTATTACCGCCTGAGCCTGCTGACACATTCGTAAATTCGCCATCATCCGTAGCGCACTCCTTCCACTGGTAGCTCAGTGTACCGGCGTTGCCGCCGCTACCTGTTACCGATGCCGTTACCGTGATGGCAGATGGAGTGGCATTCTGAACGTATGTAGCACTTGCCGGCTGCGCCGATATCGTTATGATATTGCTTACCGTGAATGCCTCTGTCACCTCTGGCACGCTGTAGAAAGTACCGTCGCTTATCATATATGCGAAGTAGCGCGTGCCTACAGCACCGTCGGCGCAAGTGAAGTTATATGTATCTATTGCCGTGCTGTTATACGTTCTGTAGCTGCCAGGATTATCCACTGCCGTTGCCTTGCTGAATGCCGCATCGGCACCAGTCCACGTTGCATATACCTGTGTAAACGGCACGTCACTGTTCAGGGCGAGTGCTGCGCCTGCATATATCTCGCCGCCATTCTGTGATATGGTCGGAGTATCTATAATATAGTTGGCATACAGCGTAGCATTGGCAGCCAGTGCTACGCCTGCCGTTGCCGGCGTTGTGAATGCGTCATCGGTATACCATCCCTCGAAGGTGTATCCGTCTGTCACGCCAGTCGGTGTAGGCAGTGGATCAGGCAGTGTGGTCTGGTCTTCCAGTGTCTCGATGTCATCGGCTATGCCGCCCATGTTGTATGTCACTGCGTATGTCGCTGCTTCGCCCGATGTCGTTATGGTAATCTCCTTCACATAGGTGGTGCTGCCTGAAGCACGCCATACGTATATCGTCGATTCACCTGCGAGTCCGTCAGTACTCGTCACGGTGTATGTATTCTCACTCGTAGCTGGCGATGTTTGGCGCGGTGTTGAGGTAGTGAAACTTATCTGGTTTGTACTACCGTAACCCTCCACAAATGTGATAACGTCACCGATAGCCAATGGGGTGTCAAGTACAATTTTTAGGTATTCAGCATTTCCTCCAAGTTTCATACCAAACTTGTAGTCGCGGCTGCTGTTATTATTGAAATAATAGACATCGCCGTCTGTCACGTCATCAGCATAGTTGTCTTCTGTTATCTGCAACTCCGAAGCAGTTTGTATGTTTCCGCTTGAGGCTGTCTTTGACAGGAAGTGGAACTTCTCAGTGCTTACAGCAGCACTGAACTGTGCGTAGAGCGTTATGTTGGCAGCAGGGATGTATGAAGCACCCGTAGTGCCTATCAGTGCACCACCTGAAGATGCTGTGTACCAGCCATTAAAGGTATTGCCGTCCTTCGATGCTGCAGGCAGGGTGATGCTTGCACCGCTTGAAGTCTGTGTGAGGCTTGCCGTACCGCACGTACCGCTGTTGGTCGTTGCATCGAATGTCACGGTATATACCGCTGTCCACTGTGCGTACAGGGTTATGTTACTTGTACCTGTCCACTGGCTGTCGGAGTTGGCATAGCTCGTACTTGCCACGAGCGTACCATCGGCATTGATTATCTTGTTACCGTCACTTGATGCATCATAGTAACCCGTCAGCACATATCCCGAACGGATAGGAGCAGTAAATGAAGGCAGTGCCTCATCCAGTGTAGCCGTCACAGAGGCATCGCCGCCTGAACCGCCGTTGCCGTTCAGTGTGATGGTGTATGTAGTGACCTCAGGTGCCCACTGTGCGTAGAGCGTTGTATTGACAGCAATAGATGATATGGTGCCGCCTGCACTGTATGCTGTACCATTGCCACCAGCATCGGTGTTCCATCCGTTGAAGATGTAGCCAGTCTTCACGAGCGAACCAGTGTTGCCAAGTACCGTTACGTTGCTGCCGCTTGCATACGGGCTGCTGCCGTCAACAGGTACGCTACCGCCGGTGTTTCCGTTACCTTCATAGGTTACGGTGTATGCTGCCGACACTGTGTATGACGTATTCTGTGGAACAGTGTACCACTTGCCGTCAGTTGCCACCCATGACAATTTTCTTGTAGAGCCTGTAGTCGTAGTAGAAGCAAAGGTATTAGATGTAATCATCGCATCTGCAGCCTTGCTTGCCGCTGTACCCGTAGATTTATCTGACACGAAATCAGACATGCTGCCATAGGTACTGCCGCCGCTCCATCTACGATATACCTTGGTTACACTTGCTCCAGTCGGAGGTGTCACTGTTAATGTTGCACCCGCAGCGATGGTTCCGCTTGCAGGTGATATCGTGGTGGCATTGATGGTATAGTTGGCATACAGCGTGGTATTGGCATCTATTGCTGTGCCAGCCACAGCCGGTGTGGTCCATGCCGCGTCGGTGTACCAGCCCTCGAAGGTGTAGCCCGTCTTTACGTTGCTTGGTGTAGGCAGGGGGTCAGGCAGTGTGGTCTGACCTGCACTGCTTGCTATAGCGTCAGCCATGGCGGTAGAGCCGTCAGCCACTGTATTTACATTATATGTTATGGTATATCCTGCTGCTGCCGTCCACTTGGCATAGAGGGTGGTGTCACGCGTGATGGTGAATGTGCCGGCAGGTGTGAAGTCGTCACCTGAGCCATCCGCCTTGTTGTTCCAACCGTCAAAGGTATAGCCCGTCTTCACAAGTGAACCCGTGTTACCCTTTATCGTCACGCTTGCACCACTTGAGTAGTTGGTCGCATCCGTAGGAGCAGTACCGCCAGTGTTGCCGTTACCGTTATAGGTTACGTTATAGGTGGTAGCACCGCCACCCGTTTCAAGCACGAAAACACCATAT
The DNA here is from genome assembly GCA_017541365.1 of Prevotella sp. The sequence continues at coordinate 43,322 of JAFXZF010000079.1, forward strand.
ATATCGTTGTCGCTTGATAAAACGACAGAAACATTTCCTGTAAATGATCCAGTCCATTCATGCAGTGTCCATGCTTGCGATGAAGTAGTCTTTGCTGTTCCACCTATAGATATAGAAGATGCCTTGCCAGCAGGATAACACAAGAATGATATCTTGGTAATCGTCTTTGAGCCTAATGCCAAGGTGTAAGTGGTACCTTTAGCAAACTTTATACCTGCAGCAAAAGCAGAGCCAGATCCTGTTCCCCATTTGCTTGACGTTAGAATATCGGAAATATTCGCAGATGCTGCACTGCTTTCAAATTTTCCATTGATTCCTGCAGTAGCGGAAAAAGAAACATCCGTTGTTGTGGAATATGTAGAGCCATTGTACTTGATATACTTTAATGTCAGGTTGCTGTGTGAAGATGCTTTCGTTAAAGCGCCATCAGAAGCAACTGCCTGGGCTCCAAGGATATAATACTTATCTCCTCCTGCATTTTCTTCCCACTGTGCGTATAGTGTCTCTGTACCATCGTATGTCCACTGGCTGCTGCCGTTGGTATATGAGGTACTTGCCACGAGTGTGCCGTTGGCATTGATTATCTTGTTTCCCCCACTCGTTGCCG
>JAFXZF010000012.1 GCA_017541365.1 Prevotella sp.
CCTGCCAGGAACACGGTGCAGACAATGGTCACAAGCTTAATCTTGTTCTCTACATTCTTTAATACCATAATATCTTTGTTTTTATCTTGTTATCGATCCGATTACACCTGTGGCACTGGCCTTGGCCTGTGCTGCAACACCTTCACCGAAGTTACGTGTCGAGAAAGCGGTATCACCTTCAGGAATCATCCACGCTGCAAGGTCTGGAACAAGGTTCAGACACTTCAGGGCAACGATGCTGGCAACGAGCATGTAACCTGCCGAGAAGAAGGCATCACCCATGTATTCTGTTACTGATGTGCCTACATCTGTAGCGGCTTTCAAGTCCTCGAACTGTACGCTAAGAACGATGTCAAAGAGCAACAGCACGTAGAAGCCTACGAAATAGAGCATGGCTCCATAAAAATGGACTGTCAGATAGCGGGTCGTCCACTTTGCCCATGAACTTTCCCACTTCGGGAGAAGGGAGAATGCCCACTGAATAGGCCCGAAGATAGTCAGCATACCCAACAGGATCTGCTGGACATACATCGTCGCCCACCAGCCGATACGGTAGATGACCAGTGCCAGGAACATCAGAAGCTTATCGAGGAAGACAATGGTTCCTGCCGTCACGACCTTGGCATACTGGGCAGTAATCTCCTTTTCCTGCTGCCTCATGTCATCGGCTGTTCCCATGTCAAGGGCTGAGTCATCGGTATTCTTCAACTTGTCAAGAAGAAAGGTATATTCCTCTCTCTTGGCAGTCACACTGTCATTGAGCTGCTTGATATACGGCACAACCTCGTCATACTTCTGCTGTACCTGTGCAGCCTCTGTCTCATAAAGGGCATTGGTATAACTACCGATACAGTTGGGAATATACGAGAGCAGGCTCAGAAAACTGCCGTCCACTGTCTGAGGTCCGATGCCTGTTGTCGTAGGAGGGTACCAGAACATCATAATGAGGGACACGCCCAGCACCTTCAGGATCTTCAATACGTCCAAAGGCTCATGCCGAACCTGCATCTTATAGGTTATTCCTGCAGCCATGATAATTGAGAACAGGGCTGCAAGGCACATACTCATCTGAAGAATCCACCAAAAAGGGCCATTAGACCCGATAAAGTCTGAATTCAGCAGGAACTGATTCGTCTGGAAAATGACATCGTCAATCTCGTCTTCCAAAAGTCCGACACCCATGAAGTCAAAGGCTTCATCTACCATCGGTTCAATATCTCCTATATCTGCCATTTCTATCTTTGTTTTATGGGTTATCGTCTTTGAATGGCCTGAACTGCGGCCTGTTTCCAGCGGGTCAGGCTGTTCAGTCCGCTGTTACGTACCAGATTTTCCTTTCGGTGAAGCGCCTGCGTACTCCACTGGGGACGATGGTAGGACTTCAGGAAAGACAGGAGCTTGACAAGCTTTGCGTCTCTGCTACGGACATCCTTATATGCCTGCATATACTGCTGCTCTCTTTCTGAGTTGGGGATATAGCCGTCCTGTATGCACTGGATGCCAAAGACAACCATATCATAAGCTTCCTTCCAGTCCTCATAGGTTCTGTAGCTGCCACCGCATAAGGTGATTTTCTCTATATGTCCCTTAAAGGTGGTCAAGGCATCATTGACCTTGCCTTTCTCTATCAGCCATGCAGCATCCACCTGTCGGTCAAGGAGGTTCTCTGCCTCTACCTTGGCGCGTTTCGTCAGGTTGGAGTCAATCCTCTCCGCATAGGGTTCC
>JAFXZF010000080.1 GCA_017541365.1 Prevotella sp.
GGCAGACCCAGCAACCGATTCACGCGCTGTGCCTATTTATCAGACTACAAGTTACGTATTCCATAACTCTCAGCATGCAGCCGACCGTTTCGGACTTCGCGATGCAGGTAATATATATGGTCGTCTGACCAACTCTACACAGGGTGTATTCGAAGACCGTGTAGCTGCCCTTGAAGGTGGTGTAGCAGGTCTCGCTGTTGCCTCTGGTGCAGCTGCCATCACATACGCTCTCCAGAACATCGTACAGGCTGGTGACCACATCGTAGCAGCAGACAATCTTTACGGTGGTAGCTACAACCTCATCACCCACACACTCGCAACACAAGGCATCAGCAATACTATCATCAACATCAACGACCTTGACGCTCTTGAGGCAGCAATCAAGCCTAATACTAAAGTAGTATATGCCGAGACATTCGGCAACCCAAACTCAGACGTTCTCAACCTTGAAGGCGTTGCAGCTGTTGCTCACAAGCATGGTATTCCATTCATCGTTGACAACACCTTTGGAACTCCATATCTTATCCGTCCTCTTGAGCATGGAGCAGATATCGTTGTACATTCAGCAACCAAGTTCCTCGGCGGTCATGGCACATCACTCGGTGGTGTTATCGTTGATGGCGGTAAGTTCGACTGGAAGGCTAATCCTGACAAGTTCCCTACCCTCGCAAAGCCAGATCCATCATACCACGGTATCGTATTCGCTGATGCTGTAGGTGCTGCTGCATACGTTACACGTATCCGTGCCGTCATTCTTCGCGACACAGGTGCAGCTATCTCTCCTTTCAATGCCTTCATTCTCTTGCAGGGCGTAGAGACATTGAGCCTTCGCGTAGAGCGTCACACAGAGAATGCTCTGAAAGTTGTTGATTTCCTCGCTAAGCATCCAAAGGTAAGCAAGGTCAACCACCCAGCTCTCGAGAGTCATCCTGACCACAAGCTCTATCAGAAGTACTTCCCTAACGGTGGCGGTAGCATCTTCACATTCGAGATCAAAGGCGGTCAGGAAGAGGCTTGGAAGTTCATCGATGCCTTGCAGATATTCTCATTGCTTGCAAACGTAGCCGACGTGAAGAGTCTTGTAATTCATCCTTACACAACAACTCACTCACAGCTCTCACCAGAGGAACTGGCAGAGCAGCACATCACACCTTCTACAGTCCGCCTGAGCATCGGTACAGAGCATATCGACGATATCATCGAAGACCTCAGCCAGGCACTCGATAAGATTTGATATTGTTAGTATAAGGACAAAAGACTAAGGTCAAAGGACTAAGGCTATGAGCTAAAGCCCTTTGACCTTAAACATTTTGAAACTTAGACTTTAAGCTTTAGACCGCAGACTCAAACTTTATACAAAAACAAAACATGAACAAATTTATAATCGCAGATAATCAGGAGCTTACGCGCTTCGCATTGGAGAGCCTTATCCGACAGAAAGGGTACGGAGAGATATTCAGCGCCCACGACAAGGCCGGTCTCGTGCAATTACTGAAGGAACATGAGGATGCCGTTGTCGTACTCGATTACACGCTATTCGACTTTGCCGACGAAAACCAGCTTCTCATCATCGCAGAGCGTTTCGCATTGGCACAATGGATTCTTATCAGCGAAGACCTTACCCCTCAGTTCCTGCGCAGCATCGTATATCTGTCAAATCAGTTCAGCATCGTGTTCAAGGACGGCACGCTACGCGACATACGCGACGCCCTCGAAGCCGTAAGCCATCACAATCGTCACATCAGCCAACGTGTGCTTGAGACTATCCTCAACCAGCAGCAACAGGAGCTGGAGGAACAGCCAAGCATACTGACAGAGACCGAGACGGAAATAGTCAGAGCCATCGCTCAGGGCAAGACTACGAAAGAGATTGCCAACGAGCGCTATTCAAGTGTGCATACCATCACCACGCACCGTAAGAACATCTTCCGCAAACTCGGAGTCAACACCGCCCACGAGGTCATAAAATACGCCCTCAGAGCCGGTCTCGTTGATTCCTCAGAATTCTATATTTAGGGTGGGGCACTCTTTTTGGGTTCACAATATACTGAACCTTTTTTGCTTTTGCATATACCCCAATGCGCCATACTCTGACAGAACGATTCGTTCTGCCCCTGTTTCTCATCATCTTCTATTCTTTTGACATGGGGGTCGTGAATCGCGACCCCCTTTATCTTCCTCATCTACATGCTCTCTGATGGCCTGCAGTACTATCTTAAATCCCTCCCCCTCGCTCGGGGGAAGTCCGATGTTGATAACATCGGAGTATGTGTCAGTTGGAGGGGGCTGTAGGGAACGGAGGTGGAACGAACCTTGCCTTGCGCAAGTTAGTGTATCTACTCCCCCTTGAGGGGGTGAGGGGGTGAGGGGGGAGGAACTTGTCACATACTCCAATGTTATCAACATTGGACTACCCATTGGGGAGGGACTGGGTGGGTCGTTGGGTGGTCGTTGGATGGGACTTGTTTCTGACTGCAAAGTTAC
>JAFXZF010000081.1 GCA_017541365.1 Prevotella sp.
AAAGAAGGTCTGCTCGTAGGCATCGTAACCAACCGTGACCTCCGTTTCCAGAGTGATCTTGACCGTAAGATCCAGGATGTGATGACAAAAGATAACCTTATCGTTACTCATCAGCAGGCTGACCTTCAGGCTGCTTCACAGATTCTTCTCGAGCACAAGATAGAGAAGCTTCCTGTTGTTGACGACGATAACAAGCTCATCGGTCTTATCACCTACAAGGATATCACAAAGGCAAAGGATAAGCCAATGGCATGTAAGGATAAGAAGGGCCGTTTGCGTGTAGCTGCAGGTGTAGGCGTTACGGCTGATACATTCCAGCGTATGGAGGCTCTTGTAAAGGCTGGCGTTGACGCTATCATTATCGATACTGCTCATGGTCATTCAAAGGGCGTTATCGAGAAGGTTCGTGAGGCAAAGGCTGCTTTCCCAGACGTGGATATCGTTGTTGGTAACATCGCTACCGGTGAGGCTGCTAGGGCACTCGTTGAGGCTGGTGCTGATGCCGTTAAGGTTGGTATCGGTCCTGGTTCTATCTGTACCACACGTATCGTGGCAGGTGTAGGTGTTCCACAGCTCTCAGCTGTATATGACGTGGCAAAGGCTCTTGAGGGTACAGGTATTCCTCTCATCGCTGATGGTGGTCTCCGCTATTCTGGCGATATCGTTAAGGCACTTGCTGCTGGTGGATTCTCAGTAATGATCGGTTCACTTGTTGCCGGTACTGAGGAGGCTCCGGGCGAGACAATCCTGTTCAATGGCCGTAAGTTCAAGTCATATCGCGGTATGGGTTCTCTTGAGGCTATGGAGAAGGGCTCTGCTGACCGTTACTTCCAGGGTGGCGTGAAGGAGACTAAGAAACTCGTTCCAGAAGGCATCGCAGGTCGTGTACCTTACAAGGGAACTGTTCAGGAGGTGATCTATCAGCTTGTTGGCGGTCTCCGTTCTGGTATGGGCTATTGCGGAGCTCGTGACATCGAGGCTCTTCACGATGCCAAGTTCACACGCATCACCGCTGCCGGTATGTCTGAGAGTCATCCACACGAGGTAATCATTACAAGTGAGGCTCCAAACTATAGTAGGCCACAGTAAAGCCTAACCAAGCCTTCCCAAAGGGAAGGGTGTTTTATACATATGTTCGCTTAATAAAAAGAAATCTCAATAACTCTGCATTTCTGCGTGCAATAATATATGTTTAGAATGTTTAACTCACTATATCGCATCCCTCCCTTTGGGAGGGCCTGGGTGGGCTTCATTTCCCTTTTCGCTGTCCAGTTGACGGCATTCGCACAGAACAATGATCCTGTGATAATGACTATTGCCGGAGAGCCTGTGCTTCGCTCTGAGTTCGAGTATTCATACAACAAGAACAATACAGAGGGCGTTATCGACAAGAAGACCATAGAGGAATATGTTGACCTCTTTATCAACTATAAGCTGAAGGTTGCAGCTGCCCTTGGAGAGAAGATGGACACCATGACTTCCTATCAGAAGGAGTATGTTGGCTATCGTGACCAGCAGGTGCGCCCAACACTTATCAATGAGGCTGACGTAGAGGCTGAGGCTCGTAAGATCTATAATGACACGAAGAATAGGGTAGGGCCTGACGGTTTGGTTACTCCTGCCCATATCCTTTTGCGTCTTCCTCAGCAGGCAGGCAATGATGAGCAGATCCGTGTGAAGAATCGTGCAGATTCCATCTATAATGCCATCATGGCAGGTGGTGACTTTGCTCAGTTCGCTTCCAGGTATAGTGAGGATCCGGGTTCTAATAAGAATGGCGGAAACATCGGACAGATTTCCCGTGGTCAGACTCTCAAGGAGTTTGAGGATGTTGCTTTCTCGCTTAGAGACGGTCAGGTGTCAAAGCCTTTCCTTTCTCCTGCCGGTTATCACATCGTCAAGATGCTTGGTCATGCTCCGATGCCGTCATACGACTCTCTCCGTACCGACATTCACCGTTTCATTGATGCGCGCGGTATTCGTGAGTCTATCATAAACGGTAAGCTGGAGCAGATGGTGAAGGCTACAGGTCTGCCTCAGGAGCAGATAATGAACCAGCGTGCAGACTCTCTTGCTTCCCTCGACTCTGACATGAAGTATCTCTTCAAGGAGTATCATGACGGTTTGCTTCTATATGAGATAAGCAATCGTGAGGTTTGGGAAAAGGCAAGCAAGGACGAGGAAGGCCTTAACGCATATTTCAAGAAGAACAAGAAGAAATACACATGGGATGCCCCTCGTTTCAAGGGGATTGCATATCATGCCCGTAGCATTGACGATGTTATGGAGGTGAGGAAGGTGCTGAAAGGAAAGCCTTTCGACGAGTGGGCTGAGATTCTCCGCTCTACGTTCAATTCCGATTCTGTGCTCCGTATCCGTGTGGAGAAGGGTATCTTCAAGATGGGTGACAACGCCCTCGTGGATAAGGACGTGTTCGGTCTTGAGGCAACTCCTAAGAAGATTAAGGACTATCCATACGATGCCACCTTCGGCGATGTGCTCAAGGCTCCAAAGGAGATGGGAGATGTACGTGCGCAGGTAGTGGCTGACTATCAGGAAGCCCTCGAACAGGGTTGGATAGCCGTTCTCCGTGAGCGTTTCCCTGTTGAAGTGAATAAGGAAGTACTCGCAACAGTCAATAAGCACTAAAAGCCTGACTT
>JAFXZF010000082.1 GCA_017541365.1 Prevotella sp.
GGCATAGAAGCGACGATAGTTCTGCATAGCTCATGGGAGTTGGTTAATTACTTCTTCCATCTTGTTGCAGGATCTTCTTAATCCTTCCTCATAACCGAGGACTGCTCCTACGAATAATCCTGCTACGGCACAGAGGACTGCTCCTGCCAATGGAGCGATAATCGCATACACATACACCAATGGATTCCACCATCTGGATACGGAACGCTCACTGTCTTTGTTCTCATTCTTCATAATTGTCTTAGTTAAGATGTTAAACATTATTCTCGTTGTTCCTGTGTCAAGTCCTTTGCCGTCATGCGTCCACCCCCTTCCATTCTATGGTTATCACTGGCTGCATCTTACCGGTTCCCTCGCACATAGGACAAGGTTCCTTCACAGAGTTATAGGCTCCGTCACGTTGCCAGAACCAACCGTTCCCACAGCAGTAGTTGCACTGCTGCACAAGCCCCATCAAGCGTTCATGCTTGGTCTTCATACTGGGGCTGCTCAATTCCAATACTTGCTTTGTCTTACTCATACCCAATGTAAAGCTTTATTGCCGAACATTATCATTTGTTTTACCTTTAGACCTATTGCCTCGGCAAAGCACAACTCTGCTCTTGCCCCTGGGCTGTCATCCCAGTCAGGCAGTAGGCAAATGATGTCACACTGTTGCAATGCCATGATGTCAAGCAGTAGTATCTCCCTGTAGAAGGTTGTGCCCTTAGCCTTTGCTGTATTCTCCGCTATTGCGCCGTAGCCGCTTGTGGTAGGGTTGAATACCTTATATCCCTTTGCCTTCAGGAACTTCTCTGCACTGGCAAACTTCTCACGGGTTGCTTCACTCAGAACCTCTTCACCAATCTTGCCACTGATATATACTTTTTTATTCATCTTTTCTGTTTTTTTTCGGCTTACGCCATTTGCATTCATCACATTGAAAGTGCCCCATGCCGTCACAGTTGCCAAGGCAACGACCTTTCTGATAATCCCTACAATCTACCATACCTACACGTTGTTTGTTGTCCTTAATACTCCTTCTTCCCATACTACGAAGCTGTTACCTGCATCGGGATTGAAACGTCCCTGACAGTAAGCACGGAAACCGACGACTCGAACTTTTATTCCTGCTTTATAGCGTAGCCTGACGGCTGGCTTTCCTAAAGGTTGCCCTTTGGCTTCCTGACTGATAAATATGAAGCTCTTCTTCGGGAATGCCTCTAACAAGGCTTTTGTCTCTGGCCATTCCCAACCTGCATCCTGGAATGAATCAACTATGATGAACTTTGCTGAGTGGCGTTTCTTCAGCCTGTTTTGCAAATCTTCCACCGTGTCATTGGTCGCTACACGGAACCATCCCTGCTTCTTGTCAAGACCGAATCTAAGCAAACGCTCCTGAAAGCTCTGGCTTACGCCTTCCTCGTAGCTCATATAGAGCACCTGACCATAGTTGGTCAGCTCATGTGCCAGTTGCATTACGAAAGAGCTCTTACCGCTGGCAGACGCACCGCTGATGAACCAAATGGAGTTTTCTTCAGGCAAACCGAAAGCTTTCTCCCAGCGACCACCCCACGGCAGCGTCTTGTAGGTCTTCTTGATTATCTCCTTTGGACTGTACGCTCGTTTCATACCGCACTCTTTTTTATTTTCTCGATTTCCGTATATACTCGCCTCAGACCGCCACCGCTCTTGCGGACTATCTGACCGATATCGGTTCCCTCGGGCGCATTGACCTTTGCCACTATGCGAGCCTGTTCCAGAAGGAAATCCCTGCGGTCGTCTTCCTGCTCTGGGGTCACCCTGCTGTACTTACCGCCATAGCGTGAGAATATCTCTGCGTAACCCACCTTCCTGCCTTCCACGTTCCTGTTTATCTTGGCTGCAAGTCCGTCAGCTCCCATCATATACCACCCGCAGCACATCTCAGTCGCGTTCCACAGGGCTTTTAACTCAAGGAATGCCTCATACTGAAGGTCACCTGCCTCATCGAGCACAACCAAAGGGCGTTCCATTGAGCGGAGGTAATAGATAAGATCCTCGTAGGTGTCCTGGTACTTGCTCGTGGTTCCCACGCCGAACTCCATTGCTATCTTCTTCACCAGAGCCCTCTTGGTCTTCACCTGTGAACAGTCGATATACACGGCGTTCCTATGCTCGTTCACGTACCAGCGTGCCGTGTAGGTCTTGCCGATGTTCGGCAGGTCGCACAGTATCACGCTAAGGCTTCTGTCCTGGCAAGTCTCAAGCTGCTTGTTGATATACTTGAAGGTCTCGGTCTTTGCACCCTTCCACTCTATGGTGTCGCGGAGGTTAACATCAAGCCTTCGGGCTATGTTCACCCAGTTGGCATCACTAAGCACCTTCTCCGTCTGACCATTCTTCAGACTGTTATACACACTCGCGGAAATACCAAGCACGGCTGCGTGTTTCGCATCGCTCGGATAGTTCGCGCGGTTGGCGACTATCGCCTCCAGAATCCGCTTTTTTATCGCTGTTGTAATCATATTCTAACGGCGTTTTAATGGTTTAACAATCGTGTTTACATATCTTCAATCGCCCTGTCTTCCGTATCCATCGAAGCATACAGGGCTTCATGTTCCGTGTGTTGTGGCGTTACCGCAACAGCCTCCAGTTCCTCTTCTTCCGTTGGTGTTCCATTTGGATCCTTAACTTTCCGCATCACTCCAACGCTCTCGATCTCATGCTCACGTACATACTTCTCGAACTTCGCTATCTTCTTGCGCTGCTCTATGTACTTCACCATGTCATCCTCGGTCTGCTCTGACAGTACGCGGTTGTAGGTCTCAACCTTCTCCACCGTGTCAATGTACTTGTCGCCTTGGAAGATGTACACCTCCGATGGCTTGCCTTCCACATCTGGCATATAGTAGGCTGTCACCTTGTAGTCGTTAGGTCTCAGCTTCTCCAGTACGCTCGTGTCACTCAGCCACCAGTCCTCGTATGCCACACGCACCGTTGAGTTCCTCTTGATGCTCGTCTCTACGCTCTCACCTATATACCTTGCCAGCGTAATGTTGTCAAGAGGCTGAAGGTCTGGATTGATTCGCTCACTGAGCACATCCCACCTCGTCATGCCGGGGAACTTCTTCTGATTAGGGTGCAACTGGTGATTCCACTCATAGTTGTCAGCCATGTCATCTGCCACAAGCTCATCAAAGCCGAAATACTCCTTGTCCTCGTAGAGTTCGTTGGTCTCATCGCTTACCTTGATGTATTCCTGTCGCCACTTGCCCTTGCCGTAGAAACGGCCTATTCCCGTGTGGTTCTTATGGATCACGCTGCGCTTCTTCGCACCGTTAAGAGGCTCGGCATACTTCTCCTGTGAGTTCTGCGGGGCGCAGAAATGAACGAACTTGAACACCTCACCTGCCTGAAGGAATCCTTCCTTGTACTGCGTCATAAGGTGGTTCTCCACCTCAATGGCTGCCGGCATTCCCCAGCCGTTCCCTGCAATCAGCCTGAACATGTCACGGAAGCAGTCCACAACCAGTCCCTCGTCCTTCTTGCGACCGTATGATGCACCTATCACGCATTGGCTTACCACATCGTAGGCATAGTAGGCGTGTATCCTCTGCTTGGTGTCCTTCAGCTTTCGCGTCAGGTCAACGTCATCCATCGTTATCTGTGACAACGACCAGTCACCGCCGTGCCTGTGTACGTGTGGCATCTGCTCATGCATGAAGGTTGTCCAGCTCGTAAGCGATTTCTCCACGAGCATCCTTGTAGCCGGCTCGTTGAGGATGTTGCTGATCGTGCTCTCGCTCAGGCTCAGAGGATCTCCGTTCTTATCAACGAACTCTTCAGGGTTCATCAGTTCGCCTGTCTGGTAGTTCCACACATCAAGCTCACCGCATACAAATGCCAGATACATCTCATGCACGTTGCTGTTGTATGGCTTGTTGGGGAGTACTGCAAGGCTGCGTACCAGTATCACGACCTTCATGCTCACCTTCCTTGCGCTCTGGTTTCCGAACTTGCCGCTGATCAGGCAGCCATATCCGTCACGCTTGTACTCGTTCACCTTCTTCCTGAAGCGTAGCGTGCTCGCTGGCAACGTGTGACCGTACTCCTCGCGCAATGATTCTATGGCATTTGCCATTTGCTCCCAGTTGTACTTGTCGCCCATCAGCTTGCGCGTGGTCGCTGCACGCTCATACAGACGGATGCAGCAGTTCAGCACACTCGCGTTCACCACATACTCGCGAATCTTCTCCGCCGGAAGGTCTAAGCCTGCTTGCTCCCTGCTGTGGAAATATGCCATCGCACTCTGGTCAATCTCGTAGTTGCTACGCACCCAGCCCTTCAGATGGGCAAGCTTCGAATCGGGATAGCGTTCCTGAACCTTTGCCTTGTATTCGAGGGGAAGGCTGTCAACGGCAACAAGCGCATACTGCCCGACGGCACCGCCACCGCGACGCACCACCTCGATGCGGCCACGGTTCACCCAGTTACGGTAGTTCGACTGGCTTACAATGCCACCATCTACCAGCTCACGGGCGCTTATACACCACTTATTCCCGTAATACTCCATCTCTGATCCTCCTTACACCAGATTGCGTGCGTAGTTCTGAAGGGTAGGGATATCACTCACAAGCACCTCCTCATAGCTATATCGAGGCTCGCCCTTGAACGTGATCTTGCCCCCGCCTGTATTAAGGCTTATCTCTATCACGGCACCATTGCCGAAATACTGGCGCATGAAACGCTCACCGCCTTCCTGCGTGTCATAGAATATCTCCTCTTCCGGTATCGCAGCCTCTATCCAGCCACCCATCTCCTCGCGAGCCGTGTGTTGGATCTTCCTTGCCAACAAGGTCTGGCTCTCAAAGCAGAGTGCCTTCATCACCATGCGGTCTGAACACTGGAAAATCTCCTCCAGCTTTTTCTTGTTCTCTAAGGATACCTTGATGATCCTCTTGCATTTTCTTTTTCCCATAATCGTTATTGTTTTTAAGGTTGAACTAAAACACCAACAGGTGAAGACCGTAACCCGTTGCGCATCCGAGCGCATCAAATAGCAGATCCATCCAGCACCAGTGGCCGTAACTCTGTTTATCACACCATTCCTTCGTCAGGGCTGCACCCACCGCACACGCTACTCCGTACAATCCTGCAAAGGAAACAAGGAGGCAGACGGCAAAGTGCTTCAAGCTGTTCTTGTCAACATGTTTCATACTCTTCTTTCTTTTTGTTGTTAAAATATTCTTATTTCTCGATTTTTTTTACTAACTTTGGCGCGCCATTCAATAATGAACTCAAAAGAAATATGTACCGATTCAAGGCAATAATTACAGTTCGTCAAGGACGCATTGCATCAGAGAAGAGTGAAGAGGCTCTTCGAAGCTACGCAGAGCATCTGTTGCTCTCCGTATTAAATCCTCTTCGTATATCATGTAAGCAATCCTTCGCTTACTACCATCCCGACGAGGAAGCCGAGATGAGAGGCATTGACTACGTGGAGCTGAATCTTCACATTTGGCGTGACTGCAAGCGATTCCGTTCAGTTGTTTCTTTGTCGCAGTTAGTTCGCGCTCTAAGCGACATATTCGACGGTACAGCTGACACACAAGTTCTCTGTCAGATTGAGGAACCTGTCGTTTCCTCATGTAATTCATAGCCTCAGCATATTTCTCCTGGCTCCGACTATTCGACTTAGTTCTACTCATAATCTTTAAATTTTAGGTTATACAATATTGAACTCGGTGCAAAGATAAGATAAAATTTTAACCCAACAAAGAAAATGGATAAAAATTTAACCGTTAAAGATAAAATTTTTGCTTTTCTGGCTAAAAAAGGCATTAGTAAGACTGATTTTTATGCTGAAACAGGTATTGAGCCAAGTAA
>JAFXZF010000023.1 GCA_017541365.1 Prevotella sp.
CTTCTTCCATGCGCCATACTGCTTCAGCATCTCCTTAGCCTTGATCTCCTGTATCTTCTGGTCAGTGGTAGCACGAGCCTGGAGGAGAGTCATCTTCTGGTCCTTCTCTGTTACGCCAGCTACGAAACCAGCGAGGAGGTTTTTCAGTGAGATAGACTTTGTAGAGTCATTGCCAAACACCTCGTAGTTGATGCCCTGAAGCATCTGACCGCCAAGCTGCTGACCTATCTGTATGCCTGCATAGTAAGCAGCCTTTTTCTTGTCGTCGCCAGCTGTGGCACCCTCGTTGAGACCCTTGATGAAGTCATCGATGTAAGCGGTGTCAATACCCATACGCTCTGAGAGGTACTGCTTCAGTCCGTCACTCTGTGCCATGCCGATGGCATAGCTCAGTGTGTCAACCTCGTCCTTGAGGTTTGCCTTTGGTGTACCATTACCACATGATGTGAATGCAGCAGCTGCAATAGCGATACATGCTGCGAAAGCTAATTTTTTCATTGTCTTTATACTTTATACTCTATACTTTATACTTTACACCTTATACTTTATACTCTACTTCACCTCAATGAGTTCCACGTCGAAGATGAGCGCTGCATATGGAGGGATAGCCCCTGCTGCTCCAGCCTCGCCGTATGCCAGGTCGTAAGGTATGAAGAAACGTGTCTTGCCGCCTTCCTTCATCAGTTGCAGGCCTTCTGTCCATCCCTTTATCACTCCTCCCAGTGGGAATGTAGCTGGAGTGCCACGCTGTATGCTTGAGTCAAACACTGTGCCGTCGATGAGGAAACCCTCATAGTGGCATACCACACTGTCTGTCGCTTTTGGTGACTTGCCTGTTCCTTCTGTCAGCACTTTGTACTGCAGACCGGAAGGTGTTGTTACTACACCCTCTTTCGTTGCGTTTTCTGCGAGATACTTCTCGCCGGCAGCCTTGGCAACTTTGCCTTTTTCGGCAGCTGCGGCACGCTGCTGCTTCTCCTGCTCAGCAAAGAACTGCTGCACGATCTGCTGTGCCTCAGAGGCTTTTATCTGTTCCTTGCCTGCTATGCTATCCTTGATAGCCTGTGCGAAATCATCAATGTTGAGTTTCTCGGCACCCATACTCTTGAGTTGGCTGCCAATGCCCAGTCCGAGGGCGTAGCTTACTTTGTCCATTTTTTTAGTCCTTTATATATTCTGCGAAGTCTGTGAGGTGCATGTCTCCCTTGCGGCGCAGTGTGTCGTGCATGGCAAAGGCACATGGCAGGTTGTGGTGTGTGTGGCCTCCTGTAGCTATCTTGAGATATTCACGCAGCAGTGGGCGGTAGTCGGGGTGCGCACAGTTTTCTATGATGCAGTGTGCACGTTCCAGAGGTCCCTTGCCACGGAGGTCAGCGATACCCTGCTCTGTTATTATAACGTTGACATCATGCTCTGAGTGGTCCTGATGGCTCACGAATGGTACTATGGCAGATATCATTCCACCCTTTGCTACTGATGAGCATGTGAAGATTGATATGTATGCATTGCGCTCGAAGTCTCCGGAACCACCGATGCCGTTCATCATCTTTGTTCCTGAGATGTGGGTGGAGTTGGCATTGCCGTATATGTCCACCTCTATGGCAGTGTTGATGGCTATCACGCCCAGTCGGCGTATCACCTCGGGAGAGTTGGATATCTCTGACTGGCGTATGGTGAGTCTCTTGGAAAACACGTCGATATTGTCATACACCTTGCCGAGGCATTCGTTATCGACAGTCAGCGAACAGGTGGATGCTTCCTTTACCCTGCCTTCAAGCATCATTTCGACGATGGCATTCTGCAGTACCTCGGTGTATATGTTGAAGTCAGGTATGTCCTTGTCCTTACCCAGTGCAGCGAGTATGGCATTAGCAGTAGTTCCCACACCGCTCTGCATAGGCAGGAAGCAGGAAGGTATGATGCCACGCTTCATGTCGTTGAGGAGGAAGTGAGCCACGTTGGCACCTATCTGGTCGGTCACAGGGTCGGTACCCTTGAAGGCGCGTGCCTCATCGGGTATGTTACATTCTACTACACCTACTACCTTCTTCTTGTCCACCTCGAGGTATGGTGTACCAATGCGGTCGCTTACCTTTGTTATCATGATAGGCTGACGGAATGGTGCATCGAGTGGCTGATATACGTCATGCAACTGTGCCACACCCTCGCTATGGAAGTGATTGAGTTCGATGATGATTTTTTCAGCCATCTTGGCAACAGTAGGCGAGATACCACCTGCTGAGGTGAGATAGACGTGGTACTTGTCGCCTGCGTCCTCTATTTTGCAGACCTCCAGTATGCCCCAGTTCAGCTTGCCGAAGAAACCATATCGCAATTCCTGCGCCATATGCGAGAGGTGCAGGTCGTTGTATGCTATCTCATTCTTGTTGACATGGGTACGGAAATCGACATTGGTAGTATATGGTGCGCGAAACTTCAGCGCCTGTGCATTAGCCAGCACGCCGTCGGTGCTCTGACCGGTGGAAGCACCAGTGAAAACACTTACCTTAAACTCGTTACCCTTCTCATGTTCGCGGATGGCTATCTCAGCCAGTTCCTTCGTCGTTGCCTTTGGCGCACCTGATGGTGTAAAGCCGCTGAGGCCGATGGAATCGCCATTTTTAATCATTGACGCTGCTTCGGCAGCAGTGATAGTAGTGTACATAAATTATCCTTTAATCTTTTTAATCTCAAAAAATCGTGTGCAAAGTTACAAAAACGAGAGCAAATGACAAAATAAATTTATTTATTTTTACTTTGCCGAGTGCATTGTCAGTATGCTTTTTCCACCACAGCACCGGTATAGTAGTGCTTCAGAATGTCGGTATAGGCAATGCCCTTGGCACCCATTACTGCGGCACCTATCTGACACAGTCCTACGCCGTGTCCCCATCCTCTGCCGTTGATGATGAAGCGTTGTGGGTATCCGTCGCTATCGTTGTCTTTGGCAAGCACGGTAAAGGCTGAGCTGTACAGGTGTGTCTTGCTAAGTGCCTTACGTATCTCCAGTTCCTTGCCTATGGTGAATGTCTTCTTTTCGCCTATTATCTTGAGCATAGAGATGCGTCCGCTCTTACCTCTCTCTACGGCTTCGAGAGTCTTGATGCGTCCAAAGTCCATCTTGAGGTTTTCGCTGATGAGTGCCGACAGTTCCTCTTGAGTATAGGTTATCATCCAATCGTGGAAGTCCACCGTTTCCTGGTCATAGTCGTTAAGTACTTCCGAGAGTATGCTCTTGTCCTGCGTGTTGCAGTATGGGTCTTGTACGCTGGCGAGGTATGGCTTGTTGATGTTTTCCCAACAGTACTTATACTCCTCTGTCACTCCTCCGCAGCACTTTGAGAATCGTGCGTCGCATATCTCACCATCGTAAGCCAATACCTGCCCGCGCGTAGCCTTTACGGCAGCTTTTACGTGTGGATTGAGAGCATTGGTGATGCCCTGATAACGCTGGCAGTGGTCATCTGCGCATACATCGAAGATGGTGTGATCCTCGCGGTCATACCACCTGATGAGCATGTCGTCTTTCTTGATAAACGAGAAGAAACCGTCGCTCTTGTCCTTCAGTTGCTGACGGCGCTCCATCTGTGCCAGCAGCCATGAACGGCTTATGACGGAGTGTGCCTTGAGCAGTTCGAGACTCGACGTTGCCGACATCTCGCTTGATATTACGCTTTCGAGGTATTTCTCTACTGGCAGTTCGTTGATGGCGCATATCTTGTCTTCTTCCACCACCAGTCGCAGTGTCCCTGAGAAGGTTTGCGTCTGTTTGCGTTCCCAGTGGAAGTTCACGCCTATTATCACATCTTGCAGGGTAAACGACGTGTCGCCCGGCTTGGGCAGGAATATCAGTTCGCGGTACTGTACGCCTCGCCACATGATGGTACCTTCGGAGAATGTCACTACCTGTTCGCCCGTTATCTCCTCGCCTTTGGCGGTATAGGTGCCATTGAGGCTAAAGTGTAGTTCGGTGGCGCTTACTATGCCGACTTTTACGTCTGGCTGTGCGGAGAGCTTCTGCAGATGTTTCTTGTTTTCGTTAAGGTTAAGGTTGGCGTTAAGGTTGTCCACCAGTTCCTGTGCCTCACTGGTGCTTATACTCACCTCCTGCAGTATCGCGGCAGCGTTGTCGGCATCGAGGCGCTTAAAGTCCTCCTCACGCGGCGTGATGATAAGTCCTGCCATGTCGATAGCTCCTGGGCTTATCATTATGTCGGGGTAGCATGAAGGACGGTGCTTCTTGCGTGGAAATACGAGTGTGATGTACTCGCCATCCAGTTTCCATGCCACGATGTTCATCATGGGCTCGCTGTCCTCATTGGGCATCATCTGTTTCATGGCTTTGTAGAGGCGACGGAACATCTTACGCCCTGACTCGCTGTGGTGTGAACGTATGGCAAAGACCGGTACGGTGTATTCTGTCAGCAGTCCGATGCACTCGCCGTCAGCATTCTCTGTTATCACCTGCATGGTGCGCACCAGTCGCTGCCAGTCATTCTGTATGGGTACTATGCCCGATGTGCCTGCCTGCAGATGCATGTGGTCGGGTGCCGATGCACCGCACAGCGGTCCGTTATAGAATACCATCAACTTCGGATGCTGGCTGAGTAGCAGGTGTATGTCAGAGAAATGGTCATAGATGCTCTGTGGCTCATGCTTCAGTGATGGTATGGTGAAGTGCTGCGGCAGTATGGGGTATGGATTTACCAGTATTTCAAGAGTCTGCTCCCCTCCCTTTCCTAAAAGAGGTTTGCTGAACTGTTCCTTTGGACGGTTTTGTTCACAGAGGAAGCATGGGCGCTTTGTCAGCGATGCCTTGTCGATTTTCGCCCCTGTGGATACAATACGTGAGGGGTTGTACTGAGCCATGATAACCCCCAGTTGTTTTGTCTGCACATTGGTGAGGTCATAATAGCGTTGGCGCACATCTTCCCATCGTTCCAACTGACGGTTGAAGAAACGCTGCAGGGAGTCTGCCGACTCTGTTTGCAGCACTCCGGCAATGGTCTGCTGGCGTGCCTTCAGTTCCATGGTGCGCAGACGGTCCTTGTACAGGTTGTTGGCATTTACCTTCTCTATGCTTAGGGCAGCATCGCTGTTGCCTCCCCAGCGACGGCACAGGTACAATTCTTCGTATATCCTGCCTATGCGGAAATTGCGGCTGAAGGCAAGTCCTAAAGCATAGTCCTCGCCATAGCTGGTGTTGGGAAACCCTATCTCGCGTACCAATGGTGTGAAGAAAGCGCGTGGTGCTCCCAGTCCGTTGATGCGCAGGGCATTGTTGGGACCGTTCTCGTCAGTCCACTCCCTATGCTCTATTATTCCCGGTGGCAGGGTGTTGAGTTCGAAGTCGCACATACGGTATGCACCGATTACCATTGCCGCCTTCTGCCGGTAGAAGCAATCGACTATTTTTTGTAACGTCGTGGAACTGCTGTATAGGTCATCGCTGTCCAACTGTACTGCAAATCTGCCGCATTCATCGCTGTTTATCGCTTCGTTCCAACATCCGCCTATGCCGAGGTCTGTCCTGTCTGGTATTATGTGCACCAGTTTTTCGGGGTTTTCCTCCGCCATCTTTTGGAGTATCTCCGTAGTGCCGTCGGTAGAGTGGTTGTCTACCACTATCACGTTATATTTAAATGCCGGTGTCTGGCTCAGCGCGCTGTTTACGGCATCGGCGATAGTCTTGGTACGGTTGAAGACGGGTATCACCACCGAAGCCTCCACACTGAATGTCTGCTCGTTGAAGTCGGGCTCCAACCTTACCGACGTGTCAACCTTTGCCCCCACCTGCTCCAGATGTTCCGTCACGGCATGTTCCATCTCTATCTGCACGCTGCGGTTGCGTGGATCGACGTAGTCGAACTGTTTCTCGCCGCTCTTGCGGTTGTCAAGTTCTACTTCAGTATATAGGTATTCGTTGAGGTGGAATATCTCGCCGTACCTCTGCAAGTAAAGTCTCAGGGCATACAGGGCGGCATATACATAGTCGTTCTTCTGCTGTTTTACGAAGTCCTTCAGGTAACTCGTGCGTATCAGCAGCAGTTGTCCGAAGTCAAAGTCATCACGCAGCGACCCCTCCTGACAGTCTATAAGAGGGTGTTTGACTAAGGTGTTGTTACCGTTCCCGTTATCGTTCCTGTTATAATGGTCAGCATATACCATCACCGCAGCTGTGTCGATGGCTGTGTGTACCAAACGTTCCAACGCATGCTGCCCCATTACTGCCGGTGTCGTCTTTTGTGACAGCAATACGTACTCTGCCGTTGCCTCATCTGCTATCCTGCGCAGCGTCAGCATCTGCTGCATGGGCTGGCGTTCCAACAGGGTGACGCTCTTTACCACCTTATCTTTACGCAGAGCCTTTGCCAGACTCTCCAGCGACCTTGCTTCTCCGCAAGGCCAGAATATGTCAATTCTTTGTATCATATAGCCATTTCATGTATGTCCTTATCGCCAACTCTACCATCTTGACGCAAGGGCGTTTTTTATAGTATTCATCAGTACGTGCCTCGGGTGTAGGGTCGGTGTTGACATTTCTGACGTATCCGCGTAGCAGTTCACGGCATATCAGCGAGCCTGTCTGAGACTTAAACCTTGCAGCCAGTTCCTGTACCGCCTTGTAGTTTTCTGCCTTAACTTTCTGGTCAGGTTGTTCGCTCGCTATCTCCAGTCCAGCCAGCATAAACATGCCCGATGCCGTGCCGCACGTCTCGCGCATCCTGCCTATGCCGCCACCGAATGATGCTGACATCCTCGCCATCAGTCCCTCGGGTACTCC
>JAFXZF010000083.1 GCA_017541365.1 Prevotella sp.
ACTATCCTCCGTCGATACTGAGAATGTAATCAACATCCTCAAGGAGCTGACATACAAAGGCAAGCTCGTCATCATCAACATCCACCAGCCTTCATCCGACGTATATAAGCTGTTCGACAGACTTTGGATACTGGACAAAGGCGGATATCCTGTGTTCGACGGCAACCCTATTGATGCCATCACGTATTTCAAGACGGCAGCAAACTATGCCGACGCCAACACAAGCACATGTCCTACTTGCGGAAACGTGAATCCGGAGATTATACTCAACATCATCGACGAGAAAGCCCTCGATGAGAGCGGTAGGATGAAGGAAGAGAGAAAGGTTACTCCGCAGGAATGGCACGAGACATACTTGAAATGGAGAAAGAAAAAGAAACCTCTGAAAGAGCCAAGAAAGGCAAATGTACCTCCTACCGACCAGAAGAGACCGGGGGTTATACATCAGTTTGCCATACAGCTACAGCGTAATTTCCGCACCAAGATAAC
This sequence comes from Prevotella sp., assembly GCA_017541365.1. The sequence continues at coordinate 490 of JAFXZF010000083.1, forward strand.
CAATCTCCAGTATCTCCTCATCACATTCCTTGAGGCACCGTTGCTTGCGGCCATCTGTGCATCGCTAACCCACTATGCCCCATTGGAAGGCTATTCTGTGATGGAGAACAAGAACCTTGTGTCCTATCTGTTCATGGCCGTGATAGTAGCCATATTCATAGGTATGAGCGGTTCGGCAGTAGAGATTATCAAGGACAGGGCGCTTTTGAAACGCGAGAAGTTCCTGAGCCTGTCTTATGCCAGCTATATCTCAAGCAAGATAGCCTTTATGGCAGGTGTCACCCTGCTTCAAACCCTGCTGTTCGTATGCGTGGGAAACATGATTATGGAGCTACACGACGTATTCTTCGTGTGGTGGGGACTGTTGTTCCTTGCAGCATTCCTGTCCTCGCTTATCGGATTACTGTTGTCACAAAGCCTCAATAGCGTCGTGGCTATCTATATCAGCATCCCGATACTGCTCATTCCACAGATTATGCTTTGCGGACTCGTTGTCAGTTTCTCTGACCTCACACCGAAAAGCACAACAGGAAACGTGCCAGTAATAGGCGACGTGATACCTTCACGATGGGCATACGAGGCATTATCCGTAACACAGTTCAAGGACAACGAATACGAGGCTCCGCTGTTTGATATCCAGAGAGAGAAATACGAGGCTCAGTACTATCTGTTTGCCTATCTCTATGAGGTACAGTCACAGCTTGAGACTATGCACGATGAGATGACAAAAGGTGAGGAAGTGAAAACCGAACACATGGACGTGATAAAGAAAGCACTCCCTACCCTATCCAAAGTATGCAACCTAAAGCCGTACTCTGGCGACTATTCATATAAGTCACTCCGTGCCTATACTGATGAAGCCGACGACACCCTTTCCAACAGATGCAACAAGGCAACTCTGAAAGAGGACAAGATAGTCATGTCCATAGTCAACAAAATCGGAAAGGACGAATTCCTGAAGATGAAGAAGGAGCACTACAACAAGCAGCTCGAAAACTTCTGCATCAATGCCGACACCAAGCATACTCACGACATCATAGACGGCTATATCGTGCCAAGAGCCGGTTTCATATACCTCACACCGCTCTCTACCAACGGCCGTGCTCCGTTCTATAGCTCCGTAAAGGTAATAGGCAGCACCGAGATTCCGACTCTGAAATTCAACATCGCCATCCTGTTGCTGATGAGTATTATTGCAGCAATTATGCTCTACTCCGACCGTCCTGCCCGTTATCTGAGGAAAGAATAATAACAGGAATATTAAGGAAAATAACTATACTTTATCAGATTTTTCCGATATTTTTGTTGAATTATAAAATATTTTATTATCTTTGCACCTAAATTGGGGGATAGGTGTTAGCGGTCAGCTATGTCACATAGCTACCGGCACCCGAAACCATTGAATATTTCGTAAATACAAGAAACATAATAATAAAAACCAAATCATTATGAAGAAATTCACTCTCGCAATCGTAGCATTCGCTGCTATGGTACTTGCATCTTGCGGTGGTTCTAAGCCACAGCAGGAAGTTGCCGATCAGGACACAACTAAGACATTTGAGCAGGCTCAGCTCGAGGCTTCTGTAAAAATGCACCTCGACAGTCTCTCAACACAAATCAACGAGAAGCAGTTTGCTGCTATCGAGGAGAACATCAAGGCAGGAAAGATCAAGCTCACTGCTGAAGAGAAGAAGGTTAAGCCTACTTATCTGCTCTCTCCTGCGGTAAGTGCCAATGCTACATCAATCGCTCAGAAATATGCAATTCTTGCCATGCTTACAGCCGACAAGGAAATAGCAGCTCTCTATGACATGGATATCAGCCACTATGACGAGGCTACCTCAAAGCTCATGTCAGAAATCAACGATCCTGCTATCAAGAAGGCTAACGAGGCAAAGACAAACGCAGAGATTAATAAGGTGCTCTACAAGGAAATGGAAGCTGAGGGACGTATCAACTTCTACTGGATCATGACCAGTGCTGCAACAGTTGAAACTGTATATGTAATGTCACAGAACGTTGAGAAGTTCTGCGCTGGCTATACTGACGAGCAGGTTGCTAACATCACATTCCGCGTATTCTGCATCATTGACGCTATTGAGCAGCTCTCAGTTTATGATCCACAGATTGTAGGTGTTGCAGAGGCTCTCAACCCACTGAAGAACCTCAACGCAATCACTCTTGCTGACTTCAAGAAGGAGCTTGCTGCTTCTAAGGAGCAGATTGAGGCTTCACGCGCTGCATTCCTGAAGTAAACACTCTATAATTATAATTTACAAATTACGAATTACCAAGTTACTATTGCTGTAACCACGTAATTCGTAATTTGTAGTTTATGATTAACCCCAATAAGTAACAAAGTAATTTGTAAAATTATAAAAAACATTATGGCAAATCCAGAATTCAAGTACGCGCCAATGTTCCAGCTTGGCGAGGACAAGACAGAGTATCGCCTTATCTCCAAGGAAGGCGTTTCAGTTGGTGACTTCGAGGGAAACAAGATCCTGAAGGTTTCACCAGAGGCTCTTGAGCTTCTTACAACACAGGCATTCCACGACGTGAACTTCATGCTCCGTCGTGAGCACAACAAGCAGGTTGCTGCTATACTCAACGACCCTGAGGCTACCGACAACGACAAGTACGTTGCCCTCACCATGCTCCGCAACGCTGAAGTTGCATGCAAGGGTCAGCTCCCATTCTGTCAGGACACAGGTACTGCTATCATCCACGCAGAGAAGGGACAGCAGGTTTGGACTGGCTTCGAGGACGAAGAGCCTCTGGCTAAGGGTGTATACAACACTTACACAAACGATAACCTCCGCTATTCTCAGAACGCACCTCTCAATATGTACGACGAGGTGAACACACGTTGCAACCTCCCTGCACAGATTGACATCGAGGCAACTCAGGGCATGGAATACAAGTTCCTCTGCGTAGTAAAGGGTGGTGGTTCAGCCAACAAGTCATACCTCTATCAGGAGACTAAGGCACGTATCCAGAACCCTGGCACTCTCGTTCCTTTCCTCGTTGAGAAGATGAAGAGCCTCGGCACAGCAGCCTGCCCTCCTTATCATATCGCATTCGTTATCGGCGGTACTTCTGCTGAGAAGAACCTCCTCACCGTTAAGCTCGCTTCTACAAAGTACTATGACAGCCTCCCAACAACAGGCGATGAGACTGGTCGCGCATTCCGTGACATCGAGCTTGAGAAGCAGCTCCTCGAAGAGGCTCGTAAGATTGGCTTCGGAGCTCAGTTTGGCGGTAAGGCATTCGCACACGATGTTCGCGTAGTACGTCTTCCACGTCATGGTGCTTCCTGCCCTATCGGTCTCGGCGTATCATGTTCTGCCGACCGTAACATCAAGGCAAAGATCAATGCTGATGGTATCTGGATCGAGAAGATGGACGACAAACCATACGAGCTTATCCCAGAGTCACTCCGTCAGGCAGGCGAGGGCGATGCAATCAACATCAACATCAACCAGCCAATGGCTGACATCTGTAAGGAACTGAGCAAATACCCTGTTTCTACCCGTGTAAACCTCACAGGTACTATCATCGTTGCTCGTGACATCGCACACGCTAAGATCAAGGCTCGTCTTGATGCAGGCGAGGGAATGCCACAGTATTTCAAGGATCATCCTGTTCTCTATGCTGGTCCTGCAAAGACTCCACAGGGTATGCCTTGTGGCTCAATGGGCCCAACAACAGCTGGCCGTATGGATCCATACGTTTACGAGTTCATGGACAATGGCGGTTCAATGGTAATGATTGCCAAGGGTAACCGTTCACAGGTTGTCACCGATGCTTGTAAAGATCACAAGGGCTTCTACCTCGGTTCAATCGGTGGCGTAGCTGCATTCCTTTCATCAAGCAAC
>JAFXZF010000084.1 GCA_017541365.1 Prevotella sp.
AATAATATGGCACAGAAAAAGAAAAGCCGCCAGAAGAAAGCCCAGACTCGTGTGGACTTTACTCCGATGGTAGATATGATGATGTTGCTTATTACCTTCTTCATGCTGTGTACCTCTCTGAGCAAGCCTCAGTCTATGCAGCTGACGATGCCAAGTAACGATAAGAACGTATCTGACGCAGACAAGTCTGCCGCTAAAGCATCACACACCATTACTCTCTATCTTGCTGGTAATGACGCTATCTACCACGTTGATGGTATCCCACAGTACGACAATCCTGCTTGTCTGCAAAAGACAACATGGGGTGCTAAGGGTATCCGCGACGTACTCATCAACCACAAGACAGAGGAGGGTTATACCCCTGTTAAGAACATCAAGGCTGCCAAGGCTGTCCTCGACGCAGAGCGTGCTAAGGACAAGACTATGGAAGACTCAGTCTATAACCAGCGTCTTAACAAGATCAAGAATGGTGAACTTGAAGGCGGAAAGATACCTACTCTGACCATCATCATCAAGGCAACCGACAAGGCATCATACAAGAACCTCGTTGACGCTCTTGACGAAATGCAGATATGCGCTATAGGTAAGTATGTCATTGACCAGATTAACGACGACGACACACGCCTCCTCAAGGCTGCTGGCGTAGAGTAAGAGTCTGCAGTGACAAAATGTTAAACCATAAAAAGAAACAGAACTATGTCTAAGATAGATCTTATTTCCAATGATTGGACCGATCTCGTGTTTGACGGTCGCAATCAGGCCTATGGTGCTTACCAGTTGCGCAGAAATACCAGCAAGCGTAACATCTGGGCTATGGTGTTCGTTGCTGCTGTTGCTGCATTGGCATACATAGGACTTTCAGCATACAACTCTTACCAGGAAGCTCAGAAGGCTCGCTTCGAAGCAGAGATGGAGGCATCACTCCTCGAGCAGAAGAAGGAAGCTAAGGTAGAGCGCAAGGCTGAGGCACCAAAGGTAGAGAAAGCACAGGTCGTAGAACGTGTGAAGTCATCTATCGCCTTCACTCCTCCTGTTATTAAGAAGGACTCTGAGGTACGCCCAGAGGACGAGCTTAAGTCACAGGAAGAACTCTTGCAGACAAAGACCGCCATCGGTTCTTTCGACGTAAAGGGTAACGATGAGGGTGCAGAAGTGCTCAAAGCTAAGGAAATCATCGTACAGGAAGCTGAGAAGCCAAAGGAGGAAGAGACGAAGATATTCGACGTTGTAGAACAGATGCCTTCGTTCCCTGGCGGCATGGGTGCTCTCATGCAGTACCTCTCAAGCCACATCAAGTATCCTGTAGTAGCTGAGGAGAATGGTATTCAGGGTCGTGTAATATGTACCTTCATCGTAGAGAAGGATGGTTCTATCACTGCTACACATGTAGCACGTTCAGTTGACCCATCACTCGACAAGGAGGCAGTACGCGTCATCAACTCAATGCCACGATGGATCCCTGGTAAGCAGAATGGCTCTGCATGCCGTGTGAAGTTCACACTGCCTGTAACCTTCAAGCTCCAGTAATATACCACTAATACAATGAGGAGTTAGGTAGTTAAGCAATTAGCCACTTAGCTCCTCATTTTTTTATCCCCCCTCTTGAACCTGTTCACTATGCGTAAGTCTATATTTTCAATCTTCAATCTTCAATTTTCAATTTTGTTGCTCCTTGCCATCGCATCATGTGGCAAGAAGAACCCCAACGCACGCACCGACACCTATGCCTCTGGCAAGGCTACCATTATGAGCGACGAGAGTTTCAGTCCCATCATCGATGAGGAACTGCAAGTTTTCCATGCCACCTATCCTAATGCCGAGGTAACACCCATATATACCAACGAACTTGATGAGATGAATGCGCTGATGAAGCAGGAGGTACACCTCATCATCACCGCACGCAATTTCAGCGAGAAAGAACTCAACTACTTCCGCTCCAACGGTCTGCAGCCACGCTACTTCCCACTCGGCTACGACGGACTCGCCTTTATCATAAACAAGGAGAACGTGGACTCTTGCATACACGTTGATGACATCAAGAAGATACTCTCCGGCCAAGTGACGCAATGGAATCAAGTCAACCCAGGCTCCCGTCTCGGTGAGATTGATGTTGTCTTTGACAACAACAAGTCGGCAGCCGTACATTGGGCTGTTGACTCCATACTTGACGGCAAACCCATCAACAGCAAGAATATCACCGCTGCAAAAACAAGCGCCGAGGTCATCAACTATGTAGAGAAGATAAAAAATGCTATAGGCATCATCGGCAGCAACTGGCTCAACGATAAACGTGACACCACCAATGTCACCTTCAAGAAGAACATACAGGTGATGAACGTATGTTCCGTACCAGGTGCCAAGGCAGGTGAGATGAACTCCTGGAAACCCTACCAGTTATATCTTCTCGACGGCAGATATCCTTTCGCTCGCACCGTATATGCTCTGCTCGTTGACCCATACCACGGACTGCCTGTCGGCTTTGCTAATTTCCTTCAGTCTCCCATAGGTCAGAAGATTGTGCTCAAGTCCGCCCTCCTACCCTACCGCGGAGACCTGCAGTGGCGTAAGGTACAAACAAACTAAGGAGCAAAGCCACACTCCACCTACAATTTAAACAACAATTGCAGGTCTATGTCAGTGCAATAAGGTGAGAAAATCATACGCTCAGCAGTACCAATGACGTTGCGGTCAAAATAGCGAGTGTGAGCTATCTTGCATTGTGCTGTACACCAATTGGCAAGTACGTATTTCGCCATAAAGGCAGCACGGATGCCCTTTCCATAGTATGATGCAGAACCGAAGGAATACTTCATGCCACGCTCATAGGTGTATAGCCGTGAGTCATAGTCATCGGTATTAAACCAAGCCGCAAGGGCATACAACTGCAGTTTCCCCGTGTCTTTATCCTTTTCTCGGAAGTTCTGGCGCACTGCCTTGTCCGATGAAATGGTAGAAAACTGGTATCCCACCGACTGTGCAAGAATAAAGCCCTTGCTCTTGTTATCAAACGAAAGTGCACATGCTTCCATGTGTGTGCGTACATTCCATCTATCACCGTTCAGCACCGCGAGAAAGCGCAGATGCTGATCGGTTTTTGTTATGAGTTGTCTTTTACTGTTGACAGTTTTGTCGCCCTGTTTCGTCTTGATGCGATAGCGCAGTGTGAATATCCATTTTTCCTTTGACAGTATGCCCGCCAGGCTGTTGTCCCATGAGTAGGAGGAGTTGGAAACGCGATATCTCAGCCATGGGAAGTAAGCTATGTCCGAATAGACATCCAGTGTGAGGTTGTGCCTCGCAGCCCACTGAGCGCCGAGGTATAGTCCACTCTCATTTTTCACCACGCCGCTTTCTCCGAAACTGCTGCCATAAAGAGCATTATACTGGTAACTGTAGTAGCGCTGCAACGCCATGAAGGTGATACGCCACGGTGAGCGCCACGTGGCAGAGTTGACTGTTGCGATATTGAAGTCGTTGTCCGTTGCCGTCTCGCCACTCAATGACAGTTCGCGCCAACGGTAGTGATAGTCTATGCCTATATTCCAGAATCTGTTGCCACGTGGATAGTACAGACGGTACATCTTTCCCTTACTGACAACATTATTTTTTGAGTATGTGGGGTTGAGATTTCTGTTTAACCACGTATATACTGCGCTGACCCCCGCTCCCCATGAAGGGTGTTCGTAACCTATATGTACACCCGTCGTCATCTGTGCAGCATTGTTTTTCTTATTCATCTCAGTGAGGGTGCGATGATATCCCGAGGTGAGGATTGTTGATATCGTGCTGTCCTTGTTTAGCGTTGCATCAATATTTCGATAAGACCAGAAGGCGGCAAGGGACATACGTCGCGTCAGTGTCACCGTCATAGCCATTCCCTGAAAGTGCTTGCTATCGCTCGTGCTACTGTGTGGCGTAAATACGGACAGTCGCCTGCCCATAGACGACAGCATACCTTGTTTGCCTATGGTGAAATTGTTGTTGAGGGTCAGACCCATGCCAAACTGCCCACGAAACTGTCCTATTATTATTTGCTTGAACACACCCAACTGCCTTATGTTCAAGTTATATGCATAGCAGTCATATCCAGACTTGTTGTGCTCTCCGCCAAACGGTTCGCCCGCCGTCTTGCTCCCTGTGAGGTTAAACACTACATGCTTATCCATGTTCACCGAGTAACGCACAGAATGTTTCACGGGGTCACCCAGATATTTCCCAGCATACTTATTGTCACCCAACCAAGTGCGTACCGGTGCCCTCATGTCGCCTGCACGATAGTATGTAGGGGTCTGCATGGTCACAGTTATCTGATGTTGCAGATGATGCAGGCTCTCTTTGATCCGTTTTCCTTTATACCAAGGTTGAGACGAGGGGTCCTCCACAGTCAGGAAGTTTGACAGGTACAGTCTCATGCGCGGACCTATGCTCTCTATCATCGCCAGTTCTTCTATGGAGCGTAGGCGACCGTAGCGATGTCGGTATTCCAGTATATCATTGATTTGTTCGGCGTTTAGACCAGGGATCTGCAACAGGTCTTCCTGCTCCACCGTATTAATATCAAGAGGCTGTCCTGCCAATTCGGTAAGGTGCTCATAAGCATCTTCCATTGACAGGACAGCCTCTTCATCATTTTCATATAGTTCTGCGAGAAACTGTTGCCAGTCACCCTGCTGCGCCTCTGCTACTGTGCATGCAGCGAACAGGAGCAACATAAGGATGATGTTTTTCATTATAATCGTGTCTGTGTGTGTTGTGTGTGTTACTTTCGGAGTATTTGGGATGTGTTCAGTGTGTTTACTCCACCTTGTCGTCGATGTATTTCTTCAGGGCTCTCACCACACCGTTGGCCCATGTATCTATACCTCCATCCATCTCGAGTGATGACACCAGTTTTATGACATTCTCTATCGGCATGCCGTAGCGCAGCACCCCTGAGATGAGTTTGGCATAGTTCCAATATATGGGGTTGAATTTCTCGCTGAGTCCCTCGACAGTTGTCTTGTAGCCACGACGGTTTTCAAACTGGAAGTCATAGCGCCTTGTGCCATCAGCATTAACATGCTTGATGATCTTGCCCGTATTGACGCTCTTAGGCAGTATAATACCCTCATCATCGTCCTGCAAACCAGTGAATATCTCATAGGGTTTGCCATCAAGCAGTCCTACGAATGCCATCCACTTCTCTTTCTCATTCTGAAAGCGTACCACGTCACACTCCAGCACGTCAGGGCGTTTATGAGTAACACGTGATGAGCTTTGCAAACTAACTGTATTCTCTTTGTTATCTGACATCGTTATTTTTGTTTTTTCTGCCACAAAATTAACCATTTTCCTTGACATAACAAAATTTTTAGAATGTTTTACTTTTCAGAATGAAAGTTTTTTTGTAATTTTGCATAAAATACTAACGCTCAACCATTGGCAAGAGAACTTGCATGATGTTCGCTAAATTGTATTTTTGCATAAATTACTTCAGGATTTCAATTTACTAACTAAATAAACGACAAACAAAATCATGAACATTCCAAGTGTATTCTGGCTTGTACCTGTGGCATCATTGGTGTCGCTGGGTATGGCACTGTACTTCTTCCTTCAAATGAAGAAGGCAGACGAGGGTACTGACCGCATGAAGGAGATTGCCGAGCACGTCCGCAAGGGTGCCATGGCATACCTCAAGCAGCAGTACAAGGTGGTAACGATAGTATTTATCGTACTGGCTATCATCTTCTCAGTGATGGCGTACGGTTTCCAGTTGCAGAATCCATGGGTGCCATTCGCATTCCTCACTGGCGGTTTCTTCTCTGGACTGGCTGGCTTCTTCGGTATGAAGACTGCCACTTACGCCTCAGCTCGCACGGCAAACGCTGCACGTCAGAGTCTTGATGCAGGCTTGAAGGTGGCTTTCCGTTCAGGTGCCGTTATGGGTCTGACGGTGGTAGGTCTCGGCTTGCTTGACATCGCCATCTGGTTTGTAGTGCTCAACGCAGCAGGTGTCAACAGCCTCATCACCATCACCACCACAATGCTTACCTTCGGCATGGGTGCATCCACTCAGGCTCTCTTTGCTCGTGTGGGCGGTGGCATATACACCAAGGCAGCCGACGTGGGTGCCGACATAGTAGGCAAAGTGGAGGCAGACATACCTGAGGATGACCCACGCAACCCTGCTACCATCGCCGACAATGTAGGCGACAATGTTGGTGACGTGGCTGGTATGGGTGCCGACCTCTATGAGTCTTACTGCGGTTCTATCCTCTCTACTGCAGCTCTTGGTGCTACGGCATATCTCGGCACACAGCTGCAGCTCAGCTATGTAATAGCCCCTATGATTATCGCAGCAGTGGGCATATTCCTTTCTCTCTTCGGCATATTCCTCGTTCGTACTAAGGAAGGTGCCACAATGAAGGAACTTCTCCACTCTCTTGGTCTGGGAACCAATGTTTCGGCTTGCCTCATAGCAATAGCCACTTTTGCTATACTCTATCTGTTGGGCATACCAAACTGGATATACGTTTCATGCTCCGTAATAGTAGGTCTGCTGGCTGGCGTCATCATAGGTCAGGCAACAGAATACTACACCTCTCACTCATACAAGCCTACACAGGAGATAAGCGCTGCTGCACAGACAGGTGCCGCAACGGTAATCATCAAGGGTGTGGGCACAGGTATGATCTCTACCATGATACCTGTAGTGACAATCTCTGTTGCTATCATGCTCTCTTACCTCTGCGCTAACGGTTTCAACATGGACGTGAACGCCGAGGCTCTGTCAAAGGGACTCTATGGCGTAGGCATCGCTGCCGTTGGTATGCTCTCTACGCTTGGCATCACTCTTGCTACGGACGCTTACGGTCCTATTGCCGACAACGCCGGCGGTAACGCTGAGATGTCAGAACTGGGTGAGGAAGTGCGCAAGCGTACTGATGCCCTCGACGCTCTCGGCAATACCACTGCTGCTACAGGTAAGGGCTTCGCTATTGGTTCTGCTGCACTGACAGCACTGGCACTTCTCGCATCATATATCGAGGAGATAAAAGAGGCAGTACAGCGTCTTGCCGAGGCAGGCAACAGCCATATGGCTGACGTGTATAGCCACATCGGCGACATACCAGCCTTTATGGACTACTTCCAGGTAAACCTGATGAACCCGAAGGTTATCGTAGGCGTATTCATCGGTGCTATGGCTGCATTCCTCTTCTCTGGCATCACAATGGGTGCCGTAGGCAGAGCTGCCGAGGACATGGTGAAGGAGGTACGCCGTCAGTTCCGCGAGATAGCAGGCATACTCGAGGGTAAGGCAACACCTGACTACGGTCGTTGCGTGGAGATATCAACACGTTCAGCACAGCGCGAGATGATATTCCCTTCACTGCTTGCCATCATCATACCTATCCTCGTAGGCGTGATACTCGGCGTAGCAGGCGTGCTCGGTCTGCTTGTAGGTGGTTTGGCAGCAGGTTTCACACTGGCTATCTTTATGAGTAATGCCGGTGGTGCATGGGACAATGCCAAGAAGAACATCGAAGAAGGTGCCTTTGGCGGCAAGGGCTCTGACTGTCACAAGGCTACCGTAGTAGGCGACACCGTAGGTGACCCATTCAAAGATACGTCTGGTCCGTCACTCAACATCCTCATCAAACTTATGTCAATGGTGAGCATCGTAATGGCAGGACTTACAGTGGCGTTCATCTAAAAAAAACATTAACTACACTATAACTGCTCTTAACTACCCTTAAATATAACAAAAATACCCCATTCCATCGGTGAAGTGGGGTATTTTTTTGTTATTTGCATAATAATTTGTACCTTTGTATCGTTTTTTCTAAAGAAAAAAGTATGAAGATAAGATACATAATACTGATAGGGATGATGATGGCTGTTACCTCTGTGCAGGCACAGGAGACCGGGGTGACTGCAGACAACGGCTGGGCGCTGGACGTAGAGATGCAGGGTTCGCTGAGCAACAGCAAGACACCACTGTGGCTCAATGCCAACAAGTACGGCATCAGCAGCCTCAATGCACAAAATGGCTACATAAGAGGCATAGGCGCTTGGGACAAGAAATTCTTTGATAATAAGCTCGACCTCAATGCCGGACTCGACCTCATTGTGCCAGTAGGCTACAAGAGTCAGGGATATAAGGAACACTATACCAACCACCTCGTATTGCAACAGGCTTTCGTGGAGGCGAACTACAAACTGGGTACTTTGACGATTGGTGCAAAACACCAACCGATGGAGCTGAAGAATAACGAACTGTCATCAGGTGCACAGACATTAGGCATCAACGCAAGACCCGTTCCGCAAGTAAGGATAGGACTGAACAACTATTGGCAGGTGCCATACACGAAGAAATGGCTCGCAGTAAAAGCCCACATGGCATACGGTGTAATGACCGACGGAGGCTGGGAAGAAACCTTCGCCAGCGGTACGACAAACAAATACAACAAAAACACACGCTACCACCAAAAAGCAGGATACATTAAGATAGGCAACGAAGAGAAATTCCCTCTCACACTCACTATAGGACTCGAGATGGCAGCACAGTTTGGTGGTACGAAATACCAACGGAATTCGAAGGGACAGCTCACGGAGACCAAGGTGCGAAGCAACCTGAAAAGTTACTGGCACGCCTTCACAGGCACAGGAGCAGAAGAGAAAGAGGAAACCTCGGTATATCAGAATGCTGAGGGCAACCACCTGGGCAGTTGGGTGATGAGACTCAACTGGAAAGCGAAGACGTGGGAGGCAGGTTTCTACATGGACCACTACTTCGAAGACCACTCAAGCATGCTATTTCTCGACTACGATGGCTACGGCACAGGCGACAACTGGAACAAGAGGGAGAAGAGTCGCTATTTCCGATATGACCTGAAGGACTACTTGATGGGCGTGGATGTGAAGTTGAAGAACTTCAGATATGTGAACCAAGCAGTTGTGGAGTATATGAATACACGCTACCAGTGCGGTCCCATATATCACGACCACACAAAGAACATCAGCGACCACATCTGTGGAAAAGACGGATACTATAACCACGGCTCGATGCCTGGATGGCAGAACTACGGACAGTTCATAGGCAACCCGCTATACCTCTCGCCCATATACAACAAGGACGGATACATCGGTCCACGCTGCAACCGCTTCAAGGCATGGCACTTCGGCATTGCTGGCGACCCTGCGGCAGGACTGCACTACCGCATGAAACTAAGTTGGCAGAAGGGTTGGGGCACCTATGGCGCTCCCTACCCCTACCCCAAAGAGAACACCAGTCTGTTATTGGAGGCAGGATATCGTTTCCCTGCCACATGCTCGCTGCGCAACTTCACCGCTACTCTGGGCTACGGTGCCGATTGGGGAGAACTGCGAGGCAACAACTCAGGCATGCAACTGACGGTACTGTATAAAGTTCACTGACAATCCCCGAACCATTATGAAGAAACTATCATACATACTCATCGCACTGCTCGCCATGACAATGGCATCATGCGAGATAAACTCCAGCGACAATGGGGACCTCGACAACTGGTGGTACCTGCGACAGGTGGAGAATATCAACGAGAACGATAACGTTAACGTTGAGGACTACGTGGCAAAGAAAGTCTTCTGGGGATTCATCGGCAACCTGATGCAGACGCAAGGCGGCGGTGCAGGAACATATCTCTACCGTTTTGAGCAAAGCGGGGACAAACTCAGGTTGTATGAGCCACACAAGAACAATAGCAGGTCATCGGAAACTTCAGAAGAGGGAGAAAAGACAAACATTAAGATAGACCCATTGGTAGAAGCCAAAGACCTCTACAAACTGGAGACACACGGTCTGCATATGAAGGAGAAGAAAGATGCTGAAGGCAATCCTGTCTATGACAGTGACGGCAACATCATCTACGAAGAGACCTTCACCGTGGAGCAGCTCACCTCTGAGAGAATGGTGCTCCTCAACGAGGACAAGACCCTCCGTCTGCATTTCCTCGCATGGTAAAAATAAAGAAAACAAATTAATAATGAGTGAAGAAAAAGTAAAACAAGCCCCTATTGATTTTGTTGAGATAGGCAAGAAACTTTGGAAACACAAAAAGAAGTTTTTTATTGTGCTTCCTGCAACACTGGTGATAACATACCTAATAACGGTGTGTGTGCCGAGGTACTATAAGTGTACGGTGAGTCTTACCCAGGAGGCATCATCTACTTCATTGTCATCGATGGGTTCGCTGGGTTCACTCGCCTCATCGATGGGACTGGGCTCACTGGCAAAGATGGGTGCTTCGTCAGATGCTTTCTATGCCGAGATATACCCCAACATAATAAAGTCGAATGACTTCATAGCCAAATTGATGACAGTAAGGGTGAAGAGTCAGAAAGGAGACATCGACACTAGTTACTACGTCTATCTGCGTGACCACCAAAAGCATGCTTGGTGGGACATAGTGAAGGGCTATATCGTGGAGAAGATAAACCCAACCCCAAAAGATGGTTACCAAGGAAATGACAAGATATCGGTGTTTAACCTGACGGAGAGCCAAAGTAAGTTATTCCAGAGTGTGCAGTCGAAAATATTATGTGATGTAGACAAGAAGACTGACGTAGTGACAATCATAGTAAAGGATCAAGACCCGCTGATATGTGCCACGATGGCAAACGAGACCTGCAAGAAACTTCAGGAGTTTATCATCGAATATCGCACGAATAAGGCACGTGTGGATTACGAATACTACAAGAAACTATGCACAGAGGCAAAGGAAAAATATGAGCGTGCCAGACGTACATATGGCTCATACTCAGATGCCAACATGGACGTAGTGCTGGAGAGTTACAAGTCGAAGGAGGAAGATCTGGAGAACGAGATGCAGTTGAAGTATAACATATACTCAACGATGAACACCCAAATGCAGATGGCACAGGCAAAGTTGCAAGAGGCTACCCCAGCCTTTACCATGATACAGAGCGCAACAGTGCCATATAAGCCAGCAGGTCCAAAGAGACTCATTATTTCGATAGCCATGACTATACTGGCATTCTTCGTACTGTCAGGCGTGATATTGTTCAAGGAAAGAAACTGATATGGTTATATCGCTGATTCTACTGTTCTTCTCCTGTTTTATACTATCCTTTTATGAGGAGAGGATAATACAGAGAGACAGAGTTGTACTATATATCCTTATAGGTATTGGTATGATTCTCATAGCTGGTATGAGGGCAGTAGGATCCACTCCTGACACAGAGGCGTACGAGATGATGTATTATGGAAAGAGCAACATTATTGTTGCAGCGGCAACAGAGCCCTCCTTTAATATAATAGCCTATGTACTGCACTCCATGTCATTGGGAATAAATTCTTTGTTTTTTGCTTATGCTATCATATCAGTGCCGATACATCTCGTAGCATTCTGGAAACTATCCAAGATACCATTTGTTACTCTCACTATTTATGTGTCATATTATTACATGATGCATGAAATGGTGCAGATAAGAGCAGGAGTGGCAGCCGGATTGTTTCTGCTATCATTGTACTACTACGTAGAGAACAAGAAGAAGACGGCATTACTATTCATCTTCTTGGGAACATTCTTCCACTATTCCGCTTTAGTAGGTTTGGTGATGTTTCTTTTTAAGGACAAACTGCCGACATGGCAAAAGGTTGTCCTTTGTGCGATAATACCTATAGGTTTGGTGGTGTACTTCACACGTGTGGATTTGTCACTCCTTATCCCAGAGAGTTTGATTGGTTCGAAGTTAGCATTATACCGTGAGATGAGGGACAAAGGAGTGGAAGAAGAACTGGCAGGGTGGCCTTTGGAGATAAACATCCTTATCTGGATGAATTTTATTTTGTTCTACGCTTCGATTTTCTATAGTGAATACCTTATGAAACACTGCAAATATGTGAATATAGCCATAAAGCTACAGGCAGCAGGTTTCATCTTCCTATTGTACCTGAATGGAGTGAGCCAAGTGCTTGGAAACCGCATAAACGACTATTTCTCTGTGGCCAACATAATATTGTGGACGGCATCCGTATATGCTTTTACCCCGAGAATAGTGTCGAAAATAATAAGCAATGCTATCTCAACCTTCAGATTTGCAACAAGTGCGCTGGCTTATGCATTGTCATTATGGTTCTTGTAGAAAACATCTATGGCAAGTTTAAAAGGAAATTTCATATATAGTAGCATACTCACGGTATCAACCTACCTGTTTCCTCTGATAGTATATCCATATATATCGAGGACATTGGGGTTGTCCAACATAGGTATTGTGAACTTTGTGGATAATCTCATAAACTACTTCATCTTGATATCCATGATGGGTATCACCACAGTAGGAGTGAGAGAGATTGCAGCAGTAAGAAGCGACAAGACAAAACTCTCAAGCACGTTTATGTCACTTTTTACCCTGACGGGTATAGCCACAGGCATTGCAATAATAGTGTTACTAACTGCTATGTACACCTTACCTACCCTCTATCCCTATCGCGACTTGCTGTATGTGGGTTTGGTAAAACTGATATTCAACTTATTCCTCATGGAGTGGTTCTTCATGGGATTGGAGAACTTTAAGTACATCACAAACCGTACATTATTACTTAGGTGTATGTATGTGTTGTGTATATTCCTTTTTGTTAAGGATAAGGCTGATTACAAGATTTATTACATAATATCCGTTTCCACATTGGTTATCAATGCGCTGATTAATGTGTGGTATAGCAGGAGGTTTGTCAGCTATTCTTTCCGCAATATAAATCTCCAACCATTCTATCAGGCTTTCCTCATTATGGGTATATATGCTTTGCTGACCAATGTATATACATCGCTGAACCCCGTATGGTTGGGATTTGTGACAAATACGGATGAGGTGGGATACTTCACCACTGCAACAAAGCTTCACACTATAATCATGGCAGTGCTGCTGTCATTCACCAACATACTGTTCCCACGTGTGTCAAACCTGTTGGCAGAGGGGAAGAAGGATGAATTCTGGGATAAGATAAACATATCCTTTGATGCTATATTCCTATTTACCATCCCCACGATTTGCTTTATGCTGGTAGCAGGTCCTGACCTATTACATATTGTAGTAGGTGACGGCTTTGAGGGAGCCTACCTACCCTTCAGGATAATAATACCCCTGGTACTCATCATAGGTATAGAGCAGATACTGGTAATACAGATACTGATGGCCATGCACTCAGACAGCATAGTGCTGAGAAACTCCTTCATCGGTGCCATGGTGACTGTAGCGTTCAACCTATTGCTGACAGCCAGCATGGGTGCCATAGGTTCAGCTGTGGTGTGGGTTATAGCCGAATGTGTCATAATGGGACTCTCCATGGTGGCAATATACAGAAAATTCCATTACGTGATGCCATATAAACGGGTACTCTGTTACTGTGCATCATATCTCCCTCTGGTAGGGCTCCTGATACTCGCCTACAATAGTATAGACAATGACTATGCCGTGATAATATCGTTGGCTATAATGACTGTGGTCTATGCCTTTGCTAATGAAGTATTCGTAATGAAGAATAAGGTAGCAATAAATTTGCTGAATGCAGTACGTTAGATTCTTGGCCATATTGCTTCTGATGGTGTGTAATGGTATTCGTGCGAATACTGTTGCCAAGGAGGGTATGCCTATCATAGCCTACTTCGGGGTGCCTGACTGGCAGACTACGGAGGAAAACTTCCGAGTGTTCAGTGAATGTGGCTTTACTGTGAGCCTATACCCCCATTACCCCAATATAGACTTGCTAAGGAAGGCCTGTAGGTATGCAGAGAAACATAGTGTGCAGGTACTGGGCAAATGTCCGGAGATGGTGAGTTCGCCTGCCTATGCCGTAAATATCCTAAAACAGGAGAAGGGATTCTTTGGCTATTTCATACAAGATGAGCCCTCTGCTCCCGACTTACGAAAGAGAGAGAAAGAAATCGTGGCAATAAGGCGCTATGATAATGAGCACCCTTGCTATATAAACCTTCACCCTTACTACCATAAAGAGTGGGTAGAACCCACACTGAAGGTAAAGACATACAGTGAGTATCTGAAGGTGGCTTCAGCAGCATCTTGTCAGCAAATATCCTTCGACTTCTATCCTGTTACAACAGCAGGGATACGTCCTACATGGTATCATAATCTGGAGATGATACGCAAGGAAAGTCTAAAGTCAGGCAAACCTTTCTGGGGATTTGTTCTCTCAATGCCTCATGATGTTCCTTTTACTCCAAACACCTATTACCCAACCCCCACCATAGCAGCAATGAGGTTGCAGATATACTCCAACCTGGCATACGGAGCACAAGCAATACAATACTTTACCTACTGGACACCAGGCAATGAAGAAGGATTTAACTTCCACGATGCCCCCATAAGCAGAGACGGGAAAAAGACAAAGACCTATGCCGTGGTGCAGCAGATGAACAAGGAACTGAGT
>JAFXZF010000085.1 GCA_017541365.1 Prevotella sp.
ATTGAAATATAATTCCGCATATTATCAATGTGAGTTAATTTGAAGTATAATTACCTTTAGCGGGGGCAAAAGTACAGAAATTTCCTCTATTGCGTATGCTTTTTGATAGTTTTTATGATACTTTTCGATTGATAAAGATTAATAAAGAAAGATTAAGAAATTAAGCCGGTATTTGCGGTTAAGGTCGTGTCGCAGCAAATGTTCGCCAGGACGATGAGGGCGTTTAACATGGTTTTCGGACAATTCCTCGGGGACTTCATGTTTTTTTAGGTGAAAAATTCGCTTGTCTCGCAAAAAATTAGTAATTTTGCAAACCGATTAAGCCCACCCAGTCCCTCCCCAAGGGAGGGCTCCTCCCCCCTCACCCCCTCAAGGGGGAGTGGTTAGTATTTCTAATCAAGAGGAAAGGAACGAGGCTTGGTAATATTAAGGAAAAAATATAATCGCCTTTATTATAGGGATTATTACTATAAAACATCCTTCCCTTTGGGAAGGCTTGGTTAGGCTTCTAATAGTTAAATATAAAAGATGATTAACATTACTTTCCCAGATGGATCTGTTCGTCCGTATGAACAGGGCATCACTGGACTTCAGATTGCTGAGAGCATCTCACCTGCTCTCGCACGCAGCGTTGTAAGCTGTGGAGTGAATGGTGAGACAGTGGAACTCAACCGTCCGATCAATGCTGACGCAAAGATTGCCCTCTACAAGTTCGAGGACGAAGAGGGTAAGCATAGCTTCTGGCACACAAGTGCGCACTTGCTTGCTGAGGCACTCAAGGAGCTTTATCCTGGCATCCAGTTCGGTTTCGGTCCTGCTATCGAGGCAGGTTTCTTCTATGACGTGCTCCTTCCTAACGGAGAGCAGATCAAGGAGGGCGACTTCGCAAACATCGAGAAGAAGATGCTGGAGCTTGCCAAGAAGGATGAGCCACTCGTTCGTAAGGAGATTTCAAAGGCTGACGCTATGGCTTCTTTCGGTGCCGACGGTCAGACATACAAGTGCGAGCATATCGAGCAGGATCTCGAGGACGGCTCAATCACTACATACACACAGGGTAACTTCACCGACCTCTGTAAGGGTCCTCACCTCGTTTCTACAGGTGCTATCAAGGCCGTTAAACTCACATCAATCGCAGGTGCTTTCTGGCGTGGCGATGCAAAGCGCGAGCAGATGCAGCGTCTCTACGGTATCTCCTTCCCTAAGAAGAAGATGCTCGACGACTACCTCGTAATGCTTGAGGAGGCTAAGAAGCGCGACCACCGTAAGATCGGTAAGGAGATGGAGCTTTTCATGTTCTCTGACCGCGTAGGCAAGGGACTCCCAATCTGGTTGCCAAAGGGCACAGACCTCCGCCTCCGTCTTCAGGATATGCTCCGCGCCATCCAGAAGCGTTTCGGCTATCAGGAAGTTATCACTCCGCATATCGGTTCAAAGAACCTCTACGTTACCTCTGGTCACTATGCTCACTACGGCAAGGACTCATTCCAGCCAATCCACACACCTGAGGAGGACGAGGAGTATATGCTCAAGCCAATGAACTGCCCTCACCACTGTGAGGTGTTCGCTTGGAAGCCACGTTCATACAAGGACCTGCCATTCCGTTGCGCAGAGTTCGGTACAGTATATCGCTATGAGAAGTCAGGTGAGCTTCACGGACTTACACGTGTACGTTCATTCACACAGGACGATGCGCACATCTTCTGCCGTCCTGATCAGGTGAAGAGCGAGTTCCTCCGTGTTCTCGACATCATTCAGGCTGTATTCTCAATCTTCGGCTTCAAGGACGATCAGGTAGAGTTCCAGATCTCTCTCCGCGACCCTAACGACAAGGAGAAGTACATCGGTACCGACGAGATGTGGGCATCAGCACAGAACGCTATCATCGAGGCTTGCAAGGAGCGTGGTCTCAATGCACGTCAGGAAGAGGGCGAGGCTGCATTCTATGGTCCAAAGCTCGACTGTATGGTGAAGGATGCCATCGGCCGTCGCTGGCAGTTGGGTACTATCCAGGTTGACTATAACCTCCCAGTACGTTTCGACCTCGAATACACAGCAGAGGACAACTCAAAGCAGCGCCCTGTAATGATTCACCGTGCGCCATTCGGTTCAATGGAACGTTTCGTAGCCGTACTCATCGAGCACACAGCAGGACACTTCCCACTCTGGCTCACACCAGATCAGGTGGCTATCCTCCCAATCTCAGAGAAGTATAACGACTATGCAGAGCAGGTACGCCGCTTCCTCGATACAAAGGGTGTTCGTGCAACCGTAGATAACCGTAACGAGAAGATCGGTCGTAAGATTCGTGACAACGAGCTCAAGCGCGTTCCTTACATGGTTATCGTTGGTGAGAAAGAGGCAGCAGAAGGCAATGTTGCAATGCGTCAGCAGGGTGGTGGCGAGCAGGCTGTCATGTCAATGGCAGAGTTCGCACAGCGCATCAACGACGAGGTTGCAGAGCAGCTCTCAGCTACCAATATTGAGCCAAAGGACTAGGCCTGAAGGCAGACCCTCTAAATCTCCCTGCATAGGGAGACTTCCATCGTGCTCCAGCTTCCCCCTACGCAGGGGGACTGAGGGGGTCTTTCTTAATCTCAATAAGAAGAATATGCTAAAGATAGCGATACCGACAAGAGATAGTCACGTAGATGACCATTTCGGGCATTGCGACCATTACACCGTGTTTACTGTAGGTGATGACAAGAGCGTGATAAGCTCAGAGCGTCTTGACTCACCGCAGGGTTGCGGATGCAAGTCGAACATCGCTTCCGTGATGCATGAAATGGGCATAACCATCATGCTTGCCGGCAATATGGGTATGGGAGCTTTCAACAAGCTCGCTGCACATGGTATCAGCACTTTGCGCGGATGTCATGGCAATGTCAATGATGTGCTTACGGCTTATCTCAATGGCACTCTCACAGATTCTGCCGAGTCATGCAACCATCATGACTGCGGCAATCATGACGAGAAGCCTGTGTATGTAATTTCGTAATTTTTACATTAATATAATAAGAGACGGTATTACACAAAGATGTAATGCCGTCTCTTTTTTGTGTGTGGTTATGTAATTCGAAATTAACGTCGAATTCACGTTAATATAAATATGGACATGGAAAACACAGAATAAACGAAAACTTCCGTTTCATCCGTACATTCCGTGTTCGAAATAGAAAAAAGAAACGGATTTATCTGATGTATCTGAAAAGAATTTACTGGTTTAATTTTCTGACAATTTACTTTCCAACCCCGATGCAAGTCGTATTTTTTGCTTTCGCCTTCTAAAAAAACAGGATAAACCAATAAAAACATATCAAAACAAAATGTTTTATTTTGTGTTCTTTTGTTTTAATTGGTTTTTCTAAATGGCGAAAGCAACTTATGCGAAAAACTTTCGTTTCATCTGTGCATTCTGTGTTCTAATAAAAAAAGAAAGGATGCGACGTGATGCCGTATCCTTTCCTTTTATCTGTTACTGTTTTAAGTGCGTTGTCTTCTGGCTTACAAAAGATTAGTAGCCAGTGTTGAGAACCTGCTGCTTCAGAATCTTGTAGCATTCTATTGCGTGAACGTATGCCATGTAGCAAGTTGACTTGGTGAACTTTGTGTCTTCATTGTAAGGGGCACAAAGTGCCATTGGCCAGAACTGCGCTTCTCTTGGTGTTTCGTCGCCAGTGAAGCGGAAACCGTTTGTGTTGCCCATGAATCCTCGGGTGGCACTGTTGTCGTCTTTCTGAAGAACCTCGAAGCCGGGGAGTGTGAATTTCATTATGGCTTCTTTGTCCATTACCTCTACGGAGAGGATTGGACGTATGTCAACCCATTCATTTGGAGTAGATTTGCCGTCGTTTGCAATCTTGCCGAAATAGCATCGTGTGGTGATGCGACCTTCTTCTTCGTTTTCGTAAAGAATGGCTGTTGCAGCCTCAGTGCAATTGCTAACAATCCAATTGATGATGTTGTTGTACATGACCTCCTTTGATTCACGAACCTGCAGGTAGGAGATGATCTCCATTTCTCCATTATCGTTTAGCTTGTATGTCATCAAGTATTTCTTGGCTCTATCCTGATATGTTTCACCATCGAGGGCTGCGCTGAGCTCGAGGGCTGAAGCATTAGTTTTCTGACAGAATCCAGCCAGTGATACAGAAAGACATAGGCATATCAAAAAAAGTTTTTTCATAATCACTTGTATGCTTTATTCTTAATAAATACTTAATACTTTTATGGTTTTCATGCCACAAAGTTACGGTATTTTCTGAATATATCCAAATTTTTGAGCAGCATTCTTACGCTTTTTAACTATTTATTGACATATTTAGCACGCACAGCGTCCTCTTGTGCTTTTGTGGCAAATTGCTGCGGAGTGATTTTTACCTTCTCTTTCATGAACTCCGGACGATTGTATGAGCGCAGCAGTAACGTGTTGTGTTCCGGGTCTTTCTGAGGTACCGCGAATGCCTTGTGGCACTTGCCCTGAGCATCGAAATAGGAGATGTACGGGCGTGTGTAGTTGCCGTCGTCACGTCGTGAGGCGGTCATAATCCAGCGGCCGTTGCTTGAGAATGACGGGTAGCTGTCGGAGAAGGGGGAGTTGAGAGGGGTAGTGTTTAGAGTTGAGGGCTTAGTGTTTAGGGTTGAGGGTTTAGCGGCTTGTTCGCGTTCCGGCTGAGGGAGAGGCATCTCTATGATGCAGATGTCAGCATCCTTGTGCCATACGTGGAAACAGCCGTAGTTGCCTAGAGAGAAGGTGAGGTATCTGCCGTCGGGAGAGACACGGGGCAGGGTGGCGCTCTTGCCTGACTGGACAGCGTCGTACACGAGTACGCGCTCACCGAACTTATGTGTGGCGAGGTCGAAACTGCGTGAGTAGATGTTATATTTTATTTCATCGTAGTTATTTCTGAACGATTTGTTGCCGTTGTTGAATATGGCAGGGTCGATATATGCTGATGTGTAGTAAAGAGTCTTGCCATCGGGGCTCCATGTGGCGAAGCATTCGTGTTCGTCGGGAGCATTACTGATATTTGACACCTCGTTTTTCTGCACATCGTAAAGGATAAGGTCGGACTCATAGTCGAGTACCTCTATCTTGTCAATGTTCTTGGTGTGGAATATCTGACGTGTGGTGTTTGTTGAGAATGCCACGAGGTCGGCCGTAGGATGCCATGCAGGATAGACACCGGCAGAGATGGTGCTGTCGGTCTTGAGGTCTATTTTCTTCGGTTCGCCGTTGTGTACTATCATGGTTCCGCCGCAGAACTGGCGCATGTGGAAGAGCATGTTGTTGGTGCCGTAGTTCTGGAAAGAATGGCAGTTGATGCATTGTCCCTTCTCCTCGGTGTGAATCATGCGGTTGTTGTAGATGTCGCTTTCCTCATAGCTGGTGATGTTGCGCTGAACGATGGCGATACCCTCGTATGCTACGTATGAGGGTTGTATGAGACGGTAGGAGATATATGGGTCTATCGTGTCCTTGGCTACAAAGATAGGGAATGACTTATAGCTGAGCCATTTGCCGTCTTTCTTGCCATAGACCTCCACCTTTATGCCCTTGTCGCTTCCGGTGGCGGCAGAGCGCAGTTCCTGCCATTCGTCCTCGTCGATGACGATTTTGTTGTCATCGCCGTAGGTGAAGGACAGGTCGCCGAACGACAGGCATGCCACGGCTTCGTCGCAGTCAAGCAGCATGAAGTTTGTCGGACAGAGGTTGGCTGGGATTGTAACCTCGCTGTAGTCGGGGTACATATCGGGCAGTTTGTCGGTATGGGTGGCATCTGTAGGAACGGATGGGCCGGAGCAGGAGAGGAGGAAAAGCCACCCCAGTACCCCGAGGGGGAGTATTTTAGATAGTATTTTCACTATTGCGGGTATTTTCATTTTCAACTTTCAGTTAATTTAGTAGCATAATCCACCTTTAATGAAGTAATAATTCCACCAGAAGGTGTTGCCGAATTCCGATTCGCTTTGTCGGGCAATGGACTCTTCAGAGAATCCGCTTCTCAACAGACCTTGGGTGAATTGGTCGAACTGATTATAGCGGTCAATGACTTTCTGGTCGAATTGAATTCCGTAGGTCTTGACATCAGGGGCCGTGGATGGTTCCATGTCTAAATAGAAATATGCTGCCTGCTGGTATATCTCAGGTATCTTCTCGCCCTTGTGGAGTTGGAGATAGAGTAGATACTGACGCCAGAAGCGCTGTATGTTCTTTGACATCACGCTATAGGCAAGACACATCTCCTGAAAATACTTGGAGGCATTGGTGTATGTGGTTGAGAAATAGCGTATGAGATAGTTCTCGCATATACCGCTGTCGCTGTCGATGATGTTGTCCATGTTGGAATGGAGGTCGCGGATCTTGACGAGTTCCGGGTATTTGTCAATCAGTTTCGGGTTACGTGCAAGTGGCAGGTAGTGTTCTGCCCATTCCTTGTGGAACATGGTGCGAGAGAGGATTTCAAGGTACTTCTGCGCAAGTTCATTCTCTCCGTTTATGATGGAAGAGAGGGCCATGACCTTGAGTTCGCAGATGCTGAAACCGTATTCTACCTGTATCTCCATGCAATAGTGATAGGCAAAGTTTGTCATTCCGTGATGAAGGTATATGATAGGCGATGCGGTATTGGCCATGTGAACCTTCAGGGAGTCGCTTGGAGTTGGTGTCATGCCCTTGTCGTCATAGTCGTACATACTGTTTCCGATGTCGCCTGTGTTGAAAAGGGCGGTGTTCTTGAACACGATAAGTTGTCGGGTGAGAGTGCCTTGCACCTCACGGATATGGCTGAGCGCATTTTCCCACTCCATGTTGTCAATGTCGCGGTATGCCTTGCACTCGGCATGGTAGTTCTCATCGTCATAGTCGGCATCTTCAAGTACTCCGAAAGAGAATCCGATTACTGCGACAAGGAGTATGGATGATATGATGGCGGTTGCCTTTGCGCTCTTGATGCGGTTACCTATTCTATATGTAAGCGTGAAGATGATGAGCAGGATGATGACAATCCAGAACGGCTTGGTAAGTGACGGATTTGTGATGTTTCCGCTCTCGAACACTGGCAGTCCGACGGTGAAGAACTGTTCGCTGCGTAGTGTGTCGAAGAACTGAGGGAACAGGAATGGGGGGATAATGGCGGCAATGACAAAGAGCATGGCTGCAATCCATTTACGCTCAGTAAGCATTATTACTCCCAAAGTGAGAGATGCAGCCATGGCATAGATGCCGATATAGCGGTAGAGCCCCACAAGGAGAACTGCCCCGATGAGGGATGTGATGATTGTGCCGAACTTGAACTTCACGCCTGTTGCGTATCGGAATACGACGATGAGCAATGAGGCAAAGAGCAAACCGAGTGTCTGGCTAAAGCAATAGCCGTGGTTCTTGTTATAGTAGATCCAGTAGCCGAGGTCTATTTCAGAAACCAACAGGCATACCAGAGGGATTAGCAGAAGGGGTGTTAGGTGTTGGGTGTCGGGTGTTAGTAAGCCTTTCTTCAGAAGGAAGAAAATGGCTATCCACATCAGGATAAGTACGGAACTTCCTAATGCGGGGTAATAGAAAAGTTGGGTAAAGTAGCATCCTGCCCATTGCAGGAAACCTGCAGGAACGGCATTATACTGCTGAAAGAATACCGATGTGTCGTTGAAGAGTGAGCGCATCTGCTGCATATAGAGCATGTCAGCATTACGCATCATAAGGAAATACCATGACAACAGCGCAAATAAGAGTACGCTTATCCATGGCATAAGGTTTTGTAGGTTTAGCTTAGGTTTCATAGGGGTATTAGGTTTTGGGTGATGGGTGATAGGTAGTACCTATCACCCAATATCCAAACGTTTACTTGTTCTTTTCAATCCACAGACGGGCATTTACGAATGCCTCGTACCAAGGAGTTACCTCATCTGTGAGACGACGCTCCTCTGGGTAGTAACCACACTGCCAAGGGAACAGAGTACGCTCTGGGTGTGGCATGATAGCGAGGTGACGACCGTCGTTGCTTGCTATGGCTGCAACATCGTAGCTTGAACCGTTAGGGTTAGCTGGATATTCAGAGTGGTTGAACTTAGCAGCAATGTTATACTCTGACTCTGCGAGTGGGAGGTTGAACTTACCCTCTCCGTGAGCTACCCAGCATCCGATCTTCTGACCAGAGAGAGAACCGAGCATTACAGAATCGTTCTGTGGGATGGTGAGAGTAACGTATGTTGACTCGAACTTGTGAGAGTCGTTGTGAAGCATCTCTGCATAGTCCTTTGCGTTGCTAACAGCGTGGTCGTTGTTCAGGAGACCAAGCTCAACCATGAGCTGACAGCCGTTGCAGACACCGAGTGAAAGGGTATCCTTACGAGCATAGAACTTATCCAGAGCCTCCTTAGCCTTAGGGTTGAAGAGGAATGCACCTGCCCATCCCTTTGCAGAACCGAGAACATCAGAGTTAGAGAAACCACCGCAGAATGCCACGAGGTTCACTTCCTCAAGAGTCTCACGGCCTGTGATAAGGTCGGTCATGGTAACATCCTTCACATCGAAGCCTGCCATATAGAATGAGTATGCCATCTCGCGCTCAGAGTTAGTACCCTTCTCACGGATGATAGCGGCAACAGGACGGTTGCTCTCTGGGCGAGGCACGCGCTTGAGCTGTGGAGCCTTGAATGTGCACTCGAGAGGCACGTTCTTGTAGTTCTTGTAACGCTCAGCAGCCTTGCCATTGAATGACTGACGGCGGTCGAGGAGGTATGATGTCTTATACCATGCATCGCGCATCTCGTCGATGTCGAATACGAGGGTAAGCTCGCGGTTGGCAAGCTCTGAGTTTGGCACCTGAGCATTGCTCTGATGACGCTTGATGGTGATTGTGCGGTCAGCAGAAGGAACGCCGATCTTAGCGTATGCGATACCTGCATCCTCAAGAATCTTCTTGGCACGTGGAGCGTCAGCATCAGCAACCTGAATAACGATACCCGGGTTCTCAGCGAAGAGCACCTTCACGATGTCGTCGCCCTTGATCTTGTCGAGGTCGAGGGCAAGACCGCCCTTAGTGTTTGCGAAGCACATCTCAAGCAAGGTTGTGATGAGACCACCGGCAGAGATATCGTGACCTGCGAGGATGAGACCCTCGTTTACGAGTTGCTGAACAGCGATGAATGCATCGCGGAAGTACTCGGCATTCTTAACGGTTGGAACATCAGAACCAACCTTGCCCTGGCTCTGTGCAAATGCTGAACCGCCAAGCTGAAGCTCATCGAATGAGAAGTCGATATGATAGAGGCGTGAAGCCTTTACGTCCTTGAGTACTGGAGAAACAACCTTCTTGATGTCAGAAACCTCACCACCAGCACTTACGATAACTGTACCAGGAGCGATGACCTTCTTTCCGTCAGGATATTTCTGTGTCATTGACAGAGAGTCCTTACCTGTCGGAACGTTGATCTGAAGCTCGCAGCAGAAGTCTGACAATGCCTTAACGGCTGTGTAGAGACGAGCATCCTCACC
>JAFXZF010000086.1 GCA_017541365.1 Prevotella sp.
GTACACCACGATAGCAACCAATATCCATCAGGCGCTTGATGTTCAACTGGATCTCAGAACGGAGATCACCTTCTACTTTGAATTCAGCACCGATAATTTCACGGATCTTGGCAGCCTCATCGTCAGTCCAATCGCACACCTTTGTGTCGCGGCTAACACCGGCTTTATCCAATATCTTTGCTGAACTACTTCGACCTATACCATAGATGTAGGTCAATGCGATTTCGCCACGCTTATTCTGGGGCAAATCTACTCCAACAATTCTTATTGCCATAATTGTTTGTTAATGATAAAAACTTGTTAATTAACTAATTGTCAAAATTTTTGGAGGTGCAAAGGTACACAATTTCCTTAACACCCCAAAGTTTTTTAACATTTAGATGCCAACATTTAACTTTTAATAATTTTTAACCCTGACGAAGCTTGAACTTAGGGTTTTTCTTGTTGATTACGAAAAGGCGACCCTTACGACGTACGATAACACAGTCAGGAGTACGCTTCTTCAATGATGCTCTTGTCTTCATCTTTTGTTGCTATTTATATATAAATATGTAGTTGCTTTACTTGTAACGGAAACTGATACGTCCCTTGGTGAGATCGTACGGACTCATCTCGACCTTTACCTTGTCGCCAGGGAGAATCTTGATGTAGTGCATACGCATCTTGCCTGAGATGTGTGCTATTATCTGCACACCGTTCTCGAGCTCTACCCTAAACATGGCATTGCTCAATGCCTCGATGATTGTTCCGTCCTGTTCTATAGCAGACTGCTTTGCCATAAACGATTTGCTTTGTTTCTTTTTTTTGTGGTTAAGTATCTTATATCTTTACTATGCTTTCTATCTCGTCAAACGAAGAGAGTATCTCAGACTTGCCCTTGCGTATCGCTATGGTGTGCTCGTAGTGGGCAGCAAACTTATTGTCGCGTGTCACCACCGACCACTTGTCAGGCAGAAGCCATATCTTGCGGTCACCCTGCGTTATCATCGGTTCGATGGCGATACACATGGTCTCCTTGAGTTTTGGACCGTTGCCACGCTTACCGTAGTTGGGCACCTGAGGATCTTCGTGCATCGCCTTGCCTATGCCGTGACCAGTGAGTTCGCGTACTATGCCATAGCCACGTGACTCGCAGTAGTCCTGCACCGTCTGTCCGATGTCGCCCACATGACTGCCATGAACTGCCACCTCGATAGCCTTGTACAGGCTTTCCTTTGTGGTGCGCAACAGTTGCCTTACGTCATCGCTTATCTCACCTACGGGGAAGGTGTAGGCAGAGTCGCCGTTGTAGCCGTTGAGCAATGTGCCGCAATCGATGGATATCACATCACCCTCCTTGAGTATCTGGTCCTCACGTGGCACGCCATGTACAACGCACTCGTTGACTGAGGTACAGATGCTGGCAGGGAATGGGCCGCCGTAGGGATTGGGAAAGCCGAGAAACGTCGGTGTGGCACCATGGTCACGTATGAACGTATCGGCAATCTTGTTGAGCTCTGCCGTTGACACCCCTGGCTTGATATGCTTGGCGAGTTCACCAAGCGTGCGTCCAACCAGTTGGTTGGCAGCACGCATTAGTTCTATCTCTTCTTCAGTCTTTAGAAAGATAGCCATCTCAAAGACTTAGTAAGCACTGATACCATTCTGAGGACGAGTACGTCCAGAATTGAGCAAACCATCATAGTGGCGCATCATGAGGTGTGACTCTATCTGCTGCAGGGTGTCGATGACAACACCTACGAGGATGAGCAGTGAGGTACCACCAAAGAACTGCGAGAAGCCCTGCTGTACGTTAAGCAGTCCTGCCAGTGCTGGCATGATAGCGATAAACGCGATGAACAGAGAACCAGGCAGTGTGAGGCGTGACATTATCTCCTCAATGTAGTTTGCTGTATCCTTACCTGGACGCACACCAGGTATGAAGCCGTTATTGCGCTTCATATCCTCTGCCATCTGGGTGGGGTTGAGCGTTATAGCAGTGTAGAAATATGTGAATGCCACGATGAGCAGTACATATACCACATTATACAGCAGGCTACGGTTGTCGAGCAGAGAGCGTGTAAACCATCCGAGGTTGTCACTGCTGTACTGCACGATAGCGAGTGGGATGAACATCAGAGCCTGTGCAAAGATGATAGGCATCACGTTAGCAGCAAAAAGCTTCAGTGGGATATACTGACGCGCACCGCCATACTGTGTGTTACCTACGAGTTTCTTTGCATACTGTACAGGCACTTTTCGCGTTCCCTGCACGAGGAGTATTGATGCACAAACTACTGCATAGAGGATGAGTATCTCAACGATAAACATCACCAGGCCACCACCTGTGATAGCAGTGAAGCGGCTACCTACCTCCTGGAAGAAGGACTGTGGCAGACGAGCGATGATACCGATCATGATAATCAGTGAGATACCGTTACCTACACCCTTGTCAGTGATGCGCTCACCCAGCCAGAGGATAAACATTGAGCCGGCAGCGAGGATAATCGTTGCAGGAATCATAAACTCTGACCATGAGAGTCCTGATGCGAGGGCACCTGGTGACTGCATCTTGAGGTTCATAAGATATGAGGGAGCCTGGAAGAGCAGGATCGCTACTGTCAGGTAGCGTGTGTACTGCATGATCTTCTTACGTCCACTCTCACCCTCACGCTGCATCTTCTGGAAAGAAGGCACAGCTATAGCCACAAGCTGCATTACGATTGATGCAGAGATGTATGGCATAATACCGAGCGCAAAGATTGATGCGTTGGAGAATGCACCACCGGAGAACATATCGAGAAGTGACATCAAACCTCCTGCTGTCTGCTGCTGCAGCTTTTCGAGGTTTGCTGGGTTGATACCCGGCAAAACCACGAAAGAGCCGAAACGGTAGATAGCGACAAAGAGTATTGTTACGAGGAGTCGCATACGCAAGTCCTCTACTTTCCAACAGTTCTTCAGTGTCTCTATAAACTTCTTCATTATTACCTAAAGTAAAAAAGGTTTTACTTAAAGAACAACAGCGTTGCCGCCTGCTGCCTTGATAGCCTCTTCTGCTGTCTTTGAGAAAGCGTTAGCCTCAACAGTGAGCTTTGCTGTGAGCTTGCCGTTAGCGAGGATCTTTACAAGTTCCTTGCCGTTGGTGAGTCCAGCAGCCTGGAGTTCTGCTATGCCAATCTTCTCGTATCCCTTCTTCTCAGCGAGCTTCTGGAGAGTAGAGAGATTTACTGCAAAGTACTCCTTATGGTTGATGTTCTTGAATCCGAACTTAGGCACACGACGCTGCAGTGGCATCTGACCGCCTTCGAAACCAATCTTTCTCTTATAACCAGAACGTGCCTTAGCACCCTTGTGACCACGAGTAGAGGTACCGCCGAGACCTGAACCAGGACCGCGACCGATACGACGACGTGAATGGGTTGAACCAGCAGCTGGCTGCAAATTATTCAATTTCATATTCTCTTGTCGTTTAATTTTAGTTATTACTCTACTACTGTTGTCAGGTGATGTACCTTGCGTATCATACCACGGATAGATGGTGTATCCTCTACCTCTACTACCTGAGAGATCTTACGGAGACCCAGTGCAAGGAGGGTACGCTTCTGGTCTGCAGAAGCACCGATACGGCTCCTTATCTGCTTTACTTTTATTGTTGCCATTTGTGTATTCCTCCTATTATTAACCGTTAAATACTTTACTCATTGATATACCACGCTCGTGAGCTACTGTGTAAGCGTCACGCAACTGGCTCAGAGCCTTGATAGTTGCCTTCACGAGGTTGTGAGGGTTAGAAGAGCCCTTTGACTTAGCAAGTACGTCAGTGATACCTACGCTCTCGAGAACAGGACGCATAGCACCACCGGCAACAAGTCCGGTACCCTGTGCTGCTGGGCGCAAGAATACCTGTGCACCACCAAAGCTTACCTCTATCTCATGAGGTATTGTACCCTTAATTACTGGAACCTTAACAAGATTCTTCTTTGCTGCCTCAGTACCCTTAGCAATTGCCTGCTGTACCTCACCAGCCTTACCAAGACCCCATCCGATAGTACCATTACCGTCACCTACAACGACAATAGCAGCGAATGTGAAGGTGCGACCACCCTTTGTTACCTTAGTAACACGGTTGATAGCAACCAGCTTGTCTTTCAACTCAACGTCGCTATTTACTTTTACTTTATCCATTGCTATATAATCGTTTTAGAAGTTAAGACCACCCTCACGAGCTGCGTCAGCGAGAGCCTTTACACGGCCATGATAGAGATAGCCGTTACGGTCGAATACTACAGAAGTGATACCAGCAGCCTTTGCCTTCTCTGCCAAGAGGGCACCAACCTTCTGTGCCTGCTCTGTCTTTGGCATAGCCTCCAGACCGAGTGATGATGCAGAAGCGAGGGTAGTACCGGTAACATCGTTAATTACCTGAGCGTAAATCTGCTTGTTAGAACGGAACACGCTAAGACGTGGGCGCTCTGCTGTGCCATTTACGTTTTTACGAACTCTATACTTGATTTTGATTCGTCTTTCTACTTTCTTTATTGTCATTGTCGTAATAGTTTAAAGGTTATTACTTAGCTGAAGCTGACTTACCAGACTTTCTGCGGATAACCTCGCCCTGGAACAGGATACCCTTACCCTTATAAGGCTCTGGCTTACGGAAAGAACGGATCTTAGCACAAATGAGTCCGATCAACTGCTTGTCGCATGACTCAAGGATGAGCAGTGGGTTCTGGTTACGCTCTGACTTTGTCTCTACCTTCACCTCCTTAGGAAGTTCGATGATGATAGGGTGGGTATAACCGAGAGCAAACTCTACGATGTTACCCTTGTTAGATACACGATAACCTACACCTACGAGCTCGAGAACCTTTTTGTAACCCTCGCTTACGCCTACAACCATATTATTTACCAGTGAGCGGTACAGACCGTGGAAAGCCTGCTTCTGCTTGTAGTTTACAGGGCTGTTCTCGTCAACCTCGAAAGTGATTTGACCATCTTCAACCTTTACTATTATAGAAGAGTCAACCTTCTGTGAAAGTTCACCCTTAGGACCCTTTACTGTAACAACACCATCGTTCTGTGATACTGTTACACCTGCAGGGATGCTAATTGGCAATTTACCTATTCTTGACATGTTGTAATCCTCCAATTATTAATAAACGTAGCAAAGAACCTCGCCGCCTATCTTGAGCTCAGCAGCCTCTTTGTCAGTCATTACACCTTTAGATGTGGACAGTATTGCGATGCCCAATCCGTTGATAACACGTGGCATGTCTTTGTAACCAGTGTACTTACGAAGACCTGGTGTAGAGACACGCTTCAAACACTTGATAGCGTTCTTCTTAGTGATAGGATCGTACTTCAATGCTACCTTGATAGCACCCTGAGGACCATCCTCGATGAACTTGTAGTTCAAGATGTAACCTTTCTCGAAGAGGATCTTGGTGATCTCCTTCTTAAGGTTTGACGCAGGAACCTCTACCACACGGTGGTTGGCCATGATGGCGTTCCTAAGTCTTGTCAGATAATCTGCTATTGGATCTGTCATAAAAAAAATTAGTTAATTAATCGGGGCTTCCCCGACAATATTAATTAAATAGAAAATTGTGATAAATACCTTTTTCTTGTTCAGGTAATGAGGTTGCGTGCTCTGAGCTCTGTCACCATGTGCACACCGTGTGTGGCGTGTGGTGCATCGTCATGACATTCACACCTTAAAACCTTAACTTGCGAATATTATTTATACCAATATCGCCTTTGCTTACCAGCTTGCCTTCTTTACGCCAGGAATGAGTCCTGCAGAAGCCATCTCGCGGAACTGAATACGTGAGATACCAAACTGGCGGATGTAGCCCTTTGGACGTCCAGTCACCTTACAACGGTTGTGGAGACGGATAGGGTTGGCGTTCTTTGGGATTGCCTGGAGAGCGCGTGCTGCCTCATAACGCTCTGCAGCGTCGTCAGAAGTTGCTATTACCTTCTTCAGTGCTGCACGCTTCTCAGCATAGCGAGCCACGAGCTTAGCGCGCTTTACCTCGCGAGCTTTCATTGATTCTTTTGCCATAGTCTGTGTCTATTAAGCGTTTTTGAATGGCAGACCGAATGCCTTGAGCAGTGCGAAGCCCTCCTCGTCGGTCTGTGCTGATGTTACGAAGGTGATGTTCATACCCTGGATGCGGTCGATAGAGTCGATGTTGATCTCAGGGAAGATGATCTGCTCCTGTATGCCGAGGTTGTAGTTGCCGCGGCCGTCAAACTTGGTCTGTATGCCCTTGAAGTCACGGATACGTGGCAGAGCTACGCGTACGAGTCTCTCGAGGAACTCATACATGCGCTCGCGGCGCAGTGTTACCATGACGCCGATAGGCATCTTCTTACGGAGCTTGAAGTTAGCGATATCCTTCTTAGAGTATGTAGCTACGGCCTTCTGACCTGTGATAGCTGTTATCTCGTTGATAGCGACATCGATGATCTTCTTGTCCTGGGTAGCGTCACCGAGACCCATGTTGACAACGATCTTCTTAAGCTCAGGGATCTGCATCTTAGAAGTGTAGTTGAACTGCTTCTGCAGATCAGGAGCGATAGTCTCCTTGTATATTTTCTTTAACTGTGCTGTATCCATTACTTGATTTCCTCCCCTGACTTTTTAGCGATACGGATAACGTTCTTTCCCTCGTGCTTGATAGACACGCGAGTTGCCTTTCCGCTCTTAGGATCAATGAGGCTCAGGTTTGAGATGTGGATAGGAGCCTCCTGTTTTACGATACCACCCTGAGGGTTCTGTGCAGAAGGCTTCTGGTTCTTAGAGACCATGTTGATGCCCTCTACGATAGCCTTCTCATCCTTCACGAGAACCTTCTGTACCTTACCGGTCTTGCCTTTGTCGCGACCAGCGAGTACTATTACGGTATCTCCTTTTCTGATATGTATCTTACTCATTTGTTAAACTACTTTTTTAGTGTTGAAAACTAAAGTACCTCAGGTGCCAGTGAAACGACCTTCATGTTAACGGCGCGGAGCTCACGTGCTACAGGACCGAAGATACGGCTGCCACGGAGTTCGCCGGCGTTATTGAGGAGGACACAAGCGTTGTCATCGAAACGTATGTAAGAGCCGTCTGCGCGACGTATCTCTTTCTTTGTACGTACGATGAGAGCCTTAGATACTGCACCTTTCTTCAGGTCGCTTGATGCGATGACATTCTTGACAGCAACGACGATGATGTCACCTACACTGGCATAGCGACGGCGGGTACCGCCCAGCACACGTATGCAAAGAGCCTCACGTGCACCGCTGTTATCACATACTGTAAGTCTTGATTCTGCCTGTATCATATTATTTACTTAGCTTTTTCAATTATTGAAACTAATCTCCATCTCTTAGTCTTAGAGAGTGGACGGGTCTCCATGATGAGGACTGTATCACCTACCTGTGCCTCATTCTTTTCATCATGTGCATGATACTTCTTAGTCTTCTGCACAAACTTACCATAGATTGGGTGCTTCTCCTTGAACTTGGATGCAATAACAATGGTTTTATCCATCTTGTTGCTTGTAACAACACCCTGTCTTGTCTTTCTTAAATTACGCATTTCCATATGGACCATTATTATTTATTAAGTTCACGTAAGCGAATCTCTGTTTTCATACGTGCGATGTCACGACGAGCCGCTTTAATCTGTGATGGATTCTCGAGGGGAGACACTGTGTGGTTCAGCTTCATTGTCTCGAGAGCTGACTCGGCATTCTCCAACTTCTCTGTCAATTCCTTGACATCAAGTTCTTTTAATTCTTTAATCTTCATAGTTTAAGCGTTTTTGTCGTAATCACGACGTACAACAAATTTTGTTTTAACAGGCAATTTCTGTGCTCCAAGTCTGAGA
>JAFXZF010000087.1 GCA_017541365.1 Prevotella sp.
CATTCGGTGACTACTTCAAGGAAGGTGCTATTGATATGGCATGGGAGTATCTCGTTGATGTTCTCAAGCTTGATCCTGCAGACCTCTACGTTACAATCTTTGAGGGTGATGATAGCGAAGGTCTTGCACGCGATGAGGAGGCTTACGGCTACTGGCTCAAGCATGTTCCTGCTGATCACATCATCAATGGTAACAAGCACGATAACTTCTGGGAGATGGGCGATACTGGTCCTTGTGGACCTTGCTCTGAGATTCACCTCGACTCTCGTACTCCTGAGGAGAAGGCAAAGGTTCCTGGACGTGAGCTCGTCAATAAGGACGATCCACAGGTTATCGAGATATGGAACATCGTATTCATGCAGTTCGAGCGTAAGGCTGACGGTCACCTCGAGCCACTTGGTATGAACGTAATCGATACTGGTATGGGCTTCGAGCGTCTTGTTCGTGCTCTTCAAGGCAAGCATTCTAACTATGATACAGATGTATTCCAGCCTATTATCAAGGAGATTGAGCGTCTCTCTGGCAAGAAATATGGTGCTGCAGAGGAAACAGATGTGGCAATGCGTGTAATCGCTGACCACCTCCGTGCAGTAGCATTCTCTATCGCTGACGGTCAGCTTCCGGGCAATGCAAAGGCAGGCTATGTCATCCGTCGTATCCTTCGTCGTGCTGTTCGCTATGCATATACATTCCTCGATCAGAAGGAAGCATTCGTATATAAGCTCCTCCCAGTTCTCATTCAGGAGATGGGACCATCTTACCCAGAGCTCCCAGGACAGCGTGAGCTTATCGGTAAGGTTATCAAGGAAGAGGAGGATTCATTCCTCCGCACTCTCGACAAGGGTATCTCTATGCTCTCTGATGCTATCGAGGCTCTCAAGGCAGAGAAGAAGAACGTGCTCGACGGTACTCAGGCATTCCGTCTGTTTGATACCTACGGTTTCCCTCTCGATCTTACTGAGCTTATCTGCCGTGAGCAGGGCGTCAGCGTTGATGAGGCTAAGTTCAATGAGGAGATGGAGGCTCAGAAGGCTCGTGCTCGTAATGCTGCACAGGTAGAGAATTCTGACTGGGTAGAACTCAAGCCAGGCGAGCAGCAGTTCGTTGGCTATGACTACACAGAGTATGAGTGTGAGATTCTACGCTATCGTAAGGTGACTGTCAAGAAAGCTACATATTTCGAGATTGTACTCTCTGCAACTCCATTCTATGGTGAGATGGGTGGTCAGGTAGGCGACAAGGGTGTCCTTGTTTCTGAGAACGAGACCGTCAACATCATCGACACACGTCGTGAGAATGGCCAGAGCGTTCATATCGTAAAGGAGATGCCAAAGGATCCTACGGCTCCATTCATGGCTTGCGTTGATACAGACCTTCGTAATGCAAGTGCTGCCAACCACACAGCAACCCACCTTCTCGACTATGCTTTGAAGCAGGTTCTCGGTGATCATGTTGAGCAGAAGGGCTCTTTCGTAAGTCCTGATACTCTCCGTTTCGACTTCTCTCACTTCGAGAAGGTTACTGACGAGCAGCTCCGTGAGGTTTCACGCATCGTGAACTCAATGATTCGTGAGGACATTCCACTTGACGAGCATCGTGACACTCCACTTGAGGAGGCAAAGAAGCTCGGTGCTATCGCCCTTTTCGGCGAGAAGTATGGCGACAAGGTTCGTGTTGTTCGTTTCGGACCTTCTTGCGAGTTCTGTGGTGGTATTCACGCAAGCAGCACAGGCCGTATCGGTATGTTCAAGATCATTTCTGAGAGTAGCGTAGCTGCAGGCATCCGTCGTATTGAGGCTGTTACTGGCAAACAATGCGAGGAGATGCTCTATTCTATGGAGGATGGAATAAAGGCTATCGGCAATATGTTCAACAATGCCAAGGACCTTCAGGGCGCTATTGCTAAGTTCATCGACGAGCACGAGGACTTGAAGAAGGAAGTCGAGGCAATGAAGGCACAGGCTGCTGCACGTATCAAGGCTAAGCTCCTTGAGCAGGTACAGAATATCAACGGTGTCAATGTCATCAAGGCTGTTGTTCCTGCTGATGCACAGCAATGTAAGGATATCGTATTCCAGATTCGTGAGGCTATGCCGGAGTCACTCGTATGTGCCCTCGGTACAAAGATTGGCGGTAAGCCAAGCATCACCGTCATGCTTTCCGACGATATGGTCAAGGATCACAACCTCAACGCTGGTAAGATTGTACGTGAGGCTGCCAAGCTCATTCAGGGTGGTGGTGGCGGTCAGCCATTCTTCGCTACTGCTGGTGGTAAGAATCCTGATGGCATCTCTGCAGCCCTCGACAAGGCTATCGAGCTTTGCGAACTATAATAAGTGAATAGTGAAAAGTGAATAGAGAATAATACTTAATACTGGTGGACACCATTATGGGTTTTCTCTATAATCGTGATAGCAGTATTTTTCACTAAGTATTATTCACTATTCACTATTCGTTATTCA
>JAFXZF010000088.1 GCA_017541365.1 Prevotella sp.
TTACTCCGGCTCCCTCCCTACGGGGGAGGGCGGGGGGAGAGGCCACCTCTATTTTACCACCTTAACTTTCTTGCCATCAGCAAGACGAGCCTGACCTGCTACTACTACCTGCTGACCGTCCTCTACACCTGAGAGAATCTCATAGCTTGTGCCGATATGCTTGCCGAGCACAACCTTATTATATGAAACTGTGCTTGTGCTTGGATTATAGACATACACGTAACGGTCGCCAGCACCAATCTGCTTTACGAGAGAGAGGTCTGGAACAAGTACGTGGTTCTGGTTGCCATAGTTCACGGTCACGCGGGCGAACATACCCGGACGTACCTTCTGCTTTGGGTTGTTGATAGTAACCTCAACTGGGAAGGTATGTGTAGCTATGTCGATAGAAGGAGAAACTGTTGTAATCTTACCTGTGAAGGTCTCGCCCTCGTATGAGTCAAGTGTAAGGTTTACTGACTGTCCCTTCTTAACATCCTTGTAGTGTATCTCAGATACGTTCATCACAACCTTTACTGGGTTTGTCTTCTCGATTGTGAGGATAGGAGCACCACCATACATATCGCCGTTGTCATAGTTACGTGCTGTTACCACACCGCTCATAGGTGCATAAAGCTGGGTGTTGCGTGACATCTGGTTGTACTGTGACTCCATAACCTCGATCTGCATCTTGGCATTGTCATACTCTGCCTTTGACGCACCACCTACCTTGTAAAGCTCACTTGTGCGGTTGAACTCTACCTTCTGGTTGTCAATCTGAAGCTTCAACTGATTGAGGCTTGAAGCGTCGAGCTGAACGAGCAACTGTCCCTTGCTAACCTGATCGCCTACGTCAACGAGAATTCTCTCGATACGGTAAGCCATGTTAGGAGAGATGTTGTTCTTCAGGTCACTCTCTACTGTTGCTGTGTATTCCTCTGTCTGGGCAATACTCTCGCACTTTACTGTTGCGAGCTTAACTTCAACAGCCATATCGGCTGCTTTCTTATCATCTTTCTTTTCTCCGCATGAGCAGACAAATGCTGCTGCAAAAATCGGTATGATATATTTGAATTTCATATTATATAATTTTCTATTCTCAATTGTCTCTTGCTTTGGCTTGATGAGCTTCAGCGAATAATTGTCAACTTTCAGTTTACTCTCTTCCTAAAGTATAGTCAAGATCTGCCTTGTTTGTGAGATAGTCATAGATGCTCTGGCGATAAGTCAACTCTGCCTGTGTGAGAGCTGTCTCGCTCTGGTTGAGCTCAAGAATAGTGCCACGACCTACATCGTATCTCTTGGCTGATATTGTAACTGCCTTGTCTGCCTTCTTCACAGCCTCGCGATCTGACTCCAGCTTGGAGATAGTCGTGAGCATGTTCTGACGATAGCTCTGTGCTGCCATTGAAAGCTGACGTATAGTGTTTGTGCGTGTATCTGCCAACTTCTCTATCTGGACCTTGTTACTCTTCAGCTTCGTCCAGTTGCTTGCCTGGAAGATAGGAACTGTAACGGAAAGGGCAAGTGTTGAACTTGGAGAATACCTATATTTGAACACATTCCAATTCTCGTTAGAGTATGATGTGTAAGAGCCCTGAAGCTGCATACCAACTGTTGGAAGGAAGTTTGTCTTGAGCAGTTTGTTTGAACGCTCAAGCATGTTCTGGTTCATGTCAAGCTGACGAACTGAGGTGTTGTTTGAAAGCTCATTCTCGTTGACTTCTGCCTTGGCAAGTGTAAGATTCTTCTCGTATGCCTTGAGAGAGTCCTTGATGTTTATGTCAATATTGGTTGTTACGCCCATGAGAACCTTCAGACGAAGAAGCGCGAGGTTGAGGCCTGTCTCAGCGCTTGTCACGCTTGAACCCATAGAGCGCATCTGAACCTCTGCTGTAATCTTGTCGTATTCGCTCACCTTGCCGACTTGGAATTTCTTGTCAACAACCTCGTAGTTCTCCTTGGCAA
>JAFXZF010000089.1 GCA_017541365.1 Prevotella sp.
ATAACCGAATGCCATTCTTATGCCGTCTGTGCCCCAGAAAAGGCGTTTCTGCATATAGTCCTGTATATACTCCGCGAATGCCTCTGCAAGACGGTCACAGAGCAGTTTTGCCATAATTGCGTGATACTCGTCACCTTCCTTGCGATAGTTCTCCTGAAGCTCGCTGAGCCCAACACCCGCAGTTACCACAAACGGACAGATGAAATCCGTAGCGTGCTGTCCCTGACAACAAGGGCAGTTGGTAAGTTTCCTTGCCCTATATCCTCTCATGATGTGGTCAGCAAGACAGTTGGTCTGCTCCTCATCTTTTAGAGAGCGAGGGAAGGGTAGGGTATAGTCCTTACCATCGCAAGAGACAATAATCTCATCATTATCAGTAGAATAGGCAGGAAGAATACGAGCCGTTCCCTGAAGAGTAATAAGGTTCTTCTCCTTCATCTCGTTTAGAAGAGTCTCAGCATCACTACGCAATTTCTGACCTTCCTCACCTGTACGGACATCTCCTTTCAAGCCCCACGCCTGATAAAAGAAAGCCCAGTTGAAACGATCTTCAAGGTCGCTGATTCTTATAGTCTGGAAATTGGTATCTCCCTCTTCCTTTGGCTGAGAATAGAGCAATACTTGTTCCGTACTTCTTGGTACAGCAACGAGTTCCTGATTCTTTATGAATCTACGCTTTCTACTCTCTTCAACTGTAAGAAGCGACTTGTCAGCCTCTCTACGGTTATAGTTGTCGCGGATAATCTTCTGCTGTGCCTTTAGTTCGGCGATATACTCCTTTCCGTCGTCTGCGAGAAGTCGGCGGATGATGCCTGGATTATCAGCAGCAGCATGAGCGCAAATCACTATTCCGTGAGGATATTCTGGTGCTATCTTTACGGCTGTGTGAAGTGCTGAGGTTGTAGCTCCACCAATTATGACAGGCGTTGTCATACCCTTGCTTTCAAGCAGCTTCACCACGTTTATCATCTCTGTAAGGGAAGGGGTGATAAGTCCGGAGAGACCTATTACATCGGCATTACATTTCTGTGCCTCTTCCACTATCGTTTCCGGCTCTACCATCACACCGAGATCCTTCACATTGAAGCCGTTACATTGTGTTACTACGCCAACTATATTCTTGCCTATGTCGTGAACATCACCCTTTACAGTAGCCATAACCACAGTTCCAGCCCCCTGAGGTGTTGAGTTTGCAGTTGCCTCATAAGCGTCATTACTGTCTAAAGTCTCCTCCCCTCGGGGAGGCTGGGAGGGGGTCTTCATATACGGCTCAAGAACGGCAACAGCCTTCTTCATCACACGGGCAGACTTTACTACCTGTGGCAAGAACATCTTACCCTCGCCGAAGAGCTTTCCTACCTGCTCCATAGCCGGCATGAGATACTCGTCAATAACGCCAAGCGGAGTGCCTGCCTTTTGGTATGCCTCAAGAGTATCTGCATCAATAGAATCTGTAATGCCCTTGAGCATAGCAAAGGCGATACGATCCTTGAGCGTGGTAGGCATCTCAACCTTCTTCTCAGGTGCCTTACCGCCATTAGCCTCCTTCTTTGCGTCAAGCTCTTCCTTTAGCTTTGTGGCAAACTCAATAAGGCGTTCTGAGGCGTTTTCTACACCAGCCTCTTCCGAGCGAGGGGTTCTGTTGAGAATCACATCCTCAACGTATGTCCTCATCGGCTCTTCTATCTCGTCGTAGATAGTGAGCATGGCAGGGTTCACGATACTCATGTCGAGTCCTGCCTGAATAGCATGATAGAGGAACACAGAGTGCATAGCCTGACGCACAGGGTTATTGCCTCGGAAAGAGAAACTGAGGTTACTTATACCGCCCGACATGTGCACTTCTGGCATCTCCTGATGGATAGTGCGACAAGCCTCTATAAATGCTCGTCCATAATCATCATGCTCAGGCATTCCAGTTGCCACAGCAAGTACGTTAGGGTCAAAAATGATATCTTCACCTGGGAAGCCTATTCCGCGAAGCAGTTTATAGGCTCTGCGGGCAACTTCCACTTTTCTCTCGTATGTGTCTGCCTGTCCTTTCTCGTCAAAGAGCATAACGACGGTAGCAGCACCCATAGAGTGGATGTAGCGAGCCTTCTTCAAAAACTTCTCCTCACCCTCTTTAAGTGAGATAGAGTTGATGATGCTCTTTCCCTGAACACATTGCAATCCTGCCTCAAGAATCTCCCATTTTGAGGAGTCAATCATGATAGGCACTCGTGCAATCTCTGGCTCTGATGCAATAAGGTTGAGGAAGGTGGTCATAGCCTTCACGC
This sequence comes from Prevotella sp., assembly GCA_017541365.1. Next base: position 2,280 of record JAFXZF010000089.1, read on the forward strand.
CTTCAATCAAGCCATCGTCCATACATACGTCGATAACCTGTGCTCCTGCATCTACCTGAGCACGAGCAACCGACAGAGCCTCTTCGTAGTTTTCTGCCTGAATAAGCTTCTTGAACTTTGCAGAACCAGCCACATTAGTACGCTCTCCGATATTCACAAAGCCCGTGTTCTCGTCAAGGAGAAGAGGCTCAAGGCCAGAGAGGGTGCACCTAGGAATCCTAGTTTTACTAGCCTCACTAGAGCCACTAGTCTCACTATCAATCTCCCTCGGCTTAAACTCCTTCGCCACCTCCGCTATTGCCTTGATATGGGCAGGGGTAGTTCCGCAGCATCCACCGTAGATGTTGATAAGCCCTTCGCTCATAAACTCCCTTGCCGATTCTGCAAAGGTTTCAGGAGTCTCGTCATAGCCTCCCATCACGTTTGGCAAACCTGCATTTGGATGCACGCTTACTGGACATGGAGCTACCTCTGCAAGGCGCTTGAGCCAAGGCTTCAACTGACGGGCACCAAAGGCACAGTTAAGTCCGATGCTTATCAGATTGCCGTGTGTCAAAGAAGCTACGTAAGCCTCTACCGTCTGACCAGAGAGCGTTCTTCCAGAAGCATCAGCAAGCGTACCACTCGCCATGATAGGAACATCGATATCTCGCTCTTCTTCCACATTCATCACAGCCTTGATAGCTGCCTTAGCGTTGAGGGTATCGAAGATAGTCTCTACAAGGATGACATCAGCACCTCCGTCAATAAGACCGCGAACACAATCCGTATAGGTCTCTACAAGGTCTTGGAAAGTAACCTCTCGGGCAGCAGGATTATTCACGTCTGCCGACATAGAGGCTGTCTTGTTCGTAGGGCCCATAGAGCCAGCCACAACTGTCCACTTTCCACTCTCTTCTTTACACTTTGCAGCTACCTCTGCAGCTGCCTTCGCAATGTCATACACCCTGTCCTCCAATCCATAGTCGGCAAGCGAGTAGCGATTACAGTTGAAGGAGTTTGTCTCGATGATATCAGCACCGGCATTTATATAGTCGCGATGCATCTGCTTGATAGCCTCCGGTTTCGTTATGCACAGCACATCATTACACCCCTTTAAAGGTTGGGGGTGATTGCTGAATACCGTGCCACGAAAATCATCCTCTGTAAGCCCTAATTGCTGAAGATAAGTACCAGTTGCACCATCGAGAATAAGGATGCGCTCACGCATCTTCTCAAGTATGTCTTTGCGAGTATAT
>JAFXZF010000090.1 GCA_017541365.1 Prevotella sp.
TTGTGTCACTGGTTCGATTCCCGTTGGCACCACAAAAAAGCAGTGAAGATTTCTCTTCGCTGCTTTTTTTGTATCCTTTCATATCCTCTCCCCCAGCCTACAGTCTCTTCCCTGCACTGCCATGGCCGTCAGGGTTTGATAAGCCTTATTGCCTTACGACACTTCTGCCTGTCCCTCTCCGACAACTGCGGGCGCATCGCCGTACCTCCGCGCTCTATGGTCGTCACCACCTTAAAGCCGGAGTAACGACATATCTCGCGCATGGCACGGATTGCGCCACGCGACTGATTGAACCATATATTCCATGGCCATGGAGTAGTACAGGTACTCAGGAATACACACTTCTTACCCTTCATCAGCGGCTCAGGGAAACGAGGAGTGTCACGCATCATACCATATACCATGCGGTCAAACAACAGCTTCATCTGTCCCGGTATATTACCCCAATAGCATGGTGCCCCCATAATGACGGCATCAGAGGCCTGCATCATCCTTAACACCCGCTGCGAGTCATCCTCTGCCATGGAGCACTTCCGCTTTGTGCGACACGCCATACACCCCGTACAGGGCTTGACGGTCAGGTCGTTTGTATATACCACCTGCACCTCGTCACCCCTCTGCTCTGCCTCCTGGCGCATGATGTCAAGCATTTGAGAAATCAAGCCTTTCTTCCTCGGGCTTCCGTTTATAATCAGTATCTTCATATCCTTTACCTTTTTATTTCACACAACAAGTATCCTGCAGTGCTCAGGGATTGCCTGCATCCACAAGGGTCCACCCGGGCAGATACAAAGCAGACTGGAAGTCCGACCTGTACCACCTGCTTGGCGCCATGACCACCTTCCCTTTGTCCTCGCCGAGATACTGCGCCCACCAATGGAGGGTGCTGTTAGAGATAATGAAATGCTTGCAGGCACGCATCAGCCTGAAAGTCTCCCACACCTCGTCTTTCCCCGACTCATAATAGCATTCCACATCCGTCCGGATATTATCCTTCACCCACTCTATATCGTTTGAGAAGAACACAAACGTAGGATTCTCCACCCTCTCCCTCATCTGTGCCATGGCCCTCAGGTAGTAATCCTTTGAGCACACATTATATACATTACTTATCTCCTGGTCATCTACGAAGTCTCCCCTGCGCACTCCTACAAAGACGGAGTTAGTTCTCTGTATCACATCCATCAACTCCCTGTTATGCTCCTGCAGCGGATGGACAGGGGTGAAGGCCTCTGACAGTTCCTCTTTTATCTCCTGGAAATAGTCAGGACTCTCACAACAGCAATCCACAATCAGGTTGCCAATCCACCAAGGCTTCTTCTTAGGGAACGGACACTCTCCAAGATTTAGCTTATACATTCCAAAAGCCTTCATTACGCTCAGCCAGCGTCGCTCATAGCTGTCCTTCAGGCAGAAATCCATGCCGTCCGGGTACTTACGCATAAACCGTTTCCACACGAACTTCTGAAGCCACGAGCGTTTTATGGCTCCGTTGCGCTCCGTACCTATGGTATTGAAATGGCGCAAGGAGTTCTCCATGCCGTCCCCCTCTGTCTCGTGAGCGGAATCCAGCATGTCAAAACTATATACAATATCTTCTCCCGGGTTATACTTGTGTAACAGTCGTGAGTATGCATATCTGCAGAACTGATTACCAAGTCTCCCCATACCCATATCAATATATATCATATACGGTTATTGCATTTACGACTAAATAAAATACATTAAGAACCTACACGTAAGAGTTTACTATGCCATATCTATATAATAAACGGCATAACAAAGGAAATAGTATTTACACAGAAGAATAAAGCCAGCCACACCCCTTGATGGCGTGACTGGCTTTTATTCTTTTATCATGCTCCTACGGAGCAGAAATCATGAAAAATCATCAGGACAATCTTTGGAGCCTGTCGGCTCAGAAATATTTCCGGCTCAAAGAGCCTGAGATTATAAAAAAGATTCTTAATGGATTTCTGCCCGTAAGGGCAAATAAAGAAGGCCCCGGCTTGCATCTGCAGGTCGGGGCTTTGATTATTATAAGTGTTCAGAGTCATTCTACAATTTTCTGTTGGCATAATGCTGTATGCATTCAGGGTCTATGCGGGTGTATGACTCTTCTCCTAGCAATGTGGAGGTAAGCAGCATATCAGCCGTGGTACGGTTCGTGGCAAAGGCAATGTTGTAGAGCGAAGCCAGTCTGCTCAGGGCTGAAACATCGTTCTGATGACCCTGTACGGCAAGGTTGTCGCAGAAGAAA
>JAFXZF010000091.1 GCA_017541365.1 Prevotella sp.
CTCCTTATTTTTCGCTTTTTTCGGGATTTCTTTACATTTTTCGGATTATTTTTTGTAACTTTGCATTCTGAAATCAGAGACGGGCACCGCTCTATGAGCGACAAGCCCTATTTTTTCATGCGAAGAAGCAACTCGAATAGTCTAAAGACTAAGGTCTAAGGACTAAGGTAAACAGAAATTGAAATAAAACAAAATATAACATGTTACGTATAGCATTACAGTCCAAAGGACGTCTTTTTGAAGATTGTATCGATCTCCTCACTGAGGCAGACATAAAGGTTAGCTCAAGCAAGCGCGTTCTGCTTGCAAAATCTGGTAACTTCCCACTCGAAGTGCTCTATCTCCGTGATGATGATATCCCACAGAGCGTTGCTATGGGCGTTGCCGACATCGGCATCGTAGGTGAGAATGAGTTTCTTGAGCGCAACGAGGACGCAGAGGTGGTAAGCCGTCTCGGTTTCTCTAAGTGCCGCCTTTCCCTCGCTATTCCAAAGGCTATTGAATACACAGGTCTTGACTGGTTCAACGGCAAGAAGATTGCAACTTCATACCCAGGTATCCTACGCCGTTTCCTCGCAGAGAAGGGTATCAATGCAGAGATTCACGTAATCACAGGTAGCGTGGAGATTGCTCCTGGTATCGGACTTGCAGATGCTATCTTCGACATCGTTTCAAGTGGTTCTACACTTGTAAGCAACAATCTCGCTGAGGTTGAGGTTGTTACTGAGAGCGAGGCACTCCTCATTGCAAACAAGAATCTCTCTGAAGAGAAGCGCGAGGTGCTCAAAGAGATGCTCTTCCGTTTCGAGGCAGTTAAGAGCGCAGAGGGTCAGAAATATGTTCGCATGAATGCTCCTAAGTCTAAGCTTAAGGACATCATCGCCGTTCTCCCTGGTCTCAAGAGCCCAACTATTATCCCTCTCGCTGACGAGGACTGGTGCTCTGTTCATGCCGTTATCGGTCAGAAGGTGTTCTGGGAGATTATCGGCAAGCTCAAGGAACTTGGTGCACAGGGCATCCTCGTTACTCCGATTGAGAAGATGATACTATAGCCCACCCAGTCCCTCCCAAAGGGAGGGTTCCTCCCCCCTCACCCCCTCAAGGGGGAGTAGATACATTTTTCAAATCAAGAAAGTCTGTAATAAACTAATTATAAACAAGACTCTGTCTTCCCTTTGGGAATTAATACTATAAAACATCCTTCCCTTTGGGAAGGCTTGGTTAGGCTCTATTTGGGAAGGCTTGGTTAGGCTTTATGAACATTATTAAATACCCCTCACAGGAACAGATAAAGAAGATTATCGAGCGTCCGCACCTCGATGTGTCTCAGCTCAATGCCACCGTTGCTTCAGTCCTTGCTGACGTGAAGGAGAACGGTGACAAGGCAGTCATTGCATACGAAGAGAAGTTCGACCACGTTAAGCTCGCATCCCTCGCAGTAACCGAGGCTGAGATTGACGAGGCCGAGGCTCTTGTGTCTCAGAATCTCAAGGATGCACTCATCCTTGCGCATGAGAACATTGCGAAGTTCCATGAGTCACAGAAGTTTGAGAGCACAAAGGTTCAGACAGCTCCCGGTGTGGTATGCTGGCAGAAGAGCGTTGCCATCGAGAAGGTAGGTCTCTACATTCCGGGCGGTACGGCACCTCTTTTCTCTACCGTACTCATGCTCGCTACCCCTGCGAAGATTGCAGGATGCAAGGAGATTGTGCTCTGCACACCTCCGAACCGTGAGGGTAAGGTGAACCCTGCCATCCTCATGGCTGCACGCGTGGCTGGTGTGAGCAAGATATTCAAGGCCGGTGGCGTTCAGGCTATCGGTGCAATGGCATACGGCACGGAGTCAGTTCCGAAGGTATATAAGATATTCGGTCCGGGCAACCAGTTCGTTATGGCAGCAAAGCAGCAGGTATCACTCCATGATGCAGCCATTGACATGCCAGCAGGTCCTTCTGAGGTATGCGTGATTGCCGATGAGACAAGCAACGCAGCATTCGTTGCAGCCGACCTTCTCTCTCAGGCAGAGCACGGAATAGACTCTCAGGTTATCCTTATCTCTACCTCCGAGGATATGATTCATAAGGTAGAGGCTGAGCTTGAAACACAGCTTGCAGCACTTCCACGTCACGAGATTGCGGAGAAGACACTTGTCAACTCTAACTTCGTACTCGTACACGACAAGGAAGAGGCTATGGCATTGAGCAACGCTTACGCTCCTGAGCACCTTATCATCGCTACATCTGACTATGATGCTCTTGCAGAGAAGGTGATTAATGCGGGCAGCGTGTTCCTCGGCAACTATGCGTGTGAGTCTGCCGGCGACTATGCCAGCGGAACGAACCATACGCTCCCTACCCACGGATATGCCCTTGCATACAACGGTGTCAACCTCGACTCATACAACCGCAAGGTAACATTCCAGCATCTATCAGAGGAGGGAATACGATCTACCGGTCCTGCCGTGGTGTGCATGGCAGAGAATGAACAGCTTGAAGCTCATGCCAATGCAATGCGCCTGCGTGTGAAAGAAGTTAAGTAGATGTCATATACAAAGGACGAACTCTTAACCCTCGTAAGAGAGGCAGGCAGTGA
>JAFXZF010000024.1 GCA_017541365.1 Prevotella sp.
AAGGTGCAGTTTTTTTACTATGCCTTTAAAATAGAATATCCTTTTATCTATACATACATTATAGGCACAGGGAGTAAAATACAACCAAATAGGGTGGACTTTCATTGCAAAAGTTCACCATGATTTGTTTTTACATCTATTGTATAGAAATAGAACAGTACCTTTGCAAGTGAACTGTTGTAGAGAGCAGATTATAGATGATAGACAAGATATGAATAGAGAAAACATTGTGAAGAAAGTCATGGCAACGGTGGCTGTGATGTGCTTGGTTGGTACGGCAGCGATTGCCGACAGTGACGTGACGGCAGAGAAGCAGGTGGCAGAATCTTCTTTCCCCACTGAGTGGGCATCTGATTCAAGAGCCGATGTGGTGCAGTTGCCTAATATAGCGAAAATCACGGCAAGCAATACCTATAATATCACTGACTATGGTGCCAGCACGTCAAGCAGCGATAATGCATCTGCCATACAGGCTGCCATTGATGCAGTGCCCTCTACTGGAGGCATGGTGGTGGTGCCAGCAGGCACATGGCTCAGCGGTCCTATAAAGGTCAAGTCAAAAATGGTGCTGCACCTCAGTGCCGGTGCCACGCTGAAACTGCTTCCGTACGGCACCTATCCTTCAAGCAATGCGTATAAGGACTATCGCGGCTCGTACGCTAACTTTATCAGTGCGGATGGAACAGCCAATGACGTCATCATTGAGGGCGAGGGCGTAACATCTGTCATCGACGGACAGGGTGCTGCATGGTGGAAGGCTGTAGAGGACGAGGGAAAGTTCACCCGTCCCAGCCTCATACGCCTGCAGAAGGGTGCCCGCCATCTGTTTCGCAATATCAAACTGCTCAATTCCCCTGGCACAAACCTTACCTTGGGACAGAACGGCAATGCCAACAACATGACCGTGCACGATGTCACCATCTCCGCCCCCGCATCAACACTCGGAAAGGGCAAGGCATCACATAATACCGACGGCATACCCGTTTGGGGACCTTATGTAAACATCTACGACTGTAATATATCCACCGGCGATGACAACGTAGTGGTTGATACCAACGGCCGTTATGTCCATGCGTGGAATATCACTTGCGGCTCAGGACACGGCATGTCTATAGGTTCTTATACGGTGAATCTGCACCATATAATATATGAAGACATCACCTTCAACCAGACTGAGACGGGTTTTCGCATAAAGACCAGCAACGACCGCAGTGGCAACGACTACAGCGGTACGAGCGACAATGGTGCGGTGCACGACCTCATATTCCGCAACAGCACCATGTATGGCGTAGGGGACCCTATCAAACTGACATGCCTATATGACGCCGACCCTGCTGACCCCTCAACGGTTGCAACATCGACAGTAACTAAGACTACTCCAGAATATCGTGATTTTCTCTTTCAGAACATTACAGCTACAGGAACTCCCTTCTCTTCAAGTTTTAAATATGGTAATCCCATATATATCTACGGTCGTCCTGAGAGCTATATCCACGACATCACGTTTGACAATGTCAGTATCGATGCCCAGAAGGGTATGTTTATGGCATACTGTAAGGATATACACTTCATCAACGGCTGCAACATAGTCAACACTGCAGGCACAGGCGACTTCTCAAAACAATACAAGGCTACGTACACGGGTTCTTACAACTCTGTCTCTACGGCAGTACTGAGTTCCAAGACGTGCGAGGCAAGCAAGAAGGATGCCTCACCTTGGGCTTTCGGCGGTGGATATACCATCTCTAACGCCAAGGGCAAGACCTATGACCCTTCTGCTACCGAACCTTATATAAAGTATAGTGCCAGTGTGCAGTACACCATCACCCTGCCCGAGGGGGTATATGTCAAGGCAGTGCAGTTTGACGGTTTTAATAACATGAAGACCGACGATACTAATCCCCTTGATGCCTACATCAGCGAGCTGGGTGGCACGACGTACGGCGAGACAGGCTATGTGTTCCCTCAGGACAAGTCAACGGTGTCACGCAAGATAGACCTATCGACTACAGCAAGCGGCACACTGACCTTCACACCTGCTGGCAAGCAGATTTGTGCTACCATTACACTCTTTACCACCGATACGCCGTCGGGGATAGTTAACGTTAACGATAACCTTAACCCTAACGGTAACAGGGTGATAAAAGTGATGGACCCTAATACGAAGCGCCTCACCATAGCAGGCTATGATGAAGCGGGTAGGAGAGTGAAGTGACTACAGACTCCAAATATGTAATAAAAAAAGCGTGCTATTATGTAGCACGCTTTTTTGTTGTAATAGTTATATCCCTAATCTGTTATTTCGTAATATCCACGAGTTCTACGGTGAATATCAGCGTAGAGTAGGGAGGTATGTTGCCTGCAGCACGACTGCCGTAGCCCAGTTCCTGTGGTATGTATAGTTCCCACTTAGAGCCTACAGGCATAAGTGTAAGGGCTTCCGTCCATCCCTTTATTACCTGGTCGCAACGGAACTTGGTAGTCTGCGGATTGCGCTTATAGCTGGAGTCAAACTCTGTGCCGTCGATGAGGTGTCCCTCATACTTTACAGTCACTTCCTGCTGAGCAGTAGGCTTAGCACCCTTGCCCTCGGTGATGACCTTATACTGCAGTCCAGAGGGTAGTGTCACCACGCCTGGCTTCTTTGCATTCTCTGCAAGCCATGCCTTGCCTGCTTCGGCCTTCTTCTCTGCTTTTATATTGCTGTTGGTTTCCATACGTGTGCGGAAGAATTGGTCGGCCTCGGCTTTCTTCATCACTGTGGAATCATTCTTTATTGCAGCTATAAAGCCCTCAAAAAACAGTTGTGCCTTAATTGAGTCAGGTGTATCCTGCAAGTCCTTGTTGAGTCCTGGCACCATGCGTTCCTTTGCCATCTGGGCTATCTGTATGCCAGCCTGACGTGCAGTGTAGCGTGGGTCGTTCTGAGTATTGAGAGCCTCACGCATGCCCTGTATGAAGTCCTCCATATAAGCAGTATCAACGTGGAGTTGTTGCTGTATATATGGTATAAGTCCCTCGGTCAGTGCCTGTCCTGCTGCATAGCTGAGCGAATCGACACCTGTCACGATGCTTATGGGTGCGCTTACAGGAGCAATTGGCTTGCTGTCATTCTTCTTCTTTGCCACTGCCTGAGTAGCAAACACTGCACCTGCCACGAAGGCAAGCGCAGTGATTATAGTCTTTGTAGTATTCATATTACTTCTTAACTTCCAAAAGTTCGATTGTAAATATCAGTGCAGAGTAGGGTCTGATGACATCACCCTGCTGACGCTCGCCGTATGCCAGTGACGCTGGGATATACACCTCCCACTTAGAGCCGACAGGCATCTTGGTGAGAGCCTCTGTCCAACCCTTTATAACCTGATTGCAGCGGAACTCTGCTCCATTGTTGTTGGAGTCAAACACCTTGCCATCGATAGTCTTGCCCTCGTAGTTGACCTTGACCATTGAGGTGTCAGCGGGTACAGCCCCCTTGCCCTCAATGATAACCTTGTACTGCACGCCTGAAGGCAGTGTCACTACTCCGTCAGCCTTAGAGTTGTTGGCCAGCCACTGTTCGTTTTGCTTCTTCCATGCGCCATACTGCTTCAGCATCTCCTTAGCCTTGATCTCCTGTATCTTCTGGTCAGTGGTAGCACGAGCCTGGAGGAGAGTCATCTTCTGGTCCTTCTCTGTTACGCCAGCTACGAA
>JAFXZF010000092.1 GCA_017541365.1 Prevotella sp.
GCCTGACGACCGTTACGACGAGAAGTTCCTGGGTAACTATGCCGACATCAACATCATCCCTGAGATGAAGCGTATCAACGGTATCGGCGACTGTGAGTCTATTGGTCTGAAGTCTTACACCATGCGTCTGTGGCTCGACCCAGTCAAGATGCATGACCTCAAGCTCATGCCGTCAGATGTCATCAATGCCCTTGCAGAGCAGAATATCGAGGCTGCTCCAGGTAAGTTTGGTGAGCAGTCTGACAAGCAGTATGAGTACTCCATGAAATATACTGGTCGTCTGAAGACCCCAGAGGAGTTTGGCAACATGATTATCAAGACCGATGAGTTTGGTCATGTACTGCGCGTCAAGGATGTGGCAAACGTAGAGATGGGTGCACTCTATTACTCTGTGTTCACCCAACTCGATGGTCACCCCTGTGTGATGATGATGGTTACACAACGTGCAGGTTCCAATGCTACCCAGATAGCCAATGACGTAAAGAAGACTGCCGAGAAACTCTCCAAGGACTTCCCTCCAGGCATGGAGATACAGTTCATGCAGGATGTTACGGAGTTTATTCAGGCATCTCAGCACGAGGTGTATAAGACACTCGTTGAGGCTCTTATCCTTGTGTTCATCGTGGTGTTCATCTTCCTGCAAGACTTCCGTTCTACGCTCATCCCTATGGTTGCCGTGCCTGTGTCATTGATAGGTACCATGTTTGTCCTCAGTGTCGTAGGCTTCTCACTCAACCTCCTTACCCTGTCAGCCCTTGTGCTTGCCATCGCCATCGTGGTCGATGATGCCATCGTGGTTGTCGAGGCTGTCCATGCCAAGCTCGACATGGGCTATAAGAGCGCCCGCAAGGCAAGTATCGATGCCATGAGCGAGATTTCAGGTGCCATCATCTCTATTACCCTCGTGATGTCAGCAGTGTTCATCCCTGTGTCATTCATGAGTGGTACCACAGGTACCTTCTATCGTGAGTTTGGTATCACCATGGCAGTATCAATCGTCATCTCGGCTATCAATGCGCTTACCCTCTCACCAGCCCTCTGTGCTATCTTGCTGAAGCCACATAGTGAGGAAGGAGAGCACAAGCATGGCTTCAAGGAGCGTTTCTTCGCAGGCTTCAATGCCTCTTACGAGAAGATTCAGAATAAGTACCAGAAGGTTGTCTCAACCATCGTCCATAAGGGTTGGATAGCCCTCGCAGCAGTCATCATCGGTATGGTGGCACTGGTTGTTGAGGCTATGACCACCAAGACGGGTCTGGTGCCTGATGAGGATACTGGTACAGTATTCGTTACCGTATCTACCCCTCCTGCTACCTCTTTGCAGAAGACTAATAAGGTGATGGACCAGATTCAGCGTATGCTCGACAATAACCCTGCTATCGACAAGTCTCTGCGTATCACGGGTTATAACTTCATCGCTGGTCAGGGTTCTAACCAGGGAACCTTCATTGTCAAACTCAAGGATTTCGACGATCGTAACCGTTCTGAGTATTCTACTATGGTGCTCGGCATGATATATAAGCAGACAGCCGTTATCAAGGGTGCTCAGGTACTTGCCTTCCAGCCACCTATGGTTATGGGCTTCTCTGCTACCAACAGTATGACCTTCGCCATGCAGGACCGTACAGGCGGTTCGCTCGATAAGTTCTTCGATATCACCAAGCAGTATATTGCTGCCCTCAATAAGCGTCCAGAGTTCTCTAACGCCATGACGGCGTTCAACTCATCATATCCTCAGTATATGATTGACGTCGATGTGGCTAAGTGTAAGCAGTCAGGCATTTCGCCTTCGCTGGTGCTCACCACCCTGCAGGGTTACTACGGAGGTATGTACTCCAGCAACTTCAACTCTTACGGTAAGCTCTATCGAGTATATGTGCAGGCAGACCCGAAGATGCGTGAAGACAAGGCATCTATGCAGAATATCTTCCTTCGCACCCCAGCGGGCGATATGGCTCCAGTCAGCGAGTATATCAACCTGCGCAAGGTTTATGGTCCTCAGGTCATAGAGCGTTTCAACCTCTTTACCTCTATCAATGTCAATGCCTCACCAGCCGAGGGTTACTCTACTGGTGACTGTATCAAGGCTATGGAAGAGGTTGCAGCCGATGTGCTCCCTGCAGGCTATACCTACGAATTCTCAGGTCTTACACGTAACGAGGCAGAGTCATCCAACTCTACTGCCATCGTGCTCGTGCTCTGTCTGGTGTTCGTATATCTCATCCTGTCAGCTCAGTATGAGTCATATATCTTGCCATTGAGTGTTATCCTCTCAGTACCATTCGGACTTGCAGGCGCATTCCTCTTTACCAACCTCTTTGGTAAGAACAACGATATCTATATGCAGATTGCGCTCATCATGCTCGTAGGTCTGCTTGCCAAGAATGCCATCCTTATCGTGCAGTTCGCCCTTGAGCGTCGCCGTCTGGGTATGGCTATCTCTTGGTCAGCCATCCTCGGTTCAGCAGCCCGTCTGCGTCCTATCCTTATGACGGCATTGGCTATGATTATAGGTCTGTTCCCACTCATCATCACAGGCATACCAGGCCTCAGTCTCTTCATGCCGCCGGCAGTAGGTGAGAACGGCTATATCACCCTTGGCGCAGCCGCCATCGGCGGTATGCTCGTGGGCACCTTCTGTCAGGTGCTCATCGTGCCAGCCCTCTTCGTTATCTGTCAGTGGTTGCAAGAGCGCATCACTCCACTGCAGTTTGAGGAAAATCTCAATTCTGCTGTAGAGGCTGAACTGGCGCAGTACACCATGCCAAAGGATAAGCATATCTCAGAGATTAAAGGTAATTACGTAAAGTGATGAAGAAAAGTATATACATTATAATAGTAGGTGCATTCGCACTTTCATCGTTAACTGGTTGCGGACTTTACAAGAAGTACCAACGTCCCGATGTCAGCGTTGATGGTATAGTGCGCGATACTGCCGACATTACTAAGCAACTGCCAGCCTCTGCCGATACCACAAGTTTCGGCGATGTGGCTTGGCAGGAAGTGTTCACTGACCCTCAGTTGCAGTCGCTCATATATAAGGGATTGGAAAACAACAACGATATCTATGCCGCTGCTGCCAATGTCCAGAAACTTGAAGCAGCCCTCTCCTGTGCACGCCTCGCCTTTCTCCCGTCAGTGGTGTTCTCACCATCGGGCACCCTCAGTAAGGTGGTCACAGGCGACCGCAAATCCGATTGGTCCAAGTCATACGCCCTCCCTATTTCAGCCTCATGGACGGTAGATATCTTTGGTGGAATACTTTCAAAAAAACGTAATGCCGAGATGAACCTCGCCATGGCGAAAGATATGGAGCACGTAACACGTTCGAAGGTCATCTGTGGCGTGGCTAACAGTTACTATACTCTCCTAATGCTCGACCGTCAACTTGAGATTCTCAATGATATGGATAAGCTCACAGGCGAGACTTATGAGATGATGAAGCTCCAGAAGGAACTGCGTGGTGCCAAGGAAACCAGCGTGGTAAGTGCCAGAGCAGCCAACCTCGGAGTAAAGGCCGACATAGTTGATATGCGCCGTCAGATACGAGAAGTGGAAAACGCACTTTCGCTCCTTATTGGACAGTCTGCCCAGACCATAGCACGAGGAAAACTCGCAGACCAGACGCTGCCAGAACAGTTTAGCACAGGATGCTCCATAGCCCTGCTGCGAAACCGTCCTGATGTTCACGCTGCCGAGATGAAACTCGCAGCATGCTTCTATTCAGTAGAGAACGCTCGTAGCAATTTCTATCCCAAGGTAACCATAAGCGGCACAGGCTCGTTCACAAACAGCCTTGGCAGCACCATCGCCAACCCAGGACAACTGCTCGCCAATTTCGTAGCAGGACTTACGCAGCCTATCTTCCAGAATGGTAGGCTCATTGCCGAACTCAAGGTGGCAAAACTCGACTACGAAGTAGCAGAGCGTGACTGGCGTCAATCAGTACTCAACGCTGGTGCTGAGGTCAGCAACAGCCTGGTTGAGTACAACTCAGCACATCAGTGCAGCGAACTTGACCGCCAACAGGTTGAAGCCCTCACCAAAGGTGTTGATTATACCATGAAGCTGTATCGCATGGGATCCAGCACGTACCTTGAGGTACTCACTGCACAATCATCACTCCTCAATGCCGAGATAGCTCAGGTTACTGACGACTTCAACAAGATGCAAGCCGTTGTAAACCTCTATAGCGCACTGGGAGGAGGAAGATAACTCAAATTGACAAATTGACGAATTAACAAATTGACAAATTGGCTTCATGCAAATCATAATTCGTAAATTCGTAAATTGGTAAATTCGTAAATTAGAAAGAAGACTATGATTTCCGACAAAGCATACATAGACCCAAAGGCGAAGATAGGCCACAACGTAACCGTTATGCCATTTGCCTATATCGAGGGCGACGTGGAGATAGACGACGATTGCGTCATCTATCCTTTCACCAGTATAATGAACGGTACGCGCATGGGCAAGAACAACAAGGTGCATCAAGGCTCCGTCATCAGTGCCATACCTCAGGATTTCAAGTATCATGGTGGCAATACCCTTACCATCATAGGCAATAACAACATTATCCGTGAGAATGTCACCATAGCACGTTCCTCAGGCATTGATGGGCTCACAGCTACTCGCATAGCCGATAACAACTTCTTCATGGAGGGCGTACACGTCTGCCACGATGTGCAGGTAGGCTATGACAACGTTATTGGCTACGGCTGCAAGATAGCAGGCAAGGTGATAATAGAGGATGATGTAATCCTTTCCACCAACGTGGTGATCAATGCCTTTGCGCGCATAGGCAGAGACTCTATGGTGGGTGCTAATGCCTTTGTCACCAAGGATGTACCACCATACATCATAGCCATCAACAACCCTATAGAGTATGCCGGAGTCAATTCGCATACCATGGAACGTCTGGGTAAGGATGAGAAGGTCATAGCCCACATAGCCAATGCCTATCGTTTGGTGTTCAATGGCCAAAACGACATTCTCGACGTATGTCGCCAAATAGAGCAGCAGATTCCTGACGGCAAGGAGATTCGCAACATAGTGAAGTTCTTGCGTGACTCTCAATTGGGACTCATCACCAAGATATAACAAGACAATAAAACATATCTTTGCACTTTTTGATAATAATCATTAGAGGGCGGCGTTGTGAAACGACGTCCTCTTTTTTTATACCTTTACGGTCTTATTCTTCCAAGGGAAAATAACCTCTCAAAAATGCGAGAAGCGACAGAAAAATACAGAAATGACGAAAGTAATGAGGATGACGAGCATCTCAGTAATATGCGCCATGGGGTCAACCCATATCTCGTTGAGCAGTCCGTTGCGAGCCATCACTTCTACGAAAGTCCAGAAGACGATGACTGTGGCGAGGGCGTAGCGTATGCTTCTGCCCCACGTCTTGATGCTCATCTGACGACGCAGCATAAAGATGGATGCCACGAGGGCAAGGACGCCGACAACAAGGGTGACAGGGTGGCGTGAACCAAGGAATACAGGGTCGTAGCAAAACATGAGCAACAAATAGGTGCCCCACATCATGACATTCCACTGCATGAATACAGTGAGGGAAGACCCTCCCCCTGTTGAAGGGGTAAGATGAAGGGCATTTTCTATATTTCGACATGTCGATGTGTCGACATGACGGATCTTTCGCTGTATCCAGTTCAGAAAATCACACCCAGTGCGGGTACGAAAAATGTAGAAGAGCATCACCATAACCCACAAACCGAAAGTGGCGGGTAGGATGAGATATTCAGGACGTGAGCCACGCAAGGCTTTTATCTCCTGACGTGAGAACGTGTCAAGAGGTTGTCCATTGATAAGGAAATCATGACTTGCACCGATGCCGTCAACGTAGTGGGTGGTGGTCTGCACCATGCCTGAACCCACCAGATCACAGTGCACACCATAGCGCTGGGCATAGTAGGCGAAGAGAAACTCCACCCATCCTGTCCAGAAGAGCATGGCACCCGTGATGCCATAGATGGTCTGACGCGTGTCGCCATGACGGAACATGCCGACGATGGTTATGACGAGGCCTATGAAACCCATCATGAATGCACTGTAGTGCAGCGCCGTGGGCTCGAGGAAATGCTCCATCAGTATCATCAGCGCATGGCCGAGAGGCATGAGAAGAAGGACTATAAGGAAGGAAAACAGAGGTTTCATTGATAGATTATAAATTAAAGATTATAGAGCATAGATTATCTGTCATCTGTTATCTGTCATCTATAAATCGAGGCTAAGGCCGAGCATTACATCCGTGCCGTCAGTAAGGGGAGCATTGTAGTAATAATACCGTGGTTTATAATTGAAGATGTTGTCGAAGGCAAGGGTGACCTTTACCTTCTGCCACAGATGCTGGACAATGCTGAGTTTCCACAGACTGTAGGCTGGATAGTGAACAGAGGTGGTTCCTTTGCTGACATCGTAATAATCTATGTACTCCGTATTGCTGACGGAGGAGAGGAACCTGCCGCTAAGGGTGAGGCTAATGGTGTAGTGTGAGGAAAAATCTCTGTCGTAGGTGCCTTCACACGTGAAGGAATGCGGACGTGCCGGGATATACTGGTTGTTTGTCTCGATGCCGTCATCAGTCTTGGGCAGTGACTCCTTTGTATAGGCATAGGCAAAGCGAAGGGTGCTTCTCCACTTTCCTTTTTCTGTGGGAGAGAGGACATAGCGCCCTGACAATTCCCCTCCATAGACGTGATAGCGGTTGAGGTTGACATAAGGCAGACTGCCATCGATGGGCACGCCAGTGGCAATCTTGTTGCGCACACTATTATAAAAGCCCATGAGCATGAAGTCGCATCTATCATTGCCCAACTCCACTGAGGCATTGACATTGTGGCTCGTCTCAGGTTTGAGGTCTGGATTGCCAGTGATAATCCAAATGCCAGCCATGTCGAAGTCGTAGTATTTCTCCTTGAGCGACGGAGCACGGAAACCCATGCCGTAGGAGGCACGAAAGACTCCCTCCCAACCTTCCCCAAAGTGAGGAGTCTTATAGCGGGCGGAGAGCTTTGGGGTTACTCTTGACATATTGCCATCAGAGAAATAATCGTAGCGCATGGCACTGACGAGTTCCCATCGACTACTTATGTTCCAGTCGTATTGAGCAAAGGCATCAAAAGAGTGCTGATAGTGTCGCGACTTCTCGAGTTTGTTGTTGTAGAGGTAGTCGCGCATGTAGTCAAAACCGAGAGTAAGAGCCCCCGTTCCCGTTAACGTTCCCGTTCTATGTGTAAAGAGTCCATGCACACTGTTCTGCACGTTGCTATATGTGCGTATGTCGAGTCCCAGAGCCTGCTGCTTTGACGACTTGTCATACTGATCAAGAGAATAGGCGAGTTCGAGATTGTCATTCTTCGAAATATCCCATATGCCCCTCAATCCTGCCGATAAATCGCGATAACGTTCTGGTTCCGTGACAACACGTGGCACCTGACGGAAGAAATATCCCAATCTGCCCATGAGTTTCACATTGTCGGCGGCACGAAAGATAAGACGATCTTTCACGCTAACCACCTTCTCTCCGAACACCTCACTATACACACGGGTCTGAGGATTGGGAGCACTACTCACCTTATAGCCGTCAACACTACTGAAGGTGGAAGTAAGAAGATTGTTCCAGCGGCCTTGATTCATGCCAAACTGCACACCATAGCGCTGACCGTGATGACGGGACCAACGTGAGTCAAGACGTAGGGACCATGGACGCATGTCTTCCTTCGTGATAATGTTTATCACCCCACCACCAGCATTACTGCCATAAAGCGCGGATGCTGCGCCCCTCACTATCTCTATACACTGTACGTCAGCCATAGTGAGACGTTTGAAGTCTATATTGTCCATTGTCTCACCAGCAAGACGTTCGCCATCAACAAGGAAAAGTATGCTCTGTCCGCCGAAGCCCGACAGATTGAGGTTCACCTGCTGATTCATGGCATAGGAGAACTCCACGCCAGGCATCTCCTGTTGCAAGAGGTCCTGCACATTGGTGGCATCGGCACGCTCTATATCCTTGTATGTTATCAAACGGGTAGGCACAGGGGTGTCCTTCTGCGACTTAGGGGTGCGAGTACCAGTGATTACGACATCGGAGAGTGATATGCTGTCCATGCTTTCCTCTGCACTTTCCCCTTGCCCCTCTCTTGCATAGAGGGGAGTAATATGCAATGCCAACAGGAATATTACAATTAATATTCTTATGTTTTCTATTAAAAACTTCAAATACTTTTTCTATATGTTCCCCTCTCTAAGCAGAGAGGGGTTAGGGGGGAGTCTTTTTTACAGCGGATACTTATATTCTACCGTCAAGCCGCAGTTGCGACTGTCAGGCGTCTTGTAGTTCTTCAGACGCAGTGCAGCATAGGTACCGTCGCTCAGACGGAGTATGAATACGCGGTCGTTATGACCGAATGTTGGTGGCATGGGTGGAATGTCCATAGTGAGCCACTTACCCAACTCAGTGTTAATCTTTATGCGTTGGTTACCCACCAGTCCCTCCAACATCTGCGTCTGAACTGCCCATACATCGGTCTCATTCCAGGTATCCTCTACGAAAGGCATGGTAGAGAAACTGGTGGCAGAGCCTATGCTACTGATATCACTCACGGAGGTCTGATATACTGCACCGCCGTTGGTACGCACATTATTGCGATGCACGGCGATATCCCAATGGTCGGGCTCAGGCTGATGCTCCGTGGGGTATTTGTCACGCAGTTCGTATTTGCTTACTCCTTCGCCAAACACATCATACCAATAGGTGTATATGCCCGTACCGTCGCTGTCGAATGAGGCTACCTCTGCGGTAGGGATGTCATAAGTGACGACACTTCCGTCATGTAGGCATATATAGTGCCACTGAGTCCAACTGGTAGCATCGATATAGATGTCGCCCTCTGCTGGCGTAGGAGGGTCATCGTATATGCCATCCATTACGCCATTGCAGGCTGAGAGAGCTATGAGCATCCCCCACCCTGCAACGAGGTTCAGTATTTGTCTGCTATTTATCAAATGTTATCTTATTACTTTCTTGCCGCCAATGATTACCAATCCCTTAGCATCGGCACCCAAACGCTGACCTGCGAGGTTGTAGGCTGAAGCATCAGCATCAGTTGGAGCTACCTCTGTTATACCCTCAACAGCAGATGTTTCCAGTTTCTGGTAGTCGCCCACAATCTCATAATGTATAGGCCATGGCATCGAACCATACGAGAATGTTGCTGACACCTCCAATTTCTTTGCACTGTGATTGTACTTAGCACTAATCTTACCTGAAATATTCTTCGTTTTACTATCAGCACCTATGGTTGTGGTAGAGAAGTCGCCTTCTGCCCACTCAAATGCCATATCACCAGTCACAAAACTTCCTGTCATAGTGTATTCTACTCCACTATTAGCTGTGAAAGACTTCAGTTCCATAATATTGCCACCCAGGTTATACTCCATATCAGGAATAACGATTTCCGCCTGTTTTTTGCCATCACCTACCAACGTAAGAACTACCTTGTCGTTCTCTACATTGGTGGTAGTTGTTGACTCCATACCATCCACCCAGAATGTGCTTGTACCCACGAAGTTCATCGCCCCATGACTCTGCGCCATCAGCGCTGTTGTAGCTACCAATGCTACCAAGAAAGTAAAGATTCTCTTCATACTTGCCTATTGAGTTAGTTTTTTTTTCTAATTACTATTTATTATCCTATACAAATCTTGTGCAAAGGTACTACTTTTTCTTTATGTCTGCAATACCTATATATGATTATTTTTTCCTTTTCTCTAATACATCTTTCCTATAACGTAATTGATTAGCCTCTGGGGGAATATCCTGCCGAGCAGGAGAAAAAACTTATACATCAGTCCTACGGTGCTGGTAGGTTCAGGATTGTTGCTGTTGGCAAGTTTGAGGAGTTTCTTCGCCATGCGTTCTGGCGCAATACCATGCTGTTCGTCATGTTCCATAGTCTCCACAGCCTTCACCATGTGTGGGTATGTGTCGGCACCCTCGAGTTCCTTCTTGCGGGCATCGGTAAATCCCGTCTTCACATCGCCAGGCATCAATACTGCCACCTTTATTCCGAAAGGTCGCACCTCGTTGGTCAGAGCCTGGGCAAAACCGTTGATAGCAAATTTCGAAGCACTGTAGAACGCCTGGAATGGCAGACCGTAAGCCGCCATCACACTGCTAACGAAGATTATCGTGCCATACTGCTGCTGGCGCATGTAAGGAAGCACTGCCTGAGTGATATTGACGGCGCCAAAGAAGTTTACGTCCATCTGACGGCGCATATCCTCAGCAGTGGTAAACTCCACCGCGCCTGATATTCCCATGCCGGCGTTGCTGATGAGTACATCCATCTTGCCCTCAGCTGCTATCACCTGCTCCACCGCTTTCTTGCAAGCCTCAGCATCTGTCACATCACACGTCATGTGGGTTATGCCTTCATAAACCTCTGAGGGAGCACGCCTTGACAGTTCGTAAACTTTGTAACCATTCTTGGCGAAAAGTTCTGCAGTAGCCTTGCCTATGCCAGAACTACCGCCTGTGATTATCATTGTTTTCATACTCTATTGAACTTTTGAACTCTTAAACTTTTGAACCCATAAATCTTTGAACCTTTGAACTCTTTGCCCCACTATCAACCCCATGTACGTTATCAACCCATTGATGAGCAGCAACTCATAGCCAAAGTGGTAGCCCGTGAACTGCGGCACATAGGTGTCGAGAGCAAAGCAGATGAGGGGTGAAGCGAGGCAGATGAAAGACTCACCCCCAGCCCCTCTCTTCAAGAGAGGGGGGGGGAATGTATTACCTTCTCGTGAGGAAATTAATGAGGGCTTTTGTTGCTCCTCCCCTCTCTTGAAGAGAGGGGCTGGGGGTGAGTCTGTCAGGGCATACGCAAACAGTCCCAACAGCGGACCGTAGGTATAGCTGACAATACGGTATATCGTGTCAATAAGTGACGAGGTGCTAACCAGTCCGAATGCCATGGTGCAGATGATGAGCATAACCGCCATAAGGAGATGCACACGCCTGCGCAGGCCTTCGTCTTGTTCCTTGTCCATTATATCCACACAAAACGAGGTGGTGAGAGCCGTGAGCGAAGAAT
Source organism: Prevotella sp. (assembly GCA_017541365.1). Next base: position 11,130 of record JAFXZF010000092.1, read on the forward strand.
CTATAGTGGAGAAAGAGGTGGACATAATGCCGATGAGGAATACCGCAACCAGCAATTCTCCGCCTCCAAGCACATAGCCGCTCAACAGCGCATCTGGTTTTTCGGGCAATGCCATTCCCTGTTTTGCATAGAGCATGGTGAGCATTATGCCAAGTACGAGGAACAATGCATTCACAGGCAGAAATGCAAAGCCATAGGTGCACATATCCTTCTGTGCTTCGCGCAGGTTCTTGCAAGTGAGGTTTTTCTGCATCATGTCCTGATCAAGTCCTGTCATCACCACCACAATAAAGATGCCCGAGATAAAGCACTTGAAGAAATTGTTGGGACTATGCCAGTCGGCAAACTCAAAGACCTTGGAGTAGTCGCTTGCTGCAACAACTGAGAGGCATTCTTTTAAATTCAGAATTGACAATTGATAGTTGAAAAGGGCACCATACACATTATATATAATGAGTCCTAATGCTACAAGCATACAGAGCGTCTGCACGGCATCCGTCCACACCAGCGTCTTAATGCCTCCTTTTCGCGTGTAGAGCCAAATGAGCACAAAAAACATTATGGTGGTGATGTAGAAATTGGTGCCCAGAACCATCGAGATGATATAGCACGGCACAAAAAACTTCGCCGCAGTACTCAATAGCTTTGAGAAAATGAATATGGCGGCACCCGTCTTATAAGCCTCATCGCTGATACTCCTGAGTACGGTGTATATACTGGTGAGGTTCATCCTGTAGTATATGGGCAGTAGCACAAACGCCACGACGAAATAACCCAGTATGAAACCCATGCATGTCTGCAGGTAGGTCATATCGGAGTGTAGCACCATGCCTGGCACACTGACAAACGTTACACCTGATATGCTCGCACCCACCATGCCAAATGCCACCATGTACCACGGTGACTGCCGTTCTCCCCTAAAGAAAGAGTTGTTTGACGAAACGTTATTGCTCCTTAAGGTCGTCAGATGACTGACCCCAAGGAGCAACAGAAAATACGTTATGATGATGATATTAGTTAGCACGATAATCAGCAAGGTCTGCCTCTGTGCATGACATTACGAAATCGTAATGTTTCTCCACTTCGGCGGCAGCATATCGGGTATATACCCTTGCAGATTTAGCGAAAAGTTCAGCATCCTTGCTGGCATCGCCCACAAGCAGCAACGCCATAATTATGTCGCCTGCCATCTCGTAGAGGTGACGTATGCACAGGTCTTTCAGCTCGTCGTTCTTCTGCTCGTTAACGTAAGCCACAGCAGCGTTATACTTCTCTGCCATCTGGGCTATGCGCTCCTTCTGAGGCAGCAACTCGGCAGAGCACCAGTTTTCGTTAAGGTTAAGGTTATCGTTAACGTACGAACTTGCATTTGCAAGTGAGTAACCCGCCTCACCCTGTGCCAGAAAGCCGTCGATAATCTGTCCGTAGAAGCCGTTGGTGATGTAGCGTCCTGCAGCAACAGTCTGCAACTGGGTTGTTCCCTCATAGATGGTGAGGATACGGGCATCACGATACAGACGCTGACAAGCATACTCGAGCATGAAGCCTGAACCGCCATGCACCTGTATGCCGTCGTATGCGTTCTGGTTGGCATACTCCGATGTCATACCCTTGGCAATAGGCGTGAAGGCATCAGCAAGCTTGGAGAATGCCTTGCACTCTGTACGCTCCTCAGCCGTGAGTTTTTCGCCCTTCTCCTTGCGCTCGCGCTCTATGTCTTCGAGGGTCTTATAGACGTCAACGAAACGTGAGGTAGCATAATACAGTGAACGACCTGCATCGAGCTTAGCCTTCATTATTGCGAGCATGTCATATACAGCAGGGAAGTTGATGATAGCCTTGCCAAACTGCTTACGATCCTTGGCATAAGCCAGTGCCTCGTTATATGCCATCTGGCTGGTACCTGTTGACTGACCTGCTATACCCAGACGGGCACCGTTCATCAAGCCCATCACGTACTTGATAAGTCCCAGTTTCTCTGAACCGCAGAGCTCTGCCTTAGCGTTCTTATATACCAGCTCGCAGGTTGGTGAACCATGTATGCCCAGTTTGTTCTCTATACGGCGCACGTCAACGCCGCCGTCACGCTTGTCGTAGATGAACATTGACAGTCCGCGACCGTCACGAGTACCCTCTACCGAACGAGCCAATACGAGGTGTATGTCTGAGTCGCCATTGGTGATGAAACGCTTACAGCCGTTCAGTCTCCAGCACTTATTCTCCTCGTCGTATGTAGCCTTGAGCATCACCGACTGCAGGTCTGAACCAGCATCAGGCTCTGTGAGGTCCATTGACATCGTCTCGCCCTGGCACACTCGTGGCACATAGCGCTGACGCTGGTCTTCGTCACCAAACTCATAGAGTGTCTCGATACAATCCTGCAGTGACCATATATTCTCAAAACCAGTGTCGCCAGCCGCTATCATCTCGTTGATTGCCGAATAGATAGCCATTGGGAAGTTCAGACCGCCGTATCTGCGAGGCATGGTCACGCCGTTCAGACCAGCCTTGATGGTAGCGTCAAGGTTCTCGTAGGTCTTAGAGGCATATATCATTCTGCCGTTCTCGCATCGAGGTCCCTCAGCATCCACGCTCTCAGCGTTAGGTGCTATGACGTTTGCACTCACGTCGCCAGCCAGTTCCAATACCTTGTCGTAGTTCTCCATTGCCTCTTCAAAGTCGGCAGGAGCATAGTCATACTTGTCGGCATCGGCATAGCCACGTTCTTTCAGTTCTACTATATGCTTGAGCAAAGGATGGCTCAAGTGAAACTTAATCTCGGGATTGTCAGTATAAAAGTTTGCCATTTCCTTTACTTGTTATTCTGTTTGTAATACTTTATCATCTTCGGCACCACCTCTTCCACCGTGCCGTTAATCACATAGTCGGCGATGGTATTGATAGGAGCCTCGGGGTCGTTGTTCACTGAGATGATGATGCCTGAATCCTGCATACCGGCGATGTGCTGTATCTGTCCGGATATACCACAGGCGATGTACACCTTAGGACGCACGGTGACACCCGTCTGACCTATCTGGCGGTCGTGGTCCACCCATCCTGCGTCAACGGCGGCACGTGAGGCACCCACCTCGGCATGCAGCTCCTTGGCAAGCTCGAAGAGTTTGTCGAAACCCTCCTTCGAGCCTACACCGTAGCCACCAGCCACGATGATAGGCGAACCCTTCAGGTTGTGCTTAGCCTGCTCCACGTGGCGGTCGAGCACCTTCACCACATATTCCGTCTCAGGCACGTACTTCGCAACGTCGTGTTTCACTACCTCACCCTTGTAGTTCTCGTCCAGCACCTCTTTCTTCATCACGCCCTCACGCACCGTTGCCATCTGTGGCCTGTGCTCTGGGTTTACGATGGTAGCAACGATGTTACCGCCGAAGGCAGGACGAATCTGCATCAGCTGCTTCTCGTAGTGCTTGTTCACCAACTCGCCCTGTTCGTTCTTCACCTTCATGTCGAAGTCGTCTATCTCCAGTTCCGTGCAGTCCGCTGTCAGTCCACTGAAGAGTGCCGATGACACACGCGGACCCAGGTCTCGCCCTATCACCGTGGCACCCATCAGGCATATCTGTGGCTTCTCCTCCTTGAAGAGGTTCACCACCAGTGCCGTGTGAGGGTTCGTAGTGTAAGGGAACAGTCCCTCAGCATCAAAGATGTGCACCTTATCTACACCATATTTCATTACCTGCTTCTCCACGCCGTCAAGCTTAGAGCCTGCGATGATGCACTCCAACTGCACTCCAAGAGTATTGGCAAGCTTCCTGCCTTTGGTCAGCAGTTCCAGGGCCACATCCTTCACCTGTGTGCCCTCTATCTCGCAATATACAAATACGTTGTTCATTATCCTATAATCTTCTCATTAATAAGTTCCTGCATCAGACCGTTGATATCCTCGTCAGAGCCAGTCATGGTGCGTGACTCTTTCGCCTTGAACACGATATTCTGCACTTTCTTCACGTTTGTAGGCGAACCCGCCTTGCCTATCTGCTGTGGGTCGCAGTCTATGTCGGCAGCACCCCACTGCGTAATGTCCAGATAAGGCTTGTTAGGGTTAGGGTTAAGGTTAGCGTCGTTGCGCTCCAGCGCCACGGTTGCCCTCTTGTACTTCATTACTCGCTTGGCATTACGCGGACGGCATGGAGCAGCAGAGCCGTTTACCGTTACCACGAGTGGCAGTGGAGCTTCAACGGTCTCCACACCACCGTCTATGTGGCGCTTGATGACCACCTTCTTCGCCTCTTCATCCAGCGACAGTATCTCCTCAGCGTATGTCACCTGCGTCAGTCCCAACTTCTCAGCTATCTGCGGACCCACCTGTGCCGTATCACCGTCAATAGCTTGACGGCCACCGAGAATGATGTCGAAATCGCCTATCTTCTTTATCGCCTGTGCCAGAGTGTAGCTAGTGGCAAGTGTGTCAGCACCGCCCAGCGGACGGTCTGTTACCACATATCCCTCGTCGGCACCTCTGTAGAGCGCCTCGCGTATCACCTCCGCACTCTTGGGCAGACCCATCGTTACCACCGAGATAGTAGAGCCGGGGAACTTGTCCTTCAACTGAAGAGCCTGCTCCAAGGCGTTAAGGTCGTCTGGATTAAAGACGGCAGGCAACGCCGAACGGTTGATGGTGCCCTCTGGTGTCATCGCATCTGGTCCCACGTTGTGTGTGTCAGGTACCTGCTTTGCAAGTACAATGATTTGTAAACTCATAAGTATCTATCTTGTTGAAATTATTTAATCTTTACCGAGTTGACCACGGCATTAACGTATGGTGTGTATTCCTTCTCCTTGTCAAGGGGAAACTTCACCGTGCCTGCCACACCCTTTGTGCCTGAGCCTATCACGGCAAAGTCCCACTCCACAAACTTATCCTTATCTGGATATTCCGGATCATCCTTTGACACCTTGCGCATAGTCAGTTTGTTGCCCTTCACCACTGGCTTGTCACATGTCCAGTCCGAGAAACTGCCCGAGTGCATGAAGTGCAGGTTATTGGCATACTCTCCCAACTGTCCTACGGTAGGACCTGCAACGTTGTATGTTGCATTGATAGTCAGTTCGCTATCATTCAGCGAAGCAGCAAAGAGAATGCCTATCATATCAGGCTCCGCGTCAGCATCCATATCCTCCACACTACTTGCTGTGGGGTATGCTATAGAGAAAAACTTACCCTCCCAAGTCTTCATATCCTGCGCACCAACCATGAGCACACATGCTACGGCGAGCATACATGACAATAATAACTTCTTCATTACTTTTTAGCTTGTTTTGTTTGTAGTTATATCTTTTTCAGAAAATACAGGGGACAAAGGTACAAAAAAAAATCCATTCGTGCAAATTAAAATCACATAACCCCTTTAACTCCTGATGGCTGATAGTTCTTCGCAAGCAAGGCTCGCGAAAAACTTAAATAATTCCTAATTTAACATAAAATCAAAAAACATTCAACTATTTTTTAAAAGAAATGTCACCACATATTCAAAAATATTGTACTTTTGCGACAACAAACTACTACTAAATAACAAATAACCTATAGCTTATGAGAAAAATCATTTTAACAGCAGTAGTGGCGATGATGAGCATCATCACCATGCAGGCAGAGGGATACGACTACCCCTTCCTCACATTCCAAACAACTACAGGCGAACTCACTTCCGTAGCGGTGGACGGCCTTACCCTGACGGTGGACGATGGCAACATCGTGACCTCCGCTGGAGCTACGTTTGCCCTTAGCAGTCTCGCCAAGATGTACTTCACCAGTGCCGACGTGACAGCGATTGAGAACGTTAATGCTAACGACAATGGGAACCTCGACGGCAGCATCACCGTCTATACCCATGATGGAGCGATGGTGGGCACATTTGGCAGCATCAAGTCTGCCCTACCACAACTACGTAAGGGAGCATATATAGTAAAAGGTATAAGTGGAACCATAAAAGTGATGAAGCAATGAAAAAGATATTTTCAATATTAGGGTTAGCGTTAACGTTATCGTTCCCGTTATATACAGAGGCGCAGACACTCAACGTCAAGATGGGCAACGTGACCTATCTGTTTCCTGCTTCACAGACCGGCGACATGACATACTCTGACGGCACCACACTGACCATCATGGGCAAGGCATTCACCATCAGCGAGATAACGAGCATGACGGTGGATGATACCAGCGTTACCGACGACCAGGTAAGTGTAACCTATAGCGAGGGTAGTGCTTCTGTCACCATAGCAGGCAATGTGGCTCAGTATGTCGATGCCACGATAAGTGGTGCCCATGTCACCATCACCCAGAGTGATGCTGTGACTAACGACCTCATCAAAGCAGGCGAAATGAACGAGATAATCTATTCTTTGAGCGGAGAGGCGAGCGATGGCTCTCTCACTTTGGCTGGTAGTGCGAAGTGTGAAGTTGACCTCAACGGCTTGACACTCACCAACCCCAATGGTGCACCTATCAACATCACCAACGGCAAGCGTATCGCCATGAGCATCAAGAAGGGTACCACCAATACCCTTACCGATGGTGCTGCCAGCACTGACAAGGCATGCCTATACTGCAAGGGTCACCTCGAACTGAAGGGCAAGGGCACTCTGAATGTCTATGCCTACGGCAGTGCTGCCCACGGCATAAAGAGCGGCGACTATACCGAGATGAAGAACTGCACCGTCAACGTCCTCGCAGCAACTAAGGACGGACTGTCATGCAACGAGTATTTCCTCATGACCAGTGGCACACTCAATATGAGCGGTACGGGCGATGACGGCATACAGTGCGACATAGACAACGATGAGGGCACTCCTATAGCAGCTACCGATGCCGCTGAGGGTGGACATGAGGACGAAGACACTGGCAATATCTACCTCGAAGGCGGCACAATCAACATCAGCGTCACTGCAGATGCCGCCAAGGGCATCAAGGCTGAGGGCGACATGATTATCAGTGAGGCTGACAGCACCACTCCTCTTGTCGTCACAGTCAACACCAGTGGTGGCGGTGTATGGGACTCCACAAAAGTTAAGACGAAGGCTGCTTCTTGTTTGGGCGCCGATGGCAATATGACCATCAGCGGAGGCACACTCAACCTCACCAGCACTGGTGCAGGTGGTAAGGGCATCAATGTTGATGGCTCCTTCACCGCTACTGGTGGCACCACCACTATCAACACCAGCGGTAATGCTGTTGTGGCATCATCCTCAGGCGTACTCTCCATCATCACCCAGTCCAGTCAGCTTGACAGCTACGACAGCGACTATAAGTCATCACCTAAGGGCATCAAGGTCGATGGCGCCATTACCATCAGCGACGATGCCATCATCTATGTCACCACGACAGGTGCTGGCGGCGAGGGCATCGAGAGCAAGAGTTACATCAACATCACAGGCGGCGAGACCACCATCGTGGCTGCCGACGATGCCATCAATGCTTCATACAACGACGATACCGCTAGCCTCAGCAATGCCGGCGACTTCACCATCGAGGGTGGCTATCTCTATGCCCAGTCAACGGGCAATGACGGTATCGATGCCAATGGCAACTGCTACATCAAGGGCGGTCTCGTCTATGCCATAGGTTCTGGAGGCGTAGAGAAGTCCATCGATGCCAATACCGAGGAGCATAAGCAACTCTACATCACAGGCGGCACCATCATCGCAGTAGGCGACTTGGAGGGTGGCTCCAGCATCTCTGGCGGCACGTGCAAATACACTACCTCATGGACAGGCAACAGCACCTATGCACTCTATAACGGAGGCACGCTGGTGGGCACCTTCACTACCCCCACTAAGTCAACAAGCAGTCAGGGAGGCAACCAACCTGGTGGCATGGGGCAAGGCGGGCAAGGCGGCAACAGCAGCAATCTGAAGCTCATCGTCTATACCTCAGGCACACCTACCCTGCAGTCAGGCGTCACCGTCACTGGTGGCACGGACTACTTCGCTAGCAAGGCAAACATCGGTTGCACAGTTAGCAACGGCAGCAACGTCTCACTCAGCCAGTACACCTCAAGCAGCGGAGGCGGACCAAAGTAACACAATGCCCCCATTAGCATACTATCATACTACAACACACCCTGTCAGATAACTGACAGGGTGTGTGTTTTTTTATATGCTTTCCGCTATACAATCATTGTTTACTCAACCTTATACCCACTTTCATTCCGTCGTATGCATTAAGCACGGTGGTCACTGTAGATAGACTGGAAACATAGCTTGCTATGCCCGACATAAAGTTCTTCAGCGACGTAGCATCCATCACCATCACCAGACTGCCGTTGTCCAGCTGCGGAGTAATCTTACATGGTTTCGTCTTGCCCTTAAAAGTAAGCGTCACCGTACTACCCTCTATGGCGTATGTGCCAGTTCTCACGCTCTTCGTGCCCTTCTTGATGGCAAACACCTTATTCTCATCAAATGTCATAGTAAGGTTACCCTTCTTTATGCCCACCTTCGAGAAGTATGCCTGCAGTTTTTTCTCTACCGAGGCACTGGCAACAGATCCTGCCGCACTCTTCAGCGCATTGTCAGAGGTAAACATCACCGCCGGCTCCTGATATGCCCACGTACCGATTATCTGCTTCTCCGTAGGAATCAGTTTGCTGCTTATAATCCCCGTGAGGCTCGACAGCGTACTGTTCCCCGACGCTGTTCCCGCCACTTTTCCAAGTATATCACTCAACTGCGCATTTGCAGTTCCACAAAACGCTGACATAACCATCAGCAACACAATCATTTTCCTTCTCATCACTTTTTATCAATTAATTATTTACTCATAATGCAGGGCACAACCTCCTGTGCCTTCTATCTCACGCACATAGTCCTCTATAATCTCGCCAAGATGTGCATGGGTGAACTCTGGTGGCATCAGCTCATGTGATACGCGGCGCACCTGCTCACGGCTCTCGGTCAGCAAGCAACGAGCCTGCTGAGCGTTTTCGCTGACGCCATCGTTCTCGCTGCGTTCGCATATCTGCATACCCGCCTCAAACTCCCTCAATGCGGCACGCGGTTGCTTGGCATTGTCCAGTTCTATACCTTTTATGACATGGTCACGCATCTGCACTAAGGGATGTGGGGACGTGGCAACAGACAACGTGTCGCCCCTTGCCTGCAATGCAGAACCGAGGCAAATCACTAAAAGCATTATGATATATAGCAGTTTGTTCACAGTATGCTATAAACTCTTGCAAATGTACTATTACTTTTTGATTTCACAAAATACCCTATTTTTGCTATAGCTATGCCTTTATAAGGCTATAGCTTAGAGTTTACAGGGCTAAAGCATATGGATTATATTGACTAAGATTTCCACTTAAAATTTTCTTTGCCGGCACCAATCTCGAAATTGCATTTTACTATTCCGAGGTCGTAGCCAGCATTGCCAAAAAGGTCGAAACGGGCTTTGGCACTTACCATGTTGTTGTCGTGAAGCGTAATGAGGTAC
>JAFXZF010000093.1 GCA_017541365.1 Prevotella sp.
CAGTTTAAAAGATATTAATATGGGAAATGGATTGTATAGTGCCGAGTATGAGCACGATGCGTGTGGTGTTGGCATGGTGGTCAACATACACGGAAACAAAAGCCATGAACTGGTAGATAACGCTCTCAGGGTGCTTGAGAATATGGAGCATCGTGGTGCTGAGACTCGCGACAAGACTGGTGATGGCGCTGGTATCCTCTTGCAGATTCCACATGAGTTTATTCTTCTTCAGGGTATTCCTGTACCTGAGAAGGGACGTTACGGAACTGGTCTTGTATTCCTTCCAAAGGATGAGAAGCGTCAGTCTGCTATCCTCTCTATCATGATTGAGGAGATTGAGCGTGAGGGACTTTCACTCTCTCATCTTCGCAACGTGCCTACGAATCCTGAGGTGCTTGGTGTGGGCGCTCGTGAGGTAGAGCCAGACATCAAGCAGGTTTTTGTTACAGGTATCAGCGATGATAAGGTAGAGCATTTCGACCGTATTCTTTATAAGATACGTAAGAAGATAGAGAACCGCATTGATGATGAGGAGTTCTATATCTGCTCACTCTCCTGCACCGACATTATATATAAAGGTATGCTGACATCAGGTCAGTTGCGCCGTTACTTCCCAGACCTTTCTAATAACTACTTCACATCAGGTCTGGCACTTGTTCACTCTCGTTTCTCTACAAACACATTCCCTAAGTGGAAGCTTGCCCAGCCATTCCGCTTCCTCTGCCATAATGGTGAGATCAACACCGTTCGTGGCAACCGCGGTTGGATGAAGGCTCGTGAGTCTGTGCTCTCTTCACCAGCGCTTGGCGACATCAAGGAAATCCGTCCTATACTTCAGGATGATATGTCGGACTCAGCATCCTTGGACAACGTATTCGAGTTCCTCGTAATGAGCGGTCTGTCTTTGCCACAGGCAATGGCAATCCTCGTTCCGGAGTCATTCAACGATAAGAACCCTATATCAGAAGACCTCAAGGCATTCTATGAGTATCACTCAATCCTCATGGAGCCATGGGACGGTCCTGCTGCGCTTATGTTCTCTGATGGTCGTTTCGCAGGCGGTATGCTTGACCGTAACGGTCTTCGTCCATCACGCTATACCATTACAAAACAGGGTATGATGGTGGTTGCGTCAGAGGTAGGCGTAATGGACTTTGAGCCAAGCGACGTGGTTTCAAAGGGCAGACTCCAGCCGGGTAAGATTCTGCTTATCGACACTCAGGAAGGCAAAATCTACTATGATGGTGAGATAAAGGAGAAACTCGCACATGAGCATCCATACGGACAATGGCTCTCTACGAACCGCATACAGCTGGAGAAACTGAAGTCGGGCCGTAAGGTGGAGAACTCCGTAGAGAACTATGATCGAAAGCTCCGTGCCTTTGGTTTTGCTCAGGAAGATATCGACAAGACAGTCGTTCCTATGTGCACAAACGGTCAGGAACCAGTTGCAGCTATGGGTAATGATACTCCGCTTGCTGTCATTTCTGATAAGCCACAGATCTTCTTCAACTACTTCCGTCAGCAGTTTGCACAGGTAACAAACCCTGCTATTGACCCTATACGTGAGGAACTTGTAATGTCGCTCACAGAGTATATCGGTGCAGTTGGAACAAACATCCTTACTCCAGACGAGAGCAACTGCAAAATGGTGCGCCTGCCACAGCCGGTACTTACAAATACACAGCTCGACATTCTCTGTAACATACGCTACAAGGGATTCAAGACCGTTAAGCTACCTATCCTCTTCGAGATTGAGAAAGGCGAGGCAGGTCTGCGTGATGCCCTTGACAATCTTTGCAAGAAGGCAGAAGAGAGCGTGGACAGCGGTGTGAACTATATCATCCTCTCTGATCGTGATATCGACCAGACACACGCAGCAATACCTTCATTGCTTGCCGTGAGTGCTGTTCACCACTATCTGATTAGCGTTCAGAAGCGCGTTCAGACAGCCCTTATAGTTGAGTCTGGTGAAATACGTGAGGTGATGCACGCTGCATTGCTCCTTGGCTATGGTGCATCAGCCCTCTGTCCTTACATGACCTTCGCCGTACTCGATCAGCTTGTGAAGACACATCAGGTGCAGGAAGAGTATGCTACTGCCGAGAAGAACTATATCAAGGCTGTTGACAAGGGTCTGAAGAAGATCATGTCAAAGATGGGTATCTCAACGATCCGCTCTTATCGTGGTGCGAAGATCTTCGAGTCTATCGGACTGTCAGAGGAACTTTTGAAGACATACTTCGGAACAGAGATAAGCACGATAGGCGGTATCGGTCTGCGTGACATCGCCAAGGATGCTATCCGTCTGCATGACGAGGCATTCGTTCCAGACGAAATGCCAAAGTTCCTTCAGAATGCGGGTCTGTTCAACTATCGCAAGGATGGTATTCAGCATGCCTGGAACCCAGAGACAATAGCCAACCTGCAGATTGCCACACGCCTCGGTTCTTACGCCAAGTTCAAGGAATGGGCAAAGAGTGTTGACGAGAAGGAGAAGCCAATCTTCATTCGTGATTTCTTCGGATTCAAAAAGGCTGCAAAGCCAACTCCAATTGATGAGGTAGAGCCAGTAGAATCAATCGTAAAGCATTTCGTGACAGGTGCTATGTCATTCGGCGCTCTCTCCATAGAGGCACACGAGGCACTTGCCATCGCTATGAATAAACTCGGCACCCGCAGTAATACTGGTGAGGGTGGTGAGGATAACGCACGCTACCACACAGAGGTTGACGGAGTGAGTCTGTCAAGTAAGACAAAGCAGATAGCATCAGGACGTTTCGGTGTGACGGCTGAGTATCTCGTGAATGCAGAGGAACTCCAGATCAAGGTGGCACAGGGTGCTAAGCCTGGTGAGGGTGGTCAGTTGCCTGGTTTCAAGGTGAACAAGATCATAGCCAAGACTCGTAACGCTATTCCTGGAATCACTCTAATCTCACCTCCGCCACATCACGACATCTACTCAATCGAGGACCTTGCACAGCTCATCTTCGACCTCAAGAACATCAACCCAACAGCAGCCGTTAGCGTTAAGCTCGTTGCTGAGAGTGGTGTAGGTACTATCGCAGCAGGTGTAGCAAAGGCAAAGGCAGACCTCATCGTTATCTCAGGTGCAGAAGGTGGTACAGGCGCTTCTCCTGCTTCTTCTATGCGCTTCGCTGGTATCTCTCCTGAGATCGGACTTGCTGAGACACAGCAGACACTCGTTATCAACGGTCTTCGTAATCAGGTTCGCCTCCAGACCGATGGTCAGCTCAAGACTGCCCGCGACGTAATCATTATGGCTATGCTTGGTGCAGATGAGTTCTCATTCGGTACTCTGCCATTGATCGTACTCGGCTGCTTGATGATGCGTAAGTGTAACACCAATACCTGTCCGGTAGGTGTTGCTACTCAGGATGAGAAGCTTCGTGCTAAGTTCCGCGGTCATGCCGACTACGTTGTTAACTTCTTCACATTCCTTGCTCAGGAAGTTCGTGAATACCTCTCTGAGATTGGTGTAAAGAACCTCAAGGATATCATCGGCCGTACAGACCTTATCGAGGTTAAGCCTACCGATCCTGCAACAAAGCAGGGCACAATCGACTTCTCTCGCCTTCTTCATAAGCCAGAGACTGACAAGGCTCTCTACTGGGATCGTGGTCAGTTCACTAAGGTTGAGGGTGTCAAGGATGAGGAAATCATCAAGGCTTGCGAGAAGGCTATTGAGAACAAGGAAGAGGTAAATCTCGACTACGCTATCAAGAATACAGACCGTGCCGTAGGTACTATGCTCTCTGGCGTTATCGCTAAGAAGTATGGTGAGGCAGGTCTTCCTGACGGAACTATCAACATCAAGTTCAAGGGTTCTGCAGGTCAGTCATTCGGTGCATTCGCAGTAAATGGCGTGAACCTCAAGCTCGAAGGTGAGGCAAACGACTATTTCGGCAAGGGACTTTCTGGTGGCCGCATCTCTATCCTCCCTCCAGCACGCTATGATGCTAACTTCGTGGCAGAGGATAACATCATCGCAGGTAACACCGGACTCTATGGCGCAACGACTGGTGAGCTTTACGTGAACGGTAGGGTAGGTGAGCGCTTCGGCGTTCGTAACTCAGGTGCCATTGCCGTTATCGAGGGCGCAGGCGACCATTGCTGTGAGTATATGACAGGCGGTCGTGTGGTAGTGCTTGGTGAGACAGGCCGTAACTTCGCAGCCGGAATGTCAGGCGGTGTGGCTTATGTCTGGGACAAGAACCACAACTTCGACTACTTCTGTAACATGGATCAGGTAGAGATCAACCTCGTTGAGGAGGCATCAGCTCGCAAGGAACTTCATGAGCTTGTTCGTCAGCATTATCTCTACACAGGTTCAGAGCTTGCCCGCCGTATGCTCGACGACTGGAACCACTACATCGAGGACTTCGTTCAGATCGTTCCTATCGAGTATAAGCGCGTGCTTCAGGAAGAGAAGCTCCGCGAGCTCCAGCAGAAGATCGCTGATATGCAGATTATTAATAATTAGGCCCACCCAGGCCCTCCCAA
>JAFXZF010000094.1 GCA_017541365.1 Prevotella sp.
CTCTCTCCATGCCTTTGTGCAGCCTATCTTGAAGCCGCATATCACCTCGCCCACGCTCCTGTCCATCTTCTCCAGCACCTCTATCACCCCGTGGAAGTGGTCGGGCATACACACGGCGGCATGAATGCGCACCTTCCTTCCGTGCCTCGCCTGAATCTCAGGAATGCGCGCCCAGCAATCCTCCACCGCCTTGCCAATCTCCGTCAGCGCCACGGCGGGGGCTTTCACATCCTCATTGAGCCTACCGAGAAGCTCATGGTTACGCTCCCTGTTCCTCACCACAAGCGTGATGAGGTATATCCCCGGTGCGTAGTAGTCGTGCCCAGGGTCGTGCGGACGATATGATGAATTCATGTTACTCATGGCGTTGATTTTTTTGCAAAAGTACACATTTTCCCTGATTCCTCCAAACTTCTGCGCAGATAAATTCGTAACATTCGTATCATTTGTAACATATTTTTCACACACCCCCTCTAAACTCTAAACACTAACCTCTAAACTCTCCACTCTAAACCCCAAAATTATATATTATATTAATTAATATAATATATAATTTTGAATATAGAACACAAAGACAGAGCGAGTATCACATAGGGTGCGTGTAAAATTTATGTTATATATGTTACAAATGTTACACTTATTATAACTCACTGAGCATCAGAACTTTCCTTGAAAAGATAGGATAAATTTGCATTTTCTTTGAGTGATTTTTCTGTATGTGGGAAAGTATTAGTAATTTTGCACTTGTCATTCGGGTGATGGGTGATGGGTGTTGGGTGATGGCGGTCACTAAGTGAGTCCGTTGTGATTCCGTTGTAAAGCCGTTGTAAATCCGTTCTATACATCGGAGATATAGCAAAAAAGAAAAGGCCTCGAGCCTACGATTTATATGTTTCATTTCATTATTAACACTTAAAAACCGAGAATTACCAACGCGGCCAAAGAGGGATGTTACTATAAAACATCCTTCCCTTTGGGAAGGCTTGGTTAGGCTTTTATGGGAAAACTAACAGGTATTATCAGTAAGATTAACGGCTCAGCCGGCAACCTTACATTCAAGAGCCTTAACGGCCAGACTGTTATCAGCGAGAAGGTGACGCACATCCGCAACCCTCGCAGCAATGCTCAGATGCAGACTCGCACCAAGTGGGGCAACATCATCGCGATGTACAAGGGCATCCGTCCGCTCCTTAACTACGGCTTCGAGGCTAAGCCGAAGACGCTCAGCGACTACAACATGTTCGTCAAGGTGAACATGCAGCGCACACCTATCTACCTCACCAAGCAGGCGGTTGCAGGCGGTGCTTGTGTGGCTACTGCGTATCAGATTTCACAGGGCTCGCTCCCTGCAATCGTGGTGACTGGCACAGGACAGAACGTGAAGACCGACATCCGTCTGGGCGGTGAATCTATCACTTCCAACACAACCGTGGCGCAGTTCTCTGCTGCCGTTGTTCAGAACAACGCTGACTACCGCTATGGCGACCAGATCTCGTTCTTCCTCGTCAAGCAGATGGTGAACGCGGAGACAGGCATCCCTTACTGTCAGTTCTCAGCAGCAAAGGTCATCCTCGATGCTGCAAATGACGAAAAGCTTGCTGACGTGACAGGCAGTTCACACGGCTTCGCTTCTGCTGACGGCATGCTCGCTCACGTGGGTAACGACGGCGATTGCGCCTACGCTTGGGTTCACACTCGCAAGTCTGACGGCAAGACACTCGTTTCTTCTCAGTCGCTCGTCTCAGCCAACACAAAGGAGGCAGAGTACAAGGGCGATGCTGCCTACAACCTCTCAAAGAGCTCTTACGGCTCAAGCATTGAGAGCTTCCTCGTGCCTGACGGCAACGCAACAGGCTCAACCGCTTCAAA
>JAFXZF010000095.1 GCA_017541365.1 Prevotella sp.
CATCAAGCCTGTCAATCCCATGCAGATTCTGCTCTCTATAAAGAAGAACATACACAGCCGCGAGATTGTCACCGAGGTGACACAGACAGGCTATCAGCAGAACTTCCAGAATATATCAATGAAGATATCCGATTGCCGAAACATCGACGATTGGAAAGAGGTGTATAAGCTCCTCGTGCGATGGGAACTGGAACTCTCCGCCACACACTCATCTATGACCGAGATGCTGAAGATGCAGAAGGAAGAGGCAAACCTCGGCTTTGCAAAGTTCATTAAGAAGAACTATATGGACTGGGTGGCGCCTACTCCACCCCAACACCCATCATCCAACCCCCAACGCCCAACGATGTCTCCCGACATCTTCAAGACAAAGATATTCCCGCTTCTCGACAAGGGCGAGAAAGTGTTCCTTATCGTAATTGATAACTTCCGCTTCGATCAGTGGCGCGTGCTTGCCGAAGAGATAGGCGATATGTTCGATATCGAGGAAGACCTCTACACCAGCATCCTGCCAACTGCCACACAGTATGCCCGCAATGCCATCTTCAGTGGACTCATGCCACAGCAGATAGCCAAGATGTTCCCGGAGCTATGGGTTGACGAGGATGAGGACGAAGGTAAGAACCTCAACGAGGCACCGCTTATCAAGACACAGATAGAACGCTATCGCCGTCACGACACGTTCTCATATCATAAGATAAACGACTCAAACGGCGGCGACAAACTCATGCAGCAGTTCAAGTCGCTACAGCAGAACAGTCTCAACGTCGTGGTTATCAATTTCATCGATATGCTCTCCCACGCACGTACGGAGTCGAAGATGGTGCGCGAGCTTGCAAACAACGAGAGCGCATACCGCAGCATCTCCCTAAGTTGGTTCAAGCATTCCGTGCTCTCCGAACTCTTCACCGCACTCGCCCAGACCGACTACCGCGTCATCCTCACCACCGATCATGGCAGCATACGTGCCGACCGTCCGGTGAAGATTGTAGGCGACCGCAACACCAACACCAACCTGCGCTACAAGCTCGGCAAGAACCTGTCCTATAACAGCAAGGACCTCTTCGTCATCAAGGAGCCGCAGAAGGCACAACTTCCAGCACCGAACCTCTCCACGAGCTACGTGTTCGCCACCGGCAACGACTTCTTTGCCTACCCGAACAACTACAACTACTACGTGCAGTACTATAAGGACACCTTCCAGCACGGCGGTATCTCAATGGAGGAAATGCTCATCCCTCTCATCACGATGAAGGGAAGGAAAAAGTAAAAAGCCAAACTACAGCCCCTTTCCTGTCCTTCGGACATCCTTTCCCCGTAGAGGGGCAAGGGCAAGTTAGTAAGCTAAACGCAAATAGTATAATAATAAACACACATTATGAAAATAAAAATTGATGATTTAGCTCATATCAACGAGGCTGCCAAGCAATTCGTGGCAGCAATGGGCGACAACACCATCTTTGCCTTCTACGGCCACATGGGCGCAGGCAAGACAACATTCATCAAGGCAATATGCGAGGAACTTGGCGTTGAGGACGTCATCACATCCCCTACCTTCGCCATCGTAAACGAATACACCGACGGGCAAGGCGAGCCTGTCTATCACTTCGACTTCTACCGAATCAAGAAGCAGGAAGAGGTTTATGACATCGGTTTCGAGGACTATGTAGAATCCGGCTCCGTCTGTCTCATGGAATGGCCGGAACTCATCGAAGACATCCTCCCTGCCGACACCGTGAAGGTCAGCATCACCGAGCAGCCAGACGGCACCCGTCTTGTGGAGTTCCTATAATCAAAACGCATAGGGTGTCATTGTTTTCGGTTACATAAATGTGTAACCGAAACTTTTTTTCTAAAGCAATCCCTTACTGCAACCTCACCTGCATCGGTGTCATACCGAAATGATCCTTGACATACTTGCCGAAGAACGAGGTGTTAGGGAAACCGAGCATATCACAAATCTGCTTGTTACTATAATCCGTCTGTTTCAGATTATAGCGAATATCCTCCATTACATGCTCCGTAATCCATTCACTTGCAGTCTTGCCTGAGTTCTTCTTACAGATAAACGAAAGATACTTAGGCGTGATACAAAGTTCTGAGGCATACCATTTTGTGGAATGATGCTTCACCTCCAAGGAATGCAGCAGGTCGAGGAAACGCTGGAAATGATTGTTACCAGTACCTCTGACTATGGATTCCTTATCGTTAAGCATACGATGCTTCAATGCACCACAAAGTCCGAGGATAGCACCTCTTAAAAGTGCCTGAATAACATCTGTTCGGAAAGGATAACATTCCTCCTCTTTATAGAAACACAGACTCAGCATCTCATAGAGATTCGTATAGAAACGGAGATCATCATCCTCCATCGTGATTACGTGCATACGATGAATATATACCACATCATTCCATATATTCACCTTCTCATGCAAGAAGCTATGCAGGATGCGATTGGTAAAGAGCATCACCTTCATGTCGAAATCAGGACTAATCATCAGGTCGGTAACCATTACGTCATGAGGAATAATTGCCACCTGATTCTTATGCACCTCTATCGTCTTGCCGTTTATAGTGCCCATAGCCTTACCTCGTGTACAGATAGCCACGGCATTCATTTCCACATGGGCTGCACTTATCTCTGCCAGTTTCTGGAAACTGTCAATAATTGCAATATCGTTGTCTGAATAACCAATCTGAACATCCCCATTGTCGGTTAGCGTCTGGAGCGAAATTACTTCTTTTTTCATATTATTCAACTTTCGCAAAGCTCAAGTTGAAAGTGAAGAGTGAAGAACTAAGAGTGAAGAATTCAAGTTACATTTTATAGCATAAGGTTAATAAACGACCTTAAAACTGCAATACAAACCTAAATTCTTAACTCTTCACTCTTAACTTTTCACTTGAAGTTGAGCTTGCTAAACTTCACTTTTTGTCTGCAAAGTTAAGCAATTTCAACCAAAAACAATGTTCTAAATGGAATATATTAATATCTATCTCTCGTTTACAAGTCAAAAATACAATAAAATACACCATTTAGAACATCATCATTAACAAAAAAAGAGATATTTTTGCATCCAAAACAAACAATAAGGACAATGAAAAAAGGTATTTTAGGATTAATTACCATTCTGATGGTATGCAATTGTAGTGAGAAGAAAGAGAACGGAACCAAGGCTCCTACAAGGGTGCAAACCCAGATAGTGTCTTCTGCATCTTCTGACGGCAGCCATACGTATGTAGGTATTATAGAGGAACGTGAGGCGACAGCCGTCAGCTTCACGGGCATGGGCGTTGTAAAGCGTGTACTTGTAAGCGAAGGCAAGGCAGTTAGTAAAGGACAGCTCATCGCAGAAATGGACGACACTCAAGCCCGTAACCTGCTTGATGGTGCCGAGGCTCAGATGTCGCAAGCCAACGATGCCCTGCAACGCTATAAGATGCTGCACGACAACGGTTCTCTGCCCGAAGTGCAATGGGTAGAGATACAGAGCAAGGTGGCACAGGCAAAGTCACAGTTGGAAGTGGCAAAGAAAAACCTTGCCGACTGTCAGCTTAAGGCTCCTGTAAGCGGCATCATAGGCAAGAAACTCATTGGTAGTGGCGAGACTGCCCTACCCTCTCAAGCCGTTGTCACTATCCTCGATATAACCAGCGTAAAGGTGAAGGTTTCAATTCCAGAAGCTGAAATAAGCGCTATCACCACTTCCACGCCTTCTAATATAAGCGTAGAGGCTGCACAGAAGCAGGTACGCGGAGGAAACATAGAGAAAGGAATACAAGCAGATGCACTCACACACACATACGACGTGCGTATCAACGTACAGAATAGCGACCGCAAACTGCTCCCCGGTATGGTGGCAAACGTAAGTTTCCCGACATCCGTATCGAAAGGCATCACAGGCATGTCACTACCTGTCACATCGGTACAGAAGGCTGCCGACGGCTCTTTGTTCGTATGGATCGTGGGTAATGACAATACCGCACACCGTGCAAAGGTGAGTGTCGGCAAGACCATTGGTAACTCCATCTCCATTACCGACGGTCTCGAAATGGGACAGCGTGTAGTAACGGAAGGGTATCAGAAACTAAGTGAAGGAACGAAAGTGGTGTATTAGTATGGGAAAAAAGACAAGTTGGCTGAAATGGCCATTGAAACACTACTCTATATCGCTGCTAATAGTTGGCATCCTGTTCGTGCTGGGCATCTACGGTATGTACGTAATGCCGAAGGATGAATTTCCACACGCCACAATCCGACAGGGCGTGGTGGTAGCCGTATATCCAGGTGCCACAAGCGAGGAAGTAGAGCAGCAGGTAGCACGTCCGCTTGAGCGTTACCTCTTCACTTATGGCGAGGTAAACCGTGCCAAGACAACTACTACATCGCAGAACGGCATGTGCATCGTCATGGTGAAGCTGAACGATGACGTGAACAACAAGGATGAGGTATGGTCGAAGATAAAGCACGGTCTTAATGCCTTCAAGCCTCAGCTTCCTTCGGGCGTTCTTGCCATTGTCGTAAACGATGACTTCGGTAACACCTCCGCCCTGCTCATTGCCATAGAGAGCAACCAGCGCAGCTACCGCGAACTGAAACAATACAGCGACGACCTCAGCGACCGACTTCGCCGCATCCCTTCCGTTGCCAATGTCAAGCTATTCGGAGAACAGAAGGAACAGATTTCACTCTATATTGACCGCAAACGACTGCAAGCCTACGGCATAGGACAGCAGATGCTCTTCTCACAACTGCAAACTCAAGGCATAACAACCATGAGCGGTAGCATAGACGATAGCGACCAGCAGATTCCTATCCACGTAGCATCTACCACAAACAGCGAGGAGGAGATAGCAAGCATGATTATCTTCAGCGACCCTGCAAGCGGAAAGGTGGTGCGTGTGAGGGATATCGCCCGTGTAGAGCGTGAATATGAGCCTATGGCAAGTCGCATAGAGCAGAACGGACATCCATGCGTGCTCCTCTCCATGGAGATGACACCGGGCAATAATGTGATGCAATACGGTGAGGATGTTGACCGTGTGCTCGATGAGTTCCGCACATCGGTACTTCCGGAAGATGTCAACGTAACGCGCATAGCCGACAAGCCGAAGGTCGTAACGATGAGTATCACGTCATTCCTTCGCGACCTGCTCATATCCATGGCAATCATCATCATCGTCATGATGGTGCTCTTCCCTCTGCGCTCGGCAATAGTAGCCGCCATAACCATACCTCTGAGCACATTCGTCTCTGTTGCCATTATGTATATGGTGGGCATCGAACTGAACATCGTAACGCTCGCGGCGCTTATCGTGGTACTAGGAATGATAGTTGATAACTCCATCGTAGTAATCGACGGATACCTTGAATATCTGGGCAAGGGCTACGAACCGAAAGTGGCTGCCATAGAGTCTGCCCGACAGTATTTCATGCCGATGATGCTTGCCACCATCTGCATCTGCGCCATCTTCTTCCCCTTCCTGTTCACCATGAAGGGAATATTCCGCGACTGTCTGGAAGCTTTCCCTTGGACCATAACCATCAACCTGATGGTATCGCTTATCCTCGCCGTAACGGTTATTCCGTTCCTTGAGGTCCGCATCATCAAGCCCGATAAGGTGAGCACAGACGGCAACGCCATAACGCATTGGGTGCAGAACACATACAACCGCGTACTCGCATGGACATTCAAGAACCCTTGGCTTACTATCGTAGGAGGCATAGGCATAATCCTGCTATCCACAATCATCGTCCCTACGCTGAAGATACGCCTCTTCCCATACGCTGACCGCGATCAGTTTGCAGTAGAGATATTCCTGCCCGACGGCAAGGGCATGAAAGAGACAGAAGTGATAGCCGATTCCGTTCGGCACGTATTGCAGAAGGATGAGCGTATAGTGGATATCACGAGCTTCATAGGCTGTTCATCACCACGCTTCATGGATGCCTACGCCCCACAGATGGCAGGTGCCAACTATGCCCAGTTCATCGTCAACACCAAGTCTGACCAAGCCACTATCGACCTGTTGGCAGAGTATCAGCCACGACTGAGCGAGATATTCCCGAATGCCTACGTCAAGTTCAAGCGTCTCGACTATCTTGAGGTCAACGAACTGGAGTACCGCTTCTATGGCGACAACCTCGACTCCCTGCATGTGGCAGCCGAAAGACTCATGGAGCGTATGCGTAAGATGCCGGAACTGGAATGGGTACATACCGACTTCATGCAGCCCTACCCTATCATCAACGTAGAGCTTGATCCTGTGGCATCTGCACAGCTCGGTTTCACACGCGCTTCTGCACAGCTTGCCATCGGTGCAACATCGAGCAACCTGCGTGTTGGTCAGATATGGGAAGGCAACTACGACCTGCCGATAGTAGTGAAAGATGATACCGACATGACCTTCTCTGGCATTGGAAGCCTCGGAATGTCATCGCCTATGTCTATGCTCTCAGGAGCTATCAACAACACTAACAGCACCGTGCCATTGTCTCAGATTGCAAAGGTGAAGCCGAAATGGAGCGAGAGCCGCATACAGCATCGTGGCGGTGAGCGTTGCATCACGGTCACAGCACAGTTCGCAAATGGCGTATTTACCGCCCCTGTGGAAAAGGAGATAGCCCGCATCATGCAGAACGAGATACAGATGCCGCAAAGCGTGAGAAGCGAGGTAGGCGGCGAGATAGAATACGGCGACGAGGCTATGCCACAGATCTTCGGAGGCATCGCCATTGCCTTGGTCATCGTGTTCTTCTTCCTGCTCTTCAACTTCAAGAAATATGGTATCACAACCATCTGCATGGCAGCCCTCGGCTTGATGACACCAGGTGCACTCATCGGACTCGGCCTGATGAACCGTGCCCTCGGACTTACCTCCATCTTCGGTCTCATCACGCTCATGGGAATGATTATGCGTAACGAGATTCTCATCTTCGAACATGCCATTCAGCAGAGAAGGAAACTCTTGTCAGAAAGCGAAGAAAACGACCGTCAGGCATACAACGAAGCCGTGAAGCGAGCCGCCTACGATGCTGGCAAGCGCCGTATGGTGCCAATCTTCCTCACCACAGCCACCACCGCCGTCGGTGTGGTACCGATGATAATAGCCCAAAGCTCGTTCTGGATGCCTGTAGGCGTAACTATCTTCGCGGGAGGTATCGGCTCTCTCATCATGGTTGTCACCATGCTACCGGTTATTTATTGGAAAGTATCAACTAAATAAAGTCAAAGGTCAAAAGTCAAAGGTCAAAGGTCAAAAGCCATAGACTAGAAGACCTTAGACCTTAGACAAAACAAAAGAATGAAAACAACCCTATCCCTCATAGCCTTGTGCTGCGCAATGTCAGCCTCGGCACAGACATACACCTTGAGTCAGCTCAAGGACTCCGCACTCAACAATAACATCGCCATACGAAGCGCGAGGCATTCCATTGATGCCGCACAGCATCAGCGCAAGGAGGCATTCTCAAAGTATTTCCCTAACTTAAGCGGCACAGGACTTTGGTTCAATGCCGACAAAGGAATGGCGAAGATGGACATCAACCCATCTGAGTATATCACGCCCGAACTGGGTGCATCACTTGCTCAGATGCTACCTCCCGAAGCCCTCGCCTCTTTGGGAAGTCCGATGAGCATGACCATGATGAAAAACGGAACGATAGCAGGTATCACGGCCGTTCAGCCCGTCTTTGCAGGAGGTCAGATTGTCAATGGCAACCGTCTGGCGAAAGTAGGAGAGGACGTAAGCCGACTGCAACTGCAACTGTCTCAGAAAGAGGTGGAGAGACAGACGGAGCAGTACTACTGGCAACTCGTCACCTTGCAAGAGAAACTGAAGACCATCGAAACCGTTCAAGCCCTGTTGGCAGACATTCATAAGGATGTGGATGTGGCAGTACGTGCAGGTGTAGCCATGCGCAACGACCTTCTTCAGGTGCAGCTCCGTCAGAATGATGTAGAGAGCAATAAGGTAAAACTGAACAACGGTATCAATATCGTGCGTATGCTTCTGGCTCAGTACTGCGGAATCAACAGCAATCAGTTTAGCGTGAAGAGTGCAGAAATCAGGGATGTCTCTTCAATACAAGCCACCAGACAGGACTATGATCAGGCTTTGCAGCACACAACCGAATACCAGTTGCTGAACAAACAGGTGGAGGCTACCAAACTGCAACGCAAGATGGAGATAGGCAAGAATATGCCGACCGTGGGCGTAGGTGCAGGGTATAACTACCACAACCTGTTGGATAACGACCGCACCTTTGGCATGATCTTCGCCACCGTCAATGTCCCGATATCCGACTGGTGGGGAGGCTCACACTCCATCAAGCGCAAGAAGATAGAGCAGCAGAAAGCAGAGGAACAGCTTGCCGATAACTCCGAGTTGCTTAAAATCCGTATGCAAAACGCATGGAACAACGTGGAGGAGGCATACCAACAGCTCCAGATTGCGCATCGCAGCATAGAACAGGCAGAGGAGAACCTGCGTCTGAACCGTGACTACTACAAGGCAGGAACAAGCCGTATGTCAGACCTTCTCGAAGCCCAGTTGCTCTATCAGCAGTCGCTCGACAAGCG
>JAFXZF010000096.1 GCA_017541365.1 Prevotella sp.
CATAATCGTATGCCATAGTGTTTATCTCACTATAAAACATCCTTCCCTTTGGGAAGGCTTGGTTAGGCTTCTAATTCTTAAACACTCTCTTATCGTTTACGTGCTTAGCCTTACCTATTGAGCGCTGAATGCTTCCCGGCTCCTTGATGTGGATGTTTGGCTTGATGCCTACCATTGACACGATACGATCGTAGAGAGGCTTGATGAATGGCATCTGCTTTGAAGGGTTTGGAGAGAAGTATTCCGTGCGAAGCTCAACGTCAAGGTCGAAGGTATCCTCGTTGTTCTTACGGTCAACGGTGATGAAATACTGAGGAGTGAAGGCTGGGAACTCTGTGAGACAAGTCTCAATCTGACTTGGGAATACGTTCACGCCACGGATGATCATCATATCGTCAGAACGGCCAAGGATGCGATCCATACGAACAGCGGTACGTCCGCACTTACATGGCTCGTAGATGAGACGGGTAAGGTCACGGGTACGATAGCGAAGGATTGGCATAGCCTCCTTTGTGAGTGATGTGAAGACAAGCTCACCGAACTCACCCGGCTCA
The DNA here is from genome assembly GCA_017541365.1 of Prevotella sp. The sequence goes on from JAFXZF010000096.1 coordinate 555, forward strand.
CATGGCTCAAGAGTGTCAGGATTAATAATCTCTGGGTAATACATATCCTCCCAAAGGTGAGTACCGTCCTGATATTCACACTCACCACCAACACCAGGGCCGCTCATCTCTGTGAGACCGTAGATATCCATAGCCTTGATGTGAAGCTTATCCTCAAGTTCCTTACGCATACCCTCTGTCCAAGGCTCTGCACCGAAGAAACCTACACGGAGCTTCATATCGTCAATAGAAACGCCGTCGGTATTCTCAAGTACCTCAGCAAGGTGAAGGGCGTATGAAGGAGTACAGCAGAGAACAGAAGAGCCGAGGTCCTTCATGAGCATGATCTGTTTGCTTGAGTTTCCGGCAGATGTAGGCAACTGCACAGCACCGAGATGACCGGCTGCATCGTGAGCACCAAGACCGCCTGTGAAGAGTCCGTAACCGTAGCTTACCTGCACGATATCACCCTTTGTAACGCCACCAGCAGCAAACACACGAGCTGCACCTTCTGCCCAACGCTCAAGGTCGCCCTTGGTGTAAGTGCCTACAACAGGCTTACCTGTCGTACCGCTTGAAGCATGAACACGGGTAATCTGTTCCATAGGAACAGCATTCAATCCGAATGGATATTCGTCACGAAGGTCGTGCTTGGTTGTGAATGGAAGCTTATGGATATCCTGCACGCCCTTGATGTCCTCAGGCTTGATGCCCATCTTATCCATTTTCTTACGGTAGAACGGTACGTTCTCGTAACATCTTTTCACTGTAGCCACGAGTCTCTCAGACTGTAGCTTGGTCATGGACTCGCGGTCCATGCACTCCATTGCAGGGTTTAAAATCATAAAATGCCTAACCAAGCCTTCCCAAATGGAAGGATGTTTTATACACATAAAACCTTCAGGAAGGCTTGGCTAAATAAATTTATTAGTATAATGTTTCTTTTAATTTGCAAGACTATCTAACATCCTTCCCTTTGGGAAGGCTTGGTTAGGCTTTACTTATTTCTTACTCCTTCATCAAACGCCTTGAGGTTAGCCTCTACCACAGCCTCCCCCTTACGGGCAAAGACAACAGCGATAGCGGCACGAAGCTGCTCGACGGTAAGGATTTCGATGTAAGGAGCAGCCATACCGAGAAGCACCATATTGGCACCGCGAGGATTGCCCGCATCCTTTGCCACAGTATCAATATCGAGCTTGGCCACAGAAGGAAGGCTATCAAGTTCTGCCTGAAGAGCATCCTCGTCAGGATAGTTAGGGATATTGACGAATGGCTTACTTGAAGTCACAACCGTACCCTTCTTTGAGAGATAAGGCATATAACGGAGAGCCTCCATTGGTTCCATAGAGATGACAACATCTGCACCTCCGAGTGAGATAAGGTCTGAGTAGATTGGCTCGGTGCTGAGACGCAGATTTGACTGCACGTCACCACCTCTCTGACTCATTCCGTGAACCTCTGCCTGCTTCAGATACAAGCCAGCCTTAGTTGCAGCCTCACCTATGATTGTAGCGATAGAGAGGATACCTTGTCCTCCCACACCGCAGAGAATAATGTCTTTTTTCATAATTACTTAGCTCCCTCCTTTGCTTTTGCTTTTTCACGAGCATGACGACTTGCTGTCTGAATGCACTCACGACGAGGTATGATTACACTAACACCTTCGTACGCAAGTTCTTTGCGAA
>JAFXZF010000097.1 GCA_017541365.1 Prevotella sp.
AATGCCGTCCACAGGGATCTGTCGTTCCAGATAGCCGTTTACCAATTGTGTCGCACCCTGAGTATTATTCAGGCTGTCTTCCCATACGATATGTCCCAAGGCCCAGGCAGGGGTGATGGGAGGGCACTTGACGGTCTGGGCGTCCGTTGTCGTCTGAGCCATTGCCATTGTAGCAACGGCCATCATCAGGAGTATCTTCTTCATAATCACCAGTCTTTTACAACATTTATTAATGACGAAACCTTTTTCTGCTCTGATGGTGGATATATCAATACCAAAACCTTACTATGGACTACATCAGCACCTGGCATCATCTTCTGCTTCAGATAATAGATATTGCCATTCTGTGTATATCCAGAAGCGATTCCTTTAGAATCTGCTCTGTACGTGATATTCTTCACTTTCTCTGTTGGACTAAGCCATACCCCTTCTTCTGGGAAATCGATTTGTGTTGACCACGCCCCAAGTAATGGCCAATAGCATAATAGGATTTCACCACCCGAGAACACTTCTACGAATGCAGGAACATCATCAATCCACAATTTAGATCGTTTATAGGTGCTGGGATATTTAAACTCACCATCAATGTGCCAGCTCCATGACTTGTCTTTCAGTTCATACACATTCTCATCCTGGACATTCTCCTTCTTGGTAGGCTTATCCCATGACACGCCTACCAGAACCAGTACAGCCATCACAATGATGACTCCAAACATCCTTTTCTTCATAGTCTATAAATCAGGGGGCAAATCAGGGGGACTGTCCCTGTGTGAGCCTTTTGAGTGCAAAGATAGCATATTTTCTTTGATTGTGCAAGTTTTATAAAAACAATTTTTCAACACCGATCGAGCGCTGCCGCGGTGCCGCGCCCTCGTGTCCAAGACATGATTTTGTTAAGATGCCTGGTAAGGGTTGTGGGGATAGTTCCTTTGGCTCGTGCAAGGCATTTGCACTATATAGTGGAAAGCATCTCCACAAAGCATGCAAGGCATCTCCACAAAGTATGGAAAGCATTGGCGTCCGTCGTGCAAAGCAAGGGCAGAAATATCTGTAAGATCTGAGAGATCTGTGTGAGATTATTGAACTTTCTGCGAAAAAAGATGCACGATTCAGAAAAATTGCTTATATTTGCACCATAAAACCTAAAAGTACGACTATATGCAATCGATTAGAAACTTGAACGACATGATTGTGTTCCTCCAGCAACGGGGCGACAAGAAGCGCGTGGCAGTGGTCTGCGCCAATGATGCCAGTACGCGGTATGCCGTGGAGAAAGGGCAGGAGATGGGCTTTATCGAACCTATCTATGTGGACGGCGACGATAAGGAGGAATGTGCGCGAAGGGCGGTGGCCCTGTGTAAGAGCGGTGAGGCGGACATCCTGATGAAGGGTCTTATCAATACCGATGTCCTCCTGCGCGCAATATTAGATAAGGAACATGGCATCATCCGTCCGGGGCATGTGCTGACGCATGTGGCCATGGCGGAGATCCCGAAGTATGAGAAACTGCTGTTCTTCACCGATGCAGCGGTCATCCCCGTGCCTACCGAGGCACAGCGGCGTCAGCAGATCCACTATGTAAACTATGTCTGTCATGCGTTAGGCATCGAGGAACCCCGTATCTCCCTGATCCACTGTGCTGAGAAGGTCAGCGCTAAGACCTTCCCCTATACCGTCGACTATCTGGAGATCATCGCAGAGGCCCAGACAGGCAAGTTCGGACGCTGTATTATCGACGGACCATTAGACCTGAAGACCTCGCTCGACTCCGTGAGCCTTCATGAGAAGGGCATCCGATCCGTGATCGACGGACAGGCCGATGCTCTCATCTTTCCTGATATTGTGGCAGGAAACGTGTTCTATAAGACGCTTACCCTCTTCGGCTATGCCAAGACAGCAGGAGTGTTGCAGGGTACGCAATGTTGCTGTGTGTTACCCTCCAGAGCCGACTCCCCAGACTCGAAGTATTATTCGTTAGCGTTGGCAGCCATCTGATACGCTCTGATGCGATTTTGCCCCCAAAACGGGCTAAAGTGTTAAAAATACACCTCTATATTTCGTCCACTCTTTTTAGGATGGGCGATTTCTTTAAGTGTCTGATAATAAGGTAGATAACCTTTCTGAATCTTGATAATCATCCACTTTTTCGACCTTTGCACTTGAAATGAGTCTAAAATAGTCGTAATTTTGCACTGTCGAATCAAAAGAGCGACATTACATTTTATTCCAATTAATAATAACTAACAAAAGTATGAAAAAAAGCAGGTATCTATGGTTGCTGTTGACACTGATGGTGTCGATGGCTACGCGTGCCCAAGGCATCTTGGGAACTGTGACAGACGATCTCGGGGAGCCCGTCATCGGTGCTTCCGTCGTCGAGAAAGGTAACCCTCAGAATGGAACCATTACTGACTTCGATGGTAACTTCACCATCAAGGTCGAGGAGGGTACACCTATTATTATTAGTTATATCGGCTACACATCGCAGGAGGTGATTGCCAAGAACGGCATGCGCGTGACGCTGAAAGAAGACGCTCAGACGCTGCAGGACGTGGTGGTCATCGGTTATGGTGTGCAGAAGAAGAGTGTGGTGACTGCCGCCATCGCCAAGGTCTCGAGTGATGACCTTAACGGTACGGCTCCCGTGCGTATGGACAATGCCCTGAAGGGCTTGGCAGCCGGTGTGAACGTCACCTCTAATTCAGGACAGCCTGGTGCTGCCTCACGTATCCGTGTGCGTGGTATCGGCTCTGTCAACGACAGCAACCCGTTGTATATCGTCGACGGTATGCCTATCGAGGGTGGTCTTGACTACATCAACCCCAGCGAC
>JAFXZF010000098.1 GCA_017541365.1 Prevotella sp.
GTACCATACAGTTTACAAGAAGCACGTCAGGGTTAGTCTTGAAGGCCGTCTCATAGCCTGCAAAACCGTCACATTGTAGATAGCCCTTAAAGTTGTATCTATTTGCCAGCGACTCTATCACCGCACCCGCCCTGGAGCCCTGGTCGTAATGGAAGAGCACCAGACGCTCCATCACTGCCCGCACCATCCAGAGGTATTCCTTCGCAGCCTTGTGGGTCTCCTTGTTGATGACCGGAGTCGTCGTCTCGTCTGCCTGTACATAGTCCGCTTTCATGACTTCTGACTTGAGTACCTCATAGAGAGGTTTGAGAAGCTCCATCGTCTGCTTAAACCAGCCGTCTACCGTGCTTTCAGTCAGACCCTTCATGCCAAGGTGGCTGTACTGTTTAATCTGACGATAGTAAGGCATGTGGTACTCATATTTCTGAAGCAATATCTCTGCAAGCAGGCTGGCTCCTGCGATTCCCTTGTAGATAGGCAGCAGGGGCATGGGGGCAATCAGCACACCGCTCATACCTTTAGGAGCCGTGGAGGTGTTGTCCTTCAAGCCCCACTTCTCGCGGATAATCTCCTTGATATAAAGCTGGCCGGGCTTGTGCTCCACGATACGGGTCACCTCCTGGCCAATCTTCTTATAGAGATTCGTGTCGAGATTATCCGGTGTAAGGATTACCTGTTCCAGTACAGGAAGGTCCTCCATCATGATACGGTTCTTCTTCTCCTGACGACGTTCTTCTTTAGTCTTGACGATCTTCTCTACAGCTTCGTCATGAGCATCTGCTATCTGCTGCGCATTCTCAGGAAGCATGCCTGCGAAAAGATCCGGATAGTTGGGATCGATGATGGGGAGTTTCTCGGACTTGCGACCAAAGAGCTGACGGTTAAGCCATGCAATCTGGGCAGTCAATTCTTTGATACGGGATTGCAGAGATTCGTTCTGCTCAGTCAGTTTCTTGATGGTCTCAGCCTGGGATGCATTTACCTGCTGCAGAGGCTGCAGCATCATTTCCATCTGTGAAAGCATCTCTTCCTGAGTCATTTCTTGTACCTTATAAATATAGTGCAAAGGTACAAAGAATATCTGAGAAGAAAGAATATTTTGTGCTATAAATAGCTAATAATCAGTAATATATGTATAATGGATTTTAACCTATACCACATACTCTCTTCGTTGTGCACGAAGGCGCCTGAGTCGCTGGTCTGGAGACTCTTGTATGCCCTCCACCATTACTACAAGATCCCGCCACTCCATTTGATAGCTCTGCGTATTTTCGTCATATTCTGGCAGTTTGAAGCGTCCGGCTTCTAACCGCTTGACATACATCACCATACCCCCGTCCTCGGCATGAAGCAGCTTCATCAGCTTACGACTTGAGCCGATGAAGATGAATACGTCACCATTACGCACATCACTTCTCATCTTCTCATGCACCACGCCGCAGAGAGAGCTGATGCCTTTGCGCATGTCAGTCCTCCCAGGGCATAGGTAGTAGCGCATCGTATCATTCAGGCAGAACATGGGTGGAAAGGCTATTGTTTAACAATTCCAGAAGTACGCCTTCCGTACCGCTACCAAAGTGGGCACGAAGACCGTTGGGGAATAAGAGAGTCGCACCAGAAGGTACAGCACTGGAAAACACAGGATCTGCATGTCGGGTGAAACTGATAGGAGCGAGTTCCGGCTTTGGGGAATCATTCTCCTTCAGTTTCTTACGCCAATAGTTATAAGTGTTATAGTTGATGCCTACATGTTGTAGATACTTTGTAACTGACATGCCAC
>JAFXZF010000099.1 GCA_017541365.1 Prevotella sp.
ACAGCTGGCGGTCAATCTATGAGTTACACATACACTATGGAGAAGAATGGTTCATCTTCAGGTGATGATGACAGTGGCGATGACGATGATGAGGTAAATGTAAACTCTACCAAGATGGTAGGTACGTGGGAAGTAATGATGGACGATGATCCAGACTATCCTAAGGTAGGTCAGAGTTTCACCTTCAATAAAAATGGTACATGCACCATCAGCAGCAGTAACCAGATATTCTCCTACACATGTGATGAGGAGACAAAGGATGGATACACACGTCTGAGATTCTCCATCACTAACGGTAACGAAGCTATTGCCAATGGTAAGCTCGTGCTCGTCAGCGAGGGCAATGTGCTCAATGGAGAATATCTTAGTGCATCAAGCAGCAGTGACTATCTTGGCATTGTGATGAAGAAGCCTTCATACGTTTATCCAACAGGAGGCATTAAAGGTCGTTGGAAGATGACTCAGTGCAGTATGGAAGGTGCTCCAGTAGGTAGTGTTATGGTGTTTGGCAATAATGGCGAGATGTACACAGAGGGCGATCCTCACATCGATGCCTACAGTTATTCTGGCAATACTCTCACACTTATGCTTAGTGGCGGTCAACAATTTGGTGGTACGGTTAGCATCAATGGAAATACTGCAACACTGAATGCCGGAAGTATGACAGCTACACTGCAGAAGCAGTAAGATAACATAGTGTTAAACAATAAACGTGAGAGCGGAGCTGACCTTAAGTGGGTTGGTTCCGCTTAGTTTTGACCGTTGGAAGCGTTGTTCCAGGGAAAAGATGTACTCACAAAGTTACTAAATTTAATTAAGAAAGAAGGGTAAAGGATGAGAATCTCGTGTTTTTTTAGTAACTTTGCAGAGCAAAACAGCAAAATTAACGAAATAACAGAATAAAGAAATGAAAGAACTGGAACTGAAGTATGGCTGCAACCCTAACCAGAAGCCATCACGCATTTACATGAATGAGGGCGAACTGCCCATCGAAGTACTTAACGGCCGTCCTGGCTATATCAACTTCCTCGACGCACTTAACTCATGGCAGTTGGTAAAGGAACTGAAGGAGGCAACCGGCTTGCCTGCTGCTGCAAGCTTCAAGCACGTGAGTCCTGCCGGTGCTGCGGTGGGTCTGCCACTGAGCGACACGCTGAAGAAGATTTACTTTGTTGACGACGTGAAGCTGCCCCTCACTCCCATAGCTTGTGCTTATGCTCGTGCTCGTGGTGCCGACAGAATGTCAAGTTACGGCGATTTCATCGCACTTTCCGACGAGTGTGATGCTGCTACGGCAACGCTCATCAAGCGTGAGGTGAGTGATGGTGTGATAGCTCCTTCTTACTCCGATGAGGCACTGCAGATACTGCGTGACAAGCGCAAGGGTACCTACAACGTCATCAAGATTGACCCAAATTACAAGCCTGCACCAGTGGAGACAAAGCAGTGCTTCGGTGTGACGTTTGAGCAGGGTCGCAACGAAGTGAACCTTGCAGATGACGCATTGTTCCAGAACATCCCTACTCAGTCTAAGAACTTCACCGCTGAGGCTAAGCGTGACCTGATGATTGCCTTGATAACACTGAAATACACCCAGTCAAACTCCGTGTGCTACGTGAAGGACGGTCAGGCTATAGGCATAGGAGCTGGTCAGCAGAGCCGCATACACTGCACACGCCTTGCAGGCAACAAGGCTGATATATGGTGGCTCAGGCAGTGTCCGAAGGTGATGAACCTGCCGTTCAAGGAGGGCATACGTCGTGCCGACCGCGACAACACTATCGATGTGTATATCTCCGACGACTATGAGGACGTACTGGCAGATGGCACATGGCAGCAGTTCTTCAGCGAGAAGCCTGAGCCTCTGACACGCGAGGAGAAGAAGGCATGGATAGCACAGAACACCAAGGTTTCTCTTGGCTCAGACGCATTCTTCCCATTCGGCGACAACATAGAGCGCGCCCACAAAAGCGGTGTGGAGTTCATAGCGCAGGCAGGCGGCTCAGTGCGTGACGACAACGTCATTGAGACTTGCGACAAGTATGGCATCACAATGGCATTTACTGGCGTAAGGCTCTTTCATCATTGATTTCCGTGTGAAATCAATGATGAAAATTGAAAATTGAGAGTTGAGAATTGAAAATTATGATTACCTTATGCTGAACAGGAAACCTAACCCTCTCCAGATAAAGACAGACCTCCTGATGGAGCGAATGGTAAAACTGATAGTTTATTTGAGGGGAAAAAGTAATATTGAGAAGGCGTGGGTTAATCAACTAAGTCGCTGCGGAACAAGTATAGGCGCGAATATTGCTGAAAGCAGAAACGCACAGAGCAGAGCTGATTTTGTAAATAAACTCAACATAGCACTTAAAGAAGCTGACGAAACAACATATTGGATTAAGATGCTACATCAAGGACAATATTTGTCAGATATAGAGAAAGATTCTATAAATAAGGATGTCAGAGAGATTATTTCATTGCTGACCTCAATAATAAAAACAACCAAAAGTAACGGTTTATAAGGGACAGATAGTAAATAGTAATCATAATTTTCAATTTTCATTTTTCAACTTTCAATTTGATCATGAGCGATTTCGATGACATACTGCTGAATGGAATTAACTTTGGCAGAGGCGGCGACAAGCCGAAACAGGACGACAAGGTTAAGACCAAGGCGAAGAAAAAAAAGTATGTGACGGGAGCACACGGCAGCGGTTCGGCAATGCAAAAAGCCAAGTACCGAAAACAACGTGCTAACCGCCATAAATAGAGGCAGTTACTAAAACATATCCTTTTGGCTCCTAAAAGGATATGTTTTAGCCCTCAAAAGGATAACTTTTAGCCCCTAAAAGGATATGTTTTCCAAAACGGTGCAAAAAGGTAAGCAAAAATAAGCAGTGCTGAGACCCAGAAGACTCGACATATTCATGCTGAAGCAGTTTATGCTGCTATTCATCGGCGCGTTCTGCATATGCCTGTTCGTGCTGATGATGCAGTTTGTGTGGCGATTCATCGACGACCTCATAGGCAAAGGACTGTCAATAGAGGTTTTGGCACAGTTTTTCTGGTATATGGCACTTATGCTGGTACCACAGGCACTGCCACTCGCCATACTCCTCGCCTCACTCATCACCATGGGCAACCTGGGCGAGAGCATGGAGCTGACAGCTATCAAGGCGGCAGGCATACCACTTGTGAAATGTATCAGGTCACTCATCGTATTCTCCGTCGTCATAGCAGGTCTGTCATTTGTCTTCCAGAACGATATCGGACCGCGCGCCAACAGCCGACTGCGACAGTTGATGTTGGCCATGAGGCAGAAAAGTCCGGAACTGGAGATACCCGAGGGGATCTTCTACAACGGCATACCCAACTGCAACCTCTACGTGCAGAAGAAGGACATGGAGACCGGCATGCTCTATGGGGTGATGATATACCGCATCACAAACTCCTTTGACGATGCCGCCATAATACTTGCTGACTCAGGTATGCTGCAGTCCACCGCCGATAAGGAGCACCTCAAACTGTCGCTGTATAGCGGTGAGTGGTTTGAGAACCTGCGCTCTCAAGAAACTGGCGGACAGGCGGACATACCATACCGCAGGGAGTCATTTGTCGAAAAGGTCATAATACTCAATTTCGATGACGGCCTCAACATCACCAACACCGATGCACAGGATGCCAGCGCCAACTCAGTACTGAAGTTAACCGAGCGCATCGACTCCATGCAACACATCACCGACAGCATGGGACAGAGCTTAGCGGCAGAGATGAAGACTCACGTCTTCACCTCTCCTACCCTGAGCCGGCATGACTCGCTACGGCTTGTAGCCAAAGGTGAACAGGCTTCCATGAACCTCGACACCATATTCAGCAAACTGCCAATAGAGAAACAACGCGATGTGCTGCAGTTGGCGAGCACAGACATCGAGAGGGTGAAGATGGACATGGAATTTCGTGGGTACATATCTAAAGATATGCACGAACTGAAACGAGAGTTCGCCATCGAGCGAATCAACAAATTCACTCTCTCATTCACCGTCATCATATTCTTCTTCATAGGAGCATCGCTCGGAGCCATCATACGCAAGGGCGGACTGGGAGTGCCTATAATCATCTCCGTACTGGTGTATATCCTGTTCTTCATACTCGACAACACAGGATTTAAGATGGCACGCCAGGGTACGTGGACCATAGCATTCGGCAAGGGACTGTCGCCATGCGTGCTGACCCCCCTCGCCATCTTTGTCACATACAAGGCCAACAAAGATTCTATGGTGTTTAACATAGACGCCTACCGCAACTTCTTCATGCACCTGCTCGGCCTGCGCTTCAAACGACACATAGCATCAAAGGAGGTTATCATCAATGACCCCGACTACAAGCACGATGCCCAGCGCCTCAGCACGCTAAGTCAACAGATAGAACATTATTCCGAGGAACACCATCTCGTGCACCTGCCCAATCCCGTAAATGTATTCTTCAAGTACGTGCCGGACAATGAGGTAGAACGCATGGCGATAGAACTGGAGACCGTCATTGACGACCTCAGCAACACACGCGACAGATATGTGCTCAGCTACCTCAACCAATACCCCGTCGTATCGGTAAAGGCCCACACACGCCCCTTTGACCGTAAATGGCTCAACATCGTAGCAGCCATCATACTGCCCGTAGGCATAGCACTGTATATCCGCATGTGTCGCTTCCGACTGCGCCTGTACCGCGACCTCCGACAGATCACCAGCATCAATGCACAGATGATAGGGCGTCTGAGCGACATTTCGTAAGTTAAAAGTGCAAAAAAGGTATCAAAAGTTTTCGGAATTGCAATAATTTTAGTAATTTTGCAACACTATTCGAAACAAAGATAAAAACAATGGGACATTTATCCAGCAGATTAAACAGATTGGCACCTTCAGCAACCCTCGCCATGTCACAGAAGAGCGGTGAGATGAAGGCGGCAGGCATCGACGTAATAAACCTCAGCGTAGGCGAACCCGATTTCAACACACCCGACCACATAAAAGAGGCAGCAAAGAACGCCGTTGACAACAACTGGTCCAAGTACTCACCAGTACCAGGATATGCCGACCTGCGCGAAGCAATAGCAGCGAAACTGAAGAATGAGAACGGACTGGACTATAAGTCTTCCGAGATACTCGTCAGCAATGGTGCCAAACAAGCCGTTTGCAATGCCGTAATGGCACTCGTTGACGATGGCGACGAGGTAATCGTTCCCACACCATACTGGGTATCATATCCACAGATGGTACTGCTTGCAGGTGGCACACCAGTGCATATCCCCGCACGCTACGAGCAGAACTTCAAGATCACCCCTGAACAGCTTGAAGCAGCCATAACCCCCAAGACACGTATGCTGATACTCTGTTCACCCTCCAACCCTACGGGTTCGGTATATAGCAAGGCCGAACTTGCAGCCTTGGCAGAGGTGATACTGGAGCATGAAGACCTCTACGTGCTCGCCGACGAGATATACGAGCACATCAACTACGTAGGCAAACACGAGTCAATAGCACAGTTCCCCGGCATGAAGGAGCGCGCCATCATCATCAACGGTGTCAGCAAGGCGTACGCCATGACAGGTTGGAGAATAGGATACATGGCAGCACCAGAGTGGATTATCAAGGGCTGCAACAAACTACAGGGACAGTACACCTCTGGTCCATGCTCAGTAAGTCAGAAGACTGCAGTAGAGGCTTATACAGCATCACAGCAGTGCGTAGAGGATATGCGCAAAGCTTTCGAGCGTCGCCGCAACCTCATCGTAAGTTTGGTAAAAGAGATACCAGGCCTTGAAGTCAACAACCCCGACGGCGCCTTCTACGTATTCCCAAAATGTAAGAGCTACCTCGGCAAGACCGACGGCGAGCGCGTAATCAACGACACCAATGACTTCGCCATGTATCTGCTGGAGGTAGGTCATGTGGCAACGGTAGGCGGTGATGCCTTTGGCGACCCAGAGTGCTTCCGCATGAGTTATGCTACCAGCGACGACAATATACGCGAGGCCATGAAGCGCATCAAAGAGTGCTGCGCCCGACTGCACTAATAACTTTTTTATGTTAAAAGTTATTAAACCGAGTGTTAAGTCCGCATTATTTGCTAACTTTGCTCCACAATAGTAAAAAGACATAAAACGATTACGCACGTACCTTATATATACTACTATAGTCACATAGTCGATTTCATAACTTAATCCATTATTTAATAAATTAATCTAACTAACAACAATTATGGCAAATTCACAGAAAGCAGCTCCTGCTAAGAAGCAGGGCTTCCAGGGTGTTCGCAACGCGATTTGGATCATCGTACTCTGTTTCATCGCAGGTGTATGCTTCTATCAGTTCGTGCTCGGTAACCCATCAAACTTCCAGGGTGGTGACAACGCTAACGCACCTCTTCCAGGTAACCTTCTTGGTACTATCTATAAGGGTGGTATCGTCGTTCCTGTCATCATCACTCTTCTCTTCACCGCTATCGCACTCTCTGTAGAGCGTTCACTTGCACTCGGCAATGCTAACGGTAAGGGCAAGCTCGCTAAGTTCGTTGCTGACGTTAAGGCAGCTCTCGCTACTGGCGACATCGATAAGGCTCAGCAGCTCTGCGACAAGCAGCAGGGTGTTGTAGGTAACGTTGTTACAGCATCTCTCAAGGCTTACAAGGAGATGGAAGCTACTTCTGGCATCAAGAAGGAGCAGAAGGTTTCTAAGATCCAGCAGGCTCACGAAGAAGCAGTACAGCTTGAGATGCCTACACTGCAGATGAACATGCCTATCCTCGCTACTCTCGTAACACTGGGTACACTTACCGCTCTGTTCGGAACCGTTGTAGGTATGATCAAGTCATTCGCAGCCCTCGCAGCTGGTGGTGGTGGT
>JAFXZF010000100.1 GCA_017541365.1 Prevotella sp.
ATTCTTAATTCTTAATTTTTCTTATTACCTTTGCACGTACTTATGCTATATGTCGATGTCATACTCCCCGTACCCCTCGACGGTTTGTTTACCTACTCCGTGCCTACGGAGCAGGAGTCTCAGGTGCAGCCGTTCGTCAGGGTAGTGGTGCCATTTGGTATCACCAAGCGCCATATAGCCCTCGTGGTGAGAGTGCACCGTGATGCCCCAGACTCCAGCATCACGGTAAAGCCCCTTATCTCCGTTCTTGATGCTAAGCCAGTCCTTTTGCCTCATCAGTACAAGCTATGGCAGTGGATAAGTAGCTATTATATGTGCCCATTAGGCGATATCCTCGTTGCTGCCTTGCCTCAGGGTATGAAGAAGGAGGGTGCCTACCGACCACGAGTAGAGACATACATACGCATCGGCGATAGCTATCGTAACGAGCGCTCCATCCACAATGCCCTCGACATGCTATGCCGCTCTCCCAAGCAACTTGAGGTGTTTACTACTTATCTACAGCTGTCAGGGTTGGACAGTTCACAGTTCTCAGTTAAAGAGGTTACTCGCGAAGAACTCATCAACGCCTCTCATGCTACAGCTCCCATAGTCAAGGCTTTGGTTGACAAGGGCTTCCTTATGCTATATGACAAGGAGGTGGGACGCCTCAACTCAACTGGAGAGGCTCATCCCGAGCGCATAAAGCCCCTCTCCCCTGCACAGCAAGCAGCTTACGAAAGCCTGGACATCCAAGCCTCAAACCTTACTTCCCTCCTCCACGGTGTCACCTCTTCAGGCAAGACGGAGATATACATACACCTCATTCAGGAGGCTATAGACAGAGGAGAACAGGTGATGTACCTGTTGCCTGAGATAGCCTTGACCGTTCAGATGACGCAGAGGTTACAGCATGTATTTGGCGACCGTTTAGGCATATACCACTCTAAATACTCTGATGCCGAGCGAGTGGAGATATGGCAGAAGCAGTTGTCAGACCATCCGTATGATGTAATACTCGGAGCACGCTCAGCTGTGTTCCTGCCTTACCAGCGACTGGGACTGGTTATAATCGATGAGGAACATGAGACTTCCTTTAAACAGCAAGACCCTGCACCTCGCTATCATGCCCGTTCTGTGGCTATGATGATGGCACAGTGGGCTAAGGCTCGGGTGGTACTGGGCACAGCTACTCCCTCTGCTGAGAGTTATTATAATGCAGTGCAAGGGAAATATCAACTTGTGGAGCTCAATCAACGATACAAAGATCTTAGGTTGCCCCAGATAAATGTTGTAGATACCAAGGACCTCTATCGCCGAAGGATCATGCGTAGCATTCTGTCACCTCAGCTTGAGACAGCCGTTCATGTGGCTCTTGACAGAGGTGAGCAGGCTATAATATTCCAAAACCGTCGAGGCTATTCCCCTATCGTGGAGTGCCATCAGTGTGGTTGGTCGCCTCGCTGCCCTCATTGCGATGTCTCGCTCACTCACCACAAAACCACCGACACCCTCACCTGTCACTATTGTGGCTACACCGTGCGCATGCCCAAGACCTGTCCTGAGTGTGGCAATGTAGATCTGTATAATCGTGGGGCAGGCACAGAGAAGGTGGAGGACATCATAACCGCAACTTTCCCCAAAGCTCGAGTGGCTCGCATGGACCTCGACACCACTTGCACCCGTAATGCCTACGAACGCATCATCGCTGAGTTTTCAAGCGGAAAGACCAACCTGCTCATCGGCACTCAGATGGTGACCAAGGGGCTCGACTTCGATAATGTCTCGGTAGTAGGCATACTGTCGGCTGACACTATGCTCAACCAACCCGATTTTCGTGCCTATGAGCATGCATTCATGATGATGACCCAGGTGGCTGGCAGAGCAGGCAGAAAGGGTAGGAGAGGACAGGTGATACTGCAGACTTCACGTCCAGACCTGCCTGTGATAAAGCATATCGTCGCTGGTGACTACAAGGCTTTCTTCTCCTCGTTGATAAGAGAACGCAAACTATTCCGCTATCCCCCCTTCACTCGTCTTATCTACATCTATCTGAAGCACAAGGATGAGCACACTGTCGATACCGCTGCTATAGAACTGGGCAGTCGCCTGCGCCAGTCGTTTGCCGACCGTGTGTTGGGTCCCGACAAACCAGCCGTGGCACGCGTCAAGTCGCTGCACATACGCAAACTCATGCTTAAACTGGAAAACAATCTCAGCATCACATCCACCCGTACAGCCATCAAACAGGCTGTCGCCACCATGATGCAAGATGCTCGTTATAAGTCTCTCCTTGTTTATTATGATGTTGACCCAGGGTAAAGATAACAGTTTCCGCGATACCTCACACCGCTTTAAAATGCAAAGGTTATGCTTCTGCTCAAAATTAACTAGTTAATTTCGTAAATTTACTAGTTAATCTTTAAAATTTACTAGTTAATTTATGATAGAATCTTGGCTTCCGTGATTTAAAGCATATGCAATAAGCTTGAAAAGCTATGCTATAATGCGACAAATGCATGCATTTACGTATCAAAAGATTTGGAGAAAAGAAAAATAATGCTTACTTTTGCAGGAAAAATAAGATGAACAGAATAAAAGAAATATTTGGTATCGAAGTGCCAGTGATAGCTGGCGGAATGGCGTGGTGCAGCGGTTGGCGGTTGGCTGCCGCCGTGAGCAATGCTGGTGGACTGGGCTTGATAGGCGCAGGCACGATGACGGTGGACTTGCTGCGTGAACATATAAGAAAGGTAAAGGCGGCAACGGATAAGCCGTGGGGCATAAACCTACCGCTGATGTATCCGCAGATAGACTCGCTCATCGAGATGATTATAGAGGAGGGATGTAAGATAGTATTCACATCGGCTGGCAGTCCTAAGAAATATACTCAGCGCTTTCACGATGCTGGCATGACGGTGGCTCATGTGGTGAGCTCGAGCAAGTTTGCCAAGAAATGCGAGGAGGCTGGTGTGGATGTCGTAGTGGCTGAGGGATTTGAGGCTGGTGGGCATAATGGAAAGGAAGAAACGACCACTATGTGCCTTATACCGCAGGTGAGAAAGGCCACCACTCTGCCTCTCATTGCTGCGGGCGGCATAGCATCGGGCGAGGCTTGCCTTGCTGCTCAGGTTCTTGGTGCGGAGGGCGTGCAGATAGGTACTCTCTTTGCCTTATCGGAGGAGAGCAGCGCGCATGAGAATTTCAAGATGGCGTGCACAAAGCTGGAGGAAGGCGACACGATGCTGTGCCTGAAGAAACTGGCGCCTTCACGCTTGGTGAAGAACGGACTATACACTCGCCTTGCTGAAGCTGAGGCAAAGGGTGCCGAGGTGCCTGAGCTGCTTGGGATACTTGGTGAGAAGTCAACTCGTCGTGGCATATTCGATGGTGATACGGAGAACGGCGAGATGGAGATAGGACAGATAGCGAGTGCTATAAAGAAGGTGGAGCCAGTGAGCGTGATAATGCAGCGGCTCATCACGGAATACAGTGATGCCAAGAATAGATTGTGGGCAAAAGTCTGATATAAGCATAATTTTCAATTCTCAATTCTCAATTCTCAATTTTCATTTAAAGGAAATGTCAACACTCAGAAGCGAGGGCTTAGTAAAGATATACGGAAAGAGAACTGTGGTGAACGATGTGTCGTTCAGCGTGAATCAGGGAGAGATAGTGGGACTGCTGGGGCCTAATGGGGCTGGCAAGACGACGTCATTCTACATGACTACGGGACTGGTGGTGCCTAATGCTGGACATGTGTATATCGACGACCAGGATATAACGTCGATGGCAGTGTATGAGCATGCGCGTAATGGTGTGGGCTACTTGCCTCAGGAGGCGAGCGTCTTTCGTAAGATGTCGGTGGAGGACAATATCATGTCGGTTCTCGAGATGACGGGTAAACCAAAGGCGTATCGTGATGAGAAACTGGAGAGCTTGATAAATGAGTTTTCGCTGCAGAAGGTACGCAAGAACCTGGGCGACCGCCTGTCAGGCGGTGAGCGACGCAGGACGGAGATAGCACGCTGCCTCGCCATTGAGCCGAAGTTTATTATGCTCGACGAACCCTTTGCCGGCGTTGACCCTATCGCTGTGGAGGAGATACAGAATGTGGTATGGCACCTGAAACATCGCAATATCGGCATACTCATCACAGACCATAACGTACATGAGACACTCAACATCACGGATCGTGCCTACTTGCTTTTTGAAGGGCGCATACTATTTCATGGCACTCCTGACGAGCTTGCCTCTAATCAGATAGTGAAGGAGAAGTACCTTGGTACTAACTTCGTACTGCAGAAGAAGACTTTTCAGTTGTAGAACAGTTCGTTATATCAAAATAACTGCGTAACGGTATAACGAAAAAAAAGAAAATAAAACAGAAATGAAAAATGCTCCAAGAGTCTCACGACTATTGGAGCATTTAAAGTATGTTTAACTAAAACCTTTTCTAAAAGAAAGAAGTATCTCACGATGCTTCTCGTTATCCAAGAGCTAAACAATCTTTCTAACCTAATAACTAAAACCTAAATCTATTATATATCTACTAACCTAAACAATCTAATTTTATCAATTCGACAGTCTGTCGGGTAGGGTGGTCTCTCTCGACCTTTCCCTTGCCCTCTGACTCTGTCTCTTGTTATCCTTCCTTTACAATCTTTTTCCTAACTTTGCTAAAACCTAAATCAATCTATTTTTCTACTAACCTAAACAATCTTTGCTATACTTTTTGACAGTCGCAAGGTTTTTATTTCCTTTTGACAATGCAAAGGTACGACGAAATAATTGTGTGCGCAAACAATTTTAAAGAAAATATCGAAAAACGACGCTATAATTGATATTTATCAACGACTGTGCACGCACACAGGTGTAAAATGGGAGTTTTTGGTGCGTTTTTGGGTAATATTGGTAAAAAGCCCTTTCTGCTTGATATAAAACAAGTGCAGAAAGGGCTATAATTCGATTGTTCCAGTTGCATTCTATACGTGATTACTATATATATATTATAATAATGTATAGAATGTTTATGGTGCTTATTTCAGGGTGTATGATGATGAACCATCAAAGCAGTGGGTGCACACTTGGCATTTTGGTAAGCCTATGGCCTCGATGATGGTTTCAAGCTTGGAGAATTTGAGAGAGTCTATGTTGAGGCGCTTTGCTATCTCTTTCACCATTGCCTTGTATTCGGGCGAGTCGGTCTTGGCATATTGTTGCAGACGCTCTTCTGGTATGCTGATGCTCTCAGTCTTGTCGGCATCGGCGAGCATGGTAGCCTTCTCCTTGCCAGTCTCAAGATCCATGATGACACGGCGTGCTATTAGTTCGAGTTCGCTCTTGGATGCAGAGAAGTTGATGAAGGGACATCCCCATATCAGTGGTGGACAGGCGATGCGGAAGTGTGCCTCCTTGGCACCCAGTTCCTTGAGTATCTTGGTGTTCTCCCTGAGTTGGGTACCACGAACGATGGAGTCATCACAGAAGAGGCAGCGCTTACCTTCGAGCATGGCTCTGTTGGGGATAAGCTTCATCTTTGCCACCAGGTTGCGTGTCTCCTGATTGGTGGGCATGAAAGAGCGTGGCCATGTAGGGGTGTACTTTGATATGCATCGCTGATAGGGCACTCCGTGGCCTGCTGCATAGCCTGTTGCCATGCCCAATCCTGAGTCGGGGATGCCGCCGGCATTATCTACCTCCGTATCATCCTCCTTACCCATGACGTAGCCAGTCTGGTAGCGCATCTCCTCTACGTTCTTGCCCTCGTAGAATGATGTGGGGAAACCATAGTATATCCACAGGAAGGAGCACACCTGCATATTCTTCTCTGCTGGACGAAGGGTCTCCATATTGTCGGCTGTGAGGCGTACAATCTCGCCTGGTCCGACGTAGTGACTTATCTCATATCCCAGATTAGGGAATGCTGTGGACTCCGACGTAGCTGCCATGGCACCGTCTTTCTTGCCTATGACGATAGGAGTGCGTCCCCAGAAATCGCGTGCTGCAATGATACTGTCTTCAGTGAGTATGAGCATGGAGCACGAACCCTTTATGGTCTTATACACATTCTCTATGCCCTCTACAAAGTCCTTGCCCTTGATGATGAGCAATCCTACGAGTTCGGTGGGATTGATCCTGCCTGATGAGAATTCACTCAGCACCATATTTTGGCCAAGCAGGTGATCCGCCACTTCCTCGGCATTGTTTATCTTGCCGACAGTGACGAGGGCAAATCGTCCGAGGTGTGAGTTCATGAGCAATGGCTGTGCGTCGGTATCGCTAATTACGCCGATGCCCTTCTCGCCGAAGAAACGTGGTAGCTCGTCTTCAAACTTAGTGCGGAAATAGGTGCTCTGCAGGTTGTGTATAGATCTGCGGAAGCCCTGCGTCTCTTTGCTGAATGTAGCCATACCGCCACGCTTGGTGCCAAGGTGTGACTGATAGTCTATGCCGTAGAAAAGTTCCTCTACGCATCTTTTGTGTTGTATAGTTCCGAAAAAACCGCCCATCTTTGTTTATCCGTAAATTATCTTGCCTGTTTCTTTATCTGTGTTTTCTGGTATGAATGACTTGTTGTACTGTGTCATGCCTCGCAGGGACATACCCATGTTGGAGAAACCGCCGTCATGGAAGAGTGTCTGCATTGTAACCTTCTTGGTGAGGTCGGAGAAGAGTGTCATGCAGTAGTCTGCGCAGTCATCAGCGCTGGCATTGCCGAGTGGTGACATGCGGTCGGCAAAGTCGAGCATGCCATCAAATCCCTTGATGCCGCCACCTGCCGTAGTGAGTGTGGGTGACTGTGATATACAGTTGACTCTGACATGTTTCTCTCTGCCGTAGATATATCCGAACGAGCGTGTGATAGACTCCAGCAGTGCCTTGGCATCGGCCATGTCATTGTAACCGAAGAAGGTGCGATGGCTCGCAACATAGGTGAGTGCCACGATGCTTCCATATTCTGCTATGGCATCGAGTTTCTTTGCCACCTGTATCATCTTATGGAATGATATTGCTGAGATATCGAGGGTCTTGTCAAGGAATCCGTAATCAAGGTCGTCATATGTACGCTTCTTGCGCATGTTGACAGACATGGCGCAAGAGTGGAGCACAAAGTCCACCTGTCCGCCGAGTGCCTCCATCGCCTCTTTGAAGAGGTTTTCAAGGTCTGCCACACTGGTAGCATCAGCAGGTATCACTGCCTTGGCGTTGGTTTTCTTTGCCAATTCGTCGAGAGTACCCATGCGGATAGCTACTGCTGTATTTGTGAGTACTATCTCAGCGCCTTCTTCTACAGCGCGTTCTGCCACCTTCCATGCGATGGACTGTTCGTTGAGTGCACCAAAGATGATGCCTTTCTTTCCTTTCAATAAATTGTATGCCATGCTATTGATAATATAAAAAAATGCCTGTCAATTATAAATAAGGTGGGAGGTCTGTGCACTAAATGCGATTGCAAAAATACAAAAAAACATTGAACTACACAAAACTTTCTCACTTTTTTGTGTAACATTAAATAAGTTATTTGTAACTTTGCATTCGGTTTCTTCAACCACATCATGATGCGCTACAAAATAATACACCCAGAAGAATACTCTGCCGAGCAAGTTGACGAGATTATCGCCGCACTGCCTGCATGGCGTAGGGAGGAGTGTATGCGTTTCAAGCAGCGACAGGGACAGATGGAGAATGCCTTGGCGTATTGGCTATTGAGCGAGATGGTGGGCTACAAACCCGCTTTTGTGAGAGGAGAACATGGTAAGCCATCTATTAACGGTGACCTTACCCTTAACCATAATGTTAATTTCAATCTCTCACACTGCAAACGGGCTGTGGCTTGTATCGTAAGCGATGATGGTGAAGTGGGCATTGATGTGGAGAGTCTGGGCAGATACAAACCGCAGTTGGCGGAATACTGCATGAGCGACGAGGAACAGAGACAGATAGTTGAGTCTGACGATCCAGATGGTGAGTTTACTATGCTATGGACCAAGAAGGAAGCGCTGTTAAAGATGACGGGAGAGGGGATAACCGACGACATGAAAAATTGTCTCACCAGTTCACGTGCTGAGGGGGTTGAGATAGAGAGTGGTATAAATAAGGAAAAAGGCTACGCATGGAGCGTGGCAAGTAAGATATGGCAATAATAAAGAAGATATACGGTAAGGCCCCCAAATGGGGTGATGGATGCTACTTCAGCGAGACGGCTGCTGTAGTGGGTGATGTGACGATGGGTGACGAGTGCTCAATATGGTTTAGTGCTGTGGTGAGGGGCGATGTGGCTCCTGTCACTATGGGCAATCGTTGTAATGTGCAGGACTGTGCCTGTGTGCATGTAACAAATACTACAGGTCCTACAGTAATGGAGGATGATGTCACCATAGGCCATAATGCTACGGTGCATGCTTGCACTTTGAGGAAAGGTTGCCTCATAGGTATGGGAGCTACGGTGCTTGACGGTGCCGATGTTGGCGAGGGTGCCATCATCGCTGCAGGTGCCTTGGTGCTTGGCGGCACAAAGGTGGGCGACCACGAGATATGGGGTGGGGTGCCTGCAAAGTTTATCAAGAAGACTGCTCCCGACCAGGCAGAGAGCTTTGCAGCTCACTATGCAAAGTATGCCAAGGATTATCTGACTGAAGAATAATAGTCTTGTAACTATAGCTGATAAGAATGGTAGAAAATACAAAAAAGGCTCTTCTCATCACGAGAGGAGCCTTTTTGTTTATCCTTGTGTTTTCTATACTTTTACCTAAACGTGTTCTATTGAGGTTGGAACTTTTCTTCTTACTCACTATGATGTGAGCTGTGTTGTACGACGCAAAATTAGCAATTGTGTGCGTACACACCAAACGATTTTCATGTTTTTTTATTTTTTTCTTAAGTTTTTTGATGAAAATCAATTGTTTTTTATTATCTTTGCACAAATGCTTCTTCAAACAAAAGTAGAAATACACAAAGCATCGTTTGAGATAACACCGACGGATAGGTTGTTGTTCGTCGGCTCTTGTTTTGCCGACAATATCGGTAAACGATTCGCTGACAATAAGTTTCGTGCCGTGACAAACCCCTACGGCGTGATGTACAACCCCGCGAGCGTCATGCATACTATAGATAAGGTGAACGAGAATTTCGACGTGGCAGTGCTCACCCTCGGCACCAACCATGTGTATATACTCAAAGAGACGGGGCAGATAGTAGATAACTGCAGGAAAATGCCTCAAAAACTATTTGAAGAATGCGAGCTGACAGTGGATGAGTGTGAGGGATATCTCCGTAAGGCTATGCAGAGGCTAAGGGAGCGGAATGCTGACGTGAAGGTGATAATAACCGTCAGCCCTATCAGATATGCAAAGTATGGGTATCACGGAAGCAGACTGTCAAAGGCGACCTTGTTGCTCGCTGCAGAGAGGCTGGTGAAAGACGGTGGGGTGGAGTATTTCCCTGCCTATGAGATAATGAACGACGAACTAAGAGATTACAGATTTTATGAACCGGACATGCTTCATCCATCCACTCAGGCAGTGGACTACATTTATGAACGATTTAAGGAGGTATTCTTCAGCAAAGATGCTACACAAATGGAGAAGGAATGGCAACCCATCAGCCAAGCACTGAGGCACCGCCCCTTCAGTCCTGAGAGCGAAGAGTATAGGTCTTTTCTCGAAAAAGCCAAGAACGACGAGCAACGTTTTATAGAGAAATGGAGATTATAAAACTCACCGACATACCCTCAACCAATGACTACCTGCTGGAGCTTAACACTGACAGGGAAATATGTGCCGTGACTGACTATCAGTCTGCTGGCAAAGGCATGGATACTAATACGTGGGAGAGTGAGAAAGGCAAAAACCTGCTGTTCTCCTTATTAGTTCACCCTACCTGGCTTCCCATACAGGAACAGTATATCATGTCGATGGCAGAGGCTCTGGCAGTGGTGGCTTCTCTGCGACGATATGTGGAGGGGACTGGTGCCGAGGTTCTTATCAAGTGGCCTAATGATATTTACCTGGGCGACAGAAAACTCAGTGGCACACGTATAGATGCCAATCTACAGGGGAGTACGATACGTGATATGGTTATCGGCACGGGTATCAACATCAATCAAACCACCTTCTCAGACAAAGTGCCCAATCCTGTTTCTCTCAAACAGGTGACAAATAAGACGTATGACGTCGAGGAAATTCTTGACAGCATATTAGCAAACTTCTACGAGTATCACGAGTTGCTACATAATGGCGGAAAAGAAGATATTATACGCAAATATCACGAGAAATTGTATCGCCGTGAGGGATTCCATAGATATGAGGATGGAGCGGGGGAGTTTGAGGCCGAACTGGTCGAGGTCTCCGCAAATGGCATCATGACGCTAAGACGTAAAGATGGCATTCTCAGTTCATACGAATTTAAAGAGGTGAGATTCCTAATGTAGAAATAACGAAATACTGAAATATCAAAATAACACAATAACGAACAAAACAAAACAAAAAAAATAAAGAAAGCACTATGAAGTTTAAAAGGATTTTACTTAAGCTCTCAGGCGAGAGCCTTCAGGGAGAACAGGGGTATGGTATCGACGTAAACCGTCTCAACGACTATGCTCGTCAGATTAAGGAGATAGCCGATATGGGCGTTGAGATAGGCATCGTCATCGGTGGTGGCAATATCTTTCGTGGGCTGTCAGGCGCAGGCAAGGGCTTTGACCGTGTGAAGGGCGACCAGATGGGTATGTGTGCTACGGTAATCAACTCGCTCGGCCTGTCATCAGCCCTCGGTGCCATAGGTCAGAAGAACCGCGTGCTGACAGCTATCCGTATGGAACCCATAGGCGAGTTTTATACCAAGTGGAAGGCTATTGAGGCTATGCAACAGGGCGAGGTGGTCATCATGAGTGGTGGCACGGGAAATCCATATTTCACCACTGATACAGGTTCCTCTCTGCGTGGCATAGAGATAGAGGCCGATGTGATGCTGAAAGGTACACGTGTTGATGGCATCTATACTGCTGACCCCGAGAAAGACCCTACGGCAACGAAGTTCCATGATATAACCTACCAGGACGTCATAGCAAAGGGGTTGAAGGTGATGGATGTCACCGCCACAGCTATGTGTATGCAGAATAACCTGCCCATCTACGTGTTCAACATGGACATTGTAGGCAACCTCAAGAAGGTGATGGAAGGTGAAGAAATTGGCACTCTTGTGCATAATTAGTTCACAGTTTACAATTCATAGTTCACAGTTATGAGAAGAGAGTACGTTCGCACCTTGTTCCTTATACTTTGTAAGGCTGTGCACGACCTATATCCAGAGGGGAGCATAAAGATAATGTTTCCTGTGAGCAACGGCTATTACTGCGAACTGCAGATAGGCGAAGTGCTGAGTCCGGAGATTGTTGCCGACATACGCCATCGTATGCGTGATATAATAAAGAAGGATATCCCGATAGTTGCCCATAAGAAACCCAAAGAGGAGGTTCTCAAGGTCTTTGAGGGAGATGAGTCTAAGATACGCCTGATGGAGAGTCTCAACACCAAGACGTTGCGCTATTGCTCGCTTGACGGCTATAACGACACCTTCTACAACTATATGTTGTCGAGTACGGGTGAGGTGAAGTTGTTTGGTTTGGAGTTGTACTATAATGGTATGCTGCTGCGTGTGCCTGATTCTAATGACCCAAAGAAACTGGGCAAGTATATACGTCAGGACAAGATGTTTGATGTCTTTATGTCAAACCACAGATGGCAGAATCGTATGGGTATCAGCAATGTCGGTACGCTTAATAAAGCCATCGAGGCCGGATATAGTTCACAACTTATAACGGTATTTGAGGCGATGCAGGAGAAGAATCTGTCCAGGATAGCCGATGATATCGCTTCTCGTCCTGATGTTAGGGTGATACTTATAGCTGGTCCTTCAAGCAGCGGTAAGACCACAACGTGCAAACGACTGTCCGTTCAGATGGTGGTAAACGGTGTGTATCCCAAACAGATTTCAATGGATGACTATTATGTTGACCGTGAACTCTCACCTCGTGACGAAAACGGAGATTACGACTTTGAGTCCATCCATGCTCTCAATCTTAACCTTTTCAATGAACATGTCAATGCTCTCATAAACGGGGAGGCAGTAGAACTGCCACGTTACAATTTTAAGACTGGTAAGAGCGAGAAGTCAGGTAAGATGATGAAGTTGGAGAAAGACGAGATGCTCCTGATAGAAGGCATCCACGCCCTCAATCCCGAATTAACTGCTGATATACCTCAACGTCAGATATATCGTCTCTACGCATCAGCGCTAACGACGATAACGCTTGATGATCACAACTACATACCCACGACGGATAATCGTCTCTTGCGTCGTATGGTTCGTGATCATAAGTATCGTGGTACATCGGCTGAGACGACGTTGGAGCGTTGGTCGTCAGTGCGTAGGGGAGAAGACAAGTGGATATTCCCTTATCAAGAGAATGCCGATGCCGTGTTTAATACCGCATTGTTGTTTGAACTTGCGGTGCTTAAACCTCAGGCAGAGCCTCTCTTGGCAGCAGTTCATAAGGGTTCACCCATGTACGATGAGGCAAAGCGGCTCAGAAGTTTCCTGCGCCATGTTGTCCCCATGTCGGAGGAACAGGTTCCTCCTACCTCACTTCTTAGAGAGTTTCTTGGTGGCAGTAGTTTTGAGTATTAAGGTGTTAATTCTTGCATAGTCCAAAATAAATTGTTACCTTTGCATCAAATTTTTAAAAAAGATTAGCATTACTATATGGCAAAACTAAGATTCCAGATGGTTGGCGAGGCTTTCAGGAAGCAGCCGCTTGACGTTCCCACACCATCAGAACGCCCCTCCGAATTCTTTGCGAAGTACGTGTTCAACAAAGCAAAGATGCAGAAGTATCTCCCCAAGGAGGCCTATGACAAGATGATGGATGTCATCGACAATGGTGCTCCTCTTGACCGTGCTACAGCTGACATGGCGGCAGAGGGTATGAAGAAGTGGGCTATGGAACTTGGTGTGACTCATTGTACACACTGGTTTCAGCCTCTCACCGACACGACTGCCGAGAAGCACGATGCCTTTGTGGAGCATGATGGCAAGGGTGGTATGATAGAGCGTTTTGAGGGTAAGTCGCTCGTGCAGCAGGAGCCTGATGCCTCATCTTTCCCTTCTGGTGGCATACGCTCTACCTTCGAGGCACGCGGATATTCTGCCTGGGATCCAACATCGCCAGTATTTGTCATCGGCGATACACTGATGATACCCACCGTGTTTATATCATATACTGGTGAGGCACTTGACTACAAGACACCATTGCTCAAGTCACTGCGCGCCATCAATGAGGCGGCAACAGCTGTCGTTGAATATTTCAATCCTGAGGTAAAGAAAGTTATCTCCAACCTTGGTTGGGAACAGGAGTATTTCCTCATCGATGAGGGTTTGTACTCAGCACGTCCTGACCTCCTGCTCACAGGTAGGACACTGATGGGTCACTCCTCTGCCAAAGACCAACAGATGGACGACCATTACTTTGGTTCTATACCAGAGCGTGTGGCTGCCTTTATGAAAGACCTTGAGATACAGGCTCTCGAACTTGGCATACCTTGCAAGACACGTCATAACGAGGTGGCACCCAACCAGTTTGAGCTTGCGCCAATCTATGAGGAGATGAATCTCGCCATAGACCACAATATGCTTATCATGTCACTCATGAAGAAGGTGGCGCGTAAGCATGGATTCCGTTGCCTGCTTCATGAGAAACCATTCGACGGCGTCAATGGTTCTGGTAAGCACAACAACTGGTCTCTTGCCACCGACACGGGCATACTGCTCCATGCACCAGGCAAAGATGACCTCAGCAACCTGCGTTTCGTCACCTTTGTAGTGGAGACGCTGATGGGTGTGTATAAGCACAACGGATTGCTTAAGGCATCCATCATGAGTGCCACCAACGCCCACCGTCTGGGTGGTCACGAGGCACCTCCTGTCATCGTCAGCTCTTTCCTCGGCCGTCAGCTCACTGAGATACTCGATCACCTCGAGAATTCCTCTGACGACACCATTGCCATAGCAGGCAAGGCGGGACTAAAACTCGATATCCCATCCATCCCAGAGTTGCTTATCGACAATACCGACCGCAACCGTACCTCACCATTCGCCTTTACGGGTAACAGGTTTGAGTTCCGTGCGCCAGGTAGTGAGGCCAACTGCGCTTCGGCTATGATAGCCCTCAACAGTGCCGTTGCCGAGGCATTGGTAAGTTTCAAGAAGCGTGTTGATGCTTTGATAGTAGGTGGCAAAGAGAAAAATGCAGCCATCATAGCAGTACTGCGAGAGGATATCAAGGAGTGCAAACCGATACGTTTCGATGGCAACGGATATAGTGACGAGTGGAAGGTAGAAGCAGAGCGTCGTGGTCTCGATGTGGAGACTTCATGTCCCGTTATCTTCGACCGTTACCTTGACAAGTCGTCCATCGATATGTTTGAGTCGCTCAATGTCATGACACGTAAGGAACTCGAGGCTCGCAACGAGATAAAGTGGGAGACATACACCAAGAAAGTACAGATAGAGGCACGCATCTTTGGTGATCTTTCTATCAATCATATCATACCACAGGTGGTGGGCTATCAAACCAAACTCGCTGAGAACGTTGCTGCACTGAAATCCATACTTCCTACCGAGCAATTCAAGACTCTCGCAGCATCCAACCTTGCACTTATCTCCGAGATAGCAGAACGCATAAAAGCTATTGAGGAAGGTTGTACGGCACTTACCGAAGCACGTAAGGTGGCAAACAAGGTGGAGGAAGCTCGCGAGCGTGCCATCCGCTATCACGACACCGTAGCACCGCTTATGACAGAGATACGATATCACATCGACAAACTCGAAGCAAAGGTTGACGATGAGGTGTGGACCCTGCCAAAGTATCGCGAGATGCTGTTTATGAGGTAAACAGCTGCTTTCTTAAGCGAAGATATATTTACGCCACGCATAGTGACGGCGCAGAGAGGGATAGTCTATGTCCCTCTCTTTTTCGTATGCCTCGCGCTCAAATGATATATTACGGTAAGCCGCATCCTTGTTGCGGTATATGATGAGTTTCACCACCCACTCCACAAGGTACCATATATAAAAAGGTATATACAGCATCTCCCTTTGTTGCATGGAGTGGATATATTCGTGACGCTTCTCCCTATCATCGAGTTTGCTACGGGAAAAGATCACGCCGCACAGGTTAATAGCAGTGTAACCCTTCATCAGCGGCAGTGACGATATGTGTATAATCTTCATTGAGTGCAAAGTTACTTTATTTTTTACAGTTTACAGTTTAGAGTTTACTGTTTTTCTGCTCGAAATCTAAAAATAAGTTAATTGTGTACGAAAACATTAATTTTTCTTGATATATGTTTGGTAAATACATTTAATTTTGGTAACTTTGCCCACAAATTAGTTAAAAATTGTGCGCGAGCACAGTTTCCTTAACAGAAAAATAAGCTAACCAGGCTTTGATTGACTACAGACTATACTTTTACTAACTTAGGACACACTACTATTTTTACAATCGCTAACTAGGTAACACTACTATTTTTACATTCATCATTTGAGGCTATTTACCAAGCTAACGACAACTAACATTAATATTTTTTTACTAACTAACTACTTTAAGACGTATGAGAAAGTGTTTACTTTCAGGAGCTTTGACTATGCTCTTGATGCTTGTAGCTACAGTAGCTAAGGCAAGTGTTACAATCACCGCATCAGGCGGTTGGTTTGAATCAGCTTACGTGGAGTTCACGCCAGATGGTTCATCTTACTACAATGTTTATTACTCTACCAACAAGTCATCTTGGACAAAGATTGACGACCAACTCGTGCGCAAGTATAGTTCTTCTAAGGGACGTGCTGACGTATTGGGCATCACTGCTGGTACATATTATATAAAGGTGGCATCAGTGAACTCAAGCGGTTCTGAGACTTCTAACACTGTTTCTGGTGCTCTCACCGTAAAGGCTCACGACCGTGCAGGTTTCGCTCATCTCAACTGGTCAAAGGGTGTTGGTGCTTACAGTAACTCAGGTACACTGAAGAGTGGCGCCAACATTCTCTATATCACCAAGAGCAATGCCAAGACAGTCACCATGACCGTGCCTACGGCTACTAACAAGACAGCTTCTTTCACAGGTCTCCAGACCATCATCGATGCCTGGACCAAGGCTTACTCTAAGGGTTGGTCTTCTGCTCCTCTTGATATCCGTATCCTTGGCACACTCTCTTATGCTGACATGGATAAGTTCAGCTCTTCTGCTGAGGGCATACAGATCAAGGGCGCTTCTGCATACGCTGACTGTCCTATCACCATCGAAGGTGTGGGTAACGACGCTGTAGTCCACGGCTTCGGCTTCCTCGTTCGCAACCTCACCGACCTTGAGTTGCGCAACTTTGCCATCATGGACTGTCTTGACGACTGTGTTTCAATGGATACAAGCAACTCTCACATCTGGGTTCACAACCTTGATCTCTTCTATGGTCAGGCAGGTTCTGATGCAGACCAGAAGAAAGGCGACGGCACCGTTGACCTCAAGGGCGACTCTAAGTATATCACAATCTCTTACAACCACTTCTGGGATAGTGGTAAGTCTTCACTCTGCGGTATGAAGAGCGAGACAGGTCCTAACTATATCACATATCACCACAACTGGTTCGATCACTCTGATTCACGTCACCCACGTATCCGTACCATGTCTGTTCACGTATATAACAATTACTTTGACGGCAACTCTAAGTACGGTGTCGGTGCTACATACGGCTCAAGCTGTTTCGTTGACCGCAACTACTTCCGCAACTGTAAGTACCCAATGATGTCTTCTATGCAGGGTTCTGACGCAGCAGGCGACGGCACATTCTCAAGCGAGAACGGCGGTATGATTAAGGCTTACGGCAACTACATCACAGGTGCGAAGTCTCTCTATGTTCAGTCTGGCTATTCTTCAAGCGTTGCTGAGGCTTCAGCTATCACCAACACCGCTTCTCAGTCATTCGACTGCTACGTAGTGTCAAGCCCATCTACCACAGTGCCTTCTTCTTACAAGACTGTTAAGGGCAGCACCTCTTATGACAACTTTGACACCAACTCTTCACTTATGTACTCTTACAGCGCAGAGAATGCTTCAAGCGTTCCTACTACCGTTAAGGGCACATACGGCGCTGGTCGTCTGCAGCACGGTTCTTACCAATATACATTCTCAAGCTCTGAGGACGACAACTACGCAGTTATCACAGCTCTCAAGAGCGCTGTTGAGAACTATAAGAGCGGTTCATACTACGTAGGTGTTACATCAAGCATGTACTTCAAGAGCGGTGTTATCACAGACTCAGCAGTTTCTTCTGGCTCAACAACAGTAGTTGAAACTCCAACAGCAGCTTCTGCTCCATCTATTTCAGTAGGTTCTTACACAGTTGGCAAGGGTTATGCTGTAACACTCTCCGGTTCTGACTCTGGTGCTTCTTACTACTACTCTACCGATGGCAGCAACTACACTCAGGGCACATCATTCTATGCTACAGGCTGCACAGTATATGCTTACGCTACTCTCGGTTCTTCTGACACCAAGTCAAATGTTGTCAGCAAGACAGTGTCAAGCGCACCATACGCTACAACACCAACCATCACGGCAACAGCTAACAGCGATCAGACACAATATACTGTTACTATCACTTCTGAGAGTGGTGCTACAATTTACTACACCACTAACGGTTCTACACCTACCACCAGCAGCTCTAAATACAGTTCAGCTCTTACTATTACTTCAAGTTGCACTGTTAAGGCTCTCGCTGTAGTATCTAATAAGGAGAACTCTTCAGTAGCTTCTAAGTCTATCACTGTTCAGCAGGCTTCTTCTGGTTCATCTTCAAGCTCAAGTAGCAGCTCTTCTTCATCATCAGCAAATGAGGTGTGCTCATTCACAGGTTCTAAGCCTTCAGTTAGCTACGTTACCGTAAGCGGCAACTACTCAACCTCTAAAGGCAGCGTGACCTACAACGGCACAACTTACAAGACCTGCGTTAAGATGGAGTCAAGCACAAAGGTCGTATTCACCCTCTCTGCTGAGGCTGACGTAACCTTCGTGTTCGGTGGTTCTACATCTGCCGCAAGCAAGGCATTCAAGCTCAACGGCACTACTTACACTCTCGGCACTGACGGCACACTCACCAAGACACTCTCTGCTGGTACCTACACCATCACCAAGAGCGCTTCCATCAACCTCTTTGCCATCGACTTCGCTTACGCAGCCGAGGACCCAACCACATGGAACTTCTCTGAGTTCACCTCTACTGTGACACTCGCAGGCAGCAACTATACATATTCTTACAATGGCTTGACACTCGTAGGCAACACCTCTTCAAGCTACACTAAGGACTATGTCAACAAGAACGGTTTCCGTTGCAATGGCGCTTCTTCTTCAAGCATCCGTCACATCAAGTATACTCCGACATCCAACGGTACTCTCACTGTGAAGTTTGCTTCCAACAACACTTCTGACCTCGCTCGTACATCAGCTATCGGCACAGCAGTAGGTTCACCAATCGTAACCGCTTCTTGCAGCGCAGGCACGATGACGGCAAACGTAAAGGCAGGCACTACTTACTACATCTACTTCGTAAGCGGCGGTCAGACCATTAAGAGCATCACCATGACTCCTGGTGCTACAGCAAATGCTTTCGACCTTGACTTCGACGATGCAACGGTTATCAACGCAGTTGATGCTGAGGCTCCAACTAAGCAGGTTGGCAAGAAGATGTTCGTTGGCGGCAAGCTCGTTATCTTCAAGGACGGTAAGAAGTTTAATGCTGCAGGACAGGAGATGTAAAAACTCTCTATCATACGTTTAACAGGCGGGGCAACCGAAATATTATACGGTTGTCCCGTATTTTTACATTTCTCACAGTTAATAAAATATAAAACTCTTGCCCAAAAGTTAGGAAGTATATACAAAATTCTTATCTTTGTACATTGATACTACTTACCGAACGATAAACAAAAATCTATATAAGAACATTATGAAACGTTTCTTTCTCTCAGGCGTCATTTCGCTACTCCTGATGTTAATGGGACTCTCAGCTCATGCCATCTCGTTCAATGCACAAGCCGGATGGTTGGAGTCTGCTTATGTCGAGTTTACTCTTGACAGCACTTGTGACGGATACAACGTCTATTATTCTACCAACCAGTCATCATGGACCAAGATTGATGCAGCACTCGTGCGTAGGTACACCTCTTACGGACGTGCTGATGTTGTAGGCCTTTCTGCAGGAAACTATTATGTTAAGGTAGTGCCCACAAAGAGTGGTACCGAACAGACCTCCAAGGCTATAATCTCCAACCAGCTCTCCGTGCAGGCTCACGACCGTTCTGGTTTTGCTTTCACGGGTTCTCAGATGCCTGGTGCCTACCAGTCTAACGGTACTCTTAAGAGCAACGCCATAGTTGTCTATGTCACCGAGACAAACAAAAACTCCGTTGAGGCAAGTATCACATATACCAGTAAGGGTGTAGCACAGACGGCGACGGGTATCCTCGCCATCCTCACGGCTTACAAGAAGGGCTATGAGACACGTCCGCTCTGTATTCGTGTCATAGGCAATGTTACGGACAACAACTTCAACTTCCTCGATTTTACCAACGGCAATGCTGCAACAGCCATCGATGCTGCTGCCGACTACAAGGGTGACCTTATGATCACATCCAACAAAAGGGACCTTGGCGGTGTCACCATCGAGGGTATAGGTAAGGATGCCGTTGCTAATGGCTGGGGTATTCGTTTCAAAGGACTCAACTATGGTGAGGTACGCAACCTCGGCTTCATGAACTGTAACTCTGACGAGGGTGACGATGTAGGCCTGCAGCAGGACAACAACTATTGTTGGGTGCACCATTGCGATATGTTCTATGGCAATGCTGGTTCCGATAAGGACCAGGTAAAGGGTGATGGCGCACTTGACTGTAAGAAGTCCAACTATATCACTTTCTCTTACAACCGTTTCTGGGATTGTGGCAAGTGTAACCTGCTCGGACTCTCAGAGGGCACCGTGAGCTATGCTTCCTCACCTTATTATATCACATACCACCACAACTGGTATGACCACTCTGACTCACGTCATCCACGTTGCCGTTACTACAACGCCCACGTGTATAACAACTACTACGATGGAAATGCCAAGTACGGCGCAGGTTCTACTCTCGGTTCTTCAGTTTTCATGGAGGGCAACTACTTCCGCAACTGTAAGTACCCAATGATGACCTCCATGCAGGGTTCTGATGTCTATGCAGGCGGTACTACTCGTGATACCAAGAACAACCCTACTTTCTCAAGCGAGAATGGTGGTTTTATCAAGGCATACAACAACTACATGACGGGTAGCTACACCTTCATCCCTTATGGTGCTTCTACATACACCTTGAAGGGTTCTTCTACCTCCGTTGGCAGTATCGATACCAATCAGGATTTTGATGCCTATGTGGTGACAAGCCGTAATACCACGATACCAAGCAATATCACCTCTTATGCAGGTGGCAACTACTACTCTAATTTTGATACGTCACTGCCTTACACTTACACTGCCCAGGAGCCTGCCGCTGCCATGTCGACAATCACGGGCACATACGGAGCAGGACGTATGCAGCATGGTGACTTCTCATGGACATTCTCAAGTTCCGATGACACGTCCTATGATGTTAATGACGCTCTCAAGTCGGCACTCACCAACTATACCAACTCTTCATACGTTGGTCTCTTCAGCGACGACACCTCTTCAAGCGGTGGGGGAGACGAGCCCGAGACACCTACCAGTTCTACTGATGCTACGCTGTCAAGTCTTACTGTGACAGGCTATTCTCTCTCTTTCTCTTCAAGTACTACGTCCTATAGCGTGACTCTGCCTTATGATGCGGAGTCTGCTCCTACCGTGTCAGCTGTAGCTAACAACAGCAATGCTACCGTAAGCATTAAGCAGGCTACCTCTACCACAGGCAGCGCTACCGTGACGGTTACTGCAGAGGATGGCACCACCAAGATGATTTATACGGTGCAGTTCTCTCTCGGTTCCGAACCAGCACCTTCTGGCTCTACTATCACCAGCGCTATGACGCTTAATATCGGCGATGGCACCAATGCCTACAAGAGTTACCTCACAGGCACCTACAACACCTCTACATCATGCAGTGCCACCTACGGCAGTGCAAGCAATACCTCTCTCAGTATCAAGATGGAGTCATCAACGAGTATCTCGTTCACCATTACCAAAGCATTCACCATGACTTTTGTGGCTGATGCCAGTCAGACGGCGAGCTTCAAACTCGATGGCACTACCGTAGCAGCATCATCTGGCAATATGGTATCAGTAAATGTTGCTGCAGGCACTCATACGCTTACCAAGAGTGGTGCGGTAAAGATGTGCTTCCTCGACTTTGCCGATGTTGAGGAGGAGGAAGAGCCAGTTGTAGAGTCAGACGATGCTACATTGAGCGTTCTCAACGTGGCAGGCTACTCTCTCGACCCTGCGTTTACTGCCCAGACAACGGTTTATTC
Organism: Prevotella sp.; assembly: GCA_017541365.1. The sequence goes on from JAFXZF010000100.1 coordinate 21,567, forward strand.
TCTTGAACTGATGGCAGGAACGACAGAATTGCCAGCTATCACGGCAACGGCTAACGACTCCAAGGCGACGGTGACTATCGATACCGAGTCATGCACTCCTGCTGGTCAGGTAGTGGTAAAGGTGACGGCAGAGAATGGCGACACCAAGAACTACTATATCAATGTAACCGTAGCTACTGCTTACTACAATGTTTCTGCAGCAGCAGGTGCTGGCGGTGCGGCGTCTGTCTCTCCTTCAGGTTCTGTTGCCGAGGGCACTCAAGTAACCTTCACCGCTACGCCTAACTCAGGTTATGTTTTCACTCAGTGGAGCGACAACTCCACCGACAACCCTCATGCCGTGACGGTTTCTGGCGACCTTACACTCACAGCATCGTTTACGGCACAGAGTTCCGGCGGCAACATACTGTTCTCTGCTAACATCGCGACTGCTCCGACTGAGGCGGTTACCGTTCCTATATCAAGTTCCGTTGATTTGTCTGACTATGCTACGATAACGGGTGGCACAATGACATTCTACAATAAGAGAACCGATAAATCTCAAGATGTCATTGTCGCAGGCGCTACCAATATGAGTGTTGGTTCAGGAAAGAACTATTTCGCTATTGCGCTCAATTCGGCGTTGGCTGAGGGTGATGTCATATCCTTCACCACTCCTGACAGTCACGAATTGAATATCAACACCAGTAGCACTTCTTCCAGCGGTGGTATCACCACCTCATCACAGTCATATACTGTGACAGGTTCCGATGCGTTGGTAGGTCAGACTGCTATCTATGTGTGGCGTAATGTAGGTTCCGGAACTACCAATTTCAACAACTTCACCATCACCCGTGAAGATTCTTCTGCACCAGAGGCAAGCACTGATGCCACCCTTTCCGACCTCAGGGTTAATGGAACGACGGTTGACGGCTTCTCTGCTTCCACTACTATCTACAATGTAGTACTTCCCGTAGGCACAACGAGTGTTCCTACCGTTGCTGCTACAAAGAACGATAGCGGTGCGAGCGTAAGCATTACTCAGGCTTCTTCTACCTCTGGTACCGCTTCTGTAGTGGTGACAGCAGAGGATGGCACTACGCAGAAGACCTATGTGGTAAACTTCTCTGTGTCAACAAAGCTTACTCTTAATGATGATGCAAACTACGTGGCTGGCACCTTCGCAGCAGGCGATGTCACCTACGTACGTTCTACCACGAGTGGCAAGTACGGTTCCTTCTGTCTGCCGTTAGACTTCAATACGGAGGCTGCTTCAGGCATAGCAAAATTCTATGCACCTATCAATATAGCGATATACAATACTTCTACCCACAAGTTGCGTATATTCCTTGCTCTGCAGAGTGGCACTATTCCTGCTGGCACACCGTTCATTGCTCTCTTCAATGGCACGACAAGTGTCACTAATAGTGCTGAGGTGACCTTCACCACCACCATGAGCAATCCTGCTCCCACCGTACTTGATATCTTCGACTCTACAGGTTCCGATGGCGCACTGCTCGAGAATGAGGACCTCACTGTGACGTGGAACGGCACCTACGTGACAACTCCAAGAGTCGATGGCATGAAGTCGTTCAAGAGCAACGGCGACTTTGGCGAGCACACCGCTTCCACACTTGCCCCATTCCGTGCGTACATCGTGTCAAGTTCTGCTTCTAACAACGATGTTATAGACATCGAACTCACCCTTGTTGATGAAACTGCAATAGCAGGCATTATGTCAGCAGCTAAGAAAAAGAGCGTGAATGTATATTCTGTAGAGGGCAGACTGGTCAAGAAGGGCGTGTCATATACGTCAGCACTCGACGGACTCGCTCCTGGAGTATATATTGTCAATGGTAATAAGGTCGTAAAATAATCAACAATACATAATAAGAGTATGAAATCATTTAAGTATAACATATTCTCCTTGTTCTGCATCATTGCATTGTCAGTCTATTCTCTGACTGCTGTGGCAGGTGCACAGGGCTATAAGTCAAGTTCGTTCGGACAGTGTGGTACCGTTACAGGCGGTGGTAATGCTACCCCCACGCTTGTCTCTACGGCATCAGCCTTAACAAACGCATTGAGTGCCAGTGGCTCTGCAGTTATTATCATAACCCAGAACATAGAGATGCCTTACACCAGTGTCAAGGTAACAAATAAGACTATCCTTGCTCTTCCTGGCGTGAAACTGTATTCTAATGAGCAGACAGCTTCTACATCGGGCATACTCTATTTTAAGTCGGGTTCTAACAATGTCATTATGCGTAACCTCACCTTTGAAGGTCCTGGCGCATACGACTGTGACGGTAGAGATAACCTCTGTTTTGATGGTGCAACAAACATCTGGGTGGACCACTGTGATTTCCAGGATGGTTGTGACGGTAACTTCGACAATAAGGGCAATACCGATAACATCACCATCTCTTGGTGTCGCTTCCGTTATCTGAAGTCTCCAAAGGCTGGTGGCTCTGGCGGTACTGACGACCACCGCTTCACCAACCTCATCGGTTCATCTTCTTCTGCAAAGCCTACCGACGGTGCCTACACCATGACATGGGCTTACTGTTGGTGGGACAATGGATGTAAGGAGCGTATGCCACGTGTGCGTAATGCCGACCTCCACATGCTCAACTGCGTATGGACATCTTCTGTGGCAAACTACTATGTAGGGCCTGAGAATGCTCGCGTACGTTTCGACGGCTGTTACTTTGGTTCACTTGGTGCAAGCAAGATATTCAAGAGCTATGGCGGTACCAACGCGGCAAAGTACAACAACTGTTATAGTGCTGCCGGTGCTTCGCTCAGCGACTCCAATACCTCAAACCTTGCAAGCATATCCTATTCTTACGACGTACTTTCTCCGTCAGTGGCTTATTCCAATGTCACCAACACCACATACGGTGCAGGTGCTACCTTGAATATCACCACGGCAGGTGTCATCACCGAGGGCGACGGCTCGTCTGGCGGTGGTTCTACGTCTAATACAAAGACCGTCTCTGTCTCAGCAGGCGAGGGTGGTGTGGCTTCCGTTTCAAAAACAAGCGTCACCTCTGGCACCAGTGTCACTTTCACTGCTACCCCTTCTTCGGGCTATGAGTTTGTAAAGTGGACCAACAATGCTGGTACAACAGTAAGCACCAATAACCCTTACACAACAACCATCACCGAGGATACCTCGCTGAAGGCTAATTTCGCTTCCAATACGGCATGTGACATCACAGCTGCCACCATCAACGGTTCTGCTGCTGCTATCAGCGGCACTACTGTCAAGGCTACCATACCTTATACTGCAGGAACCTCTATTCCTGTAGTGCTCACCCTCTCGTCAGGTGCTACGAGCAGTGTCGGCACGAGTTTCAATATGACCCTGGGCTCTGCTGCTGGTTCCACAGCCAACAGGACGGTAGTGGTGACAGCCAAGAACGGCACCACCACCAAGTCATACACCATCACCCTCACCCGTGCTGCTAATGCTACGTTGCTTGAGGTCAATGGTTCGAGTGTCGCTGCAGGTGGTACCTTCACGGGTAGCACGTGTACCACGAGTGTTAAGTTTACTGGCACTACGGAGGTAAGCGACGGTTCCGACCTGTCACCTCTTTCTTCTTCTTCGGGCACGGTGTATCGTAGTTCTGATGCCACGAGCATCACTCTCGGACTCACCAGCACCTCTGCATCGCAGATTGTCTTTGGTGCTTGCTCCTCTGGTTCGTCAGAGCGCACCGTCACTGGCGTGAGTGTCAATGGCACCGCTCTCACCGAGGGCACCGACTATACCGTTGAGGGCACGGTGGAAAACAAGTCAACCGTTTATCGTGTCACCATCTCTGGTCTCAGCGTCAGCGAGGGCAGTAGTGTCACCATCAATACGAGTGGCAACACCCACTACTACTACTTCGAGGTTACACCTAACACGAAGAGTACTGACGCCACACTGAGCGGTCTCTCTGTCAACGGCACTGCAGTGTCAGGTTTTGCAGCCGAGACGACCTCCTACAATGTGGAACTGCCTGCTGGTACTACGAGCGTGCCTACCGTTACCTATACCCTTAACGACTCCAAGGCCTCTGCCGTAAAGTCCAATGCGTCTGCCCTTCCAGGCTCTACCACCGTCACGGTGACTGCTGAGGACGGTACTACACAGAAGGTTTACACCATTAACTTCACCGTTGCTTCAAGTGACCCAAGTGGTGATGGCGAGACGATATTCTCGGCTAATATTACGACGGCTCCGTCTGAGGCGGTTACTGTTGCTATATCAAGTTCCGTTGATTTGTCTGCCTATGCTACGATAACGGGTGGCACAATGACATTCTACAATAAGAGAACCGATAAATCTCAGGATGTCATTGTCGCAGGCGCTACCAATATGAGTGTTGGTTCAGGAAAGAACTATTTCGCTATTTCGCTCAATTCGGCATTGGCTGAGGGTGATGTCATATCCTTCACCACTCCTGACAGCCACGAACTGACTATAAATTCCAGCAGCTCTTCTTCCAGCGATGGTATCACCACCTCATCACAGTCATATACTGTGACGAGCTCCGATGCGTTGGTAGATCAGACTGCTATCTATGTTTGGCGTAATGTAAGTACAGGAACGACCAACTTCAACAACTTCACCATCACCCGTGGTGGAAGCTCTACACCTGTTACTCCTAAGAGCAGTGTGTGCACGCTGTCTGACCTCAAGAGCGGTGGCACTACGGTCAGTGGTTTCTCTGCCAACACCACCTCTTACAATATAGAGCTTCCTGAGGGCACCACGTCAGTGCCTGCCGTCGTGGCTACATGTACCGACTCCAATGCTTCTGCATCAGTGTCTTACGGCAATATCAGCAACAATGCTGCCACCACCACTGTTACGGTGACTGCAGAGGATGGCACTACGACAAAGACATACTCTATCCATTATACCGTGGCTGAGACAGTAGTGATTACCACCTACAGCGTATCAGCTACTGCAGGTGCTGGCGGTTCTGCGTTTGTATCGCCTTCTGGCACTGTCGTTTCTGGTTCTCAGGTGACCTTCACAGCTACGGCTTCATCCGGCTATACCTTCGCCAACTGGACCAGCGGTTCTAATGTGGTTAGTTCTTCGGCTTCTTATTCTACGACCGTAACCTCCAACCTCGCACTGACGGCAAATTTCACCAAGCAGAGTGATACGTCAGGCAGAAACTGGAACGTTGACGGCTTCGCTGCATACGCTGGCACACCAAGCACAGCCCACTATCACGAGGGTGGCACCACTGGCGGTGCAGGCGGTAAGGTAGTATATGCCAGCAACTTCACCGAGCTGCAGGCTTACCTGCAGTCCAACAACCCCTACATCATCCTCGTTGACCACGACATCACCACAGGTGTCACGGCTTACGTCGATGACCTCTCTACAGGTAAGTTGTGCGACAGCCAGGATGGTTCTGAGGGGGTTGCTTCCACCTACGGCGAGCGTATCATGGTACAGAGTAACAAGACTCTCATAGGTATCGCCGACGCTAACGGCAATGCTCCGCTCTTCTCACGCATCACGTTCAACCTGCAGTGTGCTCACAACGTGATAATACGCAACTGCCGCTTCACCATGAATGGTGTGCCTATCCTCAAGAGCGGTGAGAACAAGATTGTGGCAATGCGCGAAGGAGTGGCTACACAGGTGGGCGACCCTGACTGTATCGGCATACAGGCTGATGCCAACTCAGCATCCACCGACTCCGGCTCACACATCTGGATTGACCACTGTGAGTTCTTCAACGGCAATGCCACCAACGTGGACCGTTATGACGGACTTGTCGATATCAAGAATAACGTGCAGTGGGTAACCCTCTCATATAACTATTTCCACGATCACTACAAGGCATGTCTCTTTGGTAAGGGCGACAGCGACAACTACGACCGTACCATCACCATGCACCACAATTTCTTTGACAATATCGTGGGGTCACGTCTGCCACTGCAGCGCTACGGCCATCTGCACTACATGAACAACTACATTTACAATGCTCAGGATGGTTACGACCTGCGTACTGGTGCCATAGGCTATGTCGATGCCTGCTACTTCAAGGACTCAAAGGCTCCGCTGCGACTGCGTGGTGAGGGTACTACCAATATCAATACCAATGTGCAGTACAGCATCGTCTATGACAATTGTAAGCGTGTCATTAACAACAGCAACTTTACCTACACCAATGCACCGTCAAACTACGATGAGGAATATACGTGGGTATCAGGTGGAGGCACCAATTCCAACACATGGTTGCCAACGCAGACATGGAGCGGCTACTTCGTCAATAATCACGACCCTGTTGCTGACGTTCCTACCGTCTGCCAGAACTACTCCGGCGCAGGCAAGGTGGTGCTGTGGGATGCCTACACAACCAACATACCTGCTGAGGACCTCGATGAGTTCAAGGCAGCAGCAGCCAATAGCTCATACTCTTGCTACAACGTCGATGGCAGCAAGTTCGTGGCAGAAGCTACGGAGGCTGACTCTTACGACGTCAAGTTCTACAGCCAGGGTTCGCAGATAGGTTCTACACAGTCTGTTGCAAGTGGTTCTTACGCTACTGCACCTGCTGACCCGTCACGTGAGGGCTACACCTTCGGCGGTTGGTCAACAGACGGCGGTCCTACCGCAGTCAACGTAGCAACCTACGCCATCACCGCTGCAACCAATTTCTACGCTATCTGGACGGAGAATACTTCAGAAGTAGGCAATGAACTGGAGCTCACCGATGATGCCAACTACGTGGCAGGTACCTATGCAGCAGGTCACGTAACCTACTCTCGCGTTACCGCGAGTGGCAAGTACGGTTCCTTCTGTCTGCCGTTCGACTTCAACATCTCTGAGGCAACGTGTATCAATAAGGTGTACGTACCAGTCGATATAGCCCTGTATAACACCACAACAGGCAAGTTGCAGATATTCCTCAAGAATGCTACCGGCACCATTTCGGCAGGCACTCCGTTCGTCGCCCTTCTCAATGGTACCACGAGCATCACCAATAGCGCAGAGGTTACCATAGCCTCCACCATGAGCAATCCTCCTGCACAGGCCTTCAGGGTATTCAACACAGATGGTTCTGACGGCGCACTGCTTGAGAATGAGGACCTCACCGTGACGTGGAACGGCACTTACGTGACCACTCCAATGGTAGATGGCATGAAGTCGTTCAACACCAAGGGCGACTTTGGCGACCACACCGCTTCCACCATCGCCGCCTTCCGTGCATACATCGTATCAAGTTCTGCCTCTAACAACAATGCTATAGACATCGAACTGGTGTACGATGGTGTGACATCCGTTTACAGCGTCACGTCAGCAGCAGTCGGCAAGGTGGACGTATATTCAGCAGAGGGCAGACTGGTAAGGAGACAGGTGTCTTCCGAGTCAGCACTCGACGGACTCGCTCCAGGAGTATATGTCATAAGTGGCAAGAAATATGTTAAATAAAACTTTATAAAACTATGGTGAAGAAAGATTATGTAAGTCCAGATGCGAAGGTTGTAAAGATTGATTCGTATTGCATGTTGGGAAACGAGAGCGGAATAGGCGAAGGCGCCTCTCTCGACCTCGATTTCGAGGAGACACCAGAAGAAACGAACCTTATCCAGGAGTAATAAGCGTGCCGATTTCCAGGCTCACCAACAACAGCAAATCACCCCATGCAGGCTCATGTCCTACATGGGGTGATAGTGGTTACTTTTACACAGTCTGCAGGAGCACTGCTTCTGCATGTGGAGGCACTGCATCTGCACTTGGAAGTTCAAGGTGTAATTTTTGTTACTTTAATTTTGTTATTTCAGGTCGCCATGTCGAATGTACCCGCATGACGGAAACGGGGTGCTTTAGCAAATTATCAAATTGACAAAATGAGAATAAAAATTATGATTTCAGTTACCATATTGACAAAATGATAGGTGCACTGGGCTGTGGAGCTCGGTGCATTTTTTATGCGACAAGGAAATGCCGCGATTTGACATTTCATGAGTACTTGAAATTGAGACGGATTATGGTACGAGAACGAAAAAACGGATAGAAGTTTTTCAATATTTCGGGGCTATTTTACCCTGTTTTATCAAAAAAACACATATATTTAACATTCTTTAATAAAAATTACCCCCCCGCCTATGCTAATATGTCATAAATAATGTGTAATTTTGCAGTGTAATCAAATGGCATTGAATAGACACGAAGTAAAAAAAACACAGAGAATGCGACGTCTGTTGGCGATATTATATTGTGGTATCATCGCCGCTGTGGTGCACGCTCAGAGCACACTGATAATAGGCGGCAATGTTTACGGAGGAGGTAACAACGGTGATACTGGCGGCAGTAGTAAGGTAAACATCTACGGCGGCGACATACATCATGTATATGGCGGAGCACGAATGGCTGACGTCGGCGGCAGTGCATTTGTGAATATCGATGGTGCGAACAGTCTTGCGTCTTATATCATCATCGACCAGGTTTGCGGTGGTAATGATATCTCGGGTCACATAGGCTCGTCTGGCGCTCTCCCTGACGAACTGACGCAGAAGACCGCTTGCGGCATCGACAGCACATGGAACACCTTCGTGCGCACTTCTTCAGGTACAGGAGTAGGCGCGACGAAGATATTCATCGGTCGTGTCTTTGGCGGCGGCAATGGCGACTATAACTATTCTTTTACGCGCGCGACGGGTATTTACTCTATCACGGACAAGAAGACGGGTGAAGTGATAGCAACTTCGGATGCTGAATTCTATGTGCCTGATGTTGCGAAGACTTATTTGGAGATTCTTGGCGGTACCATCGACCAGCTCTATGGTGGCGGTAATAATGCCACTATCACTGACAGTACGGTTATCTGCTTCGATAACACCAGTACGGTGGTGACAAGCATAGAGGATTCTGTTGGTAATGAACTCCTTACTCATGCTCGTCTGCACAGAATGGGGGTCAACACTGCTACGTCTTATGTCAGCAGTACTGATTTCCAGGTAGGTCGCTGCTATGGTGGCAACAATCTGGCTGAGATGCACATCCAGCCTAAGTGGTTCCTCAATGACGGTGGCATACGCCATCTCTATAGCGGTGGTAACCGTGGTGATATGACCAGTCCTTACGGTCTGCTGCTCGAAATTCCAGCTACCTCAACCATCAAGGTTGACAACCTCTATGGCGGCTGTCGTATGGCTGATGTCAAACCTACCGTCAACGGCGAATACAAGCCTGTTGCCAACCTTCCAGGCTATAACTTCCCACCTGAGCTCTCTGCCCGTGTGCTTGTCAAGGGTGGAGACATCAATCATGTCTATGGCGGCAACGATATCACCGGCCGAGTATATGGCGGTAGTGCCGTAGGTATCTACACCTCAGTGCGTGGCGACGTCTATGGCGGAGGTAACGGTTCTTACCCTTATACCGACAACGATAAGCTTCAGAACACCCTCGAATATGGCGACCTGTACTACGAGCCGGGCGCTAACTCAGCAGAGGCTCTTAACAACTTCCGTCCTAATGCCGAGCAGGTGTCTATACGTCTGGCTGGTGAAAGTGCTGAAAATCCTACCTACATCGGTGGTTCAGTATATTGCGGTGGTAACAGTGCCTCACTCAAGACCAACAAGTCAAAGCCAAAGGTGGAGCTGAAGATAGGCTCTTACGTTGTTGCCGAGAATGTGTTCCTTGGCAATAACGGAGAAAATATCATAAAGTATAATGCAAAAGACAAGGACGAGGAAGGTCACGATGCTCCTGGTACGCCAGAGGGTGTGCTCTACACTATGCAGAGAACCGACATCCCAGAGTTGGAAGGCACCAAGTTCAGTTCGCTCAACCTTGAGACTCCTGCCACCTTCGAGGCATACATGCAGGGTGTTGCAATGCCATTGTTGCCAAACGTGGTGTTTGACGACGAGGCTAAGGGCGACCCAGAGACATACATCCCTTATACAGCGCTCATCGGCTCATTCTTCTGCGGTGGTAATGTGGGTAGTATGTCGGCTCCTGGCACCATTGACCTCAACGATGTCAACTCTGTCCGTATATATAATAAGTTCGTAGGCGGATGTAATGATGCCTATGTGCCAGCCCACGCTGGTTTCAATGCAGAGTGTAACGGCGGATTCACCGTAGAGTCTCATCCTAAGATTAATGTTAACCTTAACGGTCTGAAGCTCTGCCCGCTTAAGCTCGAAAGAGACCTCGACGGCAAGCCTACAGGAATGGCTTGGAATCTTGATGAGACTACTTACAGTACGAAGCGTTACGTAGGTGCCAATATCTATGGCGGATGCTACAACAGCGGACATATCAACGGCGATGTGGTAATCAACATCAATGAATCTACCGTAAATAAGCAGAAACTCTTTGAGGATGATTACTTCAATATCTTTGGCGAAGAAACTGACGTGCGGTTACCCAAAGCCGGCGTTAGCTTCGATGAGCAGCGCGAGGAGATATTCATCACCAGTCTGGGCATCTTCGGTGCAGGCTATGGTTTGGACTCCGAGATTTGGGGTTCTACCACCCTCAACTTCAACAACGGCTATAACTTCCTCGTATTCGGTGGAGGTGAGAAGGGTGCTGTAGGTAAGAAGAACGGTGAAGGCAATTACGTCTATGATGCCAAATACAGCACATACGTCAACCTGAAGGGTACCAACGCAGGCACAGCCGACGGTACCAACATCCCTGCAGCAGAGTATATCTATGCAGGCGGTTTCGAGGGGCTCGTGGCTGGCGACACCTACATGAACCTTGGCAACGGACGCGTCAACGCTTCCTTCGGTGGATCATGTAACGCTGACATTCTCGGTCATGCTGAGACCATCATTGGTAAGGGCGGCTACCCTTACGTAGTGGAAGACGTATATGGAGCTAACGACCTCGGCGGACGCATCAGGGGTGAGGCTGACTTTAAATCTAAGGTGCGCGAGGGCGCGCGCGCGTTGATGCACAACGGTGGTGCTCCTGCCACGGCATCCGCTTACGTAGAATACCTACAGGGACGGGTCCGCAACATCTTTGGCGGCTGTTATGGTAAGTACGATTATTCTATAAGAGAGGGAAAACCAGCTTACAAGGATACAATCAATGTTGACGTAGATGGATATGTAAGACAAGTCCTCGCTCCTTACATTCCAAATGCCTTCGTATATGTGCATCCAGAACAGAATGTCAACAACAGCGTAGCTGGTATATTCGGTGCAGGTGAGGGCGATACCAACTATGGAGATGACGGCAAGACTCCAAAGGGTTCCGACCCTATAGGCGATATGCTGCAAGACCGCAGCTATGTGCTCGTGGATATCCCGGAGGGCTACCTCAACCTCAAGAGCACAGATATATATGGTGCCGGCTCGTACAACGGAGTAGGTATGTGGATTCCTAAGGCTACAGCCGACGCTCCTGCTACTGCCGACCAGGCTTCGGCTATCGTTGATCTTATCAGTGGTGATATAAGCGCAGCCCATGGTGGTGGTTATGAAGAGGGACTCACACGCCGAACAGTGGTCAACGTGCCTGAAGGCTCTATCGTCAAGGCAGACAAGATATTCGGTGGTGCAGAGGGAACATCGGTTCACAAAGTGTGTGACGTATATGAGAGTCACGTAAACTACAATAGTGAGACGGCTACAGCAGGCACTCTCTATGGTGGTAACGATGCTTTCCGCCAGACACTGTATGCTCACGTTGACGTAACCACACCAGTATGGTCTGACAAGGCTAAGGGCTACAAGGCTACAGTATATGGTTCAGGCTACGGTCTCGACACATGGGCTAACTACACCGAGGTGAACCTCAAGCCAAATGCTAACCCAGAGAAGGATGGCGCAATAGTATATGAGGTATATGGTGGTGGCGAGATGGGTCGTGTTGCTAATGTTGCCACTGCAGCAAAGGTAGCTGATGTCAGTGGCAGCAGTCTGCCAGACCTGCCTAACGGCTATGGTGATGCAGAGCACCACGCAACAGGCTTGGCTGACGCTATGGCAAAAGTGCGTCTCGACGGCTTGAAGCACAACACCAACGTACTCATCCATAAGGGTGCTACAGTAGAGAACTACGCCTATGGCGGCGGTCGTGGCTATGACGACGAAAACTTCGGCGACGGCGACGTAAACGGTACTACATACATAGCCCTCATGGGTGGTACGGTGAAGAAGGATATCTATGCAGCAGGCACCATAGGTGCTGTGCTCGACGAGTTCGGCGGTCTCACCGACTATAGAGACGAACCATTTGTAGCCGATGCTACAGCCTACATAGCGGGCGGTTCTACCCGTAACGTCTATGGCGGCGGCTGGAAGGGCAGCGTAGGTAAGCATAAGAAGCAGGAAGGAGATGTATGGGTAGATGCAGCTATCAGCGATATACCTGACGGCTCTACCGTAATTGACATCCCAGGCACAACCCACGTATATGTGGGCATACGCAATGACCAGAGCGATGCTAACAAACTTGCAACCGTGAAGGCTGTATTGGGTGAGAGTGCTACTCTGAGCGACTACGGTTTCTATGCAGGTGTGCCAACCGTTCAGCGTAACGTATATGGCGGTGGTGAAGGTGGTGCAGTGTTTGGCACTACTAACGTAGAACAGAACTATGGCTATATAGGTTATGTATATAATGAATCAGAGGATAAATACGAGGAGAAACTCGATGATGAGACCTGGACAGACCACGTAGGTAAGAATCGTCTGTTAGGTAGTGGTAACATCTTCGGCGGTGGATATATCGACAACAGTAGTGTTGACTCCACCAACGTGAAGATGTATGGCGGCTATGTACGTAACAGTCTCTTCGGTGGTGGCGAGATCGCTGCTATCGGACGTGGTGACGTTACCGTCGGTGGCTATCAGAACAGTGAGCGCATCCTCAACCAGATATATAAATATGGTAAGACACAGGTGGAGCTGATTAACGGCAACGTGCTGCGTGACGTCTTCGCTGGCGGTAAAGGTTACGACAACCTCGGCAGGGTAGGTACCCTCTACACCGACGGCTATGTATTCGGACAGACTGAGGCTCACGTTCATGGCGGTATTGTAGGTACTGCAGAAAACTATGACGAAGGCTACGGCAACGTATTCGGCGGTGGCGACCTCGGCTATGTCTATGGTAAAGGTCATCGTGACACCGTGCATCCCGGACCTTCACCTGACCACTTCTACTATGTTGATGGCGAAGGTCACTGGACTGAGGACTGTAAGGTGGTAGTAGAGCCTTGGGCACAGGTGAAGGCAGATAGCGTAACCATCGGTGGTGACACTTACAATGAGTACGAATATGTGCCAACGGACAAGTTGAACCTCCTGAAGGGTAAGAACGATGACGTTGACAAGTATATTTGGGCTAAGCTCGACGATAGCGGTATCATTATCCGTAACGCTGTCTTTGGTGGTGGTAACGTAGCAGACGGTTCTGAAAAGGTGTATGCTAACACCAAGACCGTCTTCGGTAATGTGACTGCAGCAGTGCGTGACGTATATCGCAGAGACCTCATCACCATTGGTACTGAGCACGTCGGCGGACTCTATGGCGGTGGTAACCTCTCGCTCGTTGACGGCTATCGTGAGCTGCATATAGCCAACTACGGTACTGACTACTACGGTTTGCAACAGGAAATCTCAATGGATCAGTATAACAACCTGACCGACCGTGAGCGTGCTTATTTCCGTCTGCGCTATACCTGTAAGCAGACATATCCTGGAGGCAAGGATTCTCAGGGTATCACTTACGAGGGACACAGTAAGGGCGAAGAGATATTCGATGAAGAATATAACATGCTGCCTGAAGGATTTAAGACTGGGGAGTACTGGAGTCAGGATGGTGTCTGCTCTATCTATGCAGGCAGACTGCTTAACACCTTGCAGCGTGCCGATCTCGTAGGTGTGCTTGGCTCGCGTATGGTGCTGCAGGGAGCTCCTGACCGTGTAACCGACGTGCAGGATAAGCAGAACTATACCATCAACCGTATAGGTGAACTGTCACTGAAGAAGACTATATCACCAGCTGGCGAACTTGATGAGACTAACAAGGAGCACGGCAACTACTTCGGCATCTACAGTATGGTGAACTACTTAGGTAACCTTACCAGTGACGTGCTGATGAGTGAGACACGTACTACAGACTCAGAAGATGCTGATGGCAAGAGTTATCACGACTGGAAGGCATACAACAAGACCAACAAAAAACGTAACACTGCTACATGTCACAACCAGGTGGCATTGGCTTCAGGTGTGTTCCTCGAACTGGTTAAAGAACCAGAGTCAGGCTCTGCTACGGAGAAGAACTACGGCTACATCACTGGTGTGGTAGAGCTCGACCTTATCAATGCTAAGGCTGACGCTATAGGTGGTGGCTATGTATATGCTAAGAATGAGCATGGTGCACGTTCTGACTCTGGCGAGACATTGACAACATTGTCTCCATATAACACAAGTGCAGGTCTTCGTACATATAGGATGTACACATATAATGAGAACTCTCTTGAGGATATACAGACATCAGGTAACTTCATACATGGTAAGAAGAAGACCATTATCGACGACTGTTACCCACACAACCTTGCGTATGATGTAACCAAGAGCCCGTACTCAAAGGCTCACTACTGGTATATCAAGGGTAGCATATACATCTATGACCAGATTATAAACGCATATACAGGTGCACCAACAGCATATACTAAGGAGACTCATATACCTGTCACCATCACTGCTGGCGCTCACGGTCAGCTGAAACTGGTTGACATTAAGCAGAACAAGTATGCTTACTACAACCCTGACGGTGTTACTCCTCTTAGTGCAAGTGACACTATCAAGGTAAACAATAATAGTGTGTCATTCGGCAGAAATGACGTAATAAGCTATTGGGACTGGAGTCAGTTGCCAGCTACCGAGCGGGTTCTCTTCGTAGATACTACATACGTTCAAATTGTAGAAAACGAAGTAACAGCTGTTGCACTGGAGCCTGGCGAGGGTACAGGATGGCACATGTCTAACAACATCAGCCACAACACTGGTTATGTGCTCGACTTCAAGATGGATACACCTCCTGCTTGGAATACATGGTACTCAGAGATAGAAGGCACGGATTCGGCTAGTACTGCAAGATATGACGGTATGGATGCTTCCACAAAGGCTCGCTATATTCCAGGTCCTACATACAGCACCAGCGAGGGTGGAGTATTCGGTCAGCGCACTTATACTGTTGGAGAGATTGTTCCTTACGATGTGGTTAACAGTTACCATGATCCTGGTACAACTGGCCAGGCAAAAGTAGAAGTTGCTTATGTGGCATCTGAGGCTGTAAGCTACGAATATGATGATACTCCGAAGAGCGTAAGTGCCGGAACACCTATCCCATATTCAGAGTGGGACGCTATCACTGACGCCGCGGTAAAGAATAAGTTCGGCACAGCCAAGATGTGTATAAGCACATTGAGACTGAATGAACAGACATACATAGTATATGGTGACCTGCTCAATGCTACAGACATTGCTACGCTGAAGACGGCATTCCCAAGCCAGACAGCGGCTATAGATGCTGCACTCACTCCTGCTCACGTATGTTCTTCAGAGGGACTGTATGGCGGTACAAGCTACGCTGCAGGAAACAAGTATGATGCAATCAAGGGTTGGGCTTCACTGACCTCAGGAGACCGTGCAAAGAATAAGTTCTCATTCAACTACGACGGTCTTGACGTGCTTATAGATCCTAAGTACTCAGGCGATATGAGTAAGTATCATCATCCGTATGATCAGACGCAGTCGGTAGAATACGTGGCAATCTACAATGGCGCCGAAGATTACGTTTCACCAGCAGGTGAACTCAACAAAACAATTCATGTGGGTGATACATTGTCACGTACTGAGTACGAGACACTTTGGAATGAGAAGTATCACTACACTGCTGTGGTTGTATCAACGACCGAGGAAACTGGTGATGACTACTATATAGCCAAGAAGGACTTCGCCCGTGGTAATATAGCTTACGCTAAGGGACAGGTAATACCTTCTGGCACATACCGCGCCCTCTCTGCAGACGAGCGTACCGAACTGATTCAGGTTCTCACGTTTACTAACACAACGGAAAATCCTGTTACCTATTACTATTGTCGCGATAACTATGATGGTCAAACATCAGTAACCAATCGCAATGATGGTGGAACGGTTGACACTGACGATCATGGCACTGGTACAAACGTAGAGGCGGGCTGGGTTATCGATGCTACCGATTTTGGTAGGTTGAAGAACAACCAGTTGAACTATCTCATCAAGGGTGAAGAGCCTACGGAGTCTTCTACTCTCTATGTTAGCCGCGAAAGCAACATTGAGGATCTCTCTAAGGAGAAGATTATCTCTGTGATGTATCAATACACCTACAATGAGAGTGGTGACGACAGCAGCGAGTCAACACTCGTCAACGAGATGCACATCGTCAATGTTCACATCAAGTTTGAGAGTGGTGCACCTATCATCGAGCCGCTGCTGCCACCAGCAACAGTATTGCCTGGCACTACAGTGGGTATGAACCAGCCAAAGGTAACACCGGGAGCTTACGAACTCATCGGTGGCGGATGGGAGATATACAGCAACGAGACGGATGCTAACCTGCATCGCAACGGTCAGGAGTATATCAACAACAACACACCTATGTACTGGTATCAGGATGATTACTACGTATCTTACTACGCTAAGAGCTACATGGGTAAGACATACTCTAACCCTGTGCAGTTCTCTGTTGCCAACTATCACGACCTCAAGACCGTGCTGGAGGCTAAGGAGCATCACTATTACATCGACCATCAGGATGCACACATCGGAGGAAAGAAGCGTCGTCCAAAGATTTATATCAATGACTACAGCGCTACAAGTGAGAACGGTCTCGACCTCTTGAAGAATCTCTATGATTTGAGCCTCATCACTAAGTCAACGCCTGGCACTACCTTCAATGGCGATACCATCAAGAGTGGTACGTTCAACGGTCATCTGCTGCTCAACAGCAGAGTGGCAGGTGCCAATGACCTTGACATCATCTTCCGTACCAACATCAGGCATTCTGCCCATTGGACGTCAATCGGTGATGAAACCCATTGCTTCGGAGGCAACATTCATGGTGACGGTCACTATGTGAGCGCACTTGACAACTCGCTCTTCGGCAAGCTCTGCGGTCATGTCTATAACCTCGGCGTGATGGGTACGTTTACGGGAGGCGGTATAGCTGACGTTGCTGATAACAGTGGTTCTGCCGAGAACTGTTGGATAAAGACCAGTGGCACACCGGCAGCTAATACCAAGGCTGTAATCGGCAGCTACAACAGCATTGACCAGGTGAAGAACTGTTACTACCCGGGTAACGAAGCCTTTGACACCACCGCTCCTGCTGCTGCAATGAAAGCTTCGAAGACGGATTTCTACTATGGTGACGTGGCATACCGCCTGAACCGCCAGTACCTGCTCAGCCGTTACAACCACAACAAACCGGCATTAGAGGCTGTGGCAACAGATACGGCATACATAGTTGAACGCTATGGTAATCCTGACTTCCTCTATGCTGACGGCACGATACCTGAAGAGGTGAATACGGATCGTGAGAAGAAGAACCCAAGTACTGGAGAACCAGAGAAAGACCCGATTACTGGCGAACAGCTCTATGTTCCTCTCTATCCATACGACTACATCTTCTTCGGACAGGCTCTGAACTACGGACATGTAGAGGGTCTCACACATCAGGATGTTCCATCACCAATAGTGAAGGAGAATGACGTGATAGAGACTGGCGATACGGGTAACAGAGTTTATCGTGCTCCTGCTTACTTCCGCAACGATACGATTAGCAAGGTTTACTTCAATCCGTATGCTGTCTTTGCAAAGACTAATGCAGCTGAATCAGAAGTTATTCATCAGGGCTTGACGGCAGTGGACTTCACAGGCTATGACGATGCGTTCGTCGGTTCTACGGGTGCTGCGAAGTCATACGGCAACGGCACTGTAGATGGTAAGTTCTTCCCACCATTGCTCGATGTTGATGAGGTATCACACATCAGCAACTACGGCCTCACCAAGAACCTGCTCGTATATACCGAGCGGGCAGAGACAGGCGAGAGTGCTTCTGTGGCAGGTAAGACGGGTAGGGCAGCACAGTTGTCACTCGTTGAACCGGCATTCGATACGTCAGACAGCTATGGCAGCGTAGCCGCTAAGGATGAGGCATTCGTCAATGGTCACTGGGTATATAGAGATGCTGATGCCGATGGAATCGCCTACGGTGCATCCAACGACCATCTGCTCATAGACAAGAATGACTTCTGGGCTCCTATCAGCTATACTTTTGATGGCAGCTCACGCATGTGGTACCAGCGCACACCTGACACCTTCGCAGGTCTGAACACTGGTTGGGAGTCTGTCGTTCTGCCGTTCACCGTGCTGACAGTAAGCACTCACCAAAAGGGTGAGCTGACTCACTTCTACGGCAATGACAACGACGGCAAGATTGGTCACGAATACTGGCTGCGTAAATATACGGCGATAGCAACAGGTGACGAGGCTAACACCATGAAGGCTACCTTCACACGTCCAGCCAAGGGCGAGGGTGAGGGCGCATACGACATGGTGTATGAAAACACCTTCCTGTGGGATGCACTTCACAGCGCTATATCCGACGGACAGAATACGTACTATAGCGTAAGTCACACCTACGATGACTATCCACTGCAGCAACAGGCTACACCTTATATTATAGGTTTCCCAGGCAAGGCATTCTATGAGTTTGACCTCAGTGGCGAGTGGACGGCACCACGTTGTCCGTTAGGCTTCGAGCGTCAGACGGTGACCTTCGCTTCTCACACTGGTGTCACCATCCGCAAGAGTGATGTTGATATGAACGATGAAGAGATAATTAAGACGTATGGTAACTACACCTTCACTCCAAGTTATCTCAATGAGGAGATTGCTGCAGGTACACAAAACTATGTGATGGCTGCAGATGGCAGCAAGTACGTCAAGGTACCAGCAGAAGGTGATGCAACACCTATATTACCATTCCGTGCTTACTTCGCTAAGACTGGTAACAGCGGTGATGCAATCAGCATCCTCTTTACCGATGCAGAGGATATGCCAGACGTGACGCCTGACAACCCAGAACCAGAAATCACTCCGCAGGGAGAGGTGAAGCGTGGCATAACCTTCACTCCTGGCGTAGGCACCATCACCACAAAGTCAACCCTCGACGAACCTCGCGTGATACTCGTATATGGTGTAAGCGGCGCACTCGTCAAGGCATTCGACATCAAGCCTAACGCTACTGTCACCATCTACGTGCCTTCAGGTTTGGTATATGCCATCCGCACAGTCTCTGGCGACTACAGCAGCAAGCTGTTGGTAAGGTGATAGATTATAGGTGATAGATTATAGATGATAGATAATAGATAAGAGATGATAGAGAAGATTATAACATTTTTGGGCAAAGAGTCCCCCTATACAGGGGGATTTAGAGGGTCCTTAATTTTAGTCCTCCTGCTTCTCGCAGTGGGCACTAAGGCATGGGCGGATGACTACTCAGGAACGTACTATATAGCCAATCACAATAGTGGCAGTTACTCCGATGGTTCAAACGATAACTTCTACATGGTGCCAGCCAAAGACCCTCAGCAGACGAACTATAATGATGCCTATTATTCGGCGAATTACAGTCTCACAAAGGGTGACCCAGAAACACCATTCATTACGACCTATAAGACCGTTCGTGACAACAACTCTATCTGGCAGATAGTGTCTGCTGGTGGTGGCTATTACTATATCAAGCACTGGCTTACGGGCAAGTATCTTATTTACATGCCTGCATATACAGGCACTAAAATTCAAAGAAAAGCTGTCCATCTTGTTGCTACTGATACTCCAGATAATTTTGACTCTAAGTTTGACATTCAGGTCAGTAGTACAGGCGTATCAATACGCCCGATAAGCCTATCCTCAGGTAATCGTTACCTTAATCCTGCCAGTGGTAACAAAACTACTTATTATGGTCAGAATCCTCCAGACTACTATGGTGGTTTGGTAGGTGTATATAACAGCGCTACTGATGGTGGCTCTATTTGGTATTTGGAAGATGCAGTGCTACCGCCATCATTCAGTGTCAGTGCTTCTGGCGATATTTCAATAACAGCAGAGGATGGTACGACCATATATTACACCACTAATGGCACAACACCCACAACATCAAGCACCGAATACAGTGGTGCCATCACTCCAACAGCAGGAATGACAGCCATCAAGGCTATTGCTGCTCGCACAAGTGATACCAGCAAAAAGTCGAATGCCGTGAGTCTGCCATTGCACACCTACACCTATTATATTATTAACCGTGCTGGCGACATAGCCATAAAGAAAGAGGTGACACAGTCTGAGGGTAAGACTCTCAGCACCATAGAGGATATTCCTGCTGACATCCGCAGTAGCTATCTCGCTGATGAGTCTGCATCTTTCTATTCTTTCAGCGAACCTTACACATCTATTGACCAGTTGACAGATGAGGTAGAAATTACCGAAACTCCGTCGGCAAATGCTCCCATATACGTAACATATACCACAGATCATCTCTCAGAGAAATTCTTACATCTGCGTGGCGCTCGTGCTTTCAATATCAAGAATCTGAGTAATGAATGTGCTTATGATGGTAATAATGGCACTCTTGCCTATGAGAATGCTAACAACACCCAACCTTCTCACTTGTGGAACATAGGTGGCAGTGAAGACCCTTATGATGTGCAGATAAAGAATGTTGACACAGAGCATCGCTATCTCGTGTTCTCAACACCTCCTACACTCGCTCTCGCTGCTACTGCAACCACTAAGTTCATCATTATGGCTGGTAGTGCAAATGGTGATGGTTCTACCTATGAGCAGATAAAACTCATGGCTGTCACAGGAACTGGTGCTAATGATTTCTCAAAGGCAGAGGTTAAGGTATATAATGTAAATTTATCCTTTACATACAAACTCATTGACCGTAAAGGAAAACTTATTGAGAGCATTTCAAATAACGAGTCAGAGTTGAAGTTGCCTAACGAATGGATAAGTCCGTTGGTTTCAGAATACCATTTCTACAGGACTGCAAGTATTGATGGTGACACTTACACCTTAAGCAACCCTGTTACCAGTACATTCGATGTGGGAAGCGGAAATTCAATATATGTAAACTACGATGTCAGCGATAGGATTGACCTTGACGGTCTGAATAGCCTGAACGTTGAGGACAAGGACAATAAGACCTACATGCTGAGATTCCTTGATGGTGAGAATTTTTATCAGGAGAATGGCAGTGATGGCATTATGACAGAAAAACGTAAGGCTGTATATCCTTACAACAATGGTGATGTCACCCTCTATGTGTATGGTAATGAGCGTTGGGATGCTCAGTTGGCACAGGGCGCCAGCACCCGTTCTCGTTGGCTTTGGTATATAGAGCCAGCGAACAATCCTGCAAACAAGGCAGAACTTGACCCGTACCATGTAAATATAGTATCTTATCAAGATCATATTTTTAAAGATAAAGATGGTAATGAGTTAGGTAGATATCGCTCCTTCCTGCGCACATATAAGCCAGAAGGATATGCTAATGTTGTGACAAGCGTAATCAACAGCAATCCTCTTACTAATGGAGGTAATTATGGTGACGCCCCTTATACCGATCTTGCCACAGAATATATGATTCTTGGTACGTCGAGCCACACTCGTCTTGTTACGTTCAGTGCTGTCGAGGGTGAACGTCGTACTGTCAACAGCTTCGAGCAATATTGGAAGAACAGACCTACGGTACAAGGAATATTGTCATCAGGAAACAAGGTGACGACAGAAGGACGCAATGTGACACTTACATCTGCGCAGAAGACAGAGATAGCGGAAGAAGGCTGGCATGTTTATACAGCATGGGCATATTCTGCTCCATGGATAAACAATAAGTCTGGTACTACAGAGACTAATAAGCAATACCTGAATGAAGAGCATGCCTTCCAGACCATCAGTATGGGTACAGGAAACTTTGTATTTGAGGAAGTAAGCCTTGAACCACAGGTGATTCTTTTAGACAATCACGGATGGGAAGTGGTGCGTATTCCTCTCTCAAAGACTGACATATTGAGTACCTATAACAGCCCTATGGTCGAGCAATACCAGTGGTATTCTACATCAGATAAAGTTCCAGGCTATCATAAGTATAATGTAAGTGGGGACCCTGCCCGTACAACCACGTCGCTCTCTGACGTATCAGGTGTTCCGGAGAAAGCACCTGACTACTATGTCACCTATACGGTTAAATCACGCTATGCTACGGCATATAAGGGTGCCGCTAAGGCAGCTGACACCAAGGCTTCAGCCTACCTGTTGAAGCAGGGTGGTAAATATGCCAAGACCTCAGGCTCAACCATTGACAAGACCGATGCGCCTGCCGAAGATGTTCCAGAAGATATGCAGTGGTACCTGAAACCTAACTTCGACATCGACCGCGAGATGGGTTATATATATCAGGGTGAGACTGGTGCTAATGAATCTGCGAAGACTAAGGATGCTACTGAGCAAGACTATTATGATGCTGGCAAAAACGGTTTCGACCCATATAATGTTCAGATACAGAACAGGGAGTACGATAAGCGTTACTTTACTACCAACTCTTCTGCAATGTCGCTTAATAGTGGTATATGGACAGGTAACTCTACTCAGGTAATTATGCAGAACCTTAATGTCAAGCAACATGCTACGGGGTATGACCAGACAACGCTCAACATCACCAATGCTACCTTCATGGTGGTGAGCGATGCCAACGGCAATATGCGCTTCATGCCACGTTTTGACAATACGAAGGTGACGAACAAGGATGGAAGCGACAATCCTTTCAGAGAACTCGAAACGCAGGCTGCTGCTGCGACAACAGACGATGAAGGCAATGGTGCACAGACTCTGTGGTTAGAATTAGTCCCAGAAGCTAAGGAGATACACAGTTCATCAGAGATGACGGAGATGAATGGTCACTACATCCTTGCTGATGACTTCACTTTTGATTCCGACTTCACCTCTCTTGGCACACCTTCTGCACCTTTCACAGGTACTATTGATGGACAACTTAACATTATAAGTAGTCCAGGTAAGGCAATAGTAGCATACGCAAATGGAGCCCAGATATATAATCTGATACTTGATAATGTTAGTATCACGAGTGGAGGCGACCATGTAGGTGCTATATGTAATGTGGCAGATGGAAGTACACGCATATACAACTGTGGTGTAAATGGTGGTGAGATTGGTGGAACTACAAATGTGGGTGGTATCGTAGGAAAACTTGCTGGTACATCTCGTGTCATCAACTGTTACAGTTATGCTAATATTACTAGTGGCACCAACAGAGCAGGCATTGTGGGCAATAACACTGTTGCTTCTACTCAGAGCAGTTTGACCACTATGATTATGAACTGTATGTTCTATGGTGACATCTCTAATGGTGGCACAATATCACCAATCTATGGCGGCACGGAAATAAACAATGTCGCTGGTGGTATGAATAACTATAACTACTATCGTTACAGATCACGTTATAGTGTAGAGAAACAAATCAAAATATACAATAGAGCATTGGCGATGGAAGAGAAGTTCATCAATCGCTTCGAACGCTATCGTCTGTTGCTCAACAGTAATAAGAAACTGGCTGCAAAGTATCTAGGTATTGAACCAAATGAACTGGCAAAATGGGTACTTGAAACTGCTGACAGGTCTATTGCCGAGCCAAAGCCATATCCTGTTTTGAAGAAGCAAGGACAGTATCCATCTATCATTAACTATGATGCAGAGAATGCTCCAGACAGTACTTCGGTAGGACGCCTGAATGGTGGAAAGCTGGGAAAGACACTCGATGTAACCATTTATACGAAGAGCCAAAAGACCACAGGCGGACAGTCCTGGCCTACGGCTTCAGGAAGTGACGTGTTTACAACCAGCCTTACGCTGATTCGTACAGATAAAGACACAGTACGCTATAACTTCAACTATGATAAGGTACAGTTGCCTTACTATAATGATATAGGTACGGGTAACTATACTGAAAACCGTGTGGTGACAGGCTGGAAGATTGTCAGCATCACACCTGATACTCCAGGTGCATATAGCGCAGCTGATGAATGGGGCGGTTACAACTTTGCCGACCGCAAATGCACCAATAAGGATAAGTATAGCGTAAGTGGTCGTGTATTCTCACAGGGTGCTTACTGGGATGTGCCCGAGGGCGTGACGGCTATTACCATTGAGCCTTACTGGGCTATAGCCAACTATGTGTCTGATGATAAGTATGATGTTATATATCAACAAACAGGATCAGGCGGTAGCAGAAATTACGTGTCACAAGGTTTTGGATTGTTTGGTACGCAATATTCTAATAATACAGACATAGAGATATATGGTGATGGTAACAAGCAGAAAGTATATACCAGTATAGGCAATGCCCTTGCAGGTTTTGATAATACGAGCAAAACTGTATATGATCAGGCAGTGGTGTTAGTGGGTAATGTGCATCAGGCGGGAGCTCCCACAAATGCTGTGATACCTTATACGCTCATGTCGATTGATATGAACCATGATAATGAGCCTGACTATAGTTATATATTCGGACATAAAGACAGACAACCTATATCGCCTATCCGCTATGACTTCCTCAACATAATGGGTATAGCAGAGGCTCAGATACCTAATGGAGCAACAATTTTACGTAACGTGTCAATTTTTAATCCTTTGGGTTGGTTTGAGATTACTAATACTTGTGTGGTTAATTTCTCACAGTTCGAATATGATAACAGCAACAAAAATGGAAAGTCGTCAGCTCCTTTAATACTTCTTGGAGGTACTTTTGAACAGTTCGTTTCTACAAAGGAAGCAACGCTTGACTTCACAAATAAAAAAACTCAGTATATACATGTAGGTGGCAATGCGTGGTTTGCAAAATTCGGTAATGGAACACATAGTGATGGAACAAAGTTTACACCTCATATACCTATCTCGGTAACGGGCGGAGATTATGATGAGTTCTATCTGTCAGGTACTTTTCAGCCAAACATAACTAATATGCAATCTGACAATGCGGAGTGTTATATCAGTGGAGGTCGTTTCGGTGAAATGGCTGGTGCTTCTTTGGAAGCAATCTGGGGTGATGTACGATGGGATATAGACTGGGCGGATATAACGAACTTCTATGGTGGAGGCGTGAATGCTGTAAATCCTATCACTGGTAATATTAGGGTTGACATGACTCGTAGTCATGTAGAACGTTATTGTGGCGGTCCTAAGTTTGGTGATATGTCAGTAAATAAGACTGTTACAACTAATGCCACCGATTGTACCTTCGGCACTTACTTTGGAGCAGGATATGGAGGTAATTCATATAACAGAGTAAAATATCGTGACGAAGCAGAAAAAGAGCCAGCCACATACCAAGAGCTTTATGCAACAGACCGTGGTAATTATTATGATGGAGGAACTACAGATGCGCAAAGCGGCAAAAACTATGGTAAAAAAGGTAAGGGTGTAGCTACAGACTTTGACTATGAGTATTTTATTTGGTCAACAGGTCAAACAGGTGCACGTTTCTATGTGCAGTTCGTTACGTTCTCACTAGCTACTACACTTGGTGTAAGTTCCAATCTGACAGACTGTACAGTAACAGGCAATTTCTATGGTGGCGGTAGTTTGGGTAAGGTTGATGGTCCTGCCACTTCTATCCTGACAGGTTGTACAGTCAAGGGCAATGTGTTCGGTGCAGGATATTCTGCTACTCTCCCAAAGATAGGTGTTCGTAATATTCCAGCATTCAAATCAGGCAAAGAACCTCAGAAGAATATGAATATCGGTATGTTTGAGCCTGGCGAGATAAATGATACTGTACAGTATGAATGGCAACAGGTTCCTAGTATGCCTGCAAATGGTGCTGCTGGCATGGAAAGTACTTCGGCAGGTAAGTATGTATATACCGACGAAGACCTCTCAACTCTTGGAACCGTAACAGGTGATGTCACTCTGACTCTTAATAATACTACGGTGGGTAGTGATGCTGATACCACTCTGGATCAGGGTAATGTCTTTGGCGGCGGAGAGGAGTCAAGCGTAGAAGGTAATACTACGGTGACTATCTCTGGTGGCAATATATATGGCAGCGTATTCGGTGGAGGTGATATAGGCTCTGTGGGAAATTTCACCCTTGCTGATGCAACCTACCATGCCGCACATCCCGATGTGGCTGTAGGCAAACCTATAACTTGTGCCGCAAACACGGGTAAGTGTACTGTGACTGTCACGGGTGCAGCCAATATAGGCCATGACAACATGCAGATGCCTGATGACTGGGGACACGTGTTCGGTGCAGGACGTGGTACTACAAGCCACGAGAAAGCTGAAAAGGTAGGTGGTAATATCGACCATGTGGCGTATGTTGATACTACTGAGGTGACAATAGGCGTACTGAATGCTGCTATTGATGCATCACCGCTCATCAAGGCTTCTGTATATGGCGGCAGTGAGAACGGTCACGTGCTGCATGGCACAAAAGTCGTGATAAACAGTGGTCAGATAGGTGTTGGCAAGAACATAGGTCGTCGCTATACCGCAGAAGAGTGGAGTAGTGGCAATCAGTTGGCTCCTTGCGCAAGCTGGGACTACGTAGAGAATGGTGATGTGTATGACCCATACGCTCCGGAAGGAGGATGGGGTGATCCGAAACTGCAGCCGGGTAATACGACGGCTACCGACGGACATACTTATTATGGTAATGTGTTCGGTGGAGGCTCTGGCGTAATTCCTGTTGGCGCAGGCGAATGGCAGCGTGCCTCCGGACTGGTAGAGGGCTCTACCAAGGTGATTATTAACGGCGGCCATATCCTGACAAGTGTCTATGGAGGTAATGAGCAGACTGATGTACTTGGCGAGACTTCTGTCGAGATGAATGGTGGCACAGTGGGTGTGCCTCGTGACAGTACAACCATAATGACTAACCCTGCTATCTGTTATGTATTTGGTGCAGGTAAGGGTGATAAACGTACTGCGTTCAACACATGGACGAACGTGGCGAAGTCTAACGTAACCATCAAGGGCGGCACCATCTATGGCTCTGTATATGGCGGTGGCGAGGATGGTCACGTGCTTGGCGATGCTGTAACCTCCATAGAGCAGGCAAATGAAAAGACAGTAATCATAGGATGTAACGGTAAGTCGGGCTATGACGGCAACGTGTTCGGTGGCGGTCAGGGTTCTGTTACAGCACTTACCGCTGGTGTAGTAGGTGGCAACGTTGACCTCAAGATAAAGAAGGGTCTTATGTATGGTTCTGTATATGGCGGAGGCAGACTGGCTTCTGTGGGAACCCACTTCGAGGCTCCTGACGATCCTAACTATGGTGAACTGAATAATGATGGCGGCGTGGGTAAGCACGGCAACATATCAGTGAACCTGACTGGTGGTACGATACACCGTAATGTATTCGGTGGCGGTATGGGTACCCAGGCTGAAGTGGAGAATAAGGACAGATTGGGTATCTCAAGAAACGTATGGCTGAATCTTAACAAGGGTGTTGAAACCACAGGCGTGAAGGGCTGCGTGGTTAAGGGCAGCATATTCGGCTGTAACAATATGAACGCATCGCCTAAGGGCAAGGTTACGGTACACGTGTATGCTACGCAGAACGATGCCGCGACACAGATAACAAATGATGGAGAAGTGACTACTGCCAAGGTCGATGGACGCTATGACGTGCAGGCTGTATATGGCGGCGGTAACATGGCGGCATACGTGCCCGATACGCTGGAAACGGCTTCTACCATCGTAATAATCGATGGTTGTGACCGTACCAGCATCAAACAGGTGTATGGCGGTGGTAACGCTGCATCGACACCTGGTACGAGCGTAACCGTCAACGGCACATACGAGATTGAAGAGGTGTTTGGCGGTGGTAATGGTAAGGATGCCATAACCATAAATGGTGTGACTAAGGATAATCCTGGTGCTAACGTGGGCTTCTACGACTATTCAGCAGTGGAAGACCAGTATCCTACCAAGGAGGACCGTGAGACGGATGAATTCGTCAATACTTACGTATATGGCACTGGCGCTGCCTCTGTGAATATCTACGGCGGAAAGATACACCGTGTGTTTGGTGGTTCCAATACCAAGGGTAACGTGAAATCGACGGCTATAACACTGCTCGACGAAAGCAGTGGCTGTGATTTCTGCGTGGATGAGGCTTACGGTGGCGGTAAGAGTGCACCGATGGATGCCGAGGCTCGACTGCTGATGGCTTGTATCCCAGGATTGCAGGCAGTATATGGTGGTGCTGAGGCTGCCGATGTACATGGTGATGTGACGCTGAACATTACCAACGGAACATTCAAGCGTGTGTTTGGTGGCAACAACAAGAGCGGTACCATCAGCGGCGCCATAAAGGTGAACATCGAAGAGGTAGGCTGTCGTCCTATCATCATAGGCGAACTCTATGGTGGTGGTAACCTTGCTCCTTACTCTGTAAAGGGATATAATGATGATGGTTCTATCAAGGAGGAAGGTGCAGATATCTATGCTGACCCGCAGGTAAACCTCAAAGCATTTACCAGCATAGGAAGTGTATATGGAGGTGGATATGGTGCTTCAGCCATTATGGTGGGCAGCCCGACGGTTAACATCAATGAGGTGGTGGGTACTCCAACCAATTATCCTACTACAGGCAAGTTCGACGAGACGGGTTACAAGGGTGATACCATCACGGTGGATGACCACGAGGTGATACTCCCTGCTCATGTTAAGACAAAGATTGGTGCCATCGGCAAGGTATTCGGTGGAGGTAATGCAGCCCAAGTTAAGGGTAGCGCCACTGTCAATATCGGCAATCTGAGCACCATCGACTTTGAATCTACTGGTGCAGGTGAGGAAACACCACGCACAGGCGTTGATGTAATTGGCGCAGACATTCGAGGCAACGTTTATGGAGGCGGCGATGCAGCCGAGGTAACTGGTGACACCAAAGTGAACATAGGAAGGAAGTCGGAGTAAAAAAAGTTACTTTTTCTTTGCAGTGTAAAAAAAAGATTGTACATTTGCAGGCGAAAACGTAAAACCTAATGAGACAGAATATGAAGAGACTTTCAATCTTGATAGCGGTGCTATGTGTTATGACCCAGGGTGTTCAGGCACAGTTTGCATCGGCACCGGCATTCCCTGGCGCTGAGGGCTACGGACGCTACACCACGGGTGGCAGAGGTGGTAAGGTGATTCATGTGACTCGTCTGGATGACTACATAGACAACGCTGAGTACAGCGAGGCGAAGACAAAGGACGACCGCAAGCAGTACGAGGGTACGCTGCGCTATGCGCTGAGCGAGAGGGGTCCTCGCATTGTGGTGTTCGACGTGGCTGGCACGATAGAGCTGAAATGTCCGCTGCGCATCAAGGAGAACGATGTGACGATACTGGGACAGACGGCACCTGGTGACGGCATCTGCCTGAAGAACTATACTGTGGGCATCAATGCTAACAACGTGATAATACGCTATATACGTTGTCGTATGGGTGATGAGGGTAAGCGTTACTGGAAGGGTGACGAGAAACTCGCTAACCCAGCCTTTGAGGATGACGCGATGAACTCATACCACAAGGACGGTCAGGAGTGCAGCAACATCATCATCGACCACTGCTCGCTGTCATGGTGTGTGGATGAGTGCGGCACGTTCTATGGCAACAAGGAGTTCACACTGCAGTGGTGCATACTGTCGGAGTCACTGCGTATGTCGGTGCACGACAAGGGTGCTCACGGATATGGTGGTATATGGGGTGGTGCACAGGCAACTTTCCACCACAACCTGCTGGCTGACCACGACTCACGCAACCCACGCTTCGACCATGGTTACGTAAACTCACTGCCTGGTCCTGTGGACTATATTAATAATGTGGTGTATAACTGGGGCAGCAACTCCAGCTACGGTGGTGAGACATTCGCCGACGCTGAGGCGAAGAAGTTCAACATGGTAAACAACTACTACAAGGCGGGTCCTGCCACGAAGCAGAACACCAAGTCACGCCTGCTCAATCCAACGGCATACTGTGGCAACTGCAACAAAGCGAAGCCTGCTGACGTAAAGCCAGGACAATTCTATATGAAGGGCAACGTGGCTGAGGGATTCCCCGTTGTAGCTAAGAACAACTATGCTACGGCGGCTATCGCTTTCGACAAAAAGAGTGGTGTGCCTCCGATTGCTAAGATGTATGAGCTCTTCGCTCATGGTGAGGCTCCGTTCCCAGCTCTCGATGGCAAGTTCGGCTATAACACGGTGAGCACGCAGACGGCAGAGAAGGCATTTGAGAAGGTACTTGCCCATGCTGGCGCATCATACAAGCGTGATGCAGTGGATGAGCGTGTGACAAGCGAGGCAAAGTCGGGCACATACAAATATGAGGGCTCGCACGGCTCTACGGGTGGTATGATTGATACCCCAAGTGATGTAGGCGGATGGCCAGTGCTCAAGGGTACCGCAGAACTTGACAGCGATAAGGACGGCATACCTGACAGTTGGGAGAAGGCTCACGGCCTCGACCCAAATGCTGATAATGCTGCTACCTTCACCCTCGACAAGAAGGGCTACTACACCGACCTCGAAGTGTATGCCAACTACCTTGTACAGGACATCACAAAGGCTGAGCGTGCCGACACAAAGGTGACATTTGAAGAGTATTATCCGATAAAGTAACAAATAAAGCCTCCCTTCGGGGAGGCTTTATTTGTTTTATACGTTGACTATATCGAGCACATCGGCAAATACACCTGCGGCGGTGACGCCGGCACCTGCGCCGTAACCTCGTATCATCATGGGGTGGGGGGCATAGCGCTCGGTGTGGAGCATCACGATGTTGTTGCTACCCTCGAGTTTGGCAAAGGGAGTGTCAAGTCCAACCTTCTCGAGGCTTACGGAGCATTTAACAGAGTTCAAACGCTCGCTGGTGCGAGCTGGTTCAAGAGGTTCAAGAGCTCCTTCGGAGCGGTTCAAGGGGTTCCAGTTCCCGTTCCCGTTAACGTTCCCGTTAACTTCCAGCTTCGCTATAAACCTCAGGCACTGCCCATTTTCCTCTACTTCTTTACGCAGAGCCTCAAAATAAGGGTTGAGTCGGGGGAGGTTCGCCCAGAAGTCGTCGAGTGTGCCGTCGAAGTATTCCTGTGGCACGAAGAGGTTCTTTTCTACATCCTCCTGGCTTACATCATAACCAGCCTCACGGGCGAGGATGACGAGTTTGCGTATCACGTCGATGCCTGAGAGGTCGATGCGTGGGTCGGGTTCGGAGAAGCGTTCTTCTTTTGCCCTCTTGACGGCATCGGAGAAGGTGACGTCCTTGCTTATGGTATTGAAGATGAAGTTGAGCGTGCCGCTGAGCACTGCCTCAATCTTTACTATCCTGTCGCCAGACTTTACGAGGTCGTCAATGGTATGTATCACGGGCAGTCCGGCGCCCACGTTTGTCTCATAGTTGTATTTCACGCCGTTCTTTACGGCTGTTTCCTTCAGTTTGCGATAGGCATCAATGTCACCTGCAGCAGCTACCTTGTTGGCACATACGATAGAGATGCTGGCATCGAGAAAATCCTGATAGAGACTGGCTATCTCATGACTGGCGGTGCAGTCAACAAACACCATGTTGCCCTCCACCTCTCGGCGCATCTGTAGCACGCCATCGCGGATGGCCTCAATGCTCGATTTCGGAGCTTTGCTGAAAGTTTCGCGAAACCTGTCCATCGAGAAGTCCGTGAGGTCGAGCCCCTCCTTGTCCATAAGGATGTTGAAGATATCCACAATGCCGACGATCTGCATGTTGAGGTTGCGTGTTCTGAGCAGCCATTCCTGCTGCTGTGCCATCTGTTGCAGGAGTGCTCCGCCAACGGTACCAGTGCCGCAAAGCACCACTTTAAGTGTCTTTTGCTTCATAATTGAGCACAAAGGTACAAAATAATTCTGAATTATGAATTATGAATTGTGAATTATTTACAGGTGTATATCCAACGGCACAGTGACTTTCAGACAAATGTTGCGCCCCATCGCATGTATGGTGTAGCGATTGCCTGTTTCCTCATCTATGACATACTTCAGTCGGCTGAGATGATTTTGATACACCTTGTCAAAGAGGTTCTGACAGGTGAGCGACAGCTGTATGCAGTTGTGTCCCAATATGTGGAGGTCCATCCCTGCCGAGAGGTTGACTATGCCGTAGTCTGGGGTTGGTGTCTCAGTATCATCGGAATAGTAATATTTGTCTTGTCTTAGGTTGTACTCCATGCTCGCAGATACGTATGTCCTGCGACATACGCCGTGTGCGAAGTCATGGAAGAGGTATTTTGCGCTGACGTTCCATCGTGGAGCAGGCATCTTGGGTAAGTCTTTACACTCAAGTGCACTACCCAAGAATCTACCCCTTACGAAAGAGAAGGTGTTTTCGATGTGTAATTGTTCTATAGGGTGTACGTCTATACCTACCTCACCTCCTATCAGGCTGGCATTGCCTTGATTATATTTGAACTCTGGCACATCATCTCGCCAGTTGCCTGTGCGAGCCAGGAATACGTAGTTGCTTATCCTGTTCCAGAAGAGTGATGCCTGCAGGCTTACGTGCTGCGTGGTGTAGTCCAGTCCCAAGTCGGTCTGAAAGCTGTGCTCTGATTTCAGACTGTGGTTGCCTACTTCATATTGGAAGGTGCCCTCGTGCTCTCCGTCAGCACATAGCTCGCTTACCGTTGGTGCTCTGAATCCGCTTGCTACGTTGAGGCGCAGGTTTAATTGGTCGGTAACGTTCCACACAGTGCCTATGCTACCAGACATGCCGTTGAAGCTCTTCCTTATTCCTCCCAAACCGTATTCGTCAGAGTTGAAAGCATTGAGCCAGCGACGATCTATGCGCATACCGCCAGAGATGTGCCAATCGCCCAGTTTCTTGCCTGCTGTTACGAAACCACCCACGTCAAAGAGACGGTAGTCAGGTATCAGTGCTTCTTCGCCTTCATTCTTGTTCTGTTGCCACATGCCTCCTATGCCTACGGCAAGTTTCCAAGGTTCGGCAAGAGTCTCTCTGCCGATGCTCCACTGGTATTTTATGTCATAGTTGATGGTGTTGAGACGCATGGCAATGGCAACATCCTCGGCTGTTTCAAATTCTCGGCGGTAGTTGTTTTGGTAACCTACTATGGCGAGCAGTTTGCCATTGCCAATATTCCATTGGTTATCGCTTACCACCTTTGTGTGTCTTATCTTCTGGAAGGCGTTCTCTTCACCTATTATGCCAGGCTTGATGTTTACGTTAGAGAAGCGCAGCAGCGAGTGTCCCCACTGTCTTTCTGTGCCCAACATGCCAACTATGTTTCTCTCGTCAAACCATGAGTTCTGCACCTTGCTATCGTGGTCGTTCTTGTAGTTTTGGGCATCCTTGTTGTTGTAATGCCAATTCCATATCCATTTACCACCGTTGTTGCCATCTTTCAATGCGCCAGCAAAGCCAATGTGGTAGTTGCGCATATTGTTGTTGGTTTGGTATTCTCCACCCATCTTCACCTGCATAGTGCCAGCATCGAGGCTTGGTTCGGGGTGCAATATCATCACGCCGGCTATGGCGTCAGAGCCGTACATCAGTGAGGCAGGACCTTTTAGGACCTCCACCGAGTGTACTCCTTCGTCATCAACTTCCAGTCCATGTTCATCGCCCCACTGCTGACCCTCTTGGCGGATGCCCTGTTCTACTGTCACCACACGGTTGTAACCCAAACCACGTATTACGGGCTTGGAAATGCCAGCACCTGTTGTTATCTGTGCCAGTCCAGGCTTGTGGCTTATTTGGTCAACTATGTTTGAGCCTGAAAGTGTGTTTAGTTCACGAGGTGTAACAACCATGAATGGTGAAGGACTGTCCTTAAGCCTCTGAGTGCCTGTTATGCCCTGCACCGTCACCTCTGATAATATAGCTTCTTTCAGGGGGTCTATGCTGTCTGTGTCTAATGAGCTGTGTTCATGTTGCGCCCATGCATTCAGTGGAAGCAATAATGCAATTATAATAAATTTGTTCATCCGTTATCCTTACTCCTTAATCTATAATCTATAATCTGTCATCTATAATCTGTCATTATTACCTAATACTTTTCTCCACGTGCAACGGCTTGCCCTCGGGCGTGAAGCCATCGATGTGCACGGTATAACTGCCGTCGTCGCCTTTCGCCTTGCGTTCCCCCATAACCTTTGCCACGATAACCATGAGGGTTGTCTTGTCCTTTATTGTCAGATTGGAGTTCCAATATACCACAGGCCATGCTTGGTCAGCAGCAGGCTGATGGAACTTCTTATACTTCTGGTAGCCCAGTGGAAACACCATCTTCAGTGCAGCCGAGCGCGATGTGTTGCGTAGGTCGGCACCCTCCTTGAGAGTGATGCAGACAGCAGCATTGCCACGTCCAAATCCTGTCAGCATCATGGCATCTTCAGGCTTCAGCAGGTCTATGCGCTCTATTATCTCCATGGGATACGACATTGCCACCATGCTGCCTACCGATGGCATGCCGTCCATATCGTCATCATCGTCAAAACCCTCCTCTATGCCGTCAACGAAGAAGCGCAGCGGTTTGTTGCGGTAGCACAGCACCCCGTTTATCATCCTCACTCCAGGCATGCGCATCAAAGCTGACTCCAGGTCGTATATACCTCGGTTCATCAGTTCATCAGCCATCATCGTCCTCTCTGCAAAATGCTGGTAAGTCTCCGTAATCTTTTCACGTTTCTTTCCCCTCACCTCTATCTCCTCAAGCATCTGCGTATTGGCAAGGTCGATGGTGCTCGATACTATCTTCATCTCCGATGGTACCTCGCTCTCGCGGCTGAAATAGTGGGGTAGGGCAGGCAGGTGGCTCACCCTCTCCGGCAGGCTGTCGCCGTCAAGTGTGATGTTCTCCATACGAGTGCGCTTCCCCTTCTTTGCAGAGATAAACACCACGGTGCTGTCTGGCAGGTCGAAGCCAGAGAACTCAAATCGTCCGTCGCTTCCCGTTATGCGTGCCTCCGTAATCTTCTTCGTTGGCACCACGAGGCTCACCCTTACTCCCTCCTGCGGTTTCTTGGTGCTTATGTTGCCATACACCGTGCCAGATATCGTCTGTCCCAGTTCGTAAGGCATAGTGGGTGAGTACAGCCTCTGCGACTTCTTTATATCGTCAAGGGTAAAAAGGTCCGGCTGATGCTCTAATGACCACACAATGCTTGATGTAGAGTCGGCCCTGCACAGACGGTCGGCGGTAATCGACATCGCCACGTTAGAGCCGATGGGGACAACGTCTGTTATTGGAAGTGTATCATGTATCTGCTCCCCTCTCTCCAAGAGAGGGGTAGGGGGTGAGTCTAGATTCCTCGGCAGCAATCCCCGTGATATATCCTTTGGGTTCATCACGTGCAGTCGTTTGCGGAAGAACATCTCCTCCGTAGTCCCCAGCATGTAGTATGTATAGGCAACGAGGGTGTAGTCGCCGCTTGTCAAGTCGGGAGGCATAGCGATGTAGCCCCTCATTCCCTTGCCTCTGTCCATCAGTTTTATGCGACTGCGCAGGTTGTCCGCCGCGTCGCGCAGCTCCACATACACATATTTACTATGCGATGTCGTCACCCCTTTGCTGTTGCAGTCATATATCCACGCTCTCATCCTTGCCGTGTCGCCGGCAAGGTACAGGTCGCGGTCTGTCATCACATACACCTTCTCCTGCGGAAACATCTTACGTTGCCTCTCCAGCATGCTGGCATAGTCCTGTGCCATTGTCATGATGCACCATGTGAGACATATCGCAGTCAGTATAATATGCTGTATTCTGTTCATGCTATAGTATCTAAATTTCTTGCAAAGGTACTAAAAATGAGTGCAATGACAAAATATATTTACAAAATATAATAGGGTGTTTGGAAAAGATATCCTTTTAGGAGCTAAAAGGTATCCTTTAAGGGGCTAAAACATATCCTTTTGGGGGGCGAAAAGATATGCTTTTCGGTCATGCTTTTGAATTGAAACAAAAAGAAAAATGCAACCTCCTAATTGTTAGGAAGTTGCAAGCAGAAGAGTTGTCCTACGCGGATTCGAACCACGACAAACAGAACCAAAACCTGTTGTGCTACCATTACACCATAGGACAATCCTATAAATATGACTGCCTATAAAGCCGACAGCGGGCTGCTATTCTTGTTTTGCGGCTGCAAAGATACAAAAAACGAGCGTAATAGCAAAATAAATTAATTTATTTTTGCATTACCGAGTGCATTATTACCTTATTCAAAGGTACGAAAAAATAACGGGAACGGGAACAATCTCCAATTATTTAACTGAAATGAGGTAATAATTTTTCTTGCCGCGCTGTGCGAGGATGTATTTGCCTGCGATAAGGTCAGCCTCGGTGAGTGGACGGTTTTGGTCAGTGAGTTTCTCCTTGTTGATGGAGACGCCACCGCCCTGTACCATCTTACGCATCTCGCCCTTTGAAGGGAATACCTTGCAGTCATCTCGAGTGAGTATCTCGATGGCTGGCTGTCCGAGCAGGTCCTTGCTGATAGCGAAGGTCTCTACACCCTCGAATACGTCGAGGAATGTCTGCTCATCAAGTTTCTCAAGGTTTTCCTTCGTTGACTTGCCGAAGAGTATGCCTGATGCCTCGATTGCTGCGTCGAGGTCTGCCTGAGAGTGAACGAGTACTGTGACTTCTTCAGCGAGGCGCTTCTGCAGTACACGACGTCCTGGATCTGCCTTATGCTCCTCTACGAGTGCATCGATGGTCTGCTTATCGAGACTGGTGAATATCTTGATGTACTTCTCTGCGTCGTCGTCGCTGACGTTGAGCCAGAACTGATAGAACTTGTATGGTGAGGTGCGATTGCGGTCGAGCCAGATATTGCCTGACTCAGTCTTGCCAAACTTCTTGCCGTCGGCCTTGGTAATGAGTGGGCAGGTGAGGGCATAAGCCTCCTGGTCGTTGCCCAGGGTGCGACGTATGAGTTCGGTGCCTGTGGTCATGTTGCCCCACTGGTCGTTGCCGCCGAGCTGCATCTTGCAGTTCTTGGTCTGGTAGAGGTGCAGGAAGTCATAGCCCTGCAAGAGCTGGTAGGTGAACTCAGTGAAGGAAAGTCCGTCGCGTGCGGTGCCGTTGAGACGCTGCTGCACGGAGTCTTTTGCCATCATGTAGTTGACGGTGATATGCTTGCCCACGGTACGTGCGAAGTCGAGGAAGGTGAAGTCCTTCATCCAGTCGTAGTTGTTGACCATCTCTGCAGCATTGGGCTCCTTGGAGTCGAAGTCGAGGAACTTGGATACCTGCTTCTTGATGCACTCCTGATTGTGGTATAGTGTCTCGGAATCGAGCAGGTTGCGCTCCTGTGACTTGCCTGAGGGGTCGCCTATCATGCCTGTGGCGCCGCCAACGAGGATGATGGGTTTGTGACCGCACTGCTGCAGATGACGCAGCATCATGATGCCACAGAGGTGGCCTATGTGTAGAGAGTCGGCGGTAGGGTCGGTGCCGAGGTATGCTGTCACCATCTCTTTCTGTAACAGCTCTTCTGCGCCTGGCATAACCTGTGCGAGCATGCCGCGCCATTTGAGTTCTTCGATGAAATTTTTCATTGTTATTTTGATTTTTATATAGTGCCTATAGTGGCTATAGTATCTATAGTGACTATAGTAATATTATAGGATTCTATGGTACTGGGTCATACCCGCTGCCACCCCATGGATGGCATCTTAGTATTCGCTTGACGGCGAGCCATAGTCCCTTCAGTGGTCCGTGCTTGATGATTGCCTCCCTGGCATATTGTGAACAGGTGGGAGTGAAGCGACAGGAGGGGGGGGTGAAAGGGCTGATGCACGTCTGATAGAATGCTATGGGTGCTATGAGCAGTGCTGTCAGGATTTTGCGCATGACTCGGTGACTCTTTGCAGCAGGTTGCGTACCTTGCCTGTGATGAAGCTTGAGGGGTAATGCCTACTATCGAGCCATATGAATGCCATAGTGAGGGCTTTTCCTTCGGGCAACTGCAACAACTCCTTGTTGTTGCGGTATGCTTCGCGCAGCTGTCGCTTGATGCGGTTGCGGTCCACGGCGTGACGGAACTGTCTCTTGGGTACCGATATCATCATGGCAGTGGCGTGATCGTCGGTACTTATCATGCGATATACCATGCGCAGTGGATAGGCTGACAGGCTCCTGCTACCCTTGCCAGGCTCAAAGAGCTGATCGATGAGATAGTGGCTGCACAGCCTCTCGCTCTTTGACAATTGACAATTCGGGTGTTTCATAATGAAAACCTTAAACCTTTAAACCTTTAAACGCTCTCAGTCTTCCATCTCCTGCAGGAAGTGTCGCAGTGCTCCTGTCATGGATGGGTAGCGGTCGGTAGGCGCTTCGAGATGGAGGTCAAAGCCTGACTCGCGTGCTGCCTTGGCAGTAGAGGGCCCGAAGGTACCTATCATCAGTTTGTCGGACTTCATCTTGGGGAAATTTTCCTTCAGTGACTTGATGCCGGCAGGTGAGAAGAAGAGTGCCATGTCGTAGTCGAAGGCTTTTTTCTCCTCCTCGGTAAAGTCATTGCTGACGGTGCGGTACATGACGCACTCTTGGTGGTTGAGCTCTTTGGAGTCGAGGAGTTTGGAGATGGAGTCGTTGGCAACACTGCTCAGCGGTACGAGGTATTTCTCTGTCTTGTGCTTGAGCATGGCGGGAATGAGGTCGTCGATCTTGCCTGTTGAACCGAAGAATATCTTGCGCTTGCGGTATGGTGCATACTTCTGTATGTAGAGTGCTATTGTTTCGGTAACACAGAAATATTTTGTGGTTTCGGGCATGGTGATACGCATGTCCTTGGTGAGTTGAAAGAAGTGGTCGATGGCGTGGCGTGATGTGAATACTATCGCCGTGTAGTTGGAGATATTTACCTTCTGCTGGCGAAACTCCTGTGCTGTCAATCCTTCAACTTTGATGAATGGACGGAATACGAGTTCTACGTCAAACTGCTTGGCTATCTCGTAGTATGGAGAGTTGCTGCTTGTGGGTTGTGGTTGTGATACGAGAATCTTTTTTACCATCGTTGGTGCTTAAATGTTAGTGCTTAGTGTGTTAGAGATTATTGCTAATATGCCTATTGTTAATGCGATGGGTACCGCTTCGAGGGTGCAAAGGTACAAAAAAAATCGCAAAAAACTGCCATTTTTCTTGAAAAAGATGCAATACACCTTGTATAAATAGATAACTTTGGTGATTATGAATGCTCCAAGGAGTATATAGAGGCACGTTGTGGCGCTGCATCCGAGAAAGAGGTACATGATGATGACGGGAAGCAGTAGTACGCTATCGAGGGCGAGAAAAAAATGCCGTTCGATGTTGCTCATACGCCGTTGTGAGAGAGCGAAGAAGGTGGCACCAACAACTCGTGTGGCAATAGCCCTGATCACCACATATAAGAAGTATGCGATGGCATATATGCCGATAACGACGTATCTGCCGGGCGCTGGATATGCTGTGATATGCCCCATCTCGATGCAGCAGGCATAGGTGAGGAGTGCTGCCAGCAGCATGCCTTGAAATATGAAGTAGTTGAGATATGAAGACTTCTTGATGGTCTCGCGCAGGGTATATGATTGTTCTGAAGGCGGATGCGACAGACTGTCCAGCTTGTACTGTATAAAAGGGAAGGCTATCTTGCCCGTGAAGAGTGAGATGATGGTCATCAGCAGGATGGCTGCGATGATATAGTCATCATTGTTTAGTGGGGTGGCAATGAGTTCGCCTGACTCACCTAAACTGCGTAGCGAGAGGTCTCCATGCCATAGTTGTGATGTGGCAGAAAAGAAATTATCGAATATGTTGGCAGGAGAGGGCAAGGGGGAGAGAATGTAGAGTATAGAGTGTAAAGTGTAAAGGTTGAAAAAAAAACCGCAAAAGCTATTGTGCTTTTGCGGGGTATTTCTTTAGTCGTTATGATTTGATTACTTACGGAGGCCGAGAGCCTTAACGATAGCACGATAACGATTGATGTCGCGGTCATAGAGGTAGTCGAGCAGTGCGCGGCGCTTACCTACGAGCTGTGTCAGTGAGCGTGCTGTGCGATAGTCCTTGTGATTGGCCTTCAGATGCTCAGTGAGGTGCTTGATACGATAGGTGAAGAGTGCAATCTGGCTCTCAGCAGAACCTGTATCGGTAGCTGACTTGCCATACTGTCCGAAGATCTCTGTCTTCTTTGCGTTGTCTAAATACATAATGTTGTTTTGAGTGTGTGACTGTAAGTGAGTAATTGATATTACTATCACATATCTCTGATGCTCTTCCTGCCCAGTCACTTCAAGCAATGGAGACATCGTCGAATGCGGCTTTTCTTAAAAGCGGGTGCAAAATTACAAAAAAATAACGGGAACGGGAACGCTAACGTTAACTTTTTTCAATTTTCAATTTTATTTTTTCAATTATTTAACATTTATTCTTCAAAATATACCCTCTTTACACGGTTGCTGATACCTGTAAGGATTTCGTAGGGTATGGTTTGAAGTTTGTCGGAAAGAACGGTGACGGGGAGGTTGGTGCCAAATATCTCGACGCTGTCACCCTCCTTGCAGTTGATATCGGTAACATCGATCATGCATACGTCCATGCAGATATTGCCCACATACTCTGCCTTCTTGCCATTGACGAGACAGTATCCGTGGCGGTTGCCGAGATGTCGGTTGAGTCCGTCGGCATAGCCGATAGGTATGGCTGCTATGATGCTGTCGCGATCGAGTATGGTACGGCGTGAGTAACCTATGCTTTCGCCTGCCTTGACGTGGCGCAGTTGCAGTATGGTGGTCTTGAGCGAGGAGACATTGTGTATAATCTCGTTGGTGCGTGGGTTGATGCCATAGAGCCCCAATCCCAGTCGGCACATATCCATCTGACGCTCAGGGAAATGCTCTATGCCGGCACTGTTGCATATGTGGCGCAGTATATGGTGCGAGAATGCTGCCTGCAGGGCATCGGCTCCCTTGGTGTAGATTTCAAACTGATGAGCTGAGAAATCGTCAAACGCATCGTCGTCGCTACCCACAAAGTGTGAGAACACGGAGCGTGGGATGAGGGCATTCTGATTTTTCAGATAGTCGATGAGGCGAGGCATGTCATCAACGGGATGGAAACCGAGGCGGCACATGCCCGTATCGAGTTTGATGTGTATGGGCCATCCTGTGATACCCTCCTTGCGTGCTGCCTTGCGAAGGGCATCGAGCAGGCGGAAGGAATAGACCTCGGGTTCGAGGTCGTAGTCAAACATGGTCTTGAAGGCTGTCATCTCGGGATTCATAATCATGATGTTGGCGGTGATGCCAGCCTTGCGTAGTGCTACGCCCTCGTCAGCCACTGCCACGGCGAGGTAATCTACGCGGTGGTCCTGCAGTGTCTTGGCTATCTCCACTGCTCCTGCTCCGTAGCCGTCGGCCTTTATCATGCATACCAGTTTGGTGCCTCTCTTCATCTGGCTTCGATACCAGTTGAGATTGGCTACGACAGCTGACAGATTTACCTCAAGGGTGGTTTCGTGGACTTTCTCTACCAACTGGTCAGTGATGGTGTCAAAGGAGAAACGTCGTGCGCCCTTGATGAGTATCACCTCGTCGTGAAGGTTGGTGAAATCGCTTGAGTCGAGGAATGAAGCAGTATCGGCGTAGAAACGACTGTCGTCAATCTTTATGAGGTTGGCATTGTCCTTTAGTGCCTTGCCGATTCCTATAAACTTCTCTACTCCTCGGCTGACGATGAGGTCAGAAACCTGTCGATACAGTTCTCTCTCAGCTATGCCGCTCTGCTCTATGTCGCTGAGTATCAGGGTGCGTCGGCGCCCCTTGTGGTCAGGTCGCCGATGCATGAAGTCGAGTGCTATGTCGAGGCTTGCGAGGTCGGAGTTGTAGGAGTCATTGATGAGTGTACACCCATTGCGTCCCTCCTTTACCTCCAAGCGCATGGCGACGGGTTCGAGGAGCATCATGCGCTCTGCCAGTTCCTCTTTGCTCAGTCCGAGGTACAGTGCTGCTACGGCGCATGTGATGGAGTTTTCAATCTCTGCCTCGCTGATATATGGCAGGGAGTAGGTGCCCTCTTCTCCTTCGTAGGTATATGTTATGCGTGTGGTGCCCCCTGCAGAGTTTTCGCAGGGTGTGGTCTCTATGTGGCTCACAAAGAAGGAGACTGTGCTGTCACTGAGCGACCAACTGAGTGTCTTGCCTCTGAAGGTGCTTCCCTTCAGTACTCGGAATGCTACATCGTTGTCGGCAGGGTAGATGAGAGCTTCACAGTTGCTGAAAAGTTGGAATTTTTCGCGGCACTTGTCCTCCAGTGAGTGGAAGTTCTCCTGATGGGCCAGTCCCAAACTGGTGAAGATGCCGATGGTGGGTTGTATGATATCGGCGAGGCGTCGCATCTCGTCAGGTTGGCTGATGCCTGCCTCAAATAGTCCCACGGCACTGTCCTCGCTCAGCATCCATACTGACAGTGGTACGCCAATCTGCGAGTTGTAGCTACGTGGCGAACGAGTGACGTGCATGGATGGCATGAGGAGCTGGTAGAGCCATTCCTTCACGACAGTCTTGCCGTTGCTGCCAGTAATGCCTACTATAGGTATGTCAAACTCATCGCGGTGTCGCTCTGCGAGTCGTTGCAGTGCGGCAAGGGTATCGTTGACGACGAGAAAGTTGGCATCGTCGAGAGCTGGCTGAGGTGTGTCAACGACAAAGTTGCGCACACCGCGGTTGTAGAGTTCCTCGATGTATCTGTGGCCATCATTGCGAGAGGAGCGAAGGGCAAAGAACAACGTTTCTTCAGGAAATGACAGTGAGCGGCTGTCAGTAAGGAGAAATGAGATGTTGCCGTCGGTACTGCCTATGCGGCGTGCTCCTATCAGTGTGGCGATTTGAGATATGGAGTATGTCATCAGAATTTTTCTTCTTCTTTAGAACCTTTGAAAGAGATGTCGCCCAACTTCTCATTGATTGCGTAGGCCAATCCAC
Organism: Prevotella sp.; assembly: GCA_017541365.1. The sequence continues at coordinate 64,623 of JAFXZF010000100.1, forward strand.
ATAATAGGGTAAGTCCTGTAGTGATGATAATGCCGATGATACCTGCTTTAGTCTTTTCTTTCATAACTATAAAAAATCTGTAATCTATAATGTATAATGTATAATGTATAATCTGTAATCTACGAATCAATAGCTGGCGGAGCATGGTATGCCCATCTGCTCCACGCGTGCCATGATGCCATCGAGTATGGTGGGAGTGGCTTTCTTGAGGCCTTGCGCCGGTGTCTCGCGGTCGATGGTGTATATCATGACCTTCTGTGGCTGTATGTCCCTTACTGCCTCCAACCATGGGGTGACGTATTCGTCACTGGTATTGTCAACCGACTCGCCATTGTACGTGCCTTGCATAAACATGGTCTGTATGATTACGTGGCCATCAAACTTCTTGAGGTCGTCGATAACCTGCTTTACGTCGTATGATGGTGACACAGGTCTGTCCACCTTATTTATATATAGGGGCGATATGGTGTCGAGTTTCTGTATGTTGTCATCAACCTTCATAAGTGCGAGGCGTACCTCGGGTTTGTCAATGTTGGTGGCATTGCTGAGTACTGCGATGCAGGCACGGGGGAAATACTTGTCGCGTACCTCAACGACATCGTCGATGATAGCTGCAAAGTCAGGATGTCCGGTAGGTTCGCCATTGCCAGCAAATGTTATGACATCGAGTCCCTCACCATCATTGTGGCGCTGCTTGAGCACTGCAGTAAGTGCCTCGCGTACTTCCTGACGTGTAGGACGTTTGCTTTTGGGACGGAAGTCTTTGTTGAAACCACACTCGCAATATATGCAGTCGAAAGAGCACACCTTGCCGTCACCAGGCATGAGGTTTACGCCAAGTGATATGCCTAACCTGCGTGAGTGAACAGGTCCGAAGATGGGGGAAGGATAGATTATTGTTGACATGGTTGATAGTTGACGGTTGATAGTTGACAGTTGAAGATTATGATCGAGAGAGCTCTATGCGGAATGTTGTGCCCTTGCCTATTTCAGACGTGAGGACATATATCTTGCCGTCGTGATACTCCTCTATTATGCGTTTTGCCAAGGAGAGTCCCAGACCCCAGCCACGTTTTTTTGTCGTGAAGCCAGGGCGGAATACGTTCTTGATATTCTTGTGCTCGATGCCCTTGCCATTGTCCTTGACGTCGATGATGACGGTGCTCGTCTGAGTGTGGGTGCTGATATCGATATGTCCCTCGCCGCCCATGGCATCAACGGCATTCTTGCAGAGATTCTCAAACACCCACTCGAGCAGTTGCGGGTTGGCAAACACTATGACATTGGGCTGGTCCAACTGGGTGGTAATCTTTACTTTGTTGGATGTGCGTCGTCCCATGTATGTCACCACGTGTTCAAGGAGTTCTGTGAGGTCGGTGCTCTTGCGTTCTGGTGCAGAACCTATCTTGGAGAAACGGTCGGCGATGAGTTGCAGGCGTTTCACATCCTTGTCCATCTCAGGTATCAGTTCGTCCTTGGGGTATTGCTCCCTCAATATCTCAGTCCATGCCATGAGGCTGGATATCGGTGTGCCCAACTGATGAGCCGTCTCCTTGGACAGTCCCACCCATACTTTGTTTTGTTCGGCCTTCTTTGAGGTAAGCAGTGCGAAGATGGCGATGACGACAAATATCATCACGATGCCCAGTTGCACGTAGGGGTAGTATGCCAGGCGCGTGAGCAACAGCGAGTCGTCATAGCATACGAGCAGATAGTCCGTCGCCCTGTTGCCTATCTGCACCTTGATGGGTTGGTGTCTGTTGGCAAAGGTCTTTGCTTTCTCGGCAGCGATGGCAAGGCTGTCCTGTGATGATATCTCTACGTTGCGGTATATCTGTGCATTGCCCCTGGCATCAGTGACAATGACGGGTATGGTATTGTTTTGTTCGAGAATCTTCAGTACGAGGTTGAGGTCCGTATCCTCGGTGGCAGTATTGAGGGAGTGCATCGCCTCTGCCCATATCTCCATGCGGCCTCGTTCTTCACGTTCGAGGTCACGTACCAGAAAGTGACTGGACACCAATGATGCAGCTGCTATAATCACAGCGGCAACCACCAAGGAGATTTTTACCTGTCGTATTTTGTCTGTCCAGTACATAAAACGTGGCAAAAATACTACTTTTTCCATTATTATGCAAATAAAAATCAAAAATAAGTTAAATTTGCACCAACTTTCAATACTCACCTTTCATCTTTCAACTTTTATAAGTACCTTTGCATGGCAATTATGTGCTGCGTGAGGCAGCAGACAACACTTTTAATTCGAATTAGGAAATATTTATGACGCTTGATTTATTGACTGCCATCTCGCCTATTGATGGCAGGTATCGTGGTAAAACCGAATCTTTGGCAAATTATTTTTCGGAGTATGCATTGATAAAGTACCGTGTCCGTGTGGAGATAGAGTACTTTATTACTCTTTGTGAGCTACCTTTACCACAACTTAAGGATTTCGACAAGTCGCTTTTTCCACAGCTTCGTGCTATCTACCAGAACTTCTCAGAGGAAGATGCTCAGCGCGTGAAGGATATAGAGAAGGTGACAAATCATGATGTGAAGGCAGTGGAATACTTCATCAAGGAACAGCTTGACAAGATGGAGAAAGAGTCTCTCGGCGAAGGCTATTTCGAGCAGAGCCGTGAGTTTATCCACTTCGGACTGACTTCTCAGGATATCAATAATACCAGTGTGCCCCTCTCAGTAAAGGATGCCCTCACCGAGGTCTTTATACCACAGGTGGAGGAACTCATACAGCAACTCAGCGACTATGCCGAGGAGTGGAAAGATGTGCCTATGCTTGCCAAGACACACGGTCAGCCAGCATCACCTACACGTTTGGGTAAGGAGGTAATGGTGTTCGTATATCGTCTCCAAGAACAACTCGCACAGCTCAAGGCTTGTAAGTTTACAGCTAAGTTTGGTGGCGCTACTGGCAATTTCAATGCCCATAAGGTGGCATATCCCACATACGACTGGCGTGAGTTTGGCAATAAGTTTGTCAGCGAGAAACTCGGTCTGGAGCGTGAGCAGTACACTACACAGATAAGCAACTACGACCACTTGGGCTCAATATTTGATGCTGTACGCAGGATAAACACCATCATCATAGACCTCGATCGTGACTTCTGGATGTATATTTCCATGGAGTACTTCAAGCAGAAGATCAAGGCAGGCGAGGTGGGTTCCAGCGCTATGCCACACAAGGTAAACCCTATAGATTACGAAAACTCTGAAGGTAACCTCGGCATAGCTAATGCCATACTGCAGTTCCTGGCACAGAAGTTGCCTGTAAGCCGTCTGCAACGTGACCTTACCGACTCTACCGTACTTCGCAATATCGGTGTGCCTCTTGGTCACTCCGTCATCGCAATACAGTCAACACTGAAGGGACTGCGCAAACTCATTCTCAATGAGGAGGCTTTGCAAAAGGATCTCGATAATACCTGGGCAGTGGTAGCTGAGGCTATACAGACGATACTGCGCCGTGAGGCATATCCACATCCTTATGAAGCCCTTAAGGCGTTGACACGCACCAATAAGCACATGGATGAGCAGACTATACATGAGTTTATCCAGACTCTTGAGGTCAGCGATGCTGTGAAGGCAGAACTGATGGCGATTACACCAAGCAATTATACGGGAATTTGAGTATAAAGTATAGAGTATAAAGTATAAAGATGAGCCGTGAGGCTTACATATTTTTTATTTATAGCATATAACACATTATTAACAAACACTTATCATTACTAAGACAATGATGGAAACAGAAAAGGAAAACGTGCAGGGTAATGCACAGAACAATGATTCTACCCGTGAGGGCGGTTATGGTCATGACAACGGTGGCTATCAGCCACGTCAGCCACGTCAGCGTGTGCGTATTAGTACGAGAGGCAGCTATGGCGAACGTCCTCAGTATGGTGGCGGACATGCAGGTTACAACCAAGGAACAGGAGAAGGAGGCTTTATGCCCGAAGGCTTTGGCGCAGGGCTAAGCAATGGTTATCAGCCTCGCGGCGGATACCAGCCTCGCGGTGGCTATGGCCAGCAGCGTGGTGGATATAATAATAACCGTGGTGGCTACGGTCAGCAGCGCGGTGGTTATCAGCAGCGTCCTGCCTATCGTCAGTATGACAACAATGGCGAGCAGGGTAACGAGGAGTATGGTCAGCAGCGTGGCGGATATCAGTCTCGCGGCGGTTATGGTCAGCGCGGCGGTTACCAGCAACGTGGAGGCTACGGCCAGCAGCGTGGTGGATATAACAACAACCGTGGTGGCTATGGTCAGCAGCGCGGCGGGTACAATAATAATCGTGGTGGCTATGGCCAGCGTCAGCGCACCCCAGGATATGATCCTAATGCCAAGTACTCTATGAAGAAGCGTATAGAGTATAAGGAGAACAATATAGACCCAACAGCACCAGTACGTCTTAATAAGTTCCTTGCCAACGCAGGCGTTTGTTCACGCCGTGAGGCAGATGACTTTATCGAGGCAGGTGTAGTAACAGTGAATGGACAGGTGGTTACCGAACTCGGTACAAAGATACTGCGCACCGATGAGGTGAAGTTCCATGATCAGCCCGTTACACTGGAGAAGAAAGTCTATGTGCTTCTCAACAAGCCAAAGGATTATGTTACCACCTCTGACGATCCACAACAGCGTAAGACTGTAATGGACCTCGTGCAGGGTGCTTGTCCAGAGCGTATATACCCCGTAGGACGCCTTGACCGCAACACTACAGGTGTGCTGCTTCTTACCAACGATGGTGACTTGGCTTCAAAACTCACTCATCCAAAGTTCTTGAAGAAGAAGGTGTATCATGTGTATCTCGACAAGAATGTCACACTGCATGACTTGCAGCAGATAGCTGAGGGCATAGAGTTGGAGGATGGTCCGATAAAGGCTGACGCTATCGACTATGCTCATCAGACAGACAAGAAACAGGTGGGCATAGAGATACACTCAGGCAAGAACCGCATAGTACGTCGTATCTTTGAGAGTCTGGGATACCATGTCACCAAACTCGATCGCGTGCAGTTTGCCGGCCTCACCAAGAAGAACCTCCGACGCGGAGATTGGCGCTTCCTCACAGAGAAAGAGGTTGACATGCTGCGCATGGGAGCGTTTGAGTAGTTCACAGTTTACAATTCATAGTTTTCGTAGCGAAGCGTTTCGTAGGTGCGTAGCACCGTTTCGTAGTCACGGAGTGACGTTTCGTACGAGCAAAGCGAGTATATTTATGAAACGTACAAAGGTAATAGACGCCTTGGCCATGACGGTCTTTGGCGAAGAAATAGATGTAAGGGGATGGGTGAGAACTCACCGTTCCAGTAAGGCAGTAGATTTTATTGCCCTGAATGATGGATCTACCATCAAAAACATACAGATAGTAGTTGACCCTGAGAAGTTTGAAGCCGAGATGCTCAAGCAGATAACCACTGGTGCTTGTATTCACGTAGTAGGCAGACTGGTGGAAAGTCAGGGAGCAGGTCAAACTTGTGAGATCCAGGCTGACGAGATTGAGATTTACGGTCTTTGTGGCAATGACTATCCGATGCAGAAGAAGGGACAGTCATTCGAGTACATGCGTCAGCATGCCCACATGCGTTTGCGTACCAACACCTTTGGTGCCATTATGCGCATTCGTCACAACATGGCGATGGCTATCCATACCTACTTCCATGAGCATGGATACTTCTATTTCCATACTCCACTTATTACAGCCAGCGACTGCGAGGGAGCAGGCAACATGTTCCAGGTTACTACCAAAAACCTTTATGACTTGAAGAAAGACAAAGACGGCAAGATAGACTATTCCGATGACTTCTTCGGCGAGCAGACCTCACTTACCGTTTCAGGACAGCTCGAGGGTGAACTTGGTGCAACAGCCTTAGGTGCTATCTACACTTTTGGTCCTACCTTCCGTGCCGAGAACTCCAACACGCCTCGACACCTTGCCGAGTTTTGGATGATAGAGCCAGAGATAGCCTTCATGGATCAGGAAGAGTTGATGGACCTCGAGGAGGACTTCATAAAGTACTGCGTGCGATGGGCGCTCACCAACTGCAAGGACGACCTTGAGTTCCTTAATAAGATGATTGACAAGGGACTCATAGAGCGTCTTGAGGGCGTCTTGAAGGAAACATTCGTACGTCTGCCTTATACCGAGGGCATCAAGATACTGCAGGAGGCAAAGAAGAATGGAAAGAAGTTTGAGTTCCCATGCGAGTGGGGCGACGACCTTGCTTCTGAGCATGAGCGTTACCTCGTTGAGGAACACTTCAAGAAGCCTGTCATTATGACCGACTATCCAACAGCCATCAAGTCATTCTACATGAAGCAGAATGAGGCACAGGGCGAGGGTAGTGTAGGTTATAAGGGCTGCGTAGCTCCTGGTCCTACCATGCAGGGCACAGATGTATTGTTCCCGCAGATAGGTGAGATTATGGGTGGCTCAGTACGTGAGGAGAGCTATGACAAACTAATGGGTGAGATAGAGCGCCGTCAGATGGATACCACCCACCTGTGGTGGTATCTCGATACTCGTAAGTACGGCTCTTGTCCTCATGCAGGCTTTGGCTTAGGCTTCGAGCGTCTCATACTCTTTGTTACAGGAATGCAGAACATTCGTGACGTTATTCCTTTCCCACGCACTCCGAACAGTGCAGAATTCTAAGAAACAAAAGGTTACAAACGTAATATATGTTAATAAAAACGGGTATTCCAACTGAAAAGTTTGGAGTTCCCGTTTTTTTTCGTAACTTTGCACAGTTGTAAGGTTTTCTACAATATACTACTACGATATCAAACTATAATTAGAATTAAAGTCATAATAACAAATGAAAAAAATCTTTACTCTTATTGTGATGTTTGTCATGGCATTGACGGCATCGGCTGCTCTTACCTTAAAGGATGGTGGAGCATGGTATGAGAGCTGTTGGATGGAGTTCAACGGTCTCAGCAATTCTTATGATGGTTACAACGGCTATGTGTCAAGCAACGGAGGTTCTTCTTGGACTAAGCTCGACGGACAGTTGTTGCGTTCATATGGCAGCTATGGTCGTGTAGAGGCTCTGGGATTGACTGCAGGCAACTATATGCTAAAGGTTGTTCCTGTTTCTGGTGGTACAGAGGTGACAGCTGACCAGTTGGTATCTGGCTCTCTTTCTGTTCAGGCATTCGATCGTTCTGGATTTGCTCACTTCAACTATTCTGGCGTAGGTGCCTACAACGATAATGGTACTTTGAAAAGCGGAGCTAAGGTGTTCTATGTTACTTCCAAGACCGCAAAGACAATCTCTACTGACGTGGTAACCAGCGACAAGGGCGCAAAGACCACCTGCACAGGTATGCAGTCTATTATCGCTGCCTATGAGAAGGGATGTGACAAGACTCCTATCGCCTTCCGTATCGTGGGCACCGTGAATGCTGAAGATATGGACTATTTCGGCAGTAAAGAAGAGGGTCTGCAGATAAAGGGCAGAAAGTCATATTCTGAGCTCAACATAACTATCGAGGGCGTGGGTAACGACGCTGTTATCTATGGTTTCGGTCTCTTTGCCCGCAACACCACGAGTTTGGAAATCCGTAACGTTGCTATAAAGACAGGTATGGATGATGGTATTTCTCTCGATACCGATAACTCACACGTATGGATTCACAACGTAGATGTATTCTACGGTCCTAACAAGGGCGGCGACCAGAAGAAGGGTGACGGTGCTATCGACGTGAAGGGCAACTCTCAGTTTGTAACCATCTCTTACGTTCACTTTTGGGATACAGGTAAGTCAACCATGTGTGGTATGAAGAGCGAGAGCGGTCCTAACTACATCACATATCACCACAACTGGTTCGACCACTCTGACTCTCGCCATGCTCGTATCCGTACCATGTCTGTTCACATGTACAACAACTACTACGACGGTATAGCCAAGTATGGTGCAGGTGCAACAACAGGTGCTTCTCTGTTCATGGACCGCAACTACTTCCGTGCTTGCTCTAAGCCAATGATGATATCTCTGCAGGGCGCTGATACCAAGTACGGTCAGGATTACGGCGACGCACCTACCTTCTCTGGCGAGACAGGCGGTATCATCAAGTCTTATGGTAACAAGATAGTAGGCACAGCTAACTACAAGCCATACTCATCAACCAATAAGGTAGATTTTGACTGCTATGAGGTTAATGATCCTAACACCCCTGTTCCTGCTGACGTAACGACCAGGTCTGGTGGCAATAAGTACAATAACTTCGATACCAATGGCAGTATGTACACTACATACGCTGCTGATGCGGCTGAGGACGTACCAACTAAGGTTACAGACCGCACATGGGGTGCAGGTCGCTGTCAGGGTGGTGATTTCTCATTCACTTTCACCAGTGCTGATGACACGAGCTATGACATCAATACGGCACTTGAGAGTGCACTTGCAACATATAAGACATCTTCTAAGTTCAAGGGTTTCCTCGGCGAAGGACAGGAGATTATTCCTGATGCTTCAGCATCGTTCACGCTCGATGGTACAGCAATAAGCTTCAACAACCTTAACTACACAAAGAGTTTGCCTTCTGCTGATACCCAGACAGAGTTCACTGTTGTTGTTACTCCTACCGAGGCAGAGTCAACTGTTTCTGCTGAAGGCGCATCAAGCGCAGGTTCCAACACCTACATTATCTCTGCTCCTGCTGCAGGCTCTACTGCAACAGCAGTGTTCACTGTAAGTAACAATGGTACTGAGATGAAATATACCATTATCATCGATAAGACTCAGGTAGAGCCAACGCCTGTAGATCCTACTCTTGACGGTTCTACCATAGTATATTTCGAGGCTAAGAATCCTGTATGTGACAATGCCGACGTCTCAAATCTTATTAAGGTGAAATCAGCCAACTATTCTACCTCAAAGGGCACTAAGACCTACAAAGGCGCAAACTATGGCGAGTGCATGAAGATAGAGAGTGCAACAGAATTTACTCTCACATCAACAGATAATTGCACTATTACACTTGTGTTTGATACAGCCAATAAGAACGTAAAGGTTGACGGCACAAAGGTGAAGACTGATGCTAATGGTTGTTACACCATTACTGCTGCGGCAGGTTCATCATACGTCATAACTAAGGGTGACACAATGAACCTCTTCGCTATAGACTTCGAGCCCACAACAACAGGCGTTAAGGCTGTCATAGCCTCACGGACTGCAGCAGGTCCTGTTGCAAAGGCCATCAGCAATGGCAAACTCATCATCTCTAAGAACGGCAAGCAATATACAGCTGCTGGCGCCCAGGTGAAGTAAGACAGATTTCTTTCGTAAGAGAGAAAGAAATAATGTAATAAAGCGGAAACTCCGATGAAAAGTTTGGCGTTTCCGCTTTTTTGTGTAACTTTGCACTCAGTTGCATTAACTATAAAAGAAAAAATAAACGTATGAAAAAGATTTGCTTAGTTCTTGCGATGTTCATCAGTATGGTGGCATCAGTAAGCGCGCAGACAGTAGATGGGCGCAACTTTGGTATCGACGGCTTCGCTGCCTATGCTGGTACTCCAGGCACTAATCACTATCTTGCTGGTGGCACCACTGGTGGCGCTGCAGGTGAGGTGGTTAAGGCTGACAATTTTGCTCAGCTTCAGGCTTATCTGCAGTCAAGCAAGCCTTACACTGTGCTTGTGGACCATGATATCACAACAGGTATCCCTTGTTATGTTGAGTCACTTTCTACGGGTTATCTGTGCCAGGACCAGAGTGGCGAGAGTGGCGAGGAGTCAACATACGGCGAGCGTATCATGGTGGCAAGCAATAAGACCCTTATCGGTATTGCTGATGCAAGAGGTAATGCACCGCTATTCTCTCGTATCACATTCGTGATGCAGTGTGCTTCAAATGTCATTATACGCAACTGTCGCTTCACTATGGTTGGCGCACCTATTATCAAGACAGGTGAGAACAAGATTGTGGCTTGGCGTGATGGTAAGCAAGTAGAGGTGGGCGACCCAGACTGTATCGGTATTCAGGCTGACAAGAACAGTGCTTCAACAGACTGGGGCGCTCACATCTGGATAGACCACTGCGAGTTCTTCAATGGTGATGCTGCTAACAAAGACCGCTATGACGGATTGGTTGACTGTAAGAACAACGTTCAGTGGCTGACCATTTCATATAATCTGTTCCACGACCACGACAAGGCTTGTCTCTTTGGTAAGGGTGACACTGATATTTATGACGGTTGTCGTACTATCTCTTTCCACCACAACTTTTTTAATAATATTCAAGGTTCTCGTTTGCCATTACAGCGTGGTGGTCATCTGCACTACTGCAATAACTATATGGTAGGCTGTGAAGATGGATGGGATGTTCGTACTGGTGCTACAGGCTATGTTGAGGCCAACTACTTCAAGGATTCTAAGTCGCCCGTGCGTAGTGACCGCGGTGGTGCTTTGAATATCAATAAGTCAGAAGGTTATGACTGTATCTACACTGGTTGTAACAATGTAATGGAAGGATATACTAACCAAGATGGGGCAAAGATTAGCAAATCTTATCCTATAACAACATCCACTTGGGCACCTACTCAGACAGCATCAAGCTACAAGATAAACAAAGTTGACAAGACTGCTGATGTTCCTGAAATCTGCGAAAAATACTCTGGCGCGGGCAAGATAGTGATATGGAGTGAGACTGTTCCAGCTGCTGACGAGTCAAAATACGCTGAGGCTGTTGCAACTCAGACCACAGCGGCTTGCTATGATGCAGATGGAAACAAAGTGTCAGGAATATCAGGTGGTGGCGATGACAGCAGTCCAAGCGGCGATGCAGAAGTGCTGTTCAAACTTGAGATTTCATCATCAGCCTCTGATTTGTCAATAACAAAGGCTACAGATACTAAGTCTCTGACTTCATACTGCTCTACCCTTACAGGTGGTACTGCAAGCATAGGTTTACGTAATGATGCTTCATCAACTCAGAAGGTTGTTGGCTCTGATAGCAGCCAGCGTCACATACGCACTCCAAAGAACGATGTATATGTTGCAATAACACTTGACAAGGCACTTGCTGCAGGCGATAAGATTTCTTTCACTGGCAACGGTAGCTCAAACCTTGAGATTTGCATGATGGCTGATAATACCTATTCAAATGCTGAGGCTACAACAAACCGCCTATACACCATACCTGAAACTTCTTCACTGGTGGGCAAGACAACATTCTATGTATCTCGTGCAACGTCAAGCAATACGTACATACAGACAATAACAGTTATGCGTCCTGACAATGATGATGATAATCCAACAGCTATTAGTAACGTTAACGCTAACGTTAATATAAATAAGGTGCAGAAGGCTGTCATCAATGGCAAACTGGTAATCACTAAGGACGGCAGGCAGTTCAACGCTGCAGGACAGCTCGTTAAGTAAATGAAGATCTGCTTGATATTCGCTATGAGGGCTGAGGCTCAGCCCGTGATAGACTACTATGGACTGAAGGAGCAAGAAGGCTTCTTCAGTCCATTGCCTACAAAATTATACAGAGACTCATGTGATTCTGTCTTTCTTATCCTCAACGGCGTGGACCACGATCGTGACCTGATAGGTTGTGAGGCAGCAGCCATCACCACACAGGTGGCAATACAGCGGTTGCAGCCAGACCTCGTAATATCCTGTGGCACGTGTGGCGGCTGGCAACGCTATGGTGCTGAAGTGGGACAGGCCTACATAGCCGACGGAGTGATGTTTCATGACCGCAGGGTGCCAGGCGATAACGAGTGGGATACCCAGGGCTTGGGCAACTACCCCGTGTGGGAGGGTTCATGGCAACTGGCTGAGAAACTCCATTTGCCCATGGGTAAGGTAACTACAGGCTCCAGTTTCGACCTCACGGCAGAGGAGGATGCCTTTATTGACCAAAACGGAGGCAGACTGAAAGAGATGGAGGGGGCGGCAGTAGCCTTTGTATGCTCACTGTACCATGTGCCGGTAATGCTCATTAAGGCTGTGACAAACCTGAGGGATAAGTGTGACGATCAGATAGACGACTTCCAAAAGAACATGAAGCAGGCTACAGCCTCGCTGTTGAATGCCTGTCATGGTGTGTTAAGTGAACTTAGTTAACGAAAAGTTTGGTTATTCCGAGACTTTTCGTTAACTTTGCATTTTAAAGGGACTATGTGCTTTACGCAAACGAAAACGGATGACATTCAGCGACATTATAGGACAGCAGGATATGGCACAGCGACTGAAGTCGTTGGCTGATGAGGGCAGACTGCCCCACGCCATGATGCTATGCGGTCCTGATGGCATTGGTAAAATGGCACTCGCCATATCTCTTGCAACGTATCTCTTGAATGGGGTTCAAGAAAGTTCAAAAGTTCAAAGGTTCAAGGTGCACGGCATAGAGCATCCTGACCTGCACTTTACCTTCCCCACGATAAAGTTGAAGAAATGGAACTCGGAGTATAAGCCGATAAGCGATGACTTCATAGAGCAGTGGAAGGAAATGATCTCACCCCAGCCCTCTCATATAGAGAGGGAGCAAGGAAGGAATGATGTGAACCCTTACTTCTCGCTTGCCGACTGGATGGAGGCGATGAAGGCAGAGAAGCAACAGGCAGTGATAACCGTAGGCGAGGCTGACGAACTGATGAAGCGCCTCTATATGAAGTCCAATCAGGGCGGATGGAAGATAAGCATCATATGGTTGCCTGAGAGGATGAACCTCGAGTGTGCCAACAAGATGCTGAAGCTGATAGAGGAACCTCCTCAACAGACACTCTTCATCCTTGTATGCAGAGAACCAGAGCAACTCATTGAGACGATACGCTCCAGGGTGCAGCGATTTGACGTGAAGCCGATAGCTCATGAGGAAATGGTGAAAGCGCTGAAAGAGCGCAGAGCCTTGGGCGATGACGATGCCGAGAGGGTGGCACGTCTGGCAGGCGGCAATTGGCTCGCTGCGTTGGAGGAACTTGATGCCGGCAATGAGAACAGGCTGTTCTTCGACTACTTCGTGACGCTGATGCGAAAGGCATACATGCGTGATGTGAAGGACCTAAAGCGATGGGCGGAGAGCGTATCGGCATTGGGTAGGGAGGAACAGAAACGATTGCTCGCCTATTTCCTCAGAATGATTCGCGAGGCCTTTATGTATAACTTCCACAATAGGGAACTGATATACATGACGGAAGAGGAGGAGATGTTCTGCCAGAAGTTTGCTCGCTTCATAAATGAGAATAATGTACTTGGCTTTCAGGAACTGTTCCAGATAGCCATGCGCGATATAGGACAAAATGCTAACGGCCGCATGGTGTTTTTCGACATCACAATGAAGACGGCAGTGCTGATACATAATTCATAGATTGTAAGATAAAAGATTAGAGATAATAGATGGTTGATTACCAAAATATGAAATTTACTCTCGGACCCACATGCGCAAGAGGACTAAGCGCTAAGGGAGTGGGCAGGAGCGACCACCAGTTGAATACCTACGACTGGCTTGCCGACGTGCCAGGCAACGCAGAGAGTACCGACCTTGTGGAGGTGCAGTTTAAGAATACCCGCAAGGCATATTACCATAACGTCAATGGCTTGGACCTAAAGAAAGGTGACTGGGTGGCTGTGGAGGCAAACCCAGGACATGATATCGGAGTGGTGTCAATGACGGGAAGGCTCGTGACTCTGCAGATAAAGAAGGCCAACCTGAAGTCGGCAGAGGATATACGTAAGGTATATCGCTTTGTGAAGGATACCGACATGGACCGCTACTATGAGGCAAAGAGCCGTGAGGAGGCTACGATGATACAGAGCCGACAGATAGCCAAGGACCTGGGACTGGACATGAAGATAGGTGACGTGGAGTATCAGGGTGATGGCAACAAGGCGATATTCTACTATATAGCCGATGAGCGCGTGGACTTCCGCCAGCTCATCAAGGTGCTCGCAGACACTTTTCATGTGCGCATAGAGATGAAGCAGATAGGTGCCAGGCAGGAGGCAGGGCGTATAGGTGGCACAGGCCCCTGTGGCAGAGAATTGTGCTGCGCTACGTGGATGAAGGCTTTCTCCAGCGTGAGTACCAATGCGGCACGTTATCAGGATATATCGCCCAACCCACAGAAACTGGCAGGTATGTGCGCAAAACTGAAGTGTTGCCTGAACTACGAGGTGGACTGCTACATGGAGGCTGGCAATAAGATGCCTAAGAAGGATGTAGTGCTGCAGACGATGGACAGCGACTACTATCTGTTTAAGCAGGATATACTGGCGCAGATGATGACATACTCCACTGACAAGAAGAAGCCAGTGAATCTGGAGACGATATCAGTGCAGCGTGCTCACGAAATCATAGCGATGAACAAAGAGGGCAAGAAACCTCTGTCACTCGCTGACGACGGCAAGGCTAAGGAGGCAGAACGTCCGAAGGATATGCTTGACGGCTCGGACCTTACGCGCTTTGACAGGTCAAAAAAGAAAAAAAAGAAACACAATCCACAGTAAGCGCTTATATAGATTAAGTGAGAGTACTTTTCTTACATATTATTATACTTGCAATGTGGCTCCTCACGGCATGTACGGATAGTGATGTGGTGTATCACAATTTTGAAACGACTCCCAAAGAGGGGTGGGGCAAGATTGATACCTTGACGATGCAGACGGAAGAAATACAGGAAGCGGGAAGGTATGGTATAGAAATGTGTGTGAGAATTACGGAGGCTTATCCATATCAGACTCTCACCCTGATGGTGGAGGAGACAATACTGCCGAGAAACACCAAGGCGGTATATCCGATAACACTACAGATAGCTACACAGGAGGGGAAACGTAACAAGGAAGGACTGGCATACTCGGAGTTCATAAATAAACTGAATATACCATATGTCCGCAAAGGGGAGAAGATAAGGTTTAATATATACCACAAAATGCGACGCATAGCACTGCCTGGCGTCACAGACGTGGGGATGAAAGTAGTAAAGAGTTATGGCAAAACTACTTTGGGTAGATGATGAGATAGAACATCTCAAGGCGCACATATTGTTTCTCGAGAAGAAAGGCTATGATGTCGTCGTAGCCAATAATGGTTTGGATGCTGTAGAACAGTGCCAGCAGCAAACCTTTGACCTCGTACTGCTTGATGAGATGATGCCTGGCATCACGGGACTGGAGACCCTGCAACGCATAAAAGGGGTGCAGCCACAGACGCCTGTGGTGATGGTGACCAAGAGCGAGGAAGAGGATATAATGAACCAGGCTATAGGTGCTAAGATAGCTGACTACCTCATCAAACCCGTCAACCCGATGCAGATATTGCTTGCTCTGAAGAAACATGTGCACCAGCGTGAGATAGTGACTGAAGTGACACAGCAGAGCTATCAGCAGTCATTCATGGAGATATCGATGCAGATACAGGACTGCCGCACCTTCGATGATTGGAAAGAGGTATATAAGCGACTGGTAAGGTGGGAACTGGAACTTGCTGCTACGGGGTCGTCGATGACTGAGATGCTCAAGATGCAGAAGGAGGAAGCAAACATAGGATGGGCTAAGTTTATAAAAAATAACTACATAGACTGGGTGACACCTGGCGCAAAGGCAAAGACGGAGCGTCCATTGATGTCCAACCGCATAATGCCCGACTGCGTCTTTCCTACTATCAGCAACGGCGAAAAGGTATTTCTCATTGTGATAGATAATTTCCGCTATGACCAGTGGCGTATGTTGGCAGAGGAGATCGGCGATATGTATGATATAGAGGAGAATCTATATTGCAGCATACTCCCTACGGCGACGCAGTATGCACGTAATGCCATATTCTCTGGACTAATGCCACAACAGATAGCAGAGATGTTTCCTGAACTGTGGGTTGACGAAGACGAGGAGGAGGGAAAAAACCTCAACGAGTCACCACTGATAAAGACGCAGATAGAGCGCTACAGACGTAAGGATACCTTCTCATACCACAAGATAAACGACTCTAACGGCGCAGAAAAACTACTTAAAGAGTTTAAGTCACTGCTCAACTACGACCTCAATGTGGTAGTGATAAACTTTGTAGATATGCTGTCGCATGCAAGGACGGAGTCGAAGATGGTGCGCGAACTGGCAAATAACGAGGCAGCATACCGTTCAATTACACTCTCATGGTTTAAGCATGGCGTACTCAACGAACTCTTTGAACTGTTGGCTCAGACGGATTACAAGGTAGTGGTTACCACTGACCATGGTGCTATAAGGTGTGACAAACCCGTGAAGATAGTGGGCGACAAGAATACCAACACCAATCTGCGCTATAAACTCGGTAAGAACCTCAACTGCCAGTCAAAGGATGTATTCGTGATAAGCAATCCACGTGCAGCGCAGCTGCCTGCCCCCAATATCTCCACTTCATACGTCTTTGCTACAGGCAATGATTTCTTTGCGTACCCCAATAACTACAACTATTACGTACAGTACTACAAAGATACTTTCCAGCATGGAGGCATATCGATGGAGGAGATGATAGTACCACTGATAACAATGAAGGGAAGGAAGAGATAGTTCAAAATTTCAAGAGTTCAATGGTAATAAGGTTTACACTTGATAATATAAAAGAGGCTGCAAGGGAGTTTCTTGCTGCCATGAAAGATAAGGAGACATGTCTTGCCTTCTATGCACCGATGGGAGCAGGCAAGACGACATTTATCAAGGCTTTGTGTGAAGAACTTGGAGTGGAGGATGTTATCACTTCACCGACTTTTGCCATTGTAAATGAATATACTGATGGCGAAGGGTATCCTGTCTATCACTTTGACTTCTATCGCATAAAGAAGATGGAGGAACTCTATGACATGGGCGCGGAGGAATACTTCTATTCTGGCAACCTATGCCTTATGGAGTGGCCTGAGATAGTAGAGGAAGCACTTCCCGAAGAGACAAAAAAAATTACCATCACTCCGCAGAGTGATGGTAGCCGTGTGATAGAGTTCGTTTAGAGTACAGACTCAAATTTCTCCTGAAGTTTTGCTTTGTTGGCAGCGCCGACAAACTTGTCAACGATAACACCGTCCTTAAAGAAGAGGATGGTAGGGATATTGCGTATGCCATATTCGGCAGCGATGTCCTCACACTCTTCTACATTGCACTTGCCAACGGTCAGTTTGCCGTCAAACTCCTCTGCCAACTGACTGATGATGGGGCTGATCATCTTACAAGGTCCGCACCACTCTGCCCAAAAGTCAACTGCCAAAGGCTGTCCGCTGTTCTTCAGAGACTCAAAGTTCTCATTCGTAATAGTTACTTCCATAGTCTTTCTTGTTTTTAATTGTTATCTATTATCTATTATGTATTATCTATCATCTAATTAAAATCCATCCAATTCGTAATATTCATCTTCTATGGCATCCATAGACTTCTTGTCATCCTCAAGGATGTATGACTCTCCGCTGTCATTGCTTTGCTGCTGTGGGGTGTCATCCAGTATGAATGACTCGCCTTCGTTGCCTTCGTTACCCTTGGCAGGTGTATCGTCAATTATAATTACCTCTTCATCTGTAGGCTTCGTTTCTGCATCAGTTGTGATGACAAAATTTTCTTCTGTCTCATTCGATACAGGTGACGCTACATCTTCTTGTATTACAACTTCCGTGCCACTTGTTTCTGTGACAGGTTCCTCTGGAGCAACTTCGATAGCATCCTCTGAAGGAGCGACCTCGATAGCATCCTCTGAAGGAGTGACCTCGATGGTTTCTTCCTGAACTTCGATTTCCGTTTCTTCGGGTATGGCAATAGTCTCTTCAGGTACAGCTATGATGCCATCACTCTCGTTTTCTTCCCCATTATTGGTTACAGGCATGGCTCCACCAGGAGCGACCTCCTCTGTTGGCAGCATAGGCTTTACAGGGTCGGTGTCTATAGGATTGCCATTTTCGTCAAGACGCTCTCGCTGTGGCATATCAGCCTTTACGTCACTCTTGCTCTCTGTCTTTACTGTGACGGGTTCGTACAGCTGCTCAGGTTTTACGATGGCGAGAGGTGCGAAGTGATGCACGTAGAATGTATCGTAATCGTTATAACTGTATCGCTGCCCTATGAGTTCGAGGTTGTCTTTTGATATGACGATGGCGCGTGCCTGGTGTGCAGTTTGGCGTATGCCTTCCTGTTGCATAAGGATATTGGCATACTGTCGTGCTTCATTGAAGTTGCGGAAACCGCTTACCGTCATATGGTGCATCCCCTGTGCATTGTCGATGGTGATATCAAAATTACGCACCAAGAACGATGTGAAGTTGTATCTTGCCAACTGGAAAAGCAACTGATTTTCCTTGAGAGAGTCAGGCGCATATGCAAAGACAAAGAGGAAGTCCGTGTTAGGATCGGTACTGAATGTTCGAGCTGCTATGCTGTCAGCATCTGTCAGTACTCCCGTGCGACGGTTCCATACATCGCCGAGGTCAAACTTCGCACCATAGAGTCGCTTACCGGCTTTCACACCATTTATTATCATACCAGCCATCTCGCTGACAGGACTCTTGGGATAGTTCTTGACGATATCCTCCATACTCTCTGTGCATGACTTTACGTCACCATCGTTGAGTTTTGACATGCCGTAGAGGAATATGAATCTGTCGCGGTTGTCGCCAAGAGGGAAACGGTTTTCTGACAACTTGACATTGTCATACACCTCTCTGAAACGATCAGTCTTGAAAGCTTCATATGTGGCACCATATAGCGAGTCTTCTATATGCTTGCCATAGCGTGCATTCTCGTAGAAATATGGGTCAGTGACGGTAAGTGTCCACTTGGATTCGGGATACTCCGCCTTCAGTTTGTCAACGTATGTCTGTGCCTTGTTGCTGTCGTCTTTCCTTGAGTGTAATAGGAAGAGGTGGTAGTATGCTTCATCCTTTGGTTCATACTGCGGATACTGCTCTTCCAATCGACGAAATGCCTTTTCGCTGAGTGGCAGGTTGTTGAGTTTGTCCTTGAATATTATAGCAGACTTCAGCAGGCTCTCCATTATGATATTGTCACTCTCAGCCTTCTGCTCATCGGTAAAGGGAATCTGTGCCAGATAGTAATCGCGCTTGTGTGGGTCGCTGACGGCGGAGTCCTGCTTGGCAGCAAGCATTTCCTGTCGTTCTTCTTCGCGTGCTATGGAGTCACGTTGCTCATCGGTGAGGCTGTCCCAATCCAGTTCGGGAGTGTCTGTGCTATTGCTGCCTACATCTCCTACTACGGTCTTGTTGCTACGTTGCCAATCGTCTATGTTCTCTCGTTTTCCCCACAGGCGTTCGAATGCCTGTTTACCTTGTTGAACTGCTATAGGACTATAGAAGTACCATGGCGCATTGTCAGAGCTTCCCATTTGTGAAGTTGCAGAATTGGTAGCCCTGTTTGCAGCGGAGTTGGCCTTGATATTACTGCTGTTGCCTGTCGTCTGGTTTTTCTCTATCTCAGCCTGTGCAGCTTCGCGTGCTTCTTCTTTTTCTCGTTTTTTTAGAGCCTCGATGATGTCGTCTATCTTCACCA
This sequence comes from Prevotella sp., assembly GCA_017541365.1. The sequence goes on from JAFXZF010000100.1 coordinate 84,113, forward strand.
TCAGATCATGTTCTGGCAGGCGTGACAACTCCTGCAGGGAGTCTTGCAGATGTATGGCATCGGTGTATGGCACCAGTTCATCAAGCACTTTGGAGCGCTCTGACAATTGGGCATAGTCGGGACGTTCCTTGTCGAGCAGTCCAATAGCCTCGCCATAGCATCGCTTGGCATCGCTATATCTCTCCTTCTCCCAATATATGTCGCCGAGATGCAGCAGTAGTACACCTTTTTCTATTCCTGAGCGCGTAGCTTTTTTGTTGCCCTTCTCGTATGCGGCGATGGCGTTCGTCGTGTCCTTTTCGGCAAGATAGATATTGCCTATCGCGTAGTATATCTGGTCGAGAAACTCGCTGTTGTTGTCATCGCGTGCCATGCGGCGTAGTTTGCCGATCATCTTTTTTGACTGTCCCTGTGCCATTACCTCTGTCATGGAGATATTGGCATTGAAGCGCAACTCGTATGATGGGTGTTGTCCAATGACTTTCTTGAATGCCTTGTATGCCTCCTTGTTATTTTTCTGTGCAGCCTCTATCTGTCCCAGTAGGTAATATTCTCTTGCTCTCTGCTTCGAGCGCATCTCGTGTTTTATCACTTTACGCAGGTACTTCGCAGCCTCTGCAAGGTCGCCGGTATGTAGGTAGTAGTCACACAGGGTGTAGTCCCATTCCTTCTGTGCACGCCAGTCTATGCTGTCACGTTGCATATTGCGTATCACGTCTTCGGCATCATATATCCATCCGCTCTCAATATAACATTTTGCGAGCCATGCCCTTGCCTTGCCGTATATGGCAGGTTGTCCTTTATACAGGCGTGACATGTAAGCGAAAGTGGCAGAAGCTTCATCAAATGCTCCCTTATAGAACTGGCTCCTGCCCATTAGCATCCATGCCTTCCATAGGAAGGGGTTGTACTCTCGACGTGTGAGCCATTCTATGTCTTTGTCGGTCTTGCGGCGGTCTTTATTCCACTCTGGCTTTGCCTTTATACTATGCAGGTGTATAGCCTTCTCTGCCTTTGTTATTGCAATGTCGTAGTTTGACTTGCCCAGGTCGCGGCTTGCCTTATTGCCTACGGTATAGAGGGGTATTAGCTCCGTAAAGTTGTCTTTGTTGCCATTCTCTTTCTCAACTGAGGCATCGATGTATGCCAGTGTGCCGTTATAGTAAGTGTTGTATTTGGCTGTAAAAGCATGCCAGAAACGCGTTGAAGCCGTATTCTTCTTTGTAGAACACGACGCCAAAGCCATCAGTGTAAGGCCTAACAGAGCAATATGTATGTGTAAATTACGTATTTTCAATTGTGAACTTTGCCTTCCTCAGGTCATCCCAGAAGGTAGGATAACTTTTTGTTACTACCTCGGGATTGTTTATCTTCAGTCCAGGGAACATGATGCAGGCAGGAGCGAATGCCATTGCCATACGATGATCTTCGTAAGTGTCGATGACGGGTGTCTCGCTTATTTCCCTACGTGTGCCGTCCCAGCTGAGCACTCCCTCCTCGCTGTCGTCGAGGTCATAGCCCAGTTTTGCCATCTCAGTTTTTAGGGCAGCTATGCGGTCAGTCTCTTTTATACGCAGAGTCTGCAGCCCCATGAAGCGAAATGGTATCCCGAGCAGTGCCGTCGTCACTACCACCGTTTGTGCGAGGTCGGGCTGGTTGATAAAGTCGAAATCAAATCGTGGCAACCCCCTGTGATGTGCGCTGAGAGTTACGGTGTTGGGTTTCAGCGGTGCCTTCTCAGCGAAGTCGGTCTTTACGCCAAGCATGGAGAAGATGTAGCGTATGGCAGAGTCGCCTTGCCTCGAACCGTCCATCAGTCCTGGCAGTACTACGGTGTCTTCGTCCCCTTTGCCTTTCTTCGCAAGGAGTGCCACTATCTCATACCAATAGCTGCTGGCGCTCCAGTCGTTTTCGATTGTAAATGGCACACTGCGATAGGGCTTTGGCTTTACCTCTATTGTGGAGCCGTCGAGCCAGTCTATGTCAGCTCCAAACTCCCTCATGGTGCATATCGTGAGGTCTATATATGGTCGTGATATGATGTTGCCCTTGAGGTGCAGTGTCAGTCCTTTTTTCATTACCGGACCTATCATAAGCAGGGCAGAGGTGTACTGCGATGATACGTTGCCGTCTATTTCCAGCCGACCTCCCTCCAGTTGTTTGCCTCTGATGCGCAGTGGTGGATAACCTTCTCTGTTGGCATAGTCTATCTCTGCTCCCAGTTGCCTTAGGGCATCCACCAGCACCGATATGGGACGCTGCATCATGCGCTCCGTGCCCGTCAGTATGTGTTCTTTCTGTGTCACGCTGAGCAGTGCCGTCATGAAGCGCATCGCCGTGCCGGCAGCTTTGATGTTGATGACATAGGGCATATTTTTCAGTGCTGCCACCATCACGTCTGTGTCGTCACACTGACTTAGATTTTCGGGGTGTGTGATTATGTTGCCGTTATCTTCGTCTGACGATGCAGTGAGATGACTACCGTGTGCCAGAGCATTGATTACCAACGCCCTGTTGCTGATGCTCTTTGATGCAGGCAGGTCTATGTTTGTGTTTACCCTCTCGGGGGCATAAAGTTTGTATTGCATAATTAACTAACGCAAAGTTACTGTTTTATTGCGACATACGCAAAAAAAACTATGTTTTTTAAGTCTATATAACGTTGATTGCCTCGTTATCGCTAATCTCTGCAAATTCTTATAAAATAATTTGTACGGACAAACAAAAATGCTTAACTTTGCAGTTTGAAAAGTCAACAATGATAACAGAGGATGACATATTACTGATGCAGGATGCCATGCTTCTTGCCCAAAGGGGTGAGGGGCTGGTAAACCCCAATCCGCTCGTTGGTGCGCTGATAGTAAAGGATGATGAGGTGGTGGCACGAGGCTGGCACACTCGCTATGGCGACCTGCATGCTGAGCGTGAGGCGTTCAGGGATGCTGAGGAGCGTAAGGTGGATTGCAAGGGCACCACGATGTATGTCACTCTTGAGCCTTGTTGTCATCAAGGACATCAGCCACCATGCACAGATGCCATCATAGAGCATGGTGTGAAACGCGTAGTGGTAGGAGTGCTTGACCCTAACCCACTTGTCGCAGGTAAGGGAGTGGAAATACTCCGTAACGCTGGTATAGAGGTGGAGGTGATGGACAGTTCACAGTTGGCAGTTAACAATTCACAGTTAAATGATGGCTGTGCTCAGTTGGTTCAGCAACTGAAGGTACAAAACCGCGTGTTTCGCAAATATATAACAACCAACATGCCGTGGGTGACAGCCAAGTGGGCGATGACCCTTGACGGAAAGATTGCTACTACGACTGGTGACAGTAAGTGGATAACATCAGAGAAAGCGAGGGAACGTGTGCATTTGATGCGCAAAAACAATATGGCGATACTTTGTGGCATTGGTACGGTGATGGCAGATGATCCTATGCTCAATGTGCGTCTCACAGAAGAGCGCATGAAACAGTTGGGTATCAAGGAGCACGAAGTGCGACAGCCCATAAGGATAGTGGCAGACCGCCAGGCGCGCCTGCCGTTGGAAAGCCAACTGGTAAGTACCGCACACGAGATACCCCTGATAGTGGTGTACGGCAATTCTGCCGATGAGGAGAAGTTGCAGCAGTTGCGTGATGCTGGTGTGACACTGTGGAACTGCAACACGCTCACCGAACTCATCCAGCGTGCAGGTGCTGAGAAGATCGACTCCATCATGCTCGAAAGTGGCGGTACCCTAAGTGAGGCACTACTCAAGGAGGGACTCATCGATGAGGTGGTGGCATTTATCGCACCTAAGATAGTGGGTGGCAAGGGTGCCAAAACCCCTGTAGAGGGTGATGGCGTAAGCATGATGGGCGAAGCCATAGAGCTGACTAATCAGATAGTCGAGACCATAGGCTCCGATGTGATGATTTCAGGATTGGTAAAGAAACTCAGCACAAACAGCTCGTTTTCGTAGCAACATGGTTGCGTTTCGTTTTCGTAGCCCGTAGGGCGTTTCGTACAAAGTTTATATGTTCACTGGAATAGTAGAGGAAATAGGCACCATTAAGAGCATTCGCCGAGGGGTAAAGAGTATATCCCTCGAGATTGGTGCGTCAACCATTCTGGAGGGCACAAACGTGGGCGACTCCATCTGCACCAATGGTGTGTGCCTCACGGTAACAAGTCTCCCTTCCCTTCAAGGGAGGGCGGGAGGTGAATCTTCTTTCACCGCTGACGTGATGCCCCAAACTATGCGTATGACAGCATTGGGTGGTCTCAAACCAGGTGACAAGGTAAACCTTGAGAGAGCTCTTATGTTGCAGTCACGTCTTGGTGGTCACATCGTGTCAGGCCATATCGACGGAGTAGGCAGGGTGATAAAGCGTGAACAGGACGATACAGCCCTGTGGCTATGGATAGAGGCACCAGCCAGCATCATGCGCTACATCATAGATAAAGGTAGCATAACGATTCAGGGCGTGAGTCTGACAGTGGCCAAAGCTCCCTCTCCACAAGAGAAAGCGGCAGGAAAGTCTTCCTTCGCCGTGTCGCTCATACCTCACACTCAGAATGCCACCACGCTCCACACTGCCAAGGTGGGCGACAAGGTAAACCTCGAAAACGATGTGATAGCAAAGTACGTAGAGAACTTCGTACGATACGGAGCCTCTGGCTCCTACGATACGGAGCCTCTGGCTCCTACGATACGCCCTTCGGGCTACGATAACTTAGACCTCTATCGTGACTTCATGCTACGAGCATAACGCATATTTCATTCAACTTTCAACATTCAACTTTCAACCCAATTGAACAATTACAACACTATAGACGAAGCACTTCATGCTCTGCGACAGGGCAAATGCATACTCGTAATCGACGATCCCGACCGTGAGAACGAGGGCGACCTCGTGTGTGCTGCACAGTTTGCTACCACTGAGAATGTCAATCTCATGGCGTCTGTGGCTAAGGGACTCATCTGCATGCCTATGAGCAAGGCACTGTGTGAGCGCCTCGACCTGCCTCAGATGGTGATGCACAATAGCGACAACCATCAGACGGCATTCACAGTCTCCGTTGACCATATCACCACTACTACTGGCATCTCGGCAGTAGAGCGTGGCATCACGGCACGTGCCATTGCCGACCCTGACAGCAAACCTCGTGACTTCCGTCGCCCAGGCCACATGTTTCCCCTGCAGGCAAGGGAGGGTGGCGTGTTGGTGCGCTCCGGTCATACGGAGGCGACAGTTGACCTCTGTCGTCTCGCAGGACTTACCGAGGCAGGATTATGTTGCGAGATAATGCGTGAGGACGGCACCATGATGCGCACCAAGGAACTGCTACAGCTTGCTAAGGAGCAAGACCTCGTTTGTGTCACCATCAAGTCACTCATTGAGTATCGACGCCGTACGGAGAAGCTTATAGAGCGCATCACCGATGCCGAACTGCCCACGAAGTATGGCACCTTCCGTGCTGTGGGATATATCAATAAGGTGACGGGTGAGCATCATGTGGCACTCGTAAAGGGTGATATTACCACCCCCGAACCAGTGCTGTGCCGCGTGCACTCCGAGTGTCTCACGGGCGATGCCTTCGGCAGTTTGCGTTGTGACTGTGGCGAACAACTCGCTGAGGCTCTCCGCCGCATCGAGGCAAAGGGTAGGGGAGTGCTCCTCTATCTGCGACAGGAAGGCCGTGGCATAGGACTTATCAACAAACTTAAGGCCTACAAACTGCAGGACGAGGGTATGGATACCGTAGAGGCAAATATAGCACTCGGTTTCGCTGCCGACCTCCGTGAGTATGGCACAGGTGCAAGCATCCTTGCCGACCTTGGAGTGAAGGACCTTATCCTTATGACCAACAATCCGCAGAAGATCAGCGGCATCGATGGATTCGGACTGCGTGTAGTATCTCGTGAACCCATCGAGATGACATGCAATGAGAAGGATGAATTCTATATGTACACCAAATACGCCAAGATGGGACACTTGCTCCACGTCAAAGCACCCAAGAAACCATAAGTCAAGGTAATGTCTTAACCCCTTAACTCCTAAATAAAAATGAAGAAACTCGAAGGACAGCTGGTATCAGCCGGCATGAAGATTGGCATTGTAGCCTCTCGTTTTAACGACTTTATAGTAAATCACCTCGTAGCAGGAGCAGAGGACTGCTTCGTGCGTCATGGTGGCAACAGCGACGACCTCACCCTTGCCCTCGTGCCAGGAGCATTTGAGATACCTCTCACTGCACAGAAGATGGCTGAGAGCGGCAAGTATGATGCCGTGGTATGTCTCGGTGCTGTGATACGTGGCGCTACGCCTCATTTCGATATGGTGGCCAACGAGTCAGCAAAGGGCATCGCACAGGCAGCTATGAAGTCTGGCATCCCAGTGCTCAATGGCATCCTCACCACCGACTCTATCGAGCAGGCAGTGGAGCGTGCAGGCACAAAGGCAGGTAACAAGGGTGCCGATGCCATGATATCAGCCATCGAGATGATAAATCTCAACAAGGCTTTGTAATATTTATGGGTCAATACTGGACACGCAAGGGTGACGAAGAGTTTGAGGATGAGAAGACCATCAATCCCTTCGAAGAGAAGCAAGTAAAGAGCGACCGTAACGTTCCCAAGCCAAAACAATAAAAAATAGGCTACTCGCAGATTTTGCGAGTAGCCTATTTTAGTTTAAGGGTATATTACATCGCAGTGACATTGAAAACGCCATCCACGACGGCGACGGTGCCCGTAACGAACTTGGCTGCATCAGACATCAAGTAGTGTATGGTGCCACAGAGTTCCTCTGGCTCGCCCATACGTGAGAATGGGGTCTGGCGTATCACATCATTACCACGTTTGGTGTAGCTACCGTCGGGATTTGTCAGCAAAGCACGATTCTGCTCTGTGTTCATCACGTCCATCTTGACGAACTCACACTCGCCGCCTGCCACTGTGATGTCGTTCACCACCTCGGCTCCTACATTCTCCTTTCTGCCGCCTATTATCACTTTTGCACCTTCTAGTGCATGATATTTTGCTATGCAGCGACCAAGAATACCTGTGCCGCCAGTTATGACTACGACGTAGTCCCTAATGTTGAATAAATTGTTCATATTAATCAAAGTTGGTGTCTTTGACAATTATAAATGGACATTACTGTTTAGGTACCAATCTGACGGCTGAGTTCAGTCCGCTTGGCATCGGTGCCCAGTCGGCGTAGGATGTTTTCAGGTAGTTAATATCCACCATGTTTATCTCCTTCATCTTGCGCCACGGCACCTGCCTGCGGTCAAGGTCACTGATGCGGTTGGCAGGGAGGTTGGTCACCTCTATGCGGAGTTTGTTCTTGCCTTTCTTTAGGGCATCGCCACAGTCGAGGACGAATGGCACTGCCCACGCACAGCCTATGAACTTGTCGTTGATATATACACGGGCTGACTCGCGCACGTCGCCGAGGTCTATCTGCCACTGCTGCTTAGCCTGTTTGGCTGAGAGGCGGATGGTGGTGGTATATACTCCCGTGCCCATCGTGACTGCTGCCTCGGGGCTGAGGCTTTCCCATGTCTGTGGCTTTTGGAGCACAAACGTTTCCTCGACCTTTGGCGCTTCCTCGACAAAGGTCAGTGTCCAGGGGCTTCCAATTAACAAATTGTCATGACAAATTGACGAATTGTTATATTTAGCTATAGCAGGGCTTTGGCTTTGCTCATCAAAGGTCTGGAGAATAATGGACTCACCACTACGCAGACTGATTTTCATGCTATGGTCATCGAGGTGTTCTACTGGCGTTATGGCACCCGTCATAGGGTTGAACCATAGTGCTTCTGCGCTCTTGCCTGCAGCAAGGTCGAAACCTCCGCAGATATCATTTGGCGTGAGGTTGGCAATGAAATAGTGGTATCCCTTATCGTTCTGACGACGTATCACACGCAGGCCATAGTCTGTGCGCAAGGGTTCAGCTTTGGCGTATTTCGCCATCGCCGTAGCGTCCTCACCATATATTATATAAGGTGTAACTTCGTCAAGCAGTGCTTTCAGTTTGTCATCAATGGTGGTGCCTGTAGGGATGATGAGGGCACTATAGCGTGTGCCTCCCTCTGTCACCAGCATACCATTCTCTACCTTCACTTTCGCCAGTTGGCGGTCGCTGATATAGTCGCAGTCGTAACCCAGACTGTCGATGGTAAGAATGCTGTGGATAAACTCAGGGGCTTTCTCCTCCATGCTATGAATGTCAAACTGCATGAGGAGGTCATCGCCAAGCTGTGGGTCTCTGTTGAGGGTGGGCATTCTGCGCTTACGCCACATGTCACGTACTGGCAGATAGACGAGGAAGTCGTTGTCGGGCTTACCCATCTGAAGGAAACACTGGCAACGCTCGATATACTGCATCATATAAGGGGCATCGCGCCAGATGGAGTTGGTAGGGCTCATATCGATGCTGGCATAGAATTTCCACCCTGGCCAAGGGTCGTCCTTGGGAGTATAGCATGAGCCGTGGAAGAACATGTGGTTGACACCACAGGTGAACATAAGGTCGAGGTCGGGCTTCATCTGCGACAGCGAGGTGCGGAAATGCTCAGTGAGCCAAGTAAACGTCTCGCTTGAGGTAAGTGGCTTGCCCATCACATGGGCTGCTGACGAAGCATACTTCAGCATCGACACGTCACTGAAATTCTTCTTTGTCATGCCAGGGTCGGTACGCAAGCCTTTTATACCAAACTCTGACAGTCCGAAGCCCTCTATCTCCGGAATATCCACTGCTGCATAAAGGTCAAGGAGGTTGGCTGGTGAGCCATGAGCCTGATTGCGTACCAGTACGCCATGACGATGCGCCCACTCCACCCACTGCTGCGTGAAGTTTTCATAAAGCAAGTCACTAAGCGTTTCACGGTAGTCGCACAACACCTTGTTGCCATCATCTACTGTGCCTAATAATTCTGGCAGGCGTTCTTGCAAGTCATAGCCTCGACGTTTCCGAAACTCGTCAAACAACGTAGGAGTCCAGTTGGCATGATATACCTCGTAAGAGTCATTGAAGAAAGTATGCGGATAGGGCACACCAGACGTACTGAATGCCTGCTCAAACCTGTCAAGGTAATGACGCACCGCATCTCTGTCGAAATGGTCTATCACCCATCCCTCACCACCTGGTGCGGCACGTTTTACCTGTTGACGTGTATTGCCCAGTTTTATCGTGTAGATGTGTTTTCCTCCAACGATGCTGTCATGAAAAATGGCTCTGCAGGCTGCCTCGCTTAGTGGCACATGAGGCCCCCCAAACGGCCATCCCGTACCACAGTTCATATCCACCTCTATATCCAGTTCCTTTGCCATGTCCTGCACGTCTTTCAAAGCTGACATCCACTGAGGTGAGAGAAATGACAACTCATTCTTCTCGTTGCCCTGCACTCCATAGAGGGGTGTTATCTCAACAGTTCCTATGCCCGTACGAGCATATTCGGAGAGGTTCCAGCGTAGGTTATCCCTGTCCACCGCTGAGCCCAGCCACCACCATCGTGTGCCAGCCTTAGTCTCCTGACGGGGAGTAGGCCATGACTGAGCGGATACCGAATTGACAAAATTGAAGATTATGATTGCTATTGCAAGGACTTTTCTCATGTTTAGCAAAACTAATGTCTTTAACTTCTCTAACTTCTCTAACTTCTCTAACTTCTCTAACTTCTTTACTTCTTTAACTTATAATACTCCGCCAGTCCCAAGAGGTAACATCCTGTGCCATAGTCCTCAAAGTCGGGAACGCTGGTGAAGGTGACGGGTTGCCCATCGGAAGGCTGTTTGCCAGTACCTTGATTCCAACCAAGGAAACCATCGTCATGAACGCAGGTCTTCAGTGCCATCCATGCCTTGTCGCACGCGGGACGATATTTTTTACACTTCAGTACCCCATGCTGTATGCCCCATGCCATGCCGTAAAGGAACAGTGCGGTACCCGTCATCTCTGGACCAGGATAAGTGGCATCGCTCACCAAACTGGCTCCCCAGAAACCATCATCGTGCTGACACTTCAGCAGTGCCTCGCTCATCATCACGAAGTCTTTTTTCAGTGCCTTATATTCCTTGCTGTTCTTAGGCAACTGCTCAAGAGACCTTACAAGGGCGGCATACACCCAGCCATTGCCACGACTCCAATAGCAGTTCTTGCCGTCAGGCTCCTTGTAGGGAGGCACAAAGTCCTTGTCGCGCCACCATAGTCCTTCCTTCATGTTGAACAGTCCGCCACCACACTCGTTACGACTCCAGTTGTAGCACTTCATGGCATAGTCCAGGTATTTCTGCTCCTTGGTAATGGCATACATCTTTATATATACGGGCATTGCCATCTGTATGGCGTCAATCCATGTCCAGTAGTCTATGCGTCCGCTTGCCATCTGTTTTTCCAGGTTCTCCTTGGTAGGGTCCAGTGTACCCTTTCCTGTAAGCAGACTATATTCTATGTAAGTCTGTTCACAGCACTGATCGTCAGCATCTGTAGTTTTCACACCATTACGGGGAGTCCACTTATGAAAGTCTGCCCATTTATACGTATAGTCGAGATAGCGCTGCTGACTGTCGATACCGTATAGTGCCATCAGTCCCTCGTAGTATACAGCACGCGTCCACAGGTGACTTGGGCGTATCTTTTTTACGTTCGTCGGCTGGGTAGGGTCAGCGTACTTCGCCATAAAATAATCATTGGTTCTTCTTGCAGCATCAAGAATTTCACTCTGCGCCCATGATGATGTCGCCACCATAAGAGCTACCAAACACTGTAACAGTCTCTTTGCGTTCATCGTCTTATTGATTGTTAATTGAATAATAATTTCTATGTCATTTAGTATTTGCAAAATTAACTATTTTTTTGCCTTTATTACTTAATAATTCGTACTTAAAAGGATAAAAATGTTCATTTTTAGTCTTTTTTGTACATTTTTTTATCTCCTTGTAAAAGTATTTTCTTACATTTGCCACATATTATGATTTTAGAATAAAACCAAAACCTACAGAATGAGAAATTGCACAGCACTTTTGTTATCAGTAGCATTTTTTACATGCTCAATTGCAGCATCTGCAAAGTCGCCAAAAGAGAAATGGCCTGATGGCACCGTGATGGATGCGTGGTTTGCCGACAAGACGAAGGTGGATATCAGCACCCTCGGCAAGCAGTATGTCATCACTGACTACGGCGTGAATACCGACAGTACTATGATACAGACCTCACAGATACAGGCTGTCATAGACCACTGTGCCTCGCAGGGCGGCGGAGTAGTGGTAATACCCGCTGGTACGTTCTCTACAGGTGCGTTGTTCTTCAAGCAGGGAACCAACCTGCACCTTGCCGAGGGAGCGAAACTGAAGGGCTCAGACCGCATCATCGACTACCCCATCATGACCACTCGCATAGAGGGAGAGACATGCAAGTACTTCTGTGCCATGATAAACGCTGACGCAGTGGATGGCTTCACCATCAGCGGCAAGGGCACCATCGACGGCAACGGACTTAAGTACTGGCAAGAATTCTGGATACGACGCAAGTGGAACCCCCAGTGCACCAACAAGGATGCACAGCGTCCACGACTCGTCTATATCTCCAACAGCCGCAACGTGACCGTGCAGGATGTGCACATCGTCAATTCGCCCTTCTGGACTAACCACATATATAAGAGCGACCACGTGCGCTACCTCGACTGCTACATCTTCGCTCCCACAGAGAATATATGGTCTGGCGACCCCCAGCGTGGAGCACCCTCGTCTGACGCCATCGACGTTGACGTCTGCACCGATGTGCTCGTCGACGGTTGCTATATGCATGTCAATGACGATGCCGTGGTGATGAAAGGCGGCAAGGGCACATGGGCAGATAAAGATGAGACGAACGGAGACTGCGAGCGAGTGTTGATACAAAACTGTCGCTATGGCAAGGTGCACGGATGCCTCACGCTGGGTTCGGAAGCGATACATTGCCGCAATATCATACTACGCAACTGCCATTCAGAGAACAGCAACAGGGTGCTGTGGCTGAAGATGCGTCCCGACACCCCCCAGCATTATGAATATGTACAGGTGGAGAATGTGACAGGCAAATGTAGCAAGTTCCTCTTCATACACCCCTGGACGCAGTTCTTCAAGCCAGGCGACAGGACTGACATGCCCCTGAGCCGTTGCAATAACATCATTATGCGTAGTAATAATGTGGAGGCAGGAACAATGCTCGATGTCATGACCTCAGATAAGTATGAGCTCATCGACTTCATCCTTGATGGCGAAACCATCGATTTCAAACAGTTTCCTAAAGCTAAACCCGAAACAACCCCTAAGGAATTTCTATGAAACGATTCGCATTCAAAAATGAAACTAAAGCCTGGCCTAGAGAAGGAATACGAAAAGCGCCATGCTGCCATCTGGCCTGAACTTGTTGACATGATACATCAACAGGGAGTGTCAAACTACAGCATATATTGGGACAAGGAGACCAATCTGCTCTTCGCATATCAGGAGTGCGCAGGAGAAGGTAGTTCGCAAGATACCTCGGCTGTTGACCCAATAACACAGAAATGGTGGGATATGATGGCTGACATTATGGATGCTTTCGACCAGACCGATGTGCTCTGCAAAGCCGCCAACATCTACATGTGTGCTCGCAATATGGGATCTGAGCCTGATGGCATGACAGCAGCCCAAATGAAAGAAGTACAGGATGTATTCAGCCTGCCTAAGACACGTCCCTGCTGACGAAATTGAGGGACCACGGCTGTATACTTAGCATCTGCGTAGGGATGCTAAGTAACCGCAGACTTGACTTTTTTGAATAGTTCGGAAGCGAAGACGAGGTCGTTGAGGTCTTCGTTGGTGGATGTCATGACGTCTGCCGAATTGCCCTCCCATCCCTTCTGGCCCTTGCAGATGAAGATGATGTTCTCGCCGATGCCGAGGACGGAGTTCATGTCGTGGGTGTTGATGATGGTGGTGATGCCAAACTCATGCGTGATGCCTGAGAGAAGTTCGTCGATGACGAGCGAGGTCTTGGGGTCGAGACCTGAATTGGGTTCGTCGCAGAAGAGGTATTTGGGATTCATCACTATGGCGCGGGCTATGGCTACACGCTTCTGCATGCCTCCTGATATCTCGCCAGGATACTTGGCACCGGCATCGCTGAGGTTGACACGGTCGAGGCACTCCTGTGCGCGTGCCTTGCGTTGGCGCAGCGTCATGCTGGAGAACATATCGAGGGGAAACATCACATTCTCGAGTACGGAGAGGGAGTCGAAGAGTGCCGCGGACTGGAATATCATGCCCATCTCGCGTCGCATGGCGACCTTCTCGTGTTTTGTCATCTTGACAAAATCCCTGCCATCGTATAATATCTCACCGCTGGTGGGGGTGAAGAGTCCTACGAGATTTTTCATCAGTACCGTCTTGCCTGAGCCAGACTGCCCGATGATGAGGTTTGTCTTGCCATCTTCAAAGGTGGCATTGATGTCACTGAGGACGGTTCTGTCGTCGAATGTCTTGTATAGGTGATTAACTTGGATCATGACAGTAACTGTGTGAGAAAAACGTCGGCAAAGAGTATGAGCACGGAACTGCTGACTACTGCTGAGGTGCTTGCCTTGCCTACTTCAACCGAACCGCCCTCTACGGTGTATCCGCAGTATGATGAAACGGATGCTATGATGTAGGCAAATACGATGCTCTTGATGATGGACATCCACACAAACCACGAATTAAAAGAATGTTGCAGACCGAGTGTGAGGTCGTCGGGAGCGAGGATGTGGCCTATGTAGGCTGTGGCATAGGCTCCCGTTATGCCCATTACATCGGCAAAGATGACGAGGCACGGCATGAGGGTGATAAGTCCAAGAATCTTGGGCATGATGAGATAGTTGGCAGAGTTAACTCCCATGATGTCAAGAGCGTCTATCTGCTGGGTGACGCGCATGGTACCCAACTCTGAGGCGATATTGCTGCCTACCTTGCCAGCAAGGATAAGACACATGATGGATGATGAGAACTCAAGTAGCATAATCTCACGGGTGGTATATCCGCTGACCCATCGTGGCATCCAGGGTGACTGTATGTTGAGCTTCATCTGGATACAGATAACGGCACCGATAAAGAAGGAGATGAGCAGCACTATGCCGATGGAGTCAACACCCAGTTGCTGCATCTCCTTGACATATTGCTTGAAGAATAGCCGCCACCTATCGGGTACGGCGATGCTACGTCCCATGAGAATGAGATACTTGCCAAGTATGTCGAGATAGTTGAATGGAAATATCATAGTGAGTGCAAAATTATAAAAAAAAAATGAAAAACGCCACAATTATGAATTATGAATTGTGAATTGTGAATTATTTTTTGTACCTTTGCATCCAAATATCTAAAAAATATACACATTATGGCATCATTTATAGAAGACAAAGTTGTGATGGAAGGTATCACCTTCGATGACGTGTTGTTAATCCCTGCTTATTCTGAGGTACTCCCACGTGAGGTTTCGCTGAGTACTAAGTTCTCCCGTAACATAGAGCTGAAGATACCATTTGTATCGGCTGCGATGGATACGGTGACAGAGGCTCCGATGGCTATCGCCATTGCCCGTGAGGGTGGTATCGGCGTGATACACAAGAATATGTCGATAGAGGAGCAGGCACGTCAGGTGGCCATAGTGAAACGTGCAGAGAACGGTATGATATACGACCCTGTGACCATCAAACGTGGTAAGACGGTGAAGGATGCCCTTGACTTGATGGCAGAATACCACATCGGTGGCATACCCGTGGTTGATGAGGAAAACAAACTCGTCGGCATCGTGACAAACCGTGACCTGCGTTTCCAGACTGATCCTACACGTCTCATTGATGAAGTGATGACATCGGATAACCTCGTTGTGACACATCAGCAGGTGGATCTCGACAGCGCAAGCAAGATACTCCTTGAGCACAAGATAGAGAAATTGCCTGTGGTGGACGAGGAGAATCACCTTCTGGGACTTATAACATATAAGGATATCACTAAGGCAAAGGACAAGCCGATGGCATGTAAGGATGCAAAGGGCAGACTGAGAGTTGCTGCCGGCGTCGGTGTGACGGCTGATACGTTCCAGCGCATGGAGGCATTGGTAAAGGCTGGTGTGGATGCTATCATCATCGATACCGCCCACGGACATAGTGCCGGTGTGATAGAGAAGGTGCGCGAAGCAAAACAAAACTTCCCTGATGTGGATATAGTGGTGGGCAACATCGCCACAGGTGAGGCTGCAAAAATGCTCGTAGAGGCTGGAGCAGATGCGGTAAAGGTAGGTATAGGCCCAGGATCTATATGCACCACACGTGTGGTTGCTGGTGTCGGTGTGCCACAGCTGTCTGCTGTATATGACGTAGCAAAGGCGCTCGAGGGTACAGGGATACCTCTTATCGCTGATGGTGGCCTGCGTTATTCCGGTGACATCGTTAAGGCGCTTGCTGCTGGTGGCTACTCCGTAATGGTGGGTTCTCTCGTAGCAGGTACAGAGGAGGCACCAGGTGAAACGATACTTTTCAACGGCCGTAAGTTTAAGTCTTATCGTGGCATGGGGTCGCTCGAAGCAATGGAGAAGGGGTCTGCTGACCGCTATTTTCAGGGCGGAGTGAAGGAAACGAAGAAACTCGTGCCGGAAGGTATCGCAGGTCGAGTACCTTACAAGGGAACTGTTCAGGAGGTGATATACCAACTCGTGGGTGGTCTGCGCTCTGGTATGGGTTATTGTGGTGCAAAAGACATCGAGGCCCTTCATGGTGCTAAGTTTACACGCATCACCAATGCTGGTATGCTGGAGTCACATCCTCATGAGGTGATTATCACCAGTGAGGCTCCTAACTACTCACGTCCACAGTGATACTAAAGTGTATAGTATTATAAAGTATAAAGTATAATGAGAAAACTGGTTATATTTTCATTGCTGACCGTTGCTTCTTTTGCCGTTCACACGGCAAAGGGACAGGAAAACCCCACGGTGATGACCATCAATGGCAAACCCATAGCACTGTCGGAGTTTGTTTATTCTTACAAGAAAAATAATGGTCCTGACGTGTTGGAACAGAAGACTGTCAAGGAATATGTGGACCTTTTTGTAAACTACAAACTCAAGGTTGAGGCTGCCCTCGATGCGCACTATGATACGCTGACATCTTATAACAAAGAGTTTCGCCAGTATCGCGATCAACAGGTGTTGCCGACAATAATCAACGATGCAGACGTGGAGCAGGAGGCTCTGAAGATATATAATACGACAAAGGATCGTATAGGTCCTGAGGGTTTGGTATTGCCACAGCACATACTGATGATGGTGGGACAGAATCCCTCTGACTCGCTGATGAACGCCAGTAAGTTGCGTGCAGACTCTCTGTACAGTGAGATAAAGAAAGGTGCGGACTTTGAGTCTATGGCAAAGCAATACAGCCAAGACCCAGGTAGTGCGCAGCGAGGCGGCGAAATAGGATGGATCAGCAGGGGACAGACTCTGAAGGCTTTTGAGGAAGCGGCATTCGCCCTGAAGAAGGGGGAGGTATCACAGCCTGTGCTTAGCGAGGCGGGCTACCATATCATCAAGATGAAGGATCGCAAGCAGCTGGAGTCATACGATGAGTTGCGTGACGACATAATGAAATTCATAGAAAAGCGAGATCTGCGTCGTCAGATAGCCCAGAATCGTCTGAAGGCCATTGCAGAACAGAAGAATGAGACAGAACAGCAGGTGATGGATGCGCGTGCCGACTCTATCTCGGCAATAGACCAGGACATGAAGTACCTCATCCAGGAGTACCACGATGGTTTGCTGCTGTATGAGGTAAGCAACCATGAGGTATGGGAAAAGGCTGCCAGTGACGAGAAGGGACTCGGAAAGTTTTTTAAGAAGAACAAGAAGAAATATGCCTGGGACGAGCCTCGTTTTAAGGGCATAGCATATCATACCAAGGATATCGCTGATGTCGAGGCGGTGAAGAAGTCTGTCAAGGGTAAGAAGTTTGATGAGTGGGCAAGTGTGCTGCGCACCACATTCAACAATGACTCTGTGCTACGTATCCGCGTGGAGAAGGGCATATTTAAGAAAGGTGACAATGGCTTGGTTGACAAGATGCAGTTTGGCGTTGCTGATGCCAAGGTGAAGACCATGAAGAATTTCCCTCATGATGCTGTGTATGGCAAGATGCTCTCTGCTCCAGAGGAGATGAGCGATGTCAAGGCTCTCGTCGTTGCCGACTATCAGGAACTGATGGAGAAAGAGTGGGTGAAGTCACTTCGAGAGAAATATCCTGTTGATGTAAGGTGGGATATCATTGACAAACTAACAATTACTCCTAACGAGTGAAGAAGATACTGAACATAATTCTGTGTGCTGTTGTAGCTTTGGCTGCCCACGCTCAAGAAGCGGACAGTACAGCTGCTGTGACAGTTGCCAAGCCCAACTATATCGATGAAATAGTATGGGTGGTAGGTGATGAGGCGATACTGCGTTCGGATATTGAGATGTCACGTATGCAGGCAGAGCAGGAGGGCATTACCTGGAACGGCGACCCCGACTGTCGCATACCAGAACAACTGGCAGTGCAGAAACTGTTTCTCGAACAGGCTGCGATAGATAGCCTCGAGGTGACGGAAAGTGAAATAATGCAAGGCGTGGACCAACAGATCAACGCATGGATACAGATGGTGGGTTCCAAAGAGAAACTGGAGGAATACCGCAAACAGAGTGTGGCGCAGATGCGCAGTGACCTGCACGATGAGTTTAAAAACCGTGAACTAATACAGCGCATGCGCCGTAAGTTGGTGGAGGATGTGAAGGTGACACCTGCCGATGTGCGCGATTATTATCGTGATATGCCACAGGATAGTTTGCCGTGGGTGCCTACCACCGTGGAGGTGCAGATTATCACCATGCAGCCACGTATCCCCATTGATGAGGTAAATCGTGTGAAGGATAAGCTGCGTGACTTCACAGAGAGAGTGCAGTCTGGCAGAACGAGTTTCTCAACGTTGGCTCGTCTGTATTCCGAAGATACAGGCAGCGCTGCCCAGGGCGGAGAGTTGGGATATACTGGCAGGGGAATGCTCGACCCGAGTTTTGCGGCGGTAGCCTTCAATCTCAGCGATCCAAAGAAGATCTCCAAGATTGTGGAGTCGGAGTACGGCTTCCATATCATACAGCTCATAGATAAACGAGGCGACAAGATAAACTGTCGCCACATACTGATGAAGCCTAAGGTGTCACAGAGTGATATAGACTCTACCATGGTACATATGAGAGTGCTCACCGAGGATCTCAACAATAAGAAATTCCAGTTTGAGGATGTCGTGTCACTGCTTTCTGACGATAAGGATACGAAGAACAACCGTGGCTTGATGTCAAACAACTCTGAGAATGGCCGTACGTCAAAGTTTGAGATGAAAGATCTGCCTACTGAGGTGGCACGCAGAGTGGAGAACCTTATTGTAGGCGAGGTGTCGCAACCATTCACGATGGTCAATGCACGTGGCAAGACGGTATGCGCCATAGTGAAACTGAAAAATAGGACGGAGGCACATCGTGCTAATATGCAGGAGGACTTCCAGATGCTCAGCGACAAGGTGCTTAATAAGCGACGTGAGGATAAGGTACGTGAGTGGGTAAAGAATAAAATAAAATCGACCTACGTCAAGATGGATGAACGCTACCAAAACTGTGACTTCGAATACGAAGGTTGGTTGAGGTAGAGTTGATAGTTGGCAGTTGATAGTTCAAAAGTTCAAGGGTTTAAAGGTTCAAAGGTTCAAAAGTTTAAAGGCTATCGTAGGTAATAAAAGAAATATCAGAATAGAGTGGCACAGAATCATGATGATGATGGTTCTGTGTCTTTTTGCCTTTGCCGCCACTTTTACGGTGATGGCACGTA
Organism: Prevotella sp.; assembly: GCA_017541365.1. Next base: position 103,013 of record JAFXZF010000100.1, read on the forward strand.
AAGGGCGTGCCGTGACAAAGAAGGTGGATGAGAAAGTGTATCTGCAACATGCTGATGAACTGTCATACGACATCTATGGTTCACATCCCGATGCACAGTTTCTGAGAGGCAATGTGTCATTCTTGCATAAGGGAATGCATCTCACATGTGACAGTGCATATTTCTATGAGAGCACTAACTCCTTTCAGGCATATGGAAATGTAAGGATGAGGCAGGGCGATACCCTGACAATGGCGGGCGACAGAGCTTACTACGATGGAAACGATGAGATAGGCCACGCTTATGGCAATGTGGTGCTGACACATAGGAAGTCAAAGCTATACTGCGATACGCTTGATTATGACAAGATGTACGGCATAGCTGACGCTTACGGCTCTGCTGGTATCAAACTAGTGGAGGGTAAGGATGTACTGACAGCCGACTGGGGCAGATACTTTACCTCTACGCGCCACTCTGAGTTTTATTACAATGTGGTACTCACCAACGATAAAGGACTGCGTATAGAGACTGACACACTACATTATGCCAACAATACTTCGCTTGCACATGTGCTGGGTCCATCCACTATAGTGTCGGAGGGAAGCACAGTGCAGACTGATGACTCTTATTACAACACTCGCACAGAGACCTCTCTGCTGTATGGACGCTCTACATTATATAATGATGGTAGGATTATAACAGCTGATACCCTGACACACAATGACAAGACGGGCATCAACGAGGGACGCGGACAGGTGATATATAACGACACCGTAAACAAGAATATACTTCTCAGTAACTATTTCACTTACAACGATAAGACAGGATATGGCTATGCCACAGACAGCATAGTGGTGATAGACTATTCGCAGAAAGACTCCCTATGGATGCACTGTGATACCATCCGCATACGTACATTATATATAAATACCGACTCTGTGCAGCGTGAGGTGTACTGTTATAACCACGTCAGGGCATATCGCCGCGACCTACAGGCGGTGTGCGACTCGATGGTGATACTGTCCAGAGATTCGTGTGCTACGATGTATAAGGACCCTGTGATATGGAATAACGGCAATCAACTGCTCGGTGAGAAGATAAATATCTTTACCAATGACTCCACAGTACGCTATGCCGAGGTGCTGGGCCAGGCATTATCTGTTGAACAGCTTATCGACTCCGTTCATTATAATCAGGTGGCATCGCGAGATATGATGGCTCATTTCAAGAATGGTAAGTTGCGCGAAAACTGGGCTTTAGGTAATGTGCAGATAGTATATTACCCGATGGACGACTCAGACTCCACGCTGATAGGTCTCAATTATACCGAGACCGATACGCTGAAAATGTATATTTCTGATGAACGCAAGCTGGAGCGCCTGTGGATGAGTGCCAGTACGGGCACTCTCTATCCGATGACACAGACACCACCAGAGAAACATCATCTGCCTTCCTTTGCGTGGTTTGACTATATGCGTCCAGTCAGCAAGGATGACATTTTCATCTGGCGTCCAAAGACAAGGGGTACAGAACTAAAATTACAGAAACGGCGTGAAGCCCCCAAACGAAAGATATAATGGACATCATTCAACTACTTCCTGACTCAGTAGCCAACCAGATAGCTGCCGGCGAGGTCATACAGCGTCCCGCCTCTGTTATTAAGGAACTGGTGGAGAATGCTATCGATGCCGGAGCCACACATATACAGGTGCTGGTGGTTGATGCCGGCAGAACGTCGATACAGGTTATTGACGACGGTTGTGGTATGTCTGATACTGATGCTCGTCTGTCATTTGAACGCCATGCTACGTCCAAGATACGTCAGGCGACAGATCTCTTCTCGCTCC
>JAFXZF010000101.1 GCA_017541365.1 Prevotella sp.
AGGAGCTCATCGGCTACCAATGCACCCTGTGCGATAGCGCCAGTTGCCACGCCTGCTACGGCTGTTGCCTCTGGGAACTCTGTGTGTACGAGGTGAACAAGTTCCTGCTTAACGAAAGAGCGAAGCTCTGGATAGGCAAGAGTCTTGCGGTTGTCGGTGTAGATAGGTGACTTCCAGCCTGATGCCCATGTGAATGGATCGTTAGGCTGAAGTTTGATTGCCTTTACGGCGAGCAGTTTCTCTGCGAATGCGTTTGATACTGATACTTCCATATAAAAAAAGCCCCCTATCCCCCCAAGGGGGAATTTTTTATAGTATTGATTGCTCAAAACCATACCGCTGAGGGTAGAGCGGAATTATTGTTAATAATTATTCTTTATTAGAGTGCCCCTATAGCGAAAAAACTATATAGAATGCTCCCCCTTGGGGGGCTGGGGGGCATCGTTCTCAATAAACTCAATCAACTTCTCCACGGCATTGGCCTCTGGAATTGACTTCTCCACACAAACCTTGTTCTTGTAGAGGGAAATCTTACCTGGACCTGCACCTACATAGCCGTAGTCGGCATCTGCCATCTCGCCCGGACCGTTAACGATACAGCCCATGATGCCGATTTTGAGAGTTGCAAAGCGTGGATTCTCTGCTGACTTAGCCTTGATAGCCGCCTTGATGCGTGCTATTGTGCCTTGGAGGTCGTAGAGGGTTCTTCCACATCCCGGACATGAGATATACTCAGTCTTGGTGAACTTTACACGAGCAGCCTGAAGGATGCTGTCGGCAAGCTCTTGGGTGATGGGTGATGGGTGTTGGGTGTTAGTGATCACCAAATCCTTTGCCTTACCGTCGATGAGTAGGGCACCTGCGGTCATAGCAGCCTTGAGCTGGAGGTCTTCAAGGGAATCTTCGTTGAAATCAAGGTAGAGAGTACCGTTTTCGATACGTGCATTCTCGCGCTTCTCTGCACATTCAGGAATGAATGATACGAGTTTCTTGGCAACAGGAATCTCACATTCAGGCTCTTCAGAAAGGCTCACGCGGATGGTATCGCCGATACCCTCAGTAAGAAGTGCTCCTATGCCTACAGCAGATTTGATACGTCCGTCCTCACCTTCACCTGCCTCGGTAACACCAAGATGGAGAGGGTAGTGCATATCCTCCTCATTCATCTTCTCAACGAGCAAGCGGACAGACTGTACCATAACAACCGTGTTGCTTGCCTTGATACTGATAACCACGTTCTGGAAATCCTCATCACGACAGATGCGAAGGAACTCAAGACAAGATTCCACGATACCGGCAGGGGTATCGCCATAGCGTGACATGATACGGTCGGAGAGAGAACCGTGGTTTACGCCAATACGTACAGCTGTGTTGTGCTCCTTGCAGATATTAAGGAAAGGCACGAAACGATCACGTATCTTCTGAACCTCCTGAGCATATTCCTCGTCGGTATATTCCAGTTTCTTGAACACACGAGCAGGATCCACATAGTTACCCGGGTTCACGCGCACCTTCTCGCAATAGAGGGCAGCCACATCAGCCACGTTAGCGTTGAAGTGAACATCGGCCACGAGTGGTGTCATATATCCCTCTGCCTTCAATGCTGCGGAGATATTCTTCATGTTCTCAGCCTCACGAGAGCCTTGGGTGGTCAGACGTACAAGTTCACCTCCAGCCTCAATGATACGCTTTGCCTGTGCCACACAAGCCTCCGTGTCATTGGTATTGGTGGTGTTCATGGATTGCACCCTGATTGGGGCATCTCCACCTATTATTATGTTTCCTACCTTGGTAGGAGTTGTAAGTCTTCTTTGCATATATTAGAAGCCCCCCATCCCCCCAAGGGGGAGTTTTTATATACCTTTTATCGCTATGGATACAAGGGATTAATACTATCTAAAAGACTCCCCCTTGGGGGGGTGGGGGGCTTTTTTTAATTTGTC
>JAFXZF010000102.1 GCA_017541365.1 Prevotella sp.
TCCAGGCAATCTCTTATGGTTCAGCCTGTAACGGAATCCCCTACTCCACAGCCATCGTCGCACAATCATCTCCGGTTTCGTGTCCTTGCCGTGGATTGCCGCCATGTTGCTATGCCGCTGCTGTGGGGTGAGTTTATCCATAAGATTTTTTTTATCTAAATCTTATTTGGAAATTAATTGCAATAAAAATTTCATCTCCTTTCTTGTATAAATAACCAAAGTCTCCTTTCTTTCCATGACATCCTTTTTTCACGTCTGCCCGTTCCTTGTCTGTTAACAGTCTCTGCTCATTCACGTAGCATTTTCCCTCGGCTACGGCAATTTCCTTCAGCTCGCCTCTGTCAGGACGGTCAAAAAAAGTATGTTTGAAAAGATAATTCTCGAAGACATCGTCCGACATAGCACGATAGTAGAGCATCTCACCATCCTTGTCAACATCAATATATCCTCCTGTAAGCATCTTTCTGCCATTCCACTCCTTTGAAGCTGTCATTCCTGCAAATGATGCAAACAAGAAGGCTTTAAACTTGGCTGCATAGAAAATATTCGGATTCCTTACTCCCAATGGATTTATTTCTGCCAATTTCTCACATGTATCTGCAACAGTGTTTGCTGACTTCGAAGTTATATACCCAACTCGTAGTAGCATAGTGTATTGCAGTATCTCGTCCATGCGTGAATCCACCATATTGATGTTTTGTTCAAACACATCGTTTCTGCATCCTGCATACTCCATTGAATAGTCTTGCCTTATGGTGCCAATCATTGCAGTTAGCGAGTCTAAAGCATTAATCCTATGCATATCTCCGTTATCTGTTCTGGCAGTGCTGATATATTGATCCTTTTTGCTTTCACTGATGCTATTCAAATTTCCTCGCAAAGTTAATCATTATTTTTCTTTTCGCAAAAGAAAAAGGGAAAAATGTGGATTTTGGAGAATCTTGCTCCTTTTGCTTAATGGGGATGAGGGTAGAGTTATTCTTTTTCGAACTCTATATCCATAGACTGCGGTGCACCCCACCCTCCTTCGCCTGCGGTGTTGTCAGGGTCGATAGGGAGCGAGTCGGTGAGCAGACTCGCTGGTCGCAGAAGGAAAACCTTGATGTTTGGTGCCAAATATGTTGTTTTCATTGCTGTATATCCTTTACTTTATGATTATTTTGCCGTCAGAGATGTAAGCGCCATGCTTATGTGGAACTCCATGAAGTCTGCGTCCGTCAAGGGTGAAAGACTTACCCCTACCCTCTCTGTGAGAGAGGTAGTTGTCGTTCTCCTTTATGCCGCCTATATCCGTCGCCTCCTCAAATGCAAGTGGTATAACCTGAAGGTTATTGGTAGTACCGTTGAGGTATGCCTTGTGCATGAGTGCAGCTACCGTGCCATATGCACCAGCCTTGACGAAGGCTGTCTGTGTGCCGTTGGAGGCGATGACATAAGGATTGGATGCTATAGTGGTGGTGGAAGATGTAACACCCTCAAGTCCTGTAGAGTTTATGTCAGCTACTTCATCAGTAAAGGTGATAGTGACCTCGTCGCCCTCCTGTGCGCCTCTGAGTACTATGCCGGCACCCTGTGCTATGACGGCATCGGCATCGATGGCGGTGAGGTGAACCTTGCTGCCGGTATAGTTGGCGGTGCAGGCTGTCACTCCATCACCAGCGACGGTGAAGTTGTACTCGCCGGCATAGGTGCTGTAGCCATTCTGTCCGAGGGAGAGGGTCTCAGTGTTGCTGCCGCTGAATGTACCCGAGATGACGATATTGCCATATGCATACGACTTTGGATTTACAGCATTGCTTTTAGTTCCCGATGCATTGTAGAGTATAATCTTAAGTCCACACTCACCAGTCGTTGCCACAGCTCCCTTTGCTGCGAGGTCATAGGAGTAGTCTGTCCAGTTCTGGGTGGTGTTGTTGTCGCGTGCAGGGTCGGTAATGCCTTCTCCTTCCTTTGATGCCGAGGTTGTCCCCAATGCTACAGGCTCTGTAGTGTTGGCATCATACCACTGTATGGTCATCTTGCCGCCATCTGTGCCGCAACGTGTGGCACGGAAACTTACGCTCTTTGGTGTGAAGGTCACGCCCGTCTTAGGTTTTATAAGGAACTTCATGGCGAGGGTTTCGCTTTCTGTAGATGAGACGATGTCCTGCTGTATCTTGGTGCTGTACTCTTGAGGTGAGAGTGATGCGCCGCCACTCTTCATCTCTTGTGTGCCATTGTATGACAGGTCGCTGCCCAGTACTACACGGGTACTCTTTACCATAGCTGCTACGTCGCTCTCCATTGTTGCAGTCTGCTCTGCAGCACCGCTGTCAAACACCCACGTGATGGTGGGTACGTTGGACACGGTGACGGTGGCTACGGTTGACTGCGCCGTCTTTGTACCAGTGGCATTGCTGTTGGTAGCGATGCAGTAGAACTGTGCCGAACCTGTAGAGGCAGGTGTGTAGGTGTATGATGAACCGGTGGCACCGCTTATCGCTGCACCATCTTTGTACCACTGATAGGAGTAGGCATGTTCGGCAACGATGCTCAGCGTGAGAGACTCGTCGTCAGAGATATTGTAGAGTGATGCGAGGTCGGTCGTTATAGTAGGCGATGCTGCATCATTGAGCACGGGATAGTATTCGGTAAACGTCTCAGTGGCATCAGATCTTCCAGCTTTTATATCCGCCTCGACGAGAGAGTTGGCATATACCTCTATATTCATGTAGTAGCCTTGTACATCAAGGGTGTATGTAGATGCGTCGGAAGCATCATTTTTGTTGAGTCCGTAGTTGTCCTCCCACTCGTCGGGTATGCCGTCGCCATCGGTATCAGTCGGTGCGGTACCTGTCAGCGTAGGCCATCCGCCCACATCGCTCTGGGTATCGATGAGTCCGTTGGTGGAACCCTTGGAACCAGTGTAGGTAGCAACGCCGTTTCTCATATCGCTCACTACATGGTCATCGATGGCATCGCGTGAATGACTCGCTCCTGCGTAGTTGGCTACCACCTCGTAGGCTTTGTCGGCGGACTGTACGGATATGGTGTTGTAGTTGAACTGTGACTCGGAGGATTGTGACTTGCTGCTCAGTATGCAGTTGGACTGGAACTGGCTGAGGCTGTAGTTGCTGTCAAAGGCAATGTTGGTGGTGCTTATGGTAGCAGTAGAGCCATTAACCTTGTTGCCGCTAATATAGAATTTGCCTGGTACGACATCTGTCTTGTCCGTACTGTTGCAGTTGCTGCATTGGGTGGTAGGGTTGAGCAGCCTGTTTGGTATATTACTTACGTTTGTTGTGTATGGTCCTGGCTTGTAGTAATTGTTTATAATATTAAACTCCTTTGCCGCATAACCAGGTTTGTTTTCACCACCGTAAGTGCTGTTGCCACCCCAGTTATAGACTACATTGTTGGTGTAATCGACAGGACCTGACAGGGTGCTGACGTAACCATGGTCGAAACGTGGGTTGCGCGAGTCATGGTCTGCCAGCAGGTTATGGTGGAAGGAAGCCTTCTCACCTCCCCATATACCTCCGTAGCCGTGGGTGCCTTTCTCGTGTACGGAGTTGCGCAGTGATTCTGACAGGATGCACCACTGCAGCGTGAAATTTCTGTTGCCATAGAAGGATCCACACTCATCGGTGCTCCATGACATGGAACAGTGGTCGATGATGATGCCACTGACCTCGGAACCGCTGCCATGATACGAGTTCAGGGCGTCGTCCTCTATGGGTTGGTCTTCCTCTGCCAAGGCAGAGCCGTTTTTATAATACCTCTTGCCCTCATCGCCCATGCGGAAGCGCAGATAGCGTATGATGATGTTGCTGGCTTGAATGGTGACGTTCTGGTCTCTCAGACAGATGCCACCACCAGGTGCTGTCTGACCCAGAATGGTAAGATCGCCGTTGGTTATCTTTAGAGGTGCCTTAAGTGTTATGGTTCCTGCTACATCGAAAACAATAATACGTGCCCCACTTTGCTTAACAGCATATCGCAGTGTACCAGGAATAGCAGTTTCTGTGGTATAGCTTGAACTATAGTCTTTGTTGTCACAATAGTCTGCGAGACTTGTAACGTGGTATATGGTGCCACCGCGTCCGCCGGTGACATAGCGTCCGTAACCTTCTGCACCAGGAAAGGCAGGGGCAGAGCTGAACTGTGCTGCTGCCATCATGGGCAGCGTGATAAGTAGTGTAGTAAGCAGTTTTTTCATATACGTTTTGTGTTTTTGTATTTTTTTTCGTACCAAATTACGTCTTTATTCGTCGTGTGCACTCATGTTCTTGATAAACAGATTAACCACACGCTTCGTGATGTAGGTGTGGCGGACAGCATGGCGTACCTTGTCTGCAATCGAAGGACCGTGGGATGTGATAGCAGATTCTGTTGCTGCCTTCTCCTGTTCGCGAAGGTCAATCTTTGTGCGCAGGCTGTCTGAGGCGTGGTTATAAAGGAACGTATAGCAGGGCAGCGCCGCCTTCATGATATAAGGAGTGAGGAAGGTGGTCACCACACTGGATGCTACGATGACAGGATAGATGACAGGATTGAGAACACCCAAACTGGTGCCCAGTGAAGCGATGATGAATGAGAACTCACCTATCTGCACAAACGAGAAACTGGTCAGCATTGAGTCACGCATCGTCTGACCGCCCCACCAGCAACCCAGGGTGCCAAAGAGAATCATTCCAATGATAATAACCAGGCAGATCAGCATGATACTTGGCCAATATTCTGCCAAAGAGGAAGGATCGATGAGCATGCCCACGGATATGAAGAAGATGGCTGCAAAGACATTTTTTAGCGGTGACATCAGCTTTTCGATACGATGCGACTCAACAGTCTCGGCAAGGATAGAACCCATAACGAAAGCACCGAGCGCGCTACTGAATCCTGCTTCCTCTGCCGTCAGCACCATACCCAGGCATAGACCCAAGGCGAGGATGATAAGTGTCTCGTCGTTCAGATGTTTTTTTACTTTGCGTATCAATGTCGGGATAATCAGTATTCCGGTGATGAACCATACTGCGAGGGTGATAGCCAGGATAAGCACTTTGTTGAGCAGTTCGGCACCTTCGAACTGATGTCGTATGGCTATACTGGAGAGCAGCACCATCAGTACTACTGCCACAACATCCTCCACGATAAGAATACTGGTCGCTCCCTTGACGAAACGCTCCTTTCTCATGCCAGCCTCATCAATTGCCTTCATCACGATGGTGGTGCTCGACATGCAAAGCATACCAGCTAGGAAAAGAGAGTTGATCATATCAAGTTCAGCAAACTGTCCCACACCGTAGCCAAAGATCATCATGCCAACGATGATGGTAAGAGCACCTATAGCCGCCACCTTGCCGCTGCTGATGAGGTTCTTGAGACGGAACTCCAAACCGATGCAGAACAACACGAACAGCACGCCGATATCGCCCCATGACTTTACGTTATCTGCATTCACAATGGTCTCGCCATACAGGTACGGACCTACCAAGACTCCTGCAACGATGTAGCCCAGCACCACAGGTTGTTTTATCAGCTTAAACAGAAGACTGACCACACCGGCAGTAATCATCAAAATGTATAAATCTTGTACCATATCACAAAGTAAAAAAATAGATTTTTAATTATGCCTTATCAGCGTGCTGCCATAGCCATCGAGTTGGACGGCAATGATGCCGTGGATGCCTGAAGGCAGGGTGAGGGTATAGGTGGTGGAGTGGGGAGCGAGAGTGGCTCCTGATACCATCTTGCCATCGGTGGTGTATGCCCTGACGTTGGTGGAGTGGGGCAGAGGGTTGTCGAAGGTTATACGTATGTTGCCACTAGCAGCGGGGAGTATGGTGACTCCTTGCGCATGGGTGGTGGAGATTCCTTCTACGTCGGTGAGATTGAGTATGTAGAGCAGTCCCTCGTATGCGTTTATCTCGCCGTATCCGTAACGATTGTTAGGGTAGGAGAGGGAGGTATCATAGTGTGTGGCGGTATGGGCAAAAACATCGAGTATGCGCTCA
>JAFXZF010000025.1 GCA_017541365.1 Prevotella sp.
AGCAGGTCGATACCAGCGCCGAGGACTACCAACCCGAGATGAGCGACATAGCACTCATATGCTACACCTCAGGCACTACGGGGTCGCCAAAGGGTGTCATGCTTTCCTTCAGCAATATCTTTGCCAATATACGCGGTGTATCGGAAGAAGTGAAGATATTCACTCCCAAACGCCGTACCATGATACTGTTGCCCCTGCACCACATACTGCCCCTCATGGGCACCGTCATCGCTCCTATACTCAAGGGTGGCGGCGTAGCTATATGTCCATCACTGTCAGGTCCTGACATCATGCAGACACTGTGTCGAGGCAAGATATCCATCTTTGTCGGCGTACCACGTCTGTGGCAGACACTCTACAACGGCATCAAGAAGAAAATCGATGAGAAGTGGATCACGCGCGCGCTCTTTAATATATGCAAGAAGGCAAACAACCGCACCCTCTCACGCTTTATCTTCAAGAGCATACGCGACAAGATGGGTGGCAACCTCGACTACTGCGTCAGCGGAGGAGCATCGCTCGACCTCGAGATAGGCGTGGGACTGCGCACCCTCGGACTTGACGTGCTCGAGGGTTATGGCATGACCGAGACAGCACCTATCATATCATTCACTCGTCCTGGCGACATCATACCAGGATGCGTGGGACTGCCACTCCCATCTGTAGAGTGCAAGATAGTAAACGGCGAACTATGTGCCAAGGGTCCTAATGTCATGATGGGTTACTACAACCGTCCTAAGGAGACTGCTGACGTCATCGACAGTGACGGATTTATCCACACAGGTGACCTCGCACGACTCGACGACAAGGGAAGGGTATATATCACTGGCAGAAGCAAAGAGATAATCGTGCTCTCCAACGGCAAGAACGTACAACCGTACGAAATAGAATTTCAACTCGAGAAGTACGACGAACTCGTAAAAGAGGTGGCCGTAACGGAGAAGAACGACATGCTGTGGGCTATCATAGTACCACAGGACGAAAAGACTACTGAGGAAGAACTCAAGACCAAGGTGATACAGCCCTACAACAAGACTGTCGAGAACTACAAGAAGATTATGAACATCACAGTCTTCAACGGAGACTTGCCACGCACCAAACTCGACAAGCTGCAGCGCTTCAAACTCAAGGAAATTATCGACGGAAACGTAAACGAGACCCGAAAAGATGAGCAGCAAGCTACCAATGTCGCATCAGAAAAAGAGAGCGAGACATACCGCATACTCAAGAAGTATATCGAGGATGAGAAGAAGATTACCGTCAATCCTACCGACCATATCGAGACAGACCTCGCCTTTGACTCTCTCGACAGAGTGAGTCTGCAGGGTTTCATAGAGCAGACCTTCGGCATGACTATCAATGCCGACACCATGGCCGACTACAAGGATATCAGTGCACTCGCCGAGAAGATATCACAGGGCCAGACACGCCGTGAGATAGAGAATATCGACTGGCACACCATACTCACCAGCGAGGAGGCAGACGATAATCTGCAACTCCCCACATCTGGAGCGAGCCACATCATCATAGAGGATCTCTTCAAGACGTTCTTCAAGCTCTACAACCGCATGAGCGTCAAGGGTGTAGAGAATATCCCCGCTAACGGACCATTCATCCTCGCCCCCAACCATCAGAGTTTTCTCGATGCACCTCTCGCTATGGCTGGTGTGCCCAAGAGTCAGATGGGCGACATCTATTTCTATGCCACAGAGGAGCACGTACAGGGCAAGGTACGCCGCTATCTCGCCAGCCGTCATAATATCATCCTCATGGAGAATAAGCACCTCAAGGACTCTATACTCAAACTCTCCAAGGTGCTACGCCAGGGTAAGAGTATCATGATATTCCCAGAGGGCACACGCACACGCACTGGCGAACTCAGCAAGTTCAAGAAGACCTTTGCCATACTCTCCAAGGAACTCAATGTGCCCATCGTCCCAGTGCGTCTCACAGGAGCCTACCGCATGCTCAAGCGTGGCACTCGCTTCATACAGCCCTGCCACATACAGGTAGAGTATCTCCCACCTGTAACTCCCAATGAGACTCTCACCTATGACGAAATAACGGAGATAGTAAAGAATCGCATAAAAGGAGAGTAAAAGCCATGCCCTTGCCCAAGAAAGAAGAACTCGGTAATACTTGGACTCACCTCATCGGCGCAGTCTTCGCACTATCCAGCATCTGGATGGTGTGGCCTGCCGTGCATCAGGGGTGGCAGATGGCTTTTGGCGTCATATTCTTTATCGTCGGCATGTTTCTCATGTTCCTTAGCAGCACCATCTACCACTGGGTGCATCCAGGTATGGCTAAGGACGTGCTACGCAAACTCGACCACATCAGCATCTACGTCATGATAGCTTGCTCCTACACCCCCGTCTGCGTGGGTGTGGTAGGCGGATGGGTAGGCTGGACAGTCTTCGGAGTGCAGTGGGCAGCCGTCATCGGTGGCACGTTCTATAAGATTTTTGCCCTCGGCAAGTACCCCAAACTCTCCCTCGCCCTCTACCTCATCATGGGATGGAGCGTGCTCCTTGTCATCGAACCCGTCTTCGTGCGCCTCTCATGGCTCGCCATCGCCTTCCTCATTGCTGAAGGCCTTTTCTACACCAGCGGCACCTATTTCTTTGCCCATGACAAGCAGCGACACTTCCACGCCATCTGGCACGTATTCGTGCTCCTCGGCGCCATCTCACACTGGAGCGTAGTGCTCTGCCTCATCAACAAGCTTTAGCAACTTCGTTGCAACGATACGTCGCTAAAGCGACTACGATACGGGGCGATGCCCCTACCATACGGAGCTGGCGCTCCTACTATAGTGCTAACGTTAATTGTTCGTAGCGTAGCGTATCGTACGAAGTTATCGTTATCGTTTTCGTCTTCGTTTTCGTTAAGGTTAAGGTTAACGTTAAGGTTAACGTTTCCTTTCGCTAACCATCTTCACGTTCGTCAGTTTTATGTCTGTCGTGGCAGTGTCTATCTGTTGCGCCGCCTTAGTATATACTATGGTGCAGTTCTTTATCTCTATGTCATGCACACACCTTAGGTTCTCCAGTCCGCCGGCCTTGATGCCCGTTCGGCAACCGCGGCATATCACGTCGCTTATGTGTATGTCCTGAAACTCCGGCACCCTCTTCATCTGTTTCTCCGTCAGCACCTTCGAGCGTTTCGGTGTGCCGTCAGCATCGTGGTCGCTGTAGTCACACTGGAATACTATCGCCGACTTTGCGATGTCGCTCATCACTATGTCCGATATATATAGCTGCTCCGTCTTGCCGCCTCTGCCCAGTCCGCTCTTGAAGCGCAGACCCGTGTCAGTCCCTGAGAAGCGGTTGTGCCTCACCACCATCCTGCGTATGCCGCTGGTGGTATTGCTACCCAGCACGAAGCCGCCGTGCGCATGATACACCGTATTGTCCTGCACCACTATGTCCTCACATCCGCTCGCCGGCGTATCCTTCTTTGCCACGCTGCTCTTCATGCATATACCGTCGTCACCCACATCCACTGTGTTGTTGACTATCAGTCCCACGTTCACGTCCGAGAAGTCTATGCCGTCACCATTCTGCGCGTTCCACGGACAGCGCACCGTTATGCCGTCGATTATCACGTTACGGCTGTTGCAGGGGTGCACATGAAAGCGTGGTGCATTCTGCGCCGTGATGCCCTTTATCAGTATGTTAGTACATCCATACAACCTTATCAGGTCATTTCGCGTGTTCTCATATCCCTTGGGGTCATCCACTATGTCAGGGTATTTGCTCTTCAACTTCCAGGGGTACCACAGCGTGCCGTCATCAGTCACCGTGCCCCCCATAAAGAGGTATTGCTTCCACTCCACGTCGCTCTGCTTGTTGCGCTTCACGGGTCGCCACTGGCTGCCATTGCCGTCTATCGTGCCCTCACCCGTAATAGCTATATTCTTGCGCTTCATGGCATATATACAAGGTAGCACCCGTTCCTCCCTGTCACTATGCCCCAAGTACTCCCTCTTGTCAGGTGTGAAGTATATCATCGCCCCCTTTTCCACGTGCAGTTCTATGTTGTCCTTCAGCTCTATCGGACCCGTCATCCACACGCCTCGTGGCACCACTACCTTGCCGCCTCCCAGTTCCGTCATGCGGTCTATCGCCTTGCGAAAAGCCTCCGTGTTGAGCGTCACACCGTCACCCGTTCCGCCACACTCCGCCACACTCACCTCGTTAGCCGGTATGACAGGCACCGTCACCTGGGTCACCTTCACTGGCAGAGCCTCATAATACTTATCATACTCCCCTGCCCACGCACCGATGCACATCAGTGACAGCAGCAACATGTAAAGCATCCTTCTTTTCATCTTGTTCATAGTCTATCCATTTCTTTGTTTGTCGGCAAAGTTACCATTTATTTTTCTTTTCTCCAAACAAAAGGGGAAAAACATACGAAGAGAATGTTATGCACCAAGATATATTTCTGCCTGCAGAGGCTGGGTTTCCCCATGTGGATATATGGTTTCAACATGCTATTGCTTAGCTTCTGCGTCAAATTAACTAGTTAATTTGCGAAATTTACCGGTTAATTTTTAAAATTTACCAGTTAATTTTTGATGCTTGCTATGCTTTGAGAATCTGATGCATGCTCTTCACGCTCAGTAGAGCGCATCCAGCATGTCCTCGGAAAGATGCCATAACATAGCTATAATACACTCGGCACTATTACTAAAAAACTTGAAAAAGCGATATAATTCTTAATTCAATTCTTAATTCTTAATTAAAATTCGTAACTTTGCACCCATAAAGTGAAG
>JAFXZF010000103.1 GCA_017541365.1 Prevotella sp.
TCCATGTATCACCAGTCTGCACATCAGGGATAATATAACTAGTTTGCGTGGCAGAGAGCGTCTCGTTGATGGTACGCTTGCCATTAGTGGCCGTGAACTTGATGCTCGAGGCGTCTGCAGCTTTGTTCCACTCCACAAGAGCATCATAACCACCAGTCTTTTCAACTTGGCTCATCTGCACTCCACTAATACTCGTGGCTCCCTCTCGCATATAAGTCTTAATGACACCGGTAGAGAGATTTTTGCCGTCAGAGAGTTTGAAAACATATTCAAAAGGAACATTCGTAGGAACATTATGCTGCGTAAAGCTATTGCCGCTAACTGTCTCACTCGAGAAAAGCGTACCGTTGCGATAGACTGCCACCTGCATCTGAGCTTGCTGGGCAGGCCATGTCCAAGTGTAGTCGTCGCCGTTCAACTGGCCGGTGATCTGTGAAGCATCGGGAGCCTGCAGGGCCATAGCCTCGCGGTCGATGTCCTTGTCCTGACAGCTTGTCAGGGCTGCGGTCACGCCGCAGCATACTGAACAAGCAAGGATGAACTGAAATATCTTGGTTCTCATTTTTTCTAATTCTTTATTGTTAATTCGTACTCGCGTTTGCGATAACTCTTAATACTTAATTGTCAACTCTATTTCTTTACGAGCTTAATTATATCCCTTGTTTTGGGTGTAAAGCCCGGGAACGTAGTAGAGCTGAATGTAGGGCAAGGGGAAATACTCGTTCTTAGCCGGTGTATAGTGGGCATCCTTGTAGTACTGGGCATAGGTCTGTCCTTCGTAGACGGCATCCTTCTCCTTCTCGAAGAATTTGTTGAGAGTCTGCGAAGCGATACCCCAGCGACGCAGGTCGAAGTAGCGACCATTCTCCATAGCCAACTCCAAGCGGCGCTCCCACTGCAAGCACTGACGGGCCTGTTCTTTCGAAGAGAAGTAGGAAGCGGGATAGAGATTGATCTCGCACTGGTCGGCAGCGTAGGCAATATGCTTGGCAACCGAATTCTTGGCACGCTGGCGGATGTCGTTGATGATGGTACGGGCTTCCTCTAAAGAACCAGTTTCGATAAGTGCTTCGGCGCGCATCAACATAACGTCAGTGTAGCGGAACACATAGTCGTTCATGGCGAAAGCCTGCCAGGGGTTGTCAAAAGTTTCACCCTTCGAGCGCTGCGGCACCTCTTTCAAAGAAGCATAGTAACCGTAGGTGTTGGGAGTGCGACTGTTGTCCTTTGTCATGGTGTACTCAACCTCATACTTATAGGGGAAGGTGGGCATACCAACTGTGTGGAAGAGGCGCGGATCCCACTTTTGCGCTGTAGGCACACCGTTGATGGGATAGGCAATCGTGTTGTTATAATCGTTGAACATGGGCAGCCCGTCCTTTGTCTTGAATGCATTGACAAGGTTTTGTGTAGGTTTGTGGAAGTCCCATCCGCACGACCACATCTGCCAGCATCCATTGAGCATATTGCTCCAGTTGGCTCGTCCGAAGAGTGTATTGTCGTCCTGATAGTCGGAGTGCTGTACAGCGAATACGCTCTCCTTTGAGTTTTTGTACTCAGGGAGGAAGATGTCGCCATAGTCCTCTAAGTAACCATATTGTGAGTTCTTGACCACCTCAGTGTACTTCAGCACTTCCTGCATGTAGTTCTGGTTGATGTGGCTCACACCAGTTGTAGCCTCGTAGCCGTCGCCCCAAGCAATGGTGAGATAGCATTTGGCAAGGTAGGCAGCAGCAGCAATCTTGTTGGCTCGGCCGCCA
>JAFXZF010000026.1 GCA_017541365.1 Prevotella sp.
AGGGCTGAGGAAGTCTTTACTGCTATGTCACCACGATGTACCATCGAGGAGATGGAACTGATGAGGCGTGCTTATCAGCTTGCACATGATGCCCATGCCAACCAGAAGCGAATGACGGGTGAGCCGTATATCATCCATCCTATTGCCGTGGCAAGAATCGTGGCTGTGGAAATGAGGCTCAGCGCTCCCCCTGTATGTGCAGCTTTCCTTCATGATGTGGTAGAGGATACCGAATATACCGATGAGGATATGCGACGCCTCTTTGGTGATGACGTGGCTTTCCTCGTGAGGGTGGTGACGAAGCAGAAGAAGCCTAACTATGCCATGTCGAAGCAGTTGGATAATTTTAGGCAGATGCTTGACTCCATGCACTACGACGTGCGTGCCATTCTTATAAAGCTTGCCGACCGTCTGCATAACATGCGAACGCTTAGCAGTATGCGACCGGCCAAGCAGATGAAGATTGCAGGAGAGACCGACTATTTCTATGCTCCGCTTGCCAACCGCCTTGGCTTCTACAATATCAAGATTGAATTGGAGAATCTGTCGTTCAGGTACAGATGTCCGCAGGTATACGAGAATATCGTACAGCTTATAGAGAAAGAGAAAGAACGTGACAAGATACGTATGGCATCATTCTCGACAAAGATTGATGAGGTGCTTAATGCCAACGGCATCCGTTTCCGTCGTGAAGTGGCATATCGTGCTCCATACAGCCTTTATCGCAAGATGAAAAACACGAAGGTGGATTTCGAGCATGTTGAAGGACGCCATTTTACCAGAATAGTATTTCCGGAGGATGTATATGTATCAGAGAAGAATATGTGCCTGAACATATACTCATACCTTACGAATTGTTTCCGCGAGAAATCGGGTTCGATGATTAACTACATCGACCAGCCAAAGAGTAACGGTTATCAGAGTTTCCACGTGCATCTGCTTTCCGACTATGGAGTATGGGAGGAGGTGCATATCTCAAGTGAGAGGATGATTGTCAACTCCCGACTGGGTTGTGTTGCCCGCAGAAGGGACAATGATATCAGCGCATGGATTGATTCCATGAGAAATGTGCTGAAGGATGTAGCTAACAGCGCTCAGGAGAATGAGGATGGTGATGCATATTTCATAGAGTCGGTGAGGAGCCAGTTCTATAACGACGATATCACATGCTACACACCGCAGGGTAGGGCATTGCGACTGCCGAAGGATTCCACCGCGCTCGACTTTGCATATAACATTCATACCCAGGTGGGTATGCACGCTAAGTATGCTAAGATTAACGGACATCTTGCATCGGTTAAAACAGTTCTTCATCGCGGTGACTGCGTGGAGGTGGGAACCGATGAGAGCGTGACGCCAAAGGAGGACTGGCGTGGTAGTGCCAAGTCATATAAGGCTTTGAGACATATACATCAGTTCCTTGAAAGGCAGCCTAAATCGCAGTATAGCAGATGCCCTATATGCCATCCTATACCGGGTGAGGAGGTTATTGGCTTCACTGAGAAAAACGGAATGATTAGTGTGCACCGTAGGGATTGCTCAGAGGCAATAGCAATGTCCTCAAGGTATGGCGACTCCATCGTGGCTGTTGATTTCCAGGCAGAGGATTCCGTTCTCTATCCTGCAAGTATCACGGTTCATGCCGTGGATAGACAGCACCTTCTCAGCGACCTCATTGACAGTATATCAAATAAATTCCGACTATCCATAAACAGCCTTCACACGGTTACGGAGGATGAGATTGTTACCTGCACGGTGAACTTCTCCGTACACTCATTCGATGAGCTTCAGACTATCGTTAACACCATCTCTGATATTCCTGATGTGGATGAGGTGAAGTATAAGAATGATTAAAGCCTACTACGACACTACCAAAAGGAAGTAGTTGAATGGCACAAAATAAAAACCGCTTAGGGATTGCTCCCCAAGCGGTTTTATTATTGTCATTTTCGGTTGATTCTTAATCGTAGAAGCCCGGCTGCTTGTACTCTATGCCGAGTTCCTTGTCAACTGTTGCCATAACACCCTGAATCTGGCCCATAGCGAACATACGGCCGAGGAGTGTATAGCCTGCATTGTGACCGTGGTTGGTCTCATCGAATACGCCTCCTGGCTCATCGGTGAAGGTCATGCCGTGGTCAACACGCATTGGGAGACGGCGGCCTGAGTTGCACTTGCCTTCTGCCTCTGCCTTCTCGAAGATACGGGTAAGCTCGATGAGGTTTCCACGACCGCCAAGGTGGCTTGCCTCTGTGAAGTTGCCGTTAGGGAAGATGTGGCAAGAGCGGAGGTGAACAAAGTGTGTGCGGTCAGCAAACTTCTCTGCCATAGCAACACAATCGTTGTGCTCACCTGCAGAGAATGAACCTGCGCAGAATGTGAGACCGTTGTGCTTGTTAGGAACAGCATCGAGGAACCACTGGATATCCTCTGTGTTGCCTACGATACGTGGGAGTCCGAATACAGGATAAGGAGGATCGTCAGGATGAACGCACATATTGATGTCGTACTCATCGCATATAGGCATGATAGCCTCGAGCCAGGTCTTCATGTTGTCCTGAAGCTTTGCCTTGTCGATGTCCTTATAGAGGTCAAGGAGGTCACGGAACTTCTGAACAGGAGCAGAATCGCCCTCGCTGAAATTGCCTGATACGAAGCCCTGTGTCTTGATGATGATGTTCTCAACCATTGCGTGGTCGAACTCTGGAGTTGCCTTTGCCTTGATAGCGTCAGCCTCTGCCACGAGGTCACGTCCCCACTTGTGAACCTTTGAGAACTCTGCCCAGTCGGCACGAGCAGCCTCGCGCTTGAGGATGTAGATGTCGAAGTATGCGAACT
>JAFXZF010000104.1 GCA_017541365.1 Prevotella sp.
ATATTCTGCCTTCAAGCGTTTCAGGAAATGTAACTTCCCGTAAAGTTTGACGCAGAAAGTGTCGCAAGTGGCTCCATTGGTATCAATGGGCTCAATCGACTCAAAACGAGGCTGTGTATTAGAGAATTGCGAAGACTCCACAGAGAAAAAAAGAGAATTGAGAATTAATGTAGGATGGATATTGACGAGAGTCCTGAAACACGACCTGCAGTAAATGGTCCTAATGTTACTTTATCACGCCACACCTGCATGACGAGTAATGGATGATGGAACACGAAATGGTGTATTTCCACTTCATCATCTGCTTGCAATTTACTATTCTCACTTTGCAGGACTTTATAATGATTGTTACCTAAATAACTAAACAACAATCGGCGATCAGGCAGATAGGTAATTTCTACCTTGCTGTCTGGTTGCAAATCAACTGAACGGATTTCCTCATCAGAACTATTGAAATCAGAATTTCCCTTGTCATCCACCTTTGACAATTCCTCCCAATGGGCATAGCCTAAATAACGGGCTATTGCATCAAGAGTGCTGGCATGTGGCAATCTCTCATCCTGGGCAAAGCCAAGCAATCGCTTAAGAGTTGTTGTACCTATACGAACACCTGTTTTGCTCTGAATATCAAGAGACAACAATTCACACTCAGAAGGTATGTGCAAGGGCACACCAGACTTCTGCTTCAATAGTTCTATAATATGGAATGGTAGCTTCATGAACGGCAAAGTTAAGTATTTTTTCTGAAACAAACAAAAAAAGTACAGGATTTTGATGTCCTGTACTTTTTGTTATAATCACCCCACACTGATGCAAGGCTTAAATCTTATTGTCTGCTGCGAAGGCGCGGATGCGCTCCTGAAAGAGGGGCTCCTGCTCCTTACTGAAAAAGGAGGTGCAGATGCGCACGCCCTCGTAGGTGGAGCCCATGGTATTGAGGGGGAAGACGGCGATGCCGTAGTACATGAGGGCACGGGTGAGCTCGAGGCCTGACATGCCGGGGTAGCATACGGTGAAGTAGAAGCCGTCGGCGAGGGGGTTGCCCATGTCGTTGTCATAGACGAGCTGGAAGCCGTTGGAGAGGAGCACGTCCTTCATGTAGCGGGCACGGCGGCCGTACTCCTTGACGTCGTCGAGGAAACAGTAGGAGCCGTCGCAGGCTGCCTCCATGAGTGCCGACATGGCGTGCTGCACGCTGTGCGTGGTGCCGCTGGAGAGGGTGTACATGAGGCGGCCGGTGAAGAAGTCGCCGAAGGTGCTCACGCCAAAGCTCTTGAGGGGCTCATATACGCGGTGGTAGAGCTTATTCGAGATGCAGGTGACGCCGATACGCTGGCCTGCGTAGGAGAAAGCCTTGGAACCGCTGACCCACAGCACGTAGTTGTCGGTATAGCGTGCCACGGTAGCCTGATAGGGTGCCTGATAGGGATGGCTGAGGTCGCGGCGGAAGTCCATGGCGAAGTAAGCCAAGTCTTCGAGCACTATGACATCGTACTTGGTGGCAAGCGTGCCTATGCCCTGCAGCTCCTCCTCGGTGAAGCACACCCATGAGGGGTTGTTGGGGTTGGAATATACGATGCTGCAGATATTGCCCTGGGAGAGTATCTCCTCGAGCTTCTCTGTGAGGTCGGCGCCACGGTAGTCGTGGATGTCGAGTCCCACCTGCTTGAGGCCGATGACGTCACACTGGGTGTTCTGCACGGGGAAACCGGGTTCGATGAAGAGCACGGTGTCCTTCCCTCCCCCTACCCTGACGCCCATGGCGTGATAGAGTGCGGTGAAGGTGGCGAAGGTGCCCTGCATGCTACCCGTGGTGGGTATGCAGCACAGGGGGTCGATGCTGGCGCCTATGAACGCCTTGACAAACTCGGATGCCGCCTTCTTGATGCGTGGTATGCCGCCGTTGGGCGGATACTGCGTGGCGCAGCCTGACGAGAGTGCCTCCTGCTCTGCACGGAGTGCTATCTGGGACGGCTGGAGTCCCGGCACGCCCATCTCGAGGTGGATGACGGGTTCGCCAGTCTTCTGCTCCAACTGACGTGAGAGGGTCTGTATGTCACGTATGGTGGCCTGAGAGAAGTCTCCCAAGCCCATACTGTCGATTGTCTCAGAAACTATGGTTTTGTCGAGCATTCTTATCTAATTGAAGATTGAAGATTGAAAATTGAAAATTGCCCTACTTCCAGTCACTGAGGAGCGTACGCTTGTCGAGCACGTGTTTTGCCTTGCCTGTAGAACGCTCGATGTTGCCTGGCTCCTTGATGTGGATGTTTGGCTTGATGCCTACGAGTGATACGATGCGGTCGTAGAGCGGCTTGATAAACGGCATCTGCTTGGCAGGGTTTGGTGAGAAGTACTCCTCGCGCAGCTCCACGTCGAGGTCGAAGGTGTCTTCGTTGTTCTTGCGGTCGACGGTGATGAAGTACTGCGGAGTGAATACCGGGAACTCGGTGAGCACGGTCTCTATCTGGCTTGGGAAGACGTTGACACCACGTATGATGAGCATATCGTCAGAGCGGCCCAGTATCTTGCCGAGACGCACGGTGGTACGTCCACACTCGCACTTGTCGTAGATGAGGTGCGTGAGGTCGCGGGTACGGTAGCGCAGGATAGGCATAGCCTCCTTGCACAGCGAGGTGAATACGAGCTCGCCCTCCTCGCCTGGCTCCACAGGCTCGAGAGTCTCGGGATTGATAATTTCGGGATAGAACATATCCTCGGCTACGTGGGTACCGTTCTGAAACTGACACTCGCCGCCTACGCCAGGACCGCACATCTCGGTGAGTCCGTAGATGTCGATAGCTTTGATGTGGAGTTTTTTCTCCAACTCACGGCGTATGCCCCATGTCCATGGCTCTGCTCCGAAGAAGCCCACACGGAGCTTGAGGTCCTCTGCCTTGACGTTGGGGCTCTTCTCTATCACCTCAGCGAGATGGAGGGCATAGGACGGGGTGCAGCAGATGGCGGTAGTGCCGAAGTCCTTCATGAGCATGATCTGCTTCTCGGAATTGCCGGCAGAGATAGGCAGCTGTACTGCTCCGCGTGCGAGTACGCCGTCGTGTGCGCCCAAGCCGCCTGTGAAGAGTCC
This sequence comes from Prevotella sp., assembly GCA_017541365.1. The sequence goes on from JAFXZF010000104.1 coordinate 3,089, forward strand.
GTAACCATAAGCCACCTGTACGACGTCGCCAGGGCCTACATCGCCCACAGCCAGTACGCGTGCCACGCACTCGGCCCACATCTTGAGGTCATTCTTGGTGTAGGTGCCTACGACGGGTTTGCCCGTGGTGCCTGATGAGGCGTGGATACGCACTACCTCACTCATGGGCACGGCATTGAGTCCGAAGGGGTACTCGTCACGCAGGTCGTGCTTGGTGGTGAAGGGCAGTTTGTGTATGTCCTGTATGCCCTTGATGTCCTCGGGCTTCACACCCATCTTGTCCATCTTCCTGCGGTAGAAAGGCACATTTTCATAACATCTTTTTACTGTGGCTACGAGTCGCTCCGACTGTAGCTTGGTCATGGACTCACGGTCCATGCATTCCATTTCGCGATTGAGAATCATATTTTTTATTTTGGGGAGTTAAGGGGAGTTAGAGGGGAGTTATTCCAACCCCTCGTAATTGAAGCTATCCTTCTTGCGATAGGCGGAGCCTGTGACGATGCAGAGGAGCTCGCCGTGCTGGTTGGTGATGCGCGTCTCGCAGAAGGGCAGGCGGTGGTGGTTGCACGTCTCCTCGGTCTCGGCTATGAGGGTGTCGCCCTCACGTGCCGAACGGAGGTATGTGATGCTGTTCTGCACGCCCACGGTAATGAGTCGGTGGGAGTTCATGACTGCGGCAAAGGTGATGTCGGCAAGGGTGAAATATACCCCACCCTGACATACGCCAGCCGCGTTGAGATGACGGCGCTCCACGGTGAGTTCGGCACGGGCGTAGCCCTCGCGAATGTCGGTGATGCGGCAGCCCGTTTCGCGTGCGAAGTTATCGCCGTCGGTGAGTATTTGCTTTAGGGAAGACATTAATTATAACACTTAAAGATGCGATCAACCAGTTTGCTGCTGAGCTTAGGAGTGGTGAGGCTGACGATGGTGACAACCACGAAGCCGCCTACCATGGCGATGGCGCCACAGTCGATGGGGTTGATAGGATTGCCCAGCACCATGTTGACAACGGTGATGCCTACACCCCACACGAAGCATGCCCAAACGGAGGCACGGGTGACGCCCTTCCAGTACAGACCCATCATAAATGGAGCGAGGAAGGCACCTGCCAGAGCACCCCACGAGATGCCCATGAGCTGAGCGATGAACTGTGGTGGATTGAGGGCTATCATCAGGGAGATGACTATAAAGAATACTATAAGTACGCGCATGACGATGACCTTACGGCGCTCTATCTTCTCGGCTACCATATCGTCGATCTCGCCACCTTCTACCTCGCCTATCTCCGACTTCTTATCGCGATAGATAAGGTCAAGGGTCATAGTGGATGATGAGGTGAGCACCAGTCCGGCAAGGGTTGACATAGAGGCTGAGAGCACCAGGAGAATGACGAGTGCTATGAGCACGTCGGGGAGGGTCTCGAGCATGGAGGGTACGATGTTGTCGTAAACGAATTTGCCCTTTTCAGCGTTGAACGCTGTGGGCACGAAGAGCCTGCCGAAACCACCGAGGAAGTAACAGCCACCAGCCACGATGAAGGCGAAGATGGTGGAGATGATGGTGCCACGACGGATGGCCGCCTCGTCGGTGATGCTGTAGAACTTACCCACCATCTGGGGCAGTCCCCAGGTGCCGAGCGAGGTGAGCACCACTACGCCGAAGAGTGAGAGAGGGTTAGGACCAAACCAAGAGGCGAAGTCGCCAGCCTGGAAATTGGCATACAGCTCCTTACCGCGCTGAGTAAGGTCGTCCTGATTGGGTGCCATGGCAACCATCTTGTTGTAAGCCTCCACGAGTCCGCCCTGTGAGTTGAGCACTACGGCGATGACGGTGGTGATGCCGAAGAGCATGATGATGCCCTGTATGAAGTCGTTGATGGCTGTTGCCTTGTATCCGCCGAGAATGACATATACGGCGGTCAATACTGCCATAGTCACGGCGCAGTATTCATAAGGTATGCCGAAGCCCATCTCGAAGAGCTTGGATATGCCCATATACACGCCTGCGGTATAAGGAATGAGGAACACGAAAACGATGACGGAGGCGATGATGCGAAGCCACTCGTCGCCGTAGCGTGTGCCGAAGAAATCGGGCATGGTGCGCGACTCTATATGCTGTGTCATGAGGCGGGTGCGACGTCCGAGTATCACCCACGCGAGCAGCGAACCTATCACGGCGTTGCCTACGCCTATCCAAGCTGACGACATGCCGTATTTCCATCCGAACTGTCCGGCATAGCCGACGAATACTACGGCAGAGAAATACGACGTTCCAAAGGCGAATGCCGTGAGCCATCCGCCCACATTACGTCCTCCGAGGACGAAGCCCTCAACGGTGTTTGCCTGACGGCGACTGTATATGCCCACTGCTACTGTGACGCAGAGGAATATTACTGTAAGGAGAATCTTGATAAACATCTTTTTACTCTTAACTATGAACTATGAACTGTGAACTGTTAAAACGCCACCTGCACCTGTGCGTCGATTTTTGAGCAGTTGCTCTTGCCGAGGTCAGCACAATGGGCTGAGCTGAGAGCGCAGTAGGTATATTGCAACTGCAGACGGCACTTGGTGTGGAGCCACAGCTGTATGCCACCCATGAGGTTGGTCTGCAGGTAGTTCTTGCTGGTGTTGTAATTGAAGTTATCAACCATGGCAACTACGTCGAGCTGCTTATATACAGGTATGGCAGATGAAACGTAACCACCGAAGCTGTGCACGTTGCCATCCATGCCGCCCATTACCTCAGCACGTACTGAGGCGCAGCGATGGCGGAAATAGTCTGTGCCCGTCTTCTTGGACTTCCACTCGCCCGAGAATGCCCAGCGGTTCTGACGGTAGGTCATACCCTTCTTGTTCTCACGATCATAAAGGTCGGGGTTGTAGGCAGAGTAAGCCACAGAGTAGCCGTGTCCCAGCTCGCCTGACACGCCGATGCGCAGATTGGGCAGGAACTTATACTCCAGTTTGCCGATGAAGTTCTTCTGGTTGTTCTTGTCAGAGGTGTTGATCTGTCCGCCGTTGACCACCTCGGCAACATAGCGCAGACGTCCCTTGAACAAGTCGCCATAGAACATCAAACCCATATCACGACCAGAGCCGTTGGACATAAGAGAGTCGGCACCGTTGAGCCAGAATACGCTCTGCGCCATCGGACCGATGCTCTCAAGCACGGTAGGCGACATGGGGTTCTCGAGCGTGAACTCACGCTTTGACTGTCCCAGACGCACGTTGAACGCCTTGCAGGGACGGTACTCCATATAGTACTCCTGCATGCCGCCACTCTTGAAGTCGTGCATGAAGAAAGCATAGAAATGAGGGGCTATATCGGCACCTACCATGAGGATGACACGACGCATCTCGAAGGAGTTGGTATTTTTAGAGCCTTCGTTGAACGTAGCATTGTAACCTGCTTGTGCATAACCAGTTACCTTCAGCCGTGAAGCAACCTTCTGAGCCCAGTAACCCATCTCGTCGTGAGGTCTGTCAGCAGGTGGCGGAGCCATAAAGGGTTTGTGTTGCTCAAGGAAAGCCTGGTCGGTGTTTACGTCAACGTATTCTCCAGCTACTTCCTCATTAAGTTGAAGGGCTGTAACCTCTGTCTCTGCCCTCGCTATGGTTGTTGCCGCAAACATGGCTGCAACAAACAGGAAACACTTTTTCATCGTTTCGTTCTTTGAACTTTTGTCGTTAGTAAAATATAGTAATTATTGCAAATCCTTATCGCTCAGGAAATTGAGTTTATTGAGCATGATAACCTCATTAGCCTTCTCCTCATTATCGGCACGGAACAGCAGCACTCCCTTGCCATCGAGCAGGAATGAGTACATATACTTGATACCCACTCCGGCCTCGGTGATGAGCGTCATAACATCAGCTGCTGCTCCCACCTTGTTGTCGGCGAGGCGTATAGCATAGATATTGGTGATGGTGACATTTATACCCTTATCGCGCAGTATGGAGAATGCCTTCTCTGTATCGCTGCAGATCAGACGATAGATACCAAACTCTGATGTATCGCTAATATTACTGATGATAATGCTTATGCCATTGTCACGCAATAACTTCAGTACGCTGAGCAGCGCGCCACTCTTATTCTCTATGAATATGGAAATTTGTTTGATAGTCATAACTCTAAACCTTATTTATAAACAGTTCTCTTATCAACTACACGTACTGCCTTTCCCTCAGAAACAGGGAGGCTGCCCTTTGGTACAAGTTTCACTATAGGCGTGAGAAGTATCTCGTCCTTCAGCGCACGAGTGACAGACTTCTTCAAGGACTCCAGACGCTGGTAGTCATCGGTAAACAGTTCCTCAAGTTCCACCTCGACGGTCATATTGTCGTTGTTCTCGTCGGTGGTGAGGGTGATGAGGTAGTTGTTAGCCAACTCCTTGAACTGCATGAGTATCTTTTCAATCTGTATTGGGAAGATGTTGACACCACGCAGTACCATCATATCATCACTACGGCCCTTCATGCGGTCGAGACGCACGTGGTTACGTCCGCAAGGACAACTGCGACCCAGCACACGGGTGAGGTCACGAGTGCGATAACGCAGGAGTGGCATAGCCTCACGACGTATGGAGGTGAGCACGAGCTCGCCTATCTCGCCATCGGGCACTGGTTCCAATGTCTCGGGGTCAACAATCTCAACGATATAGTAGTCCTCCCAGAAGTGGAGACCGTTCTGCTCCTTACACTCGAAGCCCACGCCAGGACCACACATCTCGGACATGCCGAAGGAGTTGTACGCCTTGACACCCAGCATCTGCTCGATGCGCTGACGCTGTTCCTCAGAGTGAGGCTCGGCACCTATGGCGAGCACCTTCAGTTTGGTATCCTTGCGAGGATCCACGCCCTGTTCCTGCATCACCTCATAGAGACGGGTGACGTAAGAAGGCACAGCATGAACGGCAGTAGTGCCGAAGTCCTTCATGAACTTTATCTGACGGAGGGAGTTGCCTGCAGCAGCAGGTACGGTGAGCATGCCCAGACGCTCAGCGCCATACTGGAAGCCCAAACCGCCTGTGAACATGCCGTAGCCAGAAGAGTTTTGGAAAACGTCATCAGGACGCAAACCCACCATCCACAGGTTACGAGCCACCTGGTTAGCCCACTCGTCGAGGTCCTTCTGGGTATGAAGAATAACGGTAGGGTTGCCCGTGGTACCTGACGAGCTGTGCAGACGCACGCACTCACGCAGGGGTGCGCTTGCAAGACCAAAAGGATAGGTATCGCGCAGGTCCTGCTTGGTGGTGAAAGGTATGCGACGGATATCGTCAACAGACGTGATATTATCGGGTGATACGCCAGCCTCCTCAAGGCGTGCCTTATAGAAAGGATTGTTCATACAACGCTGAACAGTCTCCTTCAGGCGCTCCACCTGGAGCTGCTCTATCTGCTGGCGTGACATGGTCTCGAGTTCTGGATCAAGATACTCGGACTTCCAATCGGGTAATTCTCTTCTGTAAGCCATTATTCAAATAGAAAATTGAAAATTGAGAATTGAAAATTATGAATTAAGCATTAGCCCCCATATCAAAGGCTTTAAGGTTTGCCTCGACAATCTTCTCGCCCTTACGAGCAAAGATGGTAGCAACAGCTTCGCGAAGGGCTTCGGCAGAAACTATCTCTATATACTTTGCTGCCATGCCGAGAAGCACTACGTTAGCGCTACGAGCGCTGCCGGCATCCTTGGCAACAGCCTCGATGTCGAGCTGCACCACATGAAGAAGTGATGAGAGTTCGGCAAAGAGAGCCTGCTCCTCAGGGTAGTTAGGGATATTGACGAATGGTTTGTTGCTGGTAACTATCACGCCGTCCTTGGAGAGGTAAGGCAGATAGCGCAAAGCCTCCATAGGTTCCATAGAGATGATGAGGTCTGCCCCACCCTTTGCTATAAGGTCGCTGTAGATGGGTTCGGTAGAGAGACGCAGATTAGACTGCACGTCGCCTCCGCGCTGACTCATTCCGTGTACCTCAGCCTGCTTCAGGTTTACGTTGGCACGTGTTGCTGCCTCACCTATTATTGTTGCGATGGAGAGGATTCCTTGACCTCCTACTCCACATAGTATAATGTCTTTCTTCATTTCGTTATTTCGTTATTACGACTTAGGCATTCTTCATCTTCGCCTTCTCTCGAGCGTGGCGTGAAGCCGTCTGGATGCACTCGCGGCGAGGAATGATTACGCTGACACCCTCATAAGCTATCTCATCACGAATGAGCTGTGCGATAGCTGGGATATTCTTTGGCAGAGGGGTGACAACGTGGAGGTGCTCAGGATCCATACCAAGACCAAGACAGATAGCCTCGAACTTGTTGGTGCCTGCACTATCCTGACCGCCCGTCATACCTGTGGTGAGGTTGTCGGAAATGACAACCGTGATAGGGCTGTTGTCGTTGATGGCATCGAGCAACCCCGTCATACCAGAGTGAGTGAAGGTAGAGTCGCCTATCACAGCTATAGCTGGACGCAGACCTGCATCGGCAGCACCCTTAGCCATAGTGATTGAGGCACCCATATCCACACAACTTGACAGAGCCTTGAATGGAGGCAGAGCGCCGAGGGTGTAGCAACCGATGTCGCCAAACACGCGTGCGTCAGGCATCTCGTCGATTATCTCACGCAGGGCAGCATACACGTCTCTGTGACCACAACCCTGACAGAGCTGTGGTGGACGGCCTGCAAGATTCTTGGCAGGAGACATGAGCTGTGGTGCTGGCACACCGAGAGCAGCAGCCACACAGTCGGGAGTGAGCTCGCCAGTGCGAGGGAGAGCGCCTGTAAGACGACCTGTAACAATATAGCCCGTGCCGAGGAGAGCCTTCACATCCTGCTCTACTACAGGCTGACCGTCCTCTACTACGAGCAGTTTGCCTGACTCATTAGCAAGCATCTGTATGCGCTGCTCAGGAAGAGGATACTGTGAAACCTTCTCCACGTTGAACATAGCCTGCTTCTCTGCTGGCAACTGTGAGAGGGCTTCCTTGACGTAGTTGTAGCCGATACCACAAGCGATGATGCCTACCTTGTTTGCCTTATCGGTTGATTCGCCGTATTCGGAGATATTAAACTGGCTCTTGTTGGCAGCCATGAGCATCTGCTCCTGTTTCTCGAGCAGTACGGAATACTTCTTCTTTGCTATACCAGGGAGCAGTACCCACTGGTCGCATGAAGGCTTCATCTCATTCTGTGCCTTGGGCTCCTTAACCTCGACAGCGGCACGAGAGTGAGCCAGACGTGTTACCACACGCAGAAGAACAGGTTCCTTGATAGCCTCAGAGAAGTCGAAGGCTACCTGCATCATGTCGTAAGCCTCCTGCTGGTTGGATGGCTCAAAGATAGGGATAAGAGCAAACTTGCCATAGAAGCGAGAATCCTGCTCGTTCTGGCTGGAATGCATAGAAGGGTCGTCAGCAGCAAGAACTACCAATCCGCCTTCAACACCCGTTATAGCGCTATTGACAAAGGCATCAGCACAAACGTTCATGCCCACATGCTTCATGCAGACGAGGGCACGCTTGCCTGCATACGACATACCGAGAGCAGCCTCCATAGCGGTCTTCTCGTTAGTACACCAGCGAGAACGAATCTTCTGTTCCTTAGCGTAGGGGTTGGTCTGAATAAATTCCGTGATTTCTGTTGATGGGGTGCCAGGATATGCGTACACGCCACTAAGTCCGGCATGTATCGCACCTAAAGCGATGGCCTCATCACCCAGAAGTAATTTCTTTTCCATTCTCTTTTTTGTATTCTTTGGGTTATAATCTATTAGCTTAAAAACTCCGCAAAGTTAACAAAAAAATATGGAACAGACAAATAATAGCTTACATTTTGCTCATTTTTCCTGTAATTTACTGACACATGTCTCGGCTTGCGAATAAGAAAAGCCTCTTTGCATAGCAAAGCGAATAAGTTTCATGCGTTTTTCGTAGTCGGAATTGTACTTTATGCTTTTCACCTTGGTTTGTAGCAAAGGAAGCAGTATTTCCTCGTAGTCGTCATCGGCAACTTCATCGAGAATGGGCTGATAGACCTCGCGAGGTATGTGCTTGAAATACAGCGCCTGTTCCACCTTGCGCCTACCCCATCGGTTGTATTTTATCTTGTCGTTGATGAAATAGCGGGCATAGCGACTCTCGTCGATAAACTTCTCCTTGACAAGATAGCGTAGCACCTCCTGCTGAATGTCCTCCTCCACCTGCCAGCGCTCCATCTTCTTCCTCATGTCGTCAAGGCAATGTTCGGCTCTTGCGCAAGAGGCAGTAAGTTTTGCAAGTATTTGTTCCTTTGTCATCTTCAAAACTTCGAGTATGGTGTTACTAACTCTATCTGTTGATCGGCCACGGTCATGATGTCGTAAACCTGAGTAGGCTTCAGGTGCAGAGCGGGAATCTTCGTTTCATCCACGATATGAGGAGCAGGTATCTCGTACTGCTGCATCAGAGGGTTGGGATTGGCTCCCTTTGCCACAACGAGGGGAGTGAGGTCAATCTTCGTGGTGTGGCGAGCTGGGTGGTAAGGCACAGGTATCTTGGTTCGGGTAACTGTCAACAGCGGTTCTGCTGAGCGTATTCTGAGGTTGCCGCCAAGTAGCGACTTGATAACCAAGTGATTGATTCTGCCATCTTTCCACTGAAGTTTTACTATCTCAAATCCTCCACGAGTGCGCAGTCCTGTGATGCAGCCCTCCTTAGCCCATTCATCTGGCAAAGCAGGCAGTATGTGGAGTGCTCCGTCATGACTTTGTACCAGCATTTCTGCAATACCTGCACAGCAGCCGAAGTTGCCGTCAATCTGGAATGGCGGATGTGCATCAAACATATTGGCATAAGTGCCTCCGTCAGGATCTCTCATTGGTGCATTCGGGTTTTTCAGTTTCAGCTGGTTCTTTATTAGTTGTAAAGCATGGTTGCCATCTTGCTGGCGTGCCCATTGACACACTTTCCACCCCATAGACCATCCTCGGGAGGCATCACCTCGTCCCTCCAGCGATTTCCTCACCGCCTGAAAAAGCATGGGATTGGAATAAGGCGACACTTGGTTGCCAGGGAAAGCCCCCCACAGATGAGAAATATGACGATGACCGCTGGTCTCCTTATCCCAGTCATGCAACCACTCCTGCAGCTGTCCGTATTTGCCTATCTGCATGGGTGGCAACTGCGCACGTAGGGCATCGAGACTATCAGCAAACTCACCATCAACACCTAATGTCTTAGCCGCTATGGAGGTACTGTGTAACAGGTCGTAAATCAGTTGGTTATCCATCGTCACACCTGAGAAGACGGCACAGTTTTGCTTCTTGCACGTTTTCTCATCTACATAGCTGGCTATGCCAGGATGATTCTCTGGCGATACAGATGGTCCTGCCACCATATATCCAGTCACAGGGTCCTTGTACATAAAGTCCTGAAAGAACTGCGCTGCACCCTTCATCACGGGGTAATACTCCTTGAGGAAATTCTTATCACCTGTGTAGAGATAGTGCTCCCAGAGGTGTGAGCAGAACCACGCCCCACCCGTAGGCCATATAGCTGCGATATGATTATCCACCGCTCCTGTGGCACGCCATAGGTCGGTATTATGGTGCATCACCCATCCACGTGCTCCGTACATCTTGCGTGCAGTTTCCTGTCCCGTCTTGCTCACGTCCTTCACCATCTCAAAGAAAGGCTCGTGGCACTCCGACAGGTTTGTCACCTCTGCAGGCCAGTAGTTCATCTCCACATTGATGTTGGTGGTGTATTTAGAGTCCCAGGCAGGATATTGTCTTCCGTCAGGATTCCATATACCCTGTAGATTAGCTGGTTGTGTGCCTGGCTGTGAGGATGATATGAGCAGATACCTGCCAAACTGGAAATAGAGCGAAACAAGCGATGGATCATAAGAGGAAGAAAATTCCCTGATACGCGTCTCCGTATCTTTTGCCGCCTGTAGTGAGTCACAGCCCAAGTCGAGTGTCACCCTGTCAAATTGCTTCTTGTACTTCCACGTGTGGTCGTACAGGGCTTTGGCATAGTAAGTGGTGTGGTACTGTCCGTAGTTAAACGTCTTGACCTTCTTGCAGAAGGCATCCATATAATATGCCGCCTTTTTCTTGGCATCTGCCACCTCACTATTGTAGCCATTGAAATTAGTTCCACAACTCACCACGATGGTTATACCCTTATCATCCTCTATAGAGCGCACGAGGGTATAGCACTCCAGTTTGTTAGGCACATTTTCCATAGCGGGTTTGGTAAGTGTGCTCTTCACCACAATCATCGAAGGGTCGCCCTTCTCCACCGTCACCGTCACCCTATCGCTCTTCTCTGGCGACAGGAATTTTATTGATGGCCTTAGCACCTCTTTATTCTTTATGGGGTTGATGACCTTACCATTCTTTGTTGCTGTGAGTCGGATAAAAATCACCTTATCGATAAATGACGCGAAATACGTACGCTCGTAGGTGATACCGTCACAGTCGTACCTCACTCCTGCTGTAGCATTCGAAACATCGAGCCAACGACGGTAGTTGGTATATTCATAATGCCCCAGTGACAGAAGCATCCTGCCCACCGACTCGTAAGCCATTCCGTGGCCCGTCTTCTCTATGTCTGCCACCATATTTTTCATAGCCAGTTTCTGGGCACTGATATAGCCCTCCTCCGTTTCCTGTGCTATCAGGTCACGCATCTCCTGCAGGTGTGGCAGGCAGTTTTCGTTATAGTTGTTATATGGGCTACCACTCCAGAAAGTATCCTCATTGAGTTGTATGGTGTCTTGCTCCACACTACCCGATATCATAGCCCCCAGACGGCCGTTGCCTATTGGCAATGCCTCCTCCCAGTATTGTGCCGGACGGTTATACCACAACGTAAGGTCGTCAGAAGCTGTTGCCTCTAACGCAAACACTAAAAGAGAAAAAAACAGGAAACGTAACATAGTAGGAATCTTCAATCTTCAATCTTCACCTCCCTCATCAGCCTTCTCTCCCTTCTGATTGCTATTATTAGTGAAAAGGCAAGATATACGATAGCGAGAATCCATAAGGCAACATATTCTGTTACACAGTCGCTGAGTAGTGCACCCATACTGTTCATGCGTACGAAGCCGCGAATTGCAAATGTACTGGGGAAGATACATGATACTCCCTGCCAGAAACCTGATATGCTACTTTGGGGCCAACTGATACCGCTGATGAAAAGCATAGGGAGAGATGTAAAGACAACTACAAGTATCACGTTCTCACGATAACGCACCATCTCGCTCGCCGTGATGGCAAAGAAAGAACATGCTACAAGGTAAGGCAGCAGAAACAGGAACAAGTCCCAGGCATGTACCATGCTGACAAAGCCGAAGATATGCGGAACTACGAGCGTTATCCATGCCAGCATAACAGCAAAAAGAAGTATGTATGCCGTAGCATTGCCAAGGGTTCGCAGTACAATAGCTCTCCTTTGTATCACTATGCCCGACATTGGTTTGCGGAAATATGATTTCTCGTCTTCTCGGCGTGTGCCTGCCAACATTCCCACACCAAGGAGCATAGCCTGCTGAATGATAAGGACAAGAACAGCTGGAATGATAAAGTTGCCATAACCGCCAGTAGTGTTGAATATCGGCACCTCGTCAAACTCTACAGGACGGACACTGATCTCCTCATCGCGAGTAGTGTATTTCTGCAGAGCCTGACGCTGTATCTCTGCACCCATAACACCACTGACTGCTGTTGCCGACTGGAATATCGCCTTGTAGGCAAGCATATAGCTCATATCACAATAAACGCTGACATGACCTTGCTCCATCCTACCTATTTTCTGTGCAAAATCCTGAGGGAAGTGTATTATGCCGTAAACATCACCATGACCTATGGCACTCTTTGCCTCATCCATGTCCTTGCACTGCAGGGCTACTGAAACATCAGGCATAGCATCATATTTGCGTATAAACTCACGGCTGAGCGCGGAATGCGAGTCGTCAACCACAGCAACAGGAACATCCCGCGCCACCTCGTTATTGTATATCCACGAATATATCAGCGGATAGCCTATAGGCAGAAAGATGAAGAACAGCAATACGCCCTCATCCTTCAGTATGGCACGGAGCTCGTCTATTATGTATTCAAAATATTTCAATATTTCAATCTTCTCACGCCTGATATTCATACATTAACATCGCCTTGCGAATACGACGCAGAGTGAGCAATGGTAGCAAAGTAAACAACAACATCACACCAATATGGATGGCAACATCGCTGAGGGGATATGTATTGAATACACACAACTGGTATATCTTATAGAAATGACGCATAGGAAACAGCCACGCTGCTGACTGCAAAGGGGCATCCATAGCGAATATGGGGAAGGCTGTGCCCACCATGGAGAAACTTAGCACAGCCCACAGAGAACATATACTCATAGACATGCGCAACGATGGCATAAGACCGAAAATAAACAGAGCAAAACCCTGTGATGAGAGTACCGACAATAGGCACAGAAGGAGTATTCTGCCAAAGCCGCCAGGGGCAGGAAAATGGAGTATGCCAAAGAGATAAAACATAATGGCAGCAAACACCGTAAAGAATATCAACGTGTATGGCAACAACTTACCAACCAGAGCTTTAACAATACTGCCTCCAGCAATTTTCAGCCATTCCTTACCCGTTCCAAACTTTATCTCTGTACCTACAGCATATACCGTAATAAGGAATATAAAAAGGAGCACCATACCTGGTATAAGCATAGCACACAGGAAGATATTATAGCTCACCCATGGGTTACCTACCATGTGGAGGTCTATGCTGACAGGTTGAAGAAATGCTGCTATCTGGTGCGAGGCAACACCCCGAGCCTGCATCACTCCCTGCCCCACTCCTGCCGAGGCAAGAGCACACATAGTCTTCATGTCCTTATAGGTCAAGGCGCCAGCTGTCAGCGAGGTATTGGTGTAATAGAACGACATGCGTGGCTGACGACCGCTCAACATATCACTGGTAAGATTGTGGGGAAAGAGTACAAAACCGTATATCTCATTGCGCTGAATAGCATTTCGCGCCTCGTCAATAGAAGGATAATGAGCCACAACCTGTGTATTCTGGAAAGCATCAACCATACGTGTCAGCTTCCTTGTTGTGCTGGTATTGTCAAGGTCCACAATACCTATAGGCATCTTGAGAGGCTGTCCCTCGTCCATCAGTGTGGAGAAAAACACAGTGACAAACAATGGCAACACCACCATACATATTATATATATAGGGTGGCGAAGAAATGTCCTTATTTCACGCTTAATTAGCTCCCTCAATTCTTGAACCTTTGAACTTTTGAACTGTGAATTGTGAATTGTCAATTACCTAACAACAACCGACATGCCAGGACGCAGGCCGTCAAACTTCTTTGTGGGTGTCGCCTTTACCTCGAAAGTCTTCATATCAAACTGTCCGTTGGATTTTGTAGCCTTCCACGTAGCATACGAACCCTCATCCTTTATCGTGGTCACCTTCATCTCTATCTCTTTGTCGAAGGCAGGCACGTAGGCATTAAACGTGTCGCCTATCTTCATGCCCTTCAGCTGGTCTTCTCGCAGATTGAAGGCACCCCACATATCATTCATTATCGAAATAGTCATTATTGGACTGCCAGCACCTATCAGTTCACCCACCTTGGGGTATATGGTGCTCACCTCACCCTCCATCTGGGCTATCTGTATTGTTTCCTTGCGGTATGAGTTCACCTCGTCAACAGCACCCTGCGCTCTCTTTACCTGAGCCTGTGCTGCTGCTTTCTCTTCTCTGCGGGCACCATTCTGAGCCATGTCATACTGACTCTTGGCGGCTTTCTCCTGCGCCTCATAAGCCTTATACTGTGCGTATGCCTCGTCACGCTTCTGTTCGCTCACAACTCCCTCATCAAATAGTCGCTGTACCCTCTCGTATGATTTCTTGGCTATGTCCAGTCCAGCCTTTGCCTGTTGCCACAGTTCGTAGGCACCCTGTATCTGTTCCTTGCGGGCACCAGCTGTAGCCATATCGCTCATTGCCTCGGCAGCCGTCTCGGCTCCCATAGCTTGTTTTGCCTTTGCCACTACGTCAGGGGCATCGAGTATGGCGAGGGTATCACCTACGTGTACGTAGTCACCCTCTTTGACGAGTATTCTCAGCACCCTTGACGGCACCTTGCTCGATACGCGGTATTCCTCTACCTCTATCTGTCCCTGTATAACCTCCTTCTCACTACCGATGGTGAAGAAGCCTATCAATCCTACAATGATTACTACTGCGCAGAACACCGTCAACGCAATCATCACGCTCTTATGTTGTTCTTTACTTTCCATATCTTCCCAATGCTTTGTCTAATGCTATTTCACTTAGTTTGACATCTATCTCGGCATCTATCTTCTGCGTCTTTGCCTTCAGCCATGCCGTCTGTGCAGCCATCACGTCAGTAGTGCTCATCACACCCTCTTTGAATCCTATGTTGGCACATCTCAGGTTTTCCTCAGCACTCTGTATGTTCTTCCTTGCTGCTACGAGGCTTTTGTTCGCCTCTTTCACCTTGAACTTGCTCTGTGACACCTGCAGCTCTATCATCTCGTGTGCCTCGTTATATGTGAGTTGTGCAAGGTTGGTGGCACATTTCGTTGCCCTTATCTTATAGGCATTATCACCCCAGTCGAGCACAGACACCCTCATCATCACACCCACGTTGAAGGCTCCCTTGAACTTCCTCTCGAAACCATTATACACACTGGGGTTGGTAAAGAAGGCACCACCTATGAGCGACAACTGTGGCAGGTAGGCTGCCCGTGCTATCTTCGTCTGCTGACGTGATATCTCTATCGCATCATTGAGCATGCGTAGCTCGTGACGTCCCTCGTAGTTGTAGTCTTCATTGGCGTTTTCGCCATCCCCATTCACTATGTCGAGGTCTTCCTTCATCTCATCTGCGAGTGTTATGTTGCTGTCCAGATCCATTGCACACTGTTGGCACAGAAACATCTTGGCGAGCGACAGGGCATTATCCACCTTCGTCTTTGTCATCTCCGCCTCATTCACGGCAACATCAACCTTCAGTCCGTCAGCCCTTGTAGCCACACCCTCCTTTATCATCTTGTGCACATCGTCATCGAGTTTCTGCACCAATGCGAGGTAGTCGTCCGCCAACAGCTGCTTATGACGTAGCGACACCACCGTCCAGTAGGCATTGTCCACCACGTATGTCACGTCACTCTGCTTTGCCTCTATATCAGTCTCCGCTACGCGTTCTGATATGTCGGCTATCTTGTTTCCTGCCACTATGGCTCCACCCATAAATATAGGCTGAACCATCACAGCCGAGGCAGTAAACAGGTGGTGCGTATTGGTCGAGAAAGCATCCACTATCCTCTGTCCCAGCTCGTTGCCATAAGCCTCCAACGTCTGCGATACTGACGGTCCCATCGCCTGAGTTATCGTCCCCAGGTCCTTCGCCGTAGTAGGGCTTATCATGCCAGCCTGTGCCATCCTTTGCAGGTTGGTTCCAAATTCGCCAGCCATCTGTCCCATCACTCCTGCCGTCGTGGTACCTATACCACCTATGGCACTCTTCTGTGCATCACTCAGCAGCGATATCTCACGTGATGAATACATGTAGCCTCCTGTCAGATCTATGTGTGGCAGATACTTCGTTCGTGCCGCTTTCCTGACATTCACAGCCATCTGGTGCTTCATCTTCGCCATCCCTATCTGTTTGTTGGCACTGAGAGCACGGTTGCGACATGAGTCCAATGTCAGCACCTCACCACCCTGCGCTGTGACGCAGAAAGCAAGGAACATCAAACCGTATGTTATAAGTCTCTTTTTCAATTTTTCAATTTTTACTATCAACCGTAAACTGTAAACCGTAAACCATAAACTGTCAATTAAACACAAATCCCACGTGTTTTACTATCGTTGTTATCAGTCCGTAGTGTTTTACCATTATGCGGAAACGCTCATGGAGCGACTGACGGTGGTTCTTTATCGTCAGTCCGCCTGCAAGGAAGTTGCACGTCACCTGCCTCATGTTGAGCAGTTTCAGCCCTTCCTTCTCTGCCTCTTTCATCACTCTTATGCACCAATCCACGTCAGCCGAGAACCTGTATCGAGTGTCAAAAGCCACACGTCTTGCTATGTCCGTCCTCACGTAGAATGCCTGGTGGCACACCAGCATACCATCCTTAAACGACCTCCACGTCAACTCCTCTGGTGGGTTATGCTCTCTTTTCCCAACGTAATGGTTTGTCACGTCCACTATGTCCGTATCGCCATATATCACCCCTGGGAGGTTTGAGGTTGGAGGTTGGAGGTTGGAGTTTTTTTCGTTAACCCTCCTCGCTATCTCTTCCAACGTGGTTGGCGAGTGCAGCGTGTCTCCTGCATTGAGAAACAGAACGTAGTCAGGCTTGGCAAGCTGCAATCCCTTGTTCATAGCCCAGTACAGTCCATTATCAGGCTCGCTCACTATCGTGTAGTCTATCCTCCCCTTGTTTGCCTCTGCCGCCATCCTTGCCATCTCCACCGTCCTGTCTGTCGATGCACCGTCTATTATGATATGGCTTATCCCTCCCCATGTCTGGGCAGCAACATTGTCCATCGTGCGTCGTATCAGGTGCTCGGCGTTGTAGGTACACGTTATGATGCAGAAGTTCAGCATAATCCTCTATTTATATAAGACGCAAAGTTAATCATTATTATGCAATTAACCAAATTTAATGCCTCCTTTTGTCATTTTGGCACAGTTTGGTGACAAATAGTCGTTTCCCCGCTTCGTGGTACGACAATTGACGAAGCACTACTGAAACATTGAACTTTTGAACTTTTGAACTATTAAACTCTTAAACTTTTTAAACTTTATTATCATGATGAACCAAGAACAACAAATGACTGGCAAAGAAGCACTTAACCGCTTCTGCAAAAACCTCGTTTCCGATGCTAAGAACGGAAAGTTAGACCCTGTAATAGGACGTGACGACGAGATTCGTCGTGTGCTCCAGATACTATCACGTCGTACCAAGAACAACCCTATCCTAATAGGCGAGCCTGGTACAGGTAAGACGGCAATTGCCGAGGGACTCGCCCAGCGCATAGTGCGTGGCGACGTGCCTGAGAACCTGAAGGAGAAAGAGATCTACACCCTCGACATGGGTGCCCTCGTAGCTGGCGCCAAGTACAAGGGTGAGTTTGAGGAGCGACTCAAGGGTGTCATCAATGCCGTGATAGAGTCACAGGGCAAGATAATCCTCTTCATCGATGAGATACACACCCTCGTGGGTGCTGGCGGTGGCGAGGGCGCTATGGACGCTGCCAATATCCTCAAACCTGCCCTTGCCCGTGGCGAACTGCGTGCCATCGGTGCCACCACCCTCAATGAGTACCAGAAGTACTTCGAGAAGGACAAAGCTCTCGAGCGCCGCTTCCAGATAGTCATGGTCGATGAGCCTGACGAACTCTCTGCCATCTCCATACTCCGTGGACTGAAAGAGCGCTACGAGAACCACCACCGCGTCCGCATACAGGATGATGCCTGCATAGCAGCCGTCACACTGTCTGAGCGCTACATCTCCGACCGTTTCCTGCCCGACAAGGCTATCGACCTCATGGACGAGGCAGCTGCCAAACTGCGCATGGAGCGTGACAGCGTGCCTGAGGAACTCGACGAACTCACTCGCCGCCTCAAGCAACTCGAGATAGAGCGCGAGGCTATCAAGCGCGAGAACGACAAGGAGAAACTTGCCGAACTGGGCAAGACTATCGCCACCCTGCAAGATGAGGAGATGCGTATGCGCTCCGAGTGGGTAAGGGAGAAGAACCTTGTTGACAAGATACAACAGAACAAGCAGGAGATAGAACGTCTGCGCTTCGAGGCTGACAAGGCAGAGCGTGAGGGCAACTACGGCAGAGTGGCTGAGATACGCTACGGCAAACTCAAGGAACTCGAAGAGGACATCAAGAAGGTGCAGGAGAACCTTAACGTTAACGATAACGGGAACAAAAATGCCATGAGGTATGTCCGCGAGGAGGTCACAGCCGATGACATCGCTGAGGTCGTATCACGTTGGACGGGCATCCCCGTAACACGTATGATGCAGAGCGAGCGTGACAAACTGCTCCACCTTGAAGACGAACTCCACAAACGCGTCATAGGTCAGGACGAGGCTATCACTGCCGTGAGCGATGCTGTGCGCCGTTCACGTGCCGGACTGCAAGACCCTAAGCGTCCTATCGCCAGCTTCATCTTCCTCGGCACCACTGGTGTGGGTAAGACGGAGCTTGCCAAGGCACTCGCCGACTACCTCTTTAATGATGAGCAGATGATTACTCGTATCGACATGTCCGAGTATCAGGAGAAGTTCAGCGTCACCCGTCTCATCGGAGCCCCTCCAGGCTACGTGGGCTATGACGAGGGAGGACAGCTCACCGAGGCAGTACGCCGCAAACCATACAGCGTGGTACTCTTCGACGAAATAGAGAAAGCTCACCCTGATGTCTTCAACACCCTCCTGCAGGTTCTCGACGACGGTCGTCTTACCGACTCCAAGGGCCGTGTGGTAAACTTCAAGAACACCATCATCATCATGACCTCCAACCTTACCCATGACCAGCTCTACGGCAAGGCACCCATCCTCGATGGCAACGGCATGGTGAAGCCCCCTATCCGACCTGAGTTCCTCAACCGTATCGATGAGATAATCGACTTCCGTCAGCTCAGCAAGTCCGAGATAGCCGATGTAGTACGTCTGCAGATGAAGCGTGTTGCCGATATGCTCGAAAAGCAAGGCTTCGAACTCCGCTGGACCGATGATGCCATCGACAACCTCGCCGAGGCAGGCTACGATCCCGACTTCGGTGCCCGTCCTGTAAAGCGTGCCATACAGCGTGACGTTCTCAACGCCCTCTCCAAGGCACTCCTTGCTAGTAAGGTCTGCAACCAAAAGCCCATCATCATCGACAGCTACGATAACAAGATTGTATTCCGTAATGAGTAATCGCCGTAAAGGCGCTTTATATCAAGTGTAAATAATGACAGAGCGACACCCTGCTTATTTTTAGCAAGATGTCGCTTATTACAATTTGTTTTTTACAAAATCGCAGTTTTTCTTTACAATATTAAAGCTACTTATGTTAAATCTTATTAACGTTAAGTTTATGCGCCCGTTTCATTATACCTAATAGAAAAAAAATAGTACCTTTGCACCATATATTACTAACAATTATTTTTTTACTAACAACCTAATTTTACTACTTTATGAAGCGTAGTTTTATTGTGGGACTATTATGTCTCGTCATGAGTGTTATCTCATTGTCAGCATTTGCTGGCTCCAGTGCGTACAAATCATCTGCTTTCGGTTTTGCCGCTGGCGTGACAGGCGGTGGCTCAGCTACCCCAACCCTCGTTACTTCGGCATCGGCTCTTGAAACAGCACTTAAAGCATCTGGTTCCAAGGTAATCATTATCACTCAGGACATCACCGTAACCAATCACATCTCTGTAGTGGCTACCAACAAGACCCTGCTTGCCGTGAAGGGCGTAAAGCTCATCTCTAACCAGCAGAACTCTTCAAGCTCAGGTATCCTTTATTTCAAGAAAGGTTCTAGCAACCTCATCCTGCGCAACCTCACCTTCGTAGGCCCTGGCGCATACGACTGTGACGGTTGGGATAACCTCTGCTTTGACGGTGTAACGAAGGCATGGGTTGACCACTGTGACTTCCAGGATGGTTGCGACGGCAACTTCGACAGCAAGGGTCTCACAGACAATATCACCGTTTCATGGTGCCGTTTCCGCTATCTCAAGTCACCTAAGGCAGGCGGCTCAGGCGGTACTGACGACCACCGTTTCTCTAACCTCATCGGTTCATCATCTTCTGACAAGCCATCTGACGGTCAGTTCTCTATGACATGGGCATACTGCTGGTGGGATTCAGGTTGCGTAGAGCGTCAGGCACGTGCCCGCAATGCTTACCTGCACTTCCTCAACTGCGCATGGACCTCTGACGATTCTCACTACTTCGTAGGTCCACAGAATGTCTCAGCTCTATTCGATGGTTGTTACTTCATCACTCCTTCTGCTCGCGTTTCTTCAAGCAAGAACTTCATATTCTATCAGAACTACGGTGGTACAAACTACTGCAAGTTCAACAACTGCTCTGGTCCTTCTTCTTACATGACCAACTCAGGCAGCGTGTCTTCTCCTGGCTACAGCTACTCCACACTGTCAGCTTCTACAGCATACTCTGACCTGAAGAGCTACGCTGGCGCTACGCTGACCGTTTCTACCTCTGGTTCTGTATCTGAGAGCGGTTCTTCTTCAAGCTCTTCTTCTAGCTCATCTAGCAGTTCTAGTAGTTCTAGCAACTCTAGCTCTTCTTCTAGCTCAAGCGCATCCACCTCTTCAAGCTACATCATAGTAACAGCAGGCAGCGCTTCTTCACTGCTCTCAGCTATCTCTACAGCCAACAGTCAGGCATCTTCAAGCAAGCGTGCATACATCTTCGTGCCAAACGGTACATACAACCTCGGCACCGCATATAACACTAAGGTGTCATCTTACGTCAGCATCATCGGTGAGAGCCGCGACGGTGTAATCATCAAGAACAGCCCATCTACCGAGGGCCTCGGCACCACAGCTACACTCTACACCACTGGCAGCGACATCTACATGCAGGACATCACCCTCTATTGCCGCGCTTCATACAACTCTTCAACAAAGGCAGAGCGCAGCGTAGCATGGTGGGATCACGGCACAAAGAACATAATGAAGAACGTGACCCTCGACGGCACACAGGACACATACTGGTCTAACGGTTCAGAAGGTATGCTCGGCTACTTCGAAGGTGGCTACATCAAGGGTACCACAGACTTCATCTGCGGCTCTGGCTCCATCTTCTTCAACTCAGTGAACATCTACTGCCAGAACAGCAGCAACAAGACATCAGGCGACTGCATCACCGCCCCATCTACTTACTCTTCAGAGAAGGGCTACGTATTCCACTACTGTGGCATCAACGGTGAGTCTTCACAGGCTGGCACCTACAACCTCGGCCGTCCTTGGCAGAACAGCCCTGCAGCAGCATGGCTCAACACCAAGTTCACTATCAAGCCTACTTCAGCAGGTTGGACAACCATGAGCTCAGGTCTTGTACTCCGCTTCCACGAGTACAACAACACCTATAACGGTTCTGCCATCACCTCACACTCTATCAGCGCACTCGGTGGTGCATCAGGTTCAGCGTCACTCTATCTCTCAAGCACTTCTGGCTACGCCTTAAGCGACGTACTCGGTTCTTGGGGCACACAAGCCTACAACAACTGTCAGCAGCTCACCGCACCAACAGTAAGCGTGAACGGTTCCACACTCTCATGGTCGGCAGTTAGCGGTGCCAAGGCATACCTCATCGAGAAGGGCGGCTCATACGTGGCAATCACCACCTCTACCTCTTACACCGCATCATCAACAGGTTCTTACACCGTGCGTGTGGCTAACTCAATGGGTGGCTTCGGCACAGCAAGCTCAGCAGTTACTGTTGGCTCTACAAGCTCATCAAGCAGCTCTTCTTCAAGCTCTTCAAGCAGCTCCAGCTCATCCAGCGCTTCTACCTACAAGAGCATCAGCAGCCAGACTATCTTCACTGACTTCACAGCAAGCGGTCTCTCTGCCGACTGGATTACGAACAACAACGTAACATCATTCTCTACCACAGGCACCGTAGGTTACATCAACCCATCAACAGAGGCTGTTGGCTCTACATCATCCAAGACAGCATGTGCTGCTGCTCAGGTAAAGAACGCACGCACGCTCAGCTTCAACGTTACAGGTGTTCACTACGTAGTGGTTTACGCATTCCACACCAACAGTTCTGCTACACGTAACCTCGTGGTTACTGACGGTTCGAAGACCAAGACTACAGCCGTTGCTCCTAACGGCGCTGTCAGCTGCACCTTCTACCCATCAACATCAAGCAACACCACCATCACCATCTCTACCGACGAGACAAGCGGTGTTTACGTATATGCCGTGAAGTTCATACCTAAGACCTCTACGGCTTCAGCTACCACATGGGACTTCTCTGAGTTCTCATCTACTGTTACCCTCGCAGGCAGCAACTACAACTACTCTTACAATGGTCTTACCCTTGTTGGCAACACCACTTCAGACTATACCAAGGACTATGTGAACAAGAACGGTTTCCACTGCAACGGCGCTTCTTCTTCAAGCATCCGTTACATCAAATATACACCATCATCCAATGGTACGCTGACCGTTTACTTCCAGTCCAACAACACCTCTGACAACAGCCGCACATCAGCCATCGGCACAGCAGTCGGCTCTCCAATCGCCACCGCTACATGTGCTACTGGTCAGGTATCAGCAAGTGTTACTTCAGGCACCACCTACTACGCATACTTCGTAAGCGGTGGTCAGACCATCACCAAATTAGTATTCACTCCATCATCATCTTCAAACTCATTGGAGCTTGACATGGACGAAGAGGCAACAGGCGTTTCTACCCTCAATGAGGCTCCACGTGCAAATAGCGGCATCATCTACTCTATCGATGGTCAGCGCATGAGCGGCACCAACCTCCCTGCAGGTCTCTACATCAAGGACGGTGTGAAGTTCATAGTACAGTAAAAGTTTTCTCACATATACTTATCAGTCAAAGTTCCCGGCACAATCGTGTCGGGAACTATTATTTTATAAGATACATCACCGCAATTAGAAACTTACTTGGCAGATTAATACAAAAGTGTTGTTTACTATCAAAAAAAAGCTATTTCCTGCAGTTGGCAGACAGGATTGCTTTCGTGTAGTAGGGGAAACTGTCCCAAACACTATGCTATGATGACACAGATGCCAAGACTTTCGGAAAATGGGGCCTATAGGCCATTTCCGCAACATTCTGTAAAATATCAATAGTACACAATACCAAAAATAGATGATTTTATTTTGTCGTTGCCCTCGTTTTTTGTACCTTTGCAGTTACTAATGAAGCAACAATTTATTGACATAAAGGGAGCAAGGGTCAACAACCTTAAGAACGTATCGGTAAAGATACCCCACAACCAACTCGTGGCGATAGCGGGAGTGAGTGGTTCGGGTAAGTCGTCACTCGCTTTCGACACGCTCTACGCAGAGGGACAGAGGCGCTACGTAGAGAGCCTCTCAGCGTATGCCAGACAGTTTCTGGGACGCATGAAGAAACCTGAGTGCGACTACATCAAGGGACTACCTCCTGCCATAGCGATAGAGCAGAAGGTGATAGCACGCAACCCACGCTCCACGGTAGGCACATCGACGGAGATATATGAGTTTATGCGCCTGCTCTTTGCTCGCATCGGCAGGATATACTCCCCTATATCAGGCAAGGAGGTAAGGAAGCATACACCGGAGGACCTGGTGGAGTGTATGAAGCAATATCCGGAGGATACAAAGTTTCTGCTCTTGGCAGGAAACGAGAACATTATCGATAGGCTGAAGGTGCATCATGATCGTCATGCTACGGAGATGAGGCTGCTCGACTCTGCGGAGGCGGCTTTCGCTGATGGAGGCGGACGTTGCACGATGCGTTTCATTAATGCTGATGGTACTACTACCGACCATCACTTCTCAAACATACTGGAAGCTGACGGCATGACGTTTGAAGAACCTACGGAACATCTCTTTGCATTTAATTCTCCTGCTGGTGTATGCCCTACATGCGAGGGATTCGGCAGTGTGATAGGCATCGATGAGAATCTGGTAATACCTGACAAGTCGCTGAGTGTGTATGACGGGTGTGTGGCATGCTGGCGAGGCGAGAAACTCGGAGAATGGAAACGCTACTTCATACGCAGGGCTGAGATAGACAATTTTCCTATCTTCACCCCATACAATGAGCTCTCGGACGAGCACAAGGGATGGCTGTGGCACGGACTGCCCTGTGATGCCCATGCGGACAAGATGGAGGTGGCAAGCATCGACAACTTCTTCAGAATGGTGAGGGAGAACCAGTACAAGATACAGTACCGCGTGATGATGGCACGCTACAGAGGCAAGACGCTGTGCCCTGACTGCCACGGCACTCGTCTGAGGAAAGAGGCTGAATATGTCAAGGTAGGAGGGAAGACCATCACCGAACTTGTAACGATGCCGGTAAGCGAACTGGCGCAATGGTTTAAGGAACTCACACTCACGGAACACGAGAAGCAAACTGCCAAGCGACTGCTGACGGAGATAACGAGCCGACTGCAGTATCTGCTTGACGTGGGACTGGGATACCTCACACTCAATAGACCCTCGAACACGCTGTCGGGAGGCGAGAGCCAGCGCATAAACCTCACCACATCAATAGGTTCGCCATTGGTGGGTTCGCTATACATACTCGACGAGCCATCGATAGGTCTGCACAGTCGTGATACGGGGCGGCTTATCAGCATACTGCGCAAACTGCGTGATATAGGCAACACGGTGGTGATAGTGGAGCACGATGAGGACATACTGCGTGCCGCTGACCACATCATAGAGGTGGGACCTGATGCTGGACGATTAGGTGGAGAGATAGTGACTGACGGCTACACGGCAAAATATCTCAACGGTGAGGAGCGCATAGCTGTGCCCACATCGCGAAGGCCATGGAACATGTCATTTGTAATACATGGTTGCGATATGAACAACCTCAAGAATATCGACGTGGAGATACCACTCAACGCTATGACGGTGGTGACGGGTGTAAGCGGTTCGGGCAAATCGTCATTAGTGAAGGGTATAATACACCCCGCCATAAAGGCAACGATAGACAATCCCAACCACCCTGGTACTGCTTACAAGATAACGGGCGACTACCGAGAGATACGCTATATCGAGATGGTGGACCAAAACCCCATTGGCAAGAGTACACGTTCTAATCCTGCCACGTATCTGAAGGCCTATGACGCCATACGACAGTTATTTGGCAGTCAGCAGCTGGCACACCAGTTGAATATCACACCTGCTCACTTCTCCTTTAATACCGATGGAGGACGCTGTGAGGAATGCAAGGGCGCAGGCACCGTAACTGTTGAGATGCAGTTTATGGCAGACCTCACGCTGACTTGCGAGGCTTGTCACGGAAAACGCTTCAAGCCACAGGTGCTGGAAATACTCTACAGGGGTAAGAATATAGATGATGTGCTCAATATGACGGTGGACGAGGCTATAGCATTTTTCAGTGAGGACGGCAAGGGTGATGCCGAGCGCATATGTAATGCCCTGCAACCGCTCGCTGATGTAGGACTGGGATATATACAACTTGGACAGAGCTCGTCAACGTTGTCAGGAGGTGAAAACCAACGCGTAAAACTGGCATATTACCTGTCACAGGAGCATCAAGCCCCCACCCTATTTATATTTGACGAGCCCACTACAGGACTGCATTTTCACGATATACGCCAACTGCTAAAGTCATTTGACCGACTGATAGAGCGAGGCCATACGGTGCTTATCGTAGAACACAATATGGACGTAATAAAGTGCGCCGACCACATCATAGACCTCGGACCGGAAGGGGGCAACGAGGGTGGCAACATAGTGGTAGCAGGCACTCCTGAGGAAGTTGTTGCATCAGGTAAAGGATACACCTCACAATTCCTTAAAGAAAAACTCAACCCACAAAAAAGGCTCAACTGACAACAGTTGAGCCTTTTTTATTATAATATAAAAATAGAGGATGTATCAAACTTTCTCGAGGAACCCGTTCTTCCAGTCCTGAATAGCTGTCTCCTTTATCTTTACGTGCAGCTTCTTGCCAGTAGCATTGAATGGTATCTGCTGCACGAAACGATAGTAACGCGGACGCTTGAAGTTTGCCAGCTCTGGGCTCTGCTTGCAATATTCATCCAACTCTTCAGCACAGATATCAGTATCCTCATTAGGTACTATATATGCAGTGACCATCTGTCCACGTATCTTATCAGGCACTGAAGTTACGATACAGTCTTTCACCTTTGAGTGCAGGTTGAGCACTGCCTCCACCTCGGTAGGATATATGTTTTCGCCTGAAGAGATGATCATGTCATCCTTACGTCCTACGATGGTGATATATCCGTTCTCATCCCATGTGGCGAGGTCGTTGGTGTAGATAAAGTCCTTATAATACTTCCGCGAGGTTTCCACCTCATTGTTGTGATATACGTATGGCGACTTGGCTGGTGAGGAAATGATTACCTCGCCCACGTCGAGTCCGTCTTGCTTGGCAAGGTCTTCAGGTTCGGCACGACGGTCTTCGTAAATCTTTACCACACGAACATCATCATCCACGCATGAACGTCCTGCACTGCCAGCATTATCGGGCAAATCGAACGGACGCAGGAAGGTGTTCCAAAGTGTCTCGGTAGTGCCATAGCCGTTGTAGATGTTTGGCGACAGCACTTTCTGATAACGTATGCAGGCTGCACGCTCGAGCGGACTGCCCATGGTGACGATGCCTGTGAGCGAAGAGAGGTCGTAGCCCCCCTGCTCCTGACGGTCGGCAAGTTCTTCGAGCACGGTAGGCACTCCGACGATGAAGGTTATCTTGTAGCGATAGACATACTTCAGGGCTGTGAGGGCATCAAACTTACCCATGATAACCATAGAGGCCCCAGCATAGAGGGCTGGACAAGGACCTGCACAGTGCAGACCGCCACGATGGAACCAAGGGGTGGTGTTCATGGTGATGTCACGACTGCTCATGGGGAAATGAATCATGATGTCGTGGGCTGAGAGCACCTCGTTGATGCTGGTGATGCACACTCCCTTAGGACGGCCTGTGGTGCCTGAGGTGTAGAGGCGCACGGTCTCGTCATATATATTATAAGGTGTGGTGATGACAGGCTCGTCGGCTGTGGCATCCTTAACGAAGTCGTTATATGCTACCACCGTTGGAGTGCTATTAGGTATCAGTCCTATCACGCAGCAGGGCTTGTGCTTGGTGTGCTTTACCACCTCGACTGCCTCATTACACTTTGACTCGCAACAGATGACGATGGCTGGCTTGGAATCGTCGATGTTCCATGCCAGTTCACCTGGTGAGAGACGGAAGTTGACTGGGCAGCATACGCACTGCATCTTATGGCATGCCACATAGGTGAACACAAACTCGGGGCAGTTGAGCATCTGAATCATTATCACGTCGCCCTTCTTCACTCCTGCCTTGATAAAGGCGTTGCACAGACGGTTTACCTCCTCGTTAACCTCAGAGTAAGTCCACTGGCGGTTGCTCTGGGGGTCAACAAGCGCCTGCTTGCCTGACAGACGGCGCACATTGCGCATGAATCCTTCTATCCAAGTGTATCGGCTTTCGAAAATCTCTTTGAATGTTGCCATTTCTATATTTGTTTTAATTATTATTCTCTCTTATTTCTGCTCGTTTTATCTTACCGCTGATGGTCTTGGGCAGTTCACGGACAAACTCCACTATGCGCGGATATTTATATGGTGCTGTTTCGCGCTTTACGTGTTCCTGCAGTTCTGATGCCAGCGTCTCGGATGCCTTATCCTCGTATTCGTTGGTGAGCACTATGGTGGCTTTCACTATCTGACCACGAATCTCGTCAGGAGCGGCGGTTACGGCACATTCAGCCACAGCGGGATGGGTCATAAGTGCCGACTCCACCTCAAACGGTCCCACACGATAGCCTGAGGTCTTGATGACATCGTCTATGCGTGATACGAACCACAGGTAGCCGTCATTGTCACGATACACCACATCGCCAGTGTGATACAGACCGTTGACTATACGCTTTTCGGTCATCTCGTCATTACGGTAATAGCTCTTAAACAGTCCGAGCGGTTTACCTTTTTCTACGTTTATCACCAGTTCGCCGTGCTCCATCGGGGCTACGCTGTTGCCCTGTTCGTCAACAATATCTATATGGTACTGGGGGTTAGGTACTCCCATAGAACCTGGTTTGGGCTTCACCCAAGGGTATGTGCCTACGACCATAGTGGTCTCAGTCTGTCCGTATGCCTCATATATGGTGATGCCCGTCTTCTGCTTCCATTCGTCGAACACGCTGGGGTTCAGCGCCTCGCCAGCAGTGGTGCACCACTTCAGGGCTGACAGGTCATAACGCTCCAGTTCCTCGCGTATGAGGAAGCGGTAGATGGTTGGCGGAGCACAGAAGGACGATATTCTGTAGTCTTGCAATATCTTTAACAGATGAGACGGAATGAAGCGCCCCTCGAAGTCATATACAAAGACTGTTGCGCCGCAGAGCATCTGACCATAGAACTTACCCCATACAGCCTTGCCCCAACCAGTGTCGGCAAGAGTGAGGTGGAGCGAATTCTCGTTGAGTTTATGCCAATACTTAGCCGTTACGATGTGTGCCAAGGGGTAGGAATAGTCGTGCATCACCATCTTAGGCTCACCTGTGGTGCCACTGGTGAAATAGAGCAGAAAATTGTCTGTCACCTTATTGCGTGGAGGACGCTCAAAGGGGGTTGCCTCATGCAGTCCGCGCCAGAAGTCGTAGAAGCCGTTGGGCACTATAGGACCGATGGAGATGCAATGACGCAGCATAGGGCTGAAACGTCTTGCCTTCTGCACGTGTCCCAACACCAGCGGATCGCCACATGATATGATGCCACTGATGCCAGCCATGTGACATCTGTACATGATGTCTTTCTCTGTCAGCATGTGTGTGGCTGGTATCACCACAGCACCTATCTTGTGCAGTGCCACCATAGAGTACCACCACTCCACCCTGCGCTTGAGTATCAGCATCACGCGGTCGCCCTTCTCTATGCCTATGCCCTGAAAGAACGCTGCACACTGGTCGGTAATATTCTTGAAGGCACCGTAGGTTACATGTTGCACCTCGCCCTGGTCGTTTACCCACAGCAGGGCTTCCTTCTCAGGCATAGCCTCAGCCCAAGCGTCTATCACGTCATAGCCGAAGTTGAAATCATCAGGAACATCTACATGAAAATGCTCCATGAAGTCAGCATAGGAACTGAACTCCTGCCTGCCTGTATATTTCTCTAGAATACTATTCATCGGGTGTGTGTGTTGTGTTTTAAAGCCTTTCGTAACTGGACACCTTGGTTCTGAATTCCGAGTCTATCTCTACAGACTCGTTTGTCACCGTGTCCATCATCACCATCACAGTTTCGCAGTAGCATTTCACCTCCTCGGTGCGCTGGTTGAGGGCTCGCTGAAGTAGGGTGAAGCTCTTGTTGCCTATCTTGACTATGCTGGTGTCTATGACTATCTCGTCAGGAAAGAACACTGGCGAGATGAAGTTTGCCTCGATATGCACCACCACGGGTGCCATGCGGTCGAAGATGTCTGTACCCACTACATCACTGAAATAACGCGTCTTACACATGTCAAACAATGAGAAATAGACTGAGTTGTTGACATGGCCGAACCTGTCAACATCAGAGAACCTCAACTGCGCTGGCATTCGGTGGCGAAATGTATGTGTGCTGTTGTCCATATAAAAACTTTTCTATCAGCTCGTCTTGTCAATGCAAAATTACTCCGTAGGCTTTTATCTACAACAAAAAACGTTTCAGTAAAAAACCGAAACGTAATATTAGGCTACCCAACCGTAAGCGTTTTGCACACACTTATTGGGGTGTGTGCATACCATCAATCCAGTTATGCACATTACGTTTATTGTCACGACTGATAACGATGACAGGATTCTTCACTCCCTCCTTGAGTATGAGACGTTCCTTGCCGTTTATGTCGCGCTCGAAGCCCGCCACCTCCGTCACCGGCACTATGTATTTTCTGTTTACACGCATAAAGGCATGAGGATCAAGCTGTTCTGCTATCTCCGTGATGGTCATGTCAACGACAAATGAGTTGCCGTCGTGCATTACTATGTACGTACTCTTTTTTTCCGATACGAAGTAATGTACCTGTGCCACGTCGATCACCTTCTCGCCTCTGAACGTGTTGACGAAGAAGCGCTCGCGAAAACGTGCTTTCTGAAAATTGCTGAGCAGTTTTGCCAGTCGCAGTTCGCGTCGCAGTTCTTCTATCTTTTGGTTCTGCAGTTCTATCTTATGTAGTGCTTCCTCGAGAGTCATTTATTAAATTGCGATTACTCCTTCCTCCACTTGTTTTTCTTTGTTGCCCTGTGTGGTGTAGCTTCTATCGGTGATATGGCGCCGTCACTGCCTGCTGATGATTGTGGCGTCTTTACTGCCGACACTACTTTGGTGCCTGTTGCCAAAGCCCTTCGGTACTGTTCGTGGCGCTGCATTATCTGGTCAACGTACGATGCTGTTTCCGTTCCCCTCATGTATCCGCTTTTCACCACGGGGTCGTTATAATAACGCGGTTCTTGGAGCAATAGTATGTATCGTCTTACGTCAGCCCATCTCTGTGCCACACCCCCGTATTTCCCTGCCAGTGCCATAGCGTCGCGCACATGGTTGGTACCTCCATTATATGCTGCTAGGGCGAAGTGCAAGCGTTCCTTAGGGTTGTTGATGTCCTGAAATGCCATCTGCAGTTCCCTCATATACCGTGCTGCAGCAGCTATATTGGGTTCGGGTTGAAACAGTTGCTCACGTGGCAGTCCAAGATGGTCTGCTGTAGCAGGCATTATCTGCATCAGTCCGCACGCTCCTGCCCACGAGTGTGCCTTAGTGTCAAAGCACGACTCCTGATAGCATTGTGAGGCGAGAAGTACCCAGTCAACGAGTGCCATTGGGGCATATTTGCGGAAATATGCATCATACTGTGATATCTGTCCCTTGTCTGCCGAAAGCATCACAGGAAAAATGCGTCGCGTTACGCTCGCCACGCTGAGCTGGTACTGTTGGCGCTGCTTCACCTCTGCGAGCATCTTGGGGTTGTACCATGAGCGTATCTTGTCTGCCAGTTCTCCGGACTTCTCGTTAACTACCCAGTTGTTGGCCACTACAGTAAAGCCTTTCTGATACCCCTTGCTCATCGGTACGGCTATCACATCGCCCTCGTCGGCACTGAGTCTCTGTATCATGTCGGCAGTATCTTTACATACGTCTATACGCACACTTTTACCAAGATGCTCAGCCAACTGCTCGCACAGCATGTAGTTGGTACCCATGTCACGGCCGTGATACTCATAGTACGTCTCGGGACCATATATGGTGAGCATAATGAGTTCGTCACTCTCGCCACTCTCATCGCCCCACGGTGCCTCATACGTCTCCTTCTTGACGTGCGAGGTACAAGCCCATAGTGTAACGAGCATTATCAGTATTTCACTTATTAATCTCACTGAATTCCTTTCCCATATTGAGATTCAGATATGCATCGTATAATATTGGTTTCCATCGTTTCGAGTCATCGTGGCGTTTCTTGCGATACTGCTCCATATATGGCAGCAACAGTCGAAAATACTTCTGCGCATCCTTCAGACGCTGGCGATAGGGTTTGTTGAGTTTCTTGAGTGCCTTCTGTGCACGTTGATAGTATATGTAGCCTATGTTGTAGTAAGGCGTGTCCAGCGAGTCGTTATACTCCACAGCCTTCTTGCCCCACTCTATCGACTCATTGTATCTTTGCAAGTTCATCAGCACTATGTGCCTGCCTTGCATAAACTCAGCATTCAACGAGTCGGCCCCTAATGCCGAGTCACATATGCCGAGGGCATCGTCATACCTTTTGTTGCTCAGCAGGAAATCGAGATAGTGAGTGAAGATGTACGATGATGTGCTGTAAGCCATGAACCCCTCCGCAAGGTATTTGTCAGTATTGAGAGAGTCATTGTGGTTCATTGCCATCTCCGCCAGTATCTCATACGCTTTCTCACCCTGATTGGACTTGGTTGACTTGTCTGCATACTTCAGCGCATACGACATGTTGTGAAGACGGTGAGCAGCTATGAGTGACAGAAATGCCACACGGCGTGTCACATCATCATCCTCCTTCAGTCCGGAGTCGGCAAAGAGTGACTTCCTCGGGCATTCCAGATATATGTCAAAACACTCCCATGCCTCTTTCCATGCCTTCTTTCTTAAGAAGAATACGCCTCCCATGAATATATTGGTGCGATAGGGCAACAAGTATGTAGCATTTCGCTTGCGCACAGAGTAATCAAGGGAGTCAAGTTTCTCATATGCGAGAAACATCCTCTTACCCGTATTTACCAGACACACCGTGTCGGTCTTCTGCTTCAAGTACATCTTTTCATTGCCTACCTCGTAAGCCCTCTTCAGCACATCACAAAGCAGATGCTGCAATCTCGTCTCTTCATTACTGAACAGGCTATCGGCAAGGTACCTGCGCACCGTGGCCTCGCTCTTCTCAAGGTTCTTGCCCGATTTGAGCGTACCTTTCACCGTGACGACATCATTCTTAAACTGCGTCAGCTGCTTCCTGGTGGGAGCAGCCAACGCAATTATAGGGATTAATATCAGTATGAATACAAATAATCTCTTCAATACCTTATAATCTGTAATCTTTAATCTGTAATCTGTTTTTACAGCTCATCAATAGTGCTGAGGATATACTTTGTCTTAAAGTTAGCTTCGTCAGGATCAGCAGCCTGTACCTCCTGGAATATAGACTTAGCCTTCTGAAGGAGCTCCTTGTAAGGCTGGTTATTATTCTTGAGCTCAACAGCCTTGTTACGGTAGCATGTAGCGAGGTTAAATTTTACCGCCATAAAGTCTGGCTGTGCCTCCAGTACCTTGGTGTATGCCTCTATCGCCTTGTCATAGTCGCCAGCCTCCTGGGCACTCTGTGCTACATAGGCATTTGCCATTGGGTCGCTTGGGTTTTCCTTTAGACGCTTTGCAAGTTCCTTGTCAGCCTCTTCCTTCTTTCCTGCCTCGTTGAGCACGGCGATGTATTTGCCGAATGCTATCTCGTTGTCAGGATAAGCCTTATACACCTGCTTAACCTTCTTGATAAGGTAGTCGCTATCAACGTCGCCAGCATCCTTGCGAGCCTGGAAAGCGTTGAGCTGCAGTTTGATAGCATCTTGCTTTATCTCGGCATCGCCTGACTCAAGAGCGAGCAGCGCATACTTGTCTGTTTTCTTGTAATCCTTGTTGAAATAAGCGGCAAGGGAAGCGTAGTAGCTCACCTGACCGTAGTTATTCTCTGTCTTGACAGCCTCTGTGTCAGAGAAGAGGTCGTTAGAGTGAGACTCAGCAAACATGCCAAACCACTTCTGAGCATTAGCATAGTCCTTGCTGTTGTAAGCCCAGAGACCGCCGTTGATGAGGTCGTTACGTATAGGAAGGATACGTGACACATTGCTCTTCTTGTACTTTGGCTTCACCTGTCCCTTCTCGTTTGGCTCATTGTCTGCCTCATTACAGAGCATAGCATATTTCACTGCTTCATAAGCTGCCTTGTACTGCTTAGTCTGACGGCTCACCTTCTCCTCATCAGTCTTGGCTGTAAGAGCCTTTGCCTGCTCCTTGGAGTTGTCAGCGATAGCCATACCCACGATGTGGTTGTAGGCCTTAGCGCGCTCCTCACCGGTCATGGTGCCTTCCTGCTCCTTCATGATGTTTGTGGCCTCACTTTTCTTCTCTGCCTTGAGGACCTGCTTGAGGGCATCAGGATTCTGTGCGAATGATGCGGTAGCAACCATTGCTGCCATCATCGAAAGAATAATCTTTTTCATCTTAACAAATTGTCGTTAGTTAGTATTATCTTCTTATCTTTGTATTATTCATTACCACTTTCTGAGCTTTGCTCGGTCTCTGAGCCTGGCTCAGAGACCTCCTCCTCCTCGTGAGGCACTACGCAGACGGATGCTATGGTCTCGTTGCGCTTCTTGAGTTCTATGAGTTTCACACCCTGGGTATTGCGACCCTTCTCGTCACCAGCATCAGCTATGGCGAAACGTATTGCTATGCCGCTCTTGTTGATAATCATGAGGTCTTCATCGCCCTTCACACACTTCACGGCAATCACCTTGCCAGTCTTCTCCGTGATATTGAGCGTTGTGACACCCTTTGAACCACGCTTGGTGAGGCGATAGCCGCCGTCTTCCACCTTCATGTATGTGGTACCATCCTCACGAGTCACCTCATTGAGCACACCTATCTTAGAGCGCTTGCCGTAACCCTTCTCTGAGATTACCATGAGCGACTGCTCTGGGTCGTAAGCCACTACCATCTCGATTACTGCGTCGTCATCGCCATTGAGCTCCATACCGCGAACACCTGTTGCAATACGGCTCATCACACGGATGTCTGTCTCGTTGAAGCGCACAGCCTTACCATTGCGTGAGGCTAGTATGAGCTCATCATGACCGTTGGTCAGCATTACGTTTACTACCTCGTCGCCTTCTACAATGTTGATGGCACGCACACCCTTGCCGCGTGGACGAGAGTAGTCGAAGAGCGAAGTACGCTTTACTGTGCCGTTCTTGGTGGCAAATACCACAAAGTGGCTCTTGAGGAACTCCTCATCTGTAAACTTATGACTCTGTATGCCGAGGAAGGCATTGACGCTATCGCCAGTCTCCAACTGCAGCATGTTCTGTATTGCCCTGCCCTTAGAGTCCTTAGCGCCCTCAGGTATCTCGAAGCAACGCTGCCAATATACCCTGCCCTGACGGGTGAAGAAGAGTATCATGTCGTGGGCATCAGCAGCATAAACATACTCCGTGAAGTCCTGTTCGCGAGTACGAGCACCGCGTGCTCCTACTCCGCCACGACTCTGTGCACGGAAGTCTGACTGCAGGGTACGCTTGATGTATCCCAGGTGCGACATAGTGATGACCACTGGGTCGTTAGCATAGAACTGCTCTGGGTTGAACTCTGCGTTAGAGAGCTTTATCTCAGTGCGGCGCTCATCGCCGTACTTTTCCTTCACCTCCAGCAGATCGTCCTTCATCACTTTCTTGCACAACTCAGGATCGTCGAGTATCTGCTGCAGGTAAGCGATAAGTTTCTCGAGTTCTTCATACTCGTTACGCAATTCCTCGACACGCAGACCCGTCAACTGACCGAGACGCATATCCACGATAGCCTTTGACTGCAGTTCGTCTATCTCAAAGCGAGCCTCCAAAGCACGCTGTGCATCGCTTGGTGCCTTTGAGGCGCGGATAATCTTCACTACCTCATCGATATTGTCAACGGCTATTATCAAGCCTTCCAGGATGTGGGCACGAGCCTCAGCCTTAGCCTTCTCAAACTTGGTGCGGCGGATGGTCACGTCATGACGGTGCTCCACGAAGTACTTCACGCACTCCTTCAGTGAGAGCAGACGTGGACGACCCTTGACCAGTGCGATGCAGTTTACAGAGAACGAACTCTGCAGTGCCGTCATCTTGAATAGTTTGTTGAGTATCACGTTGGCATTGGCATCCCTCTTCACATCAACCACTATGCGCATGCCCTGGCGGCCTGTTTCGTCGTTTACGTTGGAAATACCCTCCAGCTTACCCTCCTTCACGAGGTCGGCAATATTCTCAATGAGCTGAGCCTTGTTTACTCCGTAAGGTATCTCGGTCACCACAATGCGGTCGTGGCTCTCCTCTGACTCTATCTCAGCCTTGGCACGCATGATGATGCGACCCCTGCCTGTCTCGTAGGCATCCTTCACGCCCTGTATGCCATAGATATACGCACCCGTAGGAAAGTCAGGAGCCTTGATGTGCTCCATCAGTCCGTCGGTGTCTATCTCAGGATTGTCTATGTAAGCACAGCAACCGTCAATCACCTCGCCCAAGTTGTGGGTCGGGATGTTCGTCGCCATACCCACGGCGATACCGTTGCCACCGTTCACCAGCAGGTTTGGTATGCGTGTAGGCATCACGGTAGGCTCCTGTAGCGAGTCGTCGAAGTTGTTCATCATATCGACGGTATCCTTCTCCAGATCGTCCATGATGTGCTCACCCATCTTACTCAAACGACACTCCGTGTAACGCATGGCAGCTGCTGAGTCGCCATCGACACTACCGAAGTTACCCTGACCGTCAACCAGCGTGTAGCGCATATTCCAGTCCTGCGCCAGGCGCACCAGAGCACCATATACTGACGAGTCGCCATGTGGGTGGTACTTACCGAGCACCTCACCTACCACGCGGGCACACTTCTTATATGGCTGGTTCGAGGTATTGCCAATGCCGAGCATACCATAGAGTATGCGGCGATGCACTGGTTTGAAGCCATCGCGCACATCAGGCAGCGCACGTGCCACAATCACCGACATTGAGTAGTCAATGTAGCTTGACTTCATCTCGTCCTCAATGTTAATCTTCTTGATTCTGTCGAAATCGTAAGTCTGTGTTTCTTCCATCTAAAAACTTTATACTTTATTCTTTATACTTTTACAGCCAATTTCTTGTTTTTGCCACTTTTTAGCCCCGCTGTCGCATTTTCGTCCATTCTTTACGGGTACAAAGATACAAAAATAAGTTGGAATAAAAAAGCAAAAAAAGACAAAAAAATACATCGTTAAAACGATTTTAACTTTCATTTTATTTTTTGACTTTGTCTTATAGCTACATACAAAAATATCGGAGAAAAAATCTTGCAAGGATTAAGTCAATGTAGCACCTTTGCTTCAGCAAAGAGATACTACTCATGATGATAAGGTTCACCCTTGATGATGGTACAGGCCCTGTAGATTTGCTCTGTGAAGATCAATCTGACCATCTGATGAGAGAAGGTCATCCTTGAAAGACTCACCTGCTCATTCGCTCTTTGATATACTGCACGAGAAAACCCATAGGGTCCCCCGATACAAAATACCAGCCTGCGCACCGTCTGCTGTCGTCGTTCCATCCACTGCGCAAATTCCACCGAGGTACGCTCATCGCCATGCTCATCGAGCAGCACGAGGTGGTCGGAGGGTTGCAACTGACGGAGTATCTGCTCACCCTCACGCTCCTTTTGTTGTTCTTCCGATAGTGATTTGGTGTTTTTCAGTTCTGGTATAACAGTTACGGAAAACGGCAGGTAGTGACCTATCCTACCAATGTAGTCGTCAATACCTGCCTGTATATGTTTGTCGGTTGTCTTGCCTATGAGAATCAGTTCTGTCTTCACTGCAAAAATGATATCAGCACGCCAGCTGCCACTGCCGAACCTATCACACCAGAGATGTTTGATGCCATGCAGTAGTTCAGTACGTGGTTCTTGGGATCATACTTGGTAGCTATCTCGTTAGCCACACGCGATGCCATAGGCACTGCTGACAGTCCTGTAGCACCCACGAGTGGGTTTACCTTCTTCTTGACAAAGAGGTTGTAGATCTTTACCATGCAGATACCTGCTGATATAGACAGTGCGAAGGCAAGGAATCCGCCTATCACGATGCCTATGGTCTGCAGGTTGAGGAATGCCTCAGCTGTCATAGTAGCTCCTACGGAGAGTCCGAGGAATATGGTTGCTGTATTCATGATGGCGTTTGACGCTGTGTCGAAGAGACGGCTGGTCATTGATCCGAGTTCCTTCAGTAGGTTGCCAAACATGAGCATACCTACGAGGCTCACCGCTGTGGGCACGAGGAGTGCCACGATGATGGTCACTGTGATAGGAAACAGTATCTTCAGCACGCGAAGGTTCTTTATCTCCGTTTTGTTGGGATAGAGCTTATCCTGCTGCTTCATGTTGATCATGAGTTCCTTCTTGCTGCACAGCAGTTTCACTACCAACGGGATAATAACGGGCACAAGAGCCATGTAGCTGTATGCAGCAATGGCGATAGGGCCAAGCAGTTCAGGTGCCAGTTTGATGGTGGTGAATATGGCCGTAGGGCCGTCAGCACCGCCTATGATACCGAGCGATGCTGCCTGCTGTGGTGTAAAGCCCATAGCGAGTGAGCAGAGCAGTACGGCAAAGATACCAAACTGTGCTCCTGCTCCAAAGATAGACAGACGCAGGTTGCGCAGCATAGGTCCGAAGTCTGTCAGCGCTCCCACGCCCATAAATATAATAGGTGGTATGAAACCTGTCTTGATACACATGTAGTAGATGAAGTTCATCAGTCCCAACTCATGTGCTATCTTGTGAAGGGGCATATCCCAGATTATCTCCTGCGAGCCGTCAGGCAGGGTGACATAACCATCAGACGTAGCCTGTGCCACACCCATGCCGCCACCAGGGAAGTTTGCCAACAGCACACCCATACCGATGGGTACCAGCAGGAGTGGCTCATACTTCTTTACTATACCGAGGTACAGCAGTATGCATGCTATTACTATCATGATGAGGAATGACCAGTCGCCACCTGTCTGAGCGAAGGCTGTCATATCCCATATTTTTTGTAGAATATCCATTAATATACTTTTGAACTCTTAAACCTTTGAACTTTTGAACCTTTTACGCTATCGTCATCAGCACATCGTCCTCCTCCACAGAGTCACCTGAGGTAAAGGCGATGGATGTTATGGTACCTGCCTTCTCGGCCTTGATGCGGTTAAACACCTTCATAGCCTCGATGTAGCATATCACCTCACCCTCCTCTACGTGGTCACCCACCTTCTTTGGAGTTTCGGATGATGACTGCACGAGGTATGCCTTACCCTCCAGTGGAGCGAGTATCTCTATGCCCTCGCCCTTCTGTGGCTCTGGTGCAGGTATTATCTGCGTAGCCTCTGGTGCAGATGGTATTGACGATGCTGGAGCTGTGCCGTCGTATGAAATGTTCACGAGGTAGTTCTTGCCGTTCACGTTGACTGTAACCTGGTTAGGCAACTGTTTCTTCACGTTGCCACTGCCATGGTGAGCCTGCACCTGTGACTTCTTCTCCTTGCGTTCCGCAAGGTCTTTCTCGAATGCAGCCTTAGCAGCACCGCTCTTGTAAGCCTCGTACTGCTGTGGGTGCATGGCATACTCGAAGAGTTCTTCATCGTCCTCACCGAGTTCCCATCCTGCCTGTGCCATCTTGAGGCGATATGTCTCGAGGTCGTCAGGATAGTTGTCCTGTGGGTCGGTGTCAAGGAACTTACGTCCCTCTGCCTTTGCCATTTCCTTGAATAATGGGTCCACCTCGCCAGGCAGTTTGCCACTCTTGCCTAGTATCATGTCCCATATATTCTCAGCTATCATAGACCAGCGCTCCTTGCCCTTCTCCATTTGGATGACGTTCATCAGAGCGAGGTTCTTCACATACTGTGAGAATGGGGTTACGAGGCATGGATAGCCCACCTTAGGCCATACGTAAGCCACTTCGTCGAAGAGCTTGATGAGCAGTTCGTCGGTAGTCAACTCTGGCTGGTTGTTCTTCACCTTCCACTTATTGAGTGAACGGAGATTGTCCTCGAGGTCTGTCATCAGCGAACCCATCATACCACCTGGCAGTCCTGGCTTGATTAGCAGTGAGTTGTTGAGGTGGTTGAGTTTTGGTATATAGAATCCGAGGAAGTCGTCCATCATCTCCCTTATCTGGGTGCGCACCTCCATGTAGGCAGCCATATTGATGTCCTTCACCTTGAAACCGGCATCCTTCAGCATCTCTTGTACGGCGATGATGTCAGCATGGCCTGTGCCCCATGAGAGTGGTGATATGCCTGTATCGATATAGTCACAACCGCCACGAGCCACCTCGAGGATTGATGCCATGTTAAAGCCAGGACCAGCATGAGAGTGGTACTGTATCACGATGTCCTTCTTATATGCCTTGATGCCTGCTACTATCTTGCCTAATGACTCTGGACGACCTATACCTGCCATATCCTTCAGACATATTTCATCAGCTCCAGCATCGATAAATGTCTTGGCAAGGTTTACGTAGTACTCCACAGTGTGGATGGGTGACTGGGTGATACACAGGGCTGCCTGGGCTATCATACCAGCATCCTTGGCGTACTGTATTGATGGTATCACGTTGCGAGGGTCATTGAGTCCGCAGAATATACGGGTGATGTCAGTGCCCTGAGCCTTCTTCACCTTGTAGAAGAGCTGGCGCAGGTCCTTTGGACATGGGCTCATACGCAGTGCGTTGAGGGCACGGTCGAGCATGTGGGTCTGTATGCCTGCCTCATGAAAAGGCTTTGTCCACTCACGCACTGCCTTGTTGGGGTTCTCGCCATAGAGCAGGTTGACCTGCTCAAAGCCACCACCATTAGTTTCTACTCGGTCAAAGCACCCCATCTTGATGATAGCAGGTGCCACCTTTACCAATTGGTCCACACGGGGCTGGTACTTGCCAGCACTCTGCCACATGTCTCTGAAGACCAGACTGAATTTAATCTCTTTTGCCATTTATCTTGAATTTTAACTTTCTAACACTTAAACTCTTGAACCTTCAAACCTTCGAACTTTTAAACCTTCGAACTCTTGAAAGCTTACACTGCCTTGACCTCGGCGACAGTACCCTTACCCTCAGTAATCTTTGTCACCGTGAGGCGTATAGCCTCCATCACATCAGGTGCTATGGCGCCCACTGCCTTGACAGGTTTTACAGCGCTCTTTGCCTCTTCATCGGGGGCTACTCTGTTTACGACACGGATAAGTTGATTACTGAGAAAAATGATGATAAGCAGCACAGCAAAAACCGTTACCATTCCTACTATCATCAGTGTTATACCAATATTCATAAATATACAATCTTTTTTTTGAATAAATACAAATTTGCGCAAAGGTAAGAAAAAAAATCCATTAATGCAAAAATAAATAACTTTTTTTTTGTACCTTTGCCCTGAAATGAAGAAAATGATAACGGTACTGGGGCCTACGGCAAGTGGCAAGACGATGATTGCCACCAGATTGGCAGCACGCCTCGGCGGCGAGATAATATCAGCCGATTCACGGCAGGTGTACAGGCGTATGGACATAGGTACCGGCAAGGATCTCTCCGACTATCATGTGGACGGAAAGGACATACCTTACCACCTCATAGACATCGTGGAACCTGGTACGAAGTACAACCTCTTTCAGTATCAGGAGGACTTCCTCAAGGCATATGATGACATACAGAGCCGAGGGGCTTGGCCCATACTGTGTGGTGGCACAGGACTATACATAGAGTCTGTGCTGAAGGGTTACAACCTGTCACCCGTACCACAAAATCCCGAGTTGCGTGAGCGCCTGAAGGACAAGCCGTTAGACGAACTCACCTCGATGCTTACCTTGCTGAAACAGCAGACAGGCTCGACGATGCACAATAAAACGGATGTTGACTCTGTACAACGTGCCATTCGTGCCATAGAGATAGAGCAGTACAACATCGACCACCCCACCCCCTTGCGTGAGGCTCCGCCAATAGACTCACTGGTGATAGGGGTCAACATAGATCGCGAACTGCGTCGCGAGAAGATCACCAAGAGGCTGCACGCACGACTCGACGAGGGCATGGTGGACGAGGTGCGAGGACTGCTCAAGGAGGGCATACCTCCCAAGAACCTTATATATTATGGACTAGAATATAAGTTCCTCACCCAGTACATCATCGGCCAATTCACCTACGACGACATGGTGCGACAACTCGAAATCGCCATCCATCAGTTTGCCAAACGACAGATGACCTGGTTCCGAGGCATGGAGCGAAGAGGCATCCACATCAATTGGATAACACGCCCCCAAGACGACAACGAACTCCAACAGACTGTGGAGAAGATTTTACGATTGATAATTGATTGACAATTTAACTCTTGAACTTTTAAACTATTGAACCCTTGAACTTTTAACCCCTTGAAAACGACCTGTATAATATATTGTCCCAATCGTAGACCATTCACCAGCGTAAAGAAGCGTTGGAAGAAAATAGCACTGTTGCTCGACAAGTACCACATAGACTATGACATGGTGCAGAGCGAGGACCAGCAGAGCGTGGAGCGACTGGTGACGATGATGATAAACAACGGCTACAAGGATATCATCATCGCTGGGGGCGACTCTGCCCTCAACGATGCAGCAAACTGCCTCATGACTGTCGAAAAATCCGTACGAGACCAGATAAACATCGGCATAATACCCAACGGCGTGATGAACGACTTCGCACGCTTCTGGGGACTGTCCTTCCAGGACACCGAGGAGAGCATCAAGGCATTGGCAGCCCACAGGGTGCGACGTATCGATGTGGGGTGCATACGCTACTCTGACAAGAGAGGCGAGAAGAAAAGCCGATACTTCCTCAACAGCGTAAATATAGGACTCCTCGCTGGCATACAGAAACGACGCATGCAGGTGAGACGGCGCTTCTGGTCAAGAAAACTCTCTTTCGCACTCTCATTCATACTGATACTCTTCGAAAAGGTTTTCTACCGTATGACTTACACCATAAACTATGTCACCGAAAACCACCGAGTAGTCACCA
This sequence comes from Prevotella sp., assembly GCA_017541365.1. The sequence goes on from JAFXZF010000104.1 coordinate 45,264, forward strand.
TGTGCGTAGGCAATGCCCTGGGATACGGACAGACCCCCAATGCCGTACCTTACAATGGACAACTCGACATCACTATAGTGCGACACTCGGCACTCCATCACTTAGCGGAAGCCATATACCTCTTCCTCCGAGGCGAGATACTCAATCATAAGCGCATACGACCATACCGAGCACGCTCCATCGAGATAGAAGCACCGCAAAACTGCCCTATAAGCATCGACGGACACCCCTCAGAGTCGCCCGTAGGCAAATATACCATCGACGTCATGCAGGAAGAAATAAACTTCATCATCGAAGCACTGTGAACTATATAGAGCTCCTTTCACCAGCCAAAAACCTCGAATGCGGTATCAGCGCCATAGACCATGGTGCTGATGCGGTGTATATTGGAGCAAGCAAGTACGGAGCAAGGGCAGCAGCAGGCAATAGCATCGACGATATCGACACCCTGTGCCAGTATGCCCACCAGTTTGGCGCCAAGGTGTACGTCACCGTCAATACCATCATATACGACGCAGAGATGGCTGATACCATACAGCTGGTAAAACAGTTGGACGACACACATGTCGATGCCATACTCATACAGGACATGGGACTGCTCCAAAGGCTCAGGGCAACAGAGAACCTGCGTCTTGCCATCCACGCCTCCACACAGACCGACAACCGTACCATAGAAAAGGTGAAGTGGCTCAGGGCAATGGGGGTGAAAAGAGTGGTCCTGGCACGCGAACTGTCCATCAGCGAGATAGAGGCTATCCACGAGGCGGTGCCCGATGTCGAACTGGAAGTCTTTGTGCACGGCGCACTATGCGTCAGTTACAGCGGACAGTGCTATGCCTCATGGCACTGCTTCGGCAGGAGCGCCAATCGTGGCGAGTGTGCACAGTTCTGTCGCATGCCCTTCGACCTCAAGGATGCTGACGGCAATATCATCGAGCATCAGCGCTACCTGCTCTCACTCAAGGACATGGCACAGCTCGACAACCTCGAGCGACTGGCAGAGGCTGGTGCCGTGTCATTCAAGATAGAGGGCCGACTAAAGGATGCCGACTACGTGAAAAATGTCACAGCAGCATACAGCGAGCAACTCAACCTACTGTGCCGCAAGCACCCCGACAAGTACCAGCGCACCTCCATGGGCAAGTGTACCTACACCTTCTCACCTGATATAAAGAAGTCATTCAATCGCGGCTTCACCTCATACTTCGCCAACGGCCGACGACAGGGCATGGCAAACATACTCTCACCAAAGTCTATGGGCGAGGAAGTAGGAAGGGTGAAAGAGGTCAAACGCTCGCTGGTGCAAGGTGGATGTTTTGTTGTTGCTTCGAGCAAGGCATTCAGCAATGGCGACGGCTTGTGCTACTACAACTCTCATGGCGAACTCGAGGGACTTCGCATCAATCGTGCTGAGGGCAATCACCTCTTCCCCCTCCACATGCCTGCCGACCTCAAGGCTGGCACCACGCTGTACCGCAATCACGACCAGGCATTCGACACTCTGCTCAGCAAGCCATCGGCAGTACGCAAAATAGATATCCTGCTTACACTCATCGTGAACCATGACAGCCTCACCCTCACCATTACCGATGAGCACGGAGGCACGCGCTCAGCCTCTGTGCCATACTCCTACCAACAGGCACAGCGACCACAGGAGGACAATATCAGCCGCCAACTCACCAAACTCGGAGGCACACCATACTCATGCACACAGCTACAAATAGAGTATGCCGAGGATGCCCCACAACCCTTCATACCCAACAGCACCCTCACCGAACTCCGACGCAGCGCCATAAGCACTCGGAGCAATCTGAATATTCAGAGTACTCTGACCACTCAGACCACTCAGACCACTCAGACTTACCCCTCTCCCTACCTCTACAATGCCGCCAACGAAGAGGCAAAGCAGTTCTACAGAGAGCAGGGCGTCGAGGCAACAGCATTCGAGACCGATGGAGGAGGCCGTCTGCTCATGCAGTGCCGATACTGCCTGCGCCACGAGATGGGGTACTGCTCCAAGTACACACGCGAGATGCCGTGGAAAGAGCCACTCTCACTCGCCCTCAGCGATGGCAGGGAGTTTACCCTGCGATTCAACTGTGCAAAATGCCAAATGGAAGTTTTGTTTTGAAGAAACTGCTCTACATATTATATATAATAGCTACGATAGCCACGCTGACAGCATGCTATCAGGAGCGACCCGCTGGCAGCGAGCAAGATGTTGGTGAGCCCACTGACAGTATGACAGCGACTGCCGACAGTATGCCTACCGATTCCATGCGACACTACGGCGTGGGATACAACTTTATAGTGCGCCGTGACTCACTCATCCTCATAGTCCAGCAGCCAGAGGAGCACGTGAGCCAGCTGGAGACCGACTCCTTCGCCGTGCACCACGATAAGCATCTGGCAGTCATGGACATACACACCGTACCACAGGATAGCATCGACTCCGTATGGGTACAGCTCATCAGCGAAGACGGTACAGCGGGATGGATTCACGAGAGTTCGCTGTTGCCTAACGTGGTGCCCACTGACCCCATCTCGCAGTTTATCATGTTTTTCAGCGACATTCACATTATGATGGCACTCATCATAGTGGGACTGCTTTCCGTAATCTACGTAATGCGACTGGCACAAAAGAGAAATTCGCCTATAGTGCATTTCAGGGACATTCCGTCGTTTTACCCCACCCTGCTGTGCATCATAGTGGCGTGCTCAGCAACTTTCTATGCATCACTGCAGATGTTTGGTGCCGACACGTGGCAACATTTCTACTACCACCCATCGCTTAACCCATTTATACTGCCTCCTATACTCGCTGTTTTCATAGCCTCAGTGTGGGCTATGCTTATTGTGGGAATAGCAACTGTGGAGGATGTTCGCCACCACCTCAAGTTTGACGATGCCGTAATATATCTTGCCAACCTCGTCGGGGTGTGCGGAATACTATATATCATATTCTCCATCAGCACTTTATACTATGTCGGCTACATACTGCTCATCGCCTACATATGGTTTGCCATCAAGAAATACAAGCCTCTGCACACAGACCACTACATCTGTGGCAACTGTGGCAAGCGCATGTACCACAAAGGTAAGTGCCCACACTGCGGAGCAATAAACGAATAACCTTAACCATAACCATAACCATAACTCTAACGATAATAATGGTAAAAAAACTACTCTACATATTACTCCTTCCACTGCTCCTCATGGGATGTAGCAGTGACGACGACAATACCCCCGACACACATATCCGACGCACCATAATGGTGTATTTCAATGCCGAGAATAATATATACAATGCTGCTGATACTGACCTCAACGAGATTGTAAACGGTTCGCGAAACCTCGCCTCCGACTGCAACCTGTTTGTCTATTTCGATGACCTTAACAACCCCGTACTCTACAGGATAAAAAATGGCAACAAGGAGGCGATAAAGACATACTCCCCCGACATCGACTCCTCCGACCCCGACAATATGCTCTCCGTATTTCAAACCATGATAGCAATGAGCCCATCTGACGAGTATGCCACCGTATTCTGGGGACACGGCGATGGTCCAATAATAGCCAATGGCACATCATCTTCCTCCAACACCCTCGACATCGACTTTTCCGCCAATGAGGCAAACACATACGGAGCCGACTACAACAGCAATGACGCCACCAAGTCCAGCAATGCCACGTTTATAGACATACCACAGCTCGCCAAGGTCATGAAGCAGCTCCCCATACCCCAGCAGGAGTTTATCTTCTTCGACGCCTGCTGCATGCAGAGCGTAGAGGTGGCATACGAACTGCGCAATTGCGCCAAGTACATCATAGGCGCCACCTGCGAGACACCCGCCTTTGGAGCCCCCTACAGCACCACCACACGGCTGCTCGGACTCAGTGACACAGAGAGTGCCGCCAAGGCGATAGTCAATGAGTATCAGAATCAAAGCGTATGGCAGACCTGGCAGACAAACTATCACATCAACAATGTCTGCATGTCGGTAGTCCGGACGGAGCACCTCGACGAACTCCTTTCCGCCACACGCACCGCACTACACAGCCTCTATGCCGCTACACCACTCGTGCTCACCACCACCTTCCCAAGCGACGAGCATGAGGCAACCTCGTGCATATACTACTATAAGACCAAGGGCAGCCGATACGGCTACCCCATACTCTACGACATCAACGACGTGATGCTCCACAACCTGCCAGAGGCAGACTATAAGGTATGGCGCGCCTCATTCGACAAAGCCGTCATCTACCACCCCAGTACAGGCGACATCAGGGATACACACAACTGCGATTGGTACGGCGGCGACAGCCACTCCATCTTCACCACCCTACCCGCCATGACGATATCCAACTTCCTCTCCTTCTACCTCTCCGACGACACCTTTGGCGGACTCTCTTTCTTCATGCCGCGAAGCGAGTATGCCATCAATACCTACCCCAACATGAACACCCGTATGTACGACTACGAATGGTGCCAGGCAGTAGGATGGAAAGACCTCGGCTGGTAATTATCAATTATCAACTGTCAATTGCCAACTGTCAATTGCCAAATTGTCAGTCATGACACTCTTGGCACATTATTCGTAGAATAGTGCCACGAAATTTCATGGCACGACAAGTATTAATACATTAACACATAAAACGAACAATACAATGAACATTCAACCACTTGCAGACCGCGTGCTCATCAAGCCAGCAGCGGCAGAAGAGAAGATTGGCGGTATCATCATACCTGATACCGCAAAGGAGAAACCCCTCAAAGGCGAAATCATCGCCACGGGCAACGGAACAAAGGACGAGGAGATGGTCCTCAAAGTAGGCGACACAGTGCTCTACGGCAAATATGCCGGACAGGAACTCGAGTACGACGGCGAGAAGTACATGGTGATGCGTCAGTCTGACGTCATCGCGATAATTAAGTAAAAAGCCCCTCTAAATCTCCCTTAGAGGGAGACTTCGTTAAGGTTAACGTTAAGGTTAATTTTTTATCAAAAAAAACAAAAGACAAAATGGCAAAAGAAATCAAATTCAATACCGATGCCCGCGAGTCACTCAAGAAGGGCGTTGACCAGCTTGCAGATGCAGTTAAAGTAACACTTGGTCCAAAGGGACGCAACGTAGTGATAGAAAAGAAGTTCGGTGCACCACAGATCACCAAGGACGGTGTCACCGTAGCCAAGGAGATCGAACTCGAAGACAAGTTTGAAAACACTGGTGCTCAGCTTGTCAAGAGCGTAGCATCAAAGACCGGCGACGACGCAGGTGATGGTACTACTACCGCTACCATCCTCACACAAGCTATCGTCAATGAGGGCTTGAAAAACGTCACTGCAGGAGCCAATCCTATGGACCTCAAGCGAGGCATCGACAAGGCTGTCAATGCTGTCGTTGAATATATCAAGGCTAATGCCGAACTCGTCGGCGACAACTACGACAAGATAGAGCAGGTAGCCACCGTATCAGCCAACAACGACCCCGAGATAGGCAAGCTCCTCGCCGACGCTATGCGCAAGGTAAGCAAGGACGGCGTCATCACCATCGAGGAGAGCAAGTCACGCGACACCTCCATCGGCATCGTCGAGGGTATGCAGTTTGACCGCGGATACCTCTCAGGCTATTTCGTTACCGACGCCGAGAAGCTCGAGTGCGTCATGGAAAACCCATACATCCTCATCTACGACAAGAAGATAAGCAACCTCAAGGAACTCCTCCCAGTGCTCCAGCCAGCAGCAGAGAGCGGACGCGGTCTGCTCATCATCGCCGAGGACGTTGACTCCGAGGCACTCACCACCCTCGTAGTAAACCGTCTGCGTGGCGGCCTCAAGATATGCGCTGTCAAGGCACCAGGCTTCGGCGACCGTCGTAAGGCCATGCTCGAGGACATCGCCATCCTCACCGGTGGCACAGTGATATCCGAGGAGAAAGGTCTCAAGCTCGAGCAGGCAACACTTGACCTCTGCGGTTCAGCCGACAAGGTCACCATCTCCAAGGACAACACCATCATCGCCGGTGGCGCAGGCTCTAAGGATGCCATCGCCGACCGTGTCATCGCCATCAAGAAGGAGATAGAGAACACCACCTCCAACTATGACAAGGAGAAGCTGCAGGAGCGTCTCGCCAAACTCGCCGGCGGCGTAGCAGTACTCTATATCGGTGCAAACTCCGAGGTAGAGATGAAAGAGAAGAAAGACCGCGTTGACGATGCCCTCTGCGCTACCCGTGCAGCCATCGAGGAAGGCGTAGTAGCAGGAGGCGGCACCACCTACATACGTGCCCTCTCAGCACTCGAAGGCCTCAAGGGCGAAGGTGCCGACGAGCAGACGGGTATCAATATCATCAAGAGCTCCATCGAGGCACCACTCCGTCAGATATGCTACAACGCAGGCGTAGAAGGCGCCGTAGTAGTCAACAAGGTCAGCGAGGGCACTGGCGACTTCGGTTACAATGCACGCACCGAGACCTACGAGGATATGAAGAAGGCAGGCATCATCGACCCAGCCAAGGTAGCCCGCGTAGCACTCGAAAACGCAGCATCAGTAGCAGGACTCTTCCTCACCACCGAGTCAGTCATCTGCGACAAGCCAGCACCAGAACCCGCTATGCCAATGGGTGGCGCACCAGGCATGGGTGGCATGATGTAAGCACATCGCATACGCACACTGAAATAAAATAAATAATTCACCCGTGTAGGCTCTCTATTGTCCTACACGGGTGATTCTTTTTTTACTCTCCGTCGTCCTCAGGATCAGTTTTTACGGGATTCTTGATCACGTACTGGAAGCCGTCAGAGAGGGCGCGGCTCTGCAGTCCCGACATCTTGCCGTCGCCGGCAGTCTCCTGCGAACGGGTGTACGACTGCGTGAAGCGTACCTTGCAGTCCTTCACGTTCTCGGTGACGTTCCACTCATCCTGTGCCAGCGAACCGCTGGAGCGCAGTGAGGCGTAGAAGTATCCGAAGCGGTCGAGCAGGATCTTGTTGGAGTTGGCGAGCTCGTAGGTCATCACCTCCGCCAGCTCTATGAGCACGGCATACACGTCTGATTCCTTCACTGATACGTTAGCCTGGATGCGGTGAGCCAGTGCTCGGGTGTCGAGGATGGTGGGGTGCCATACGTGGCCGTACCACAACTTGTTAGAGTTCTTGCGCTTGTCTTGGCGCACATCGATAATAATTGCCATAATGTTTAAAATTGAAAATTGAAAATTGAAA
>JAFXZF010000105.1 GCA_017541365.1 Prevotella sp.
AGCGGTTCTCGTAAACAAGACGTGTGAGGAACACTGCTGTGAAGAATGAGCAGATGATACCGATGATCCATGTTGTGGCGAAGCCGCGGATAGGACCTGTACCGAAGACATACAGGATTACACCTGTGATGATAGATGTGAGGTTAGAGTCGAAGATAGCTGAGAATGCGTTCTCATAACCCTTCTGCAGAGCCTGCTTGATACCGAGACCGCCCTTCATCTCCTCCTTGATACGCTCATAGATAAGCACGTTGGCATCCACCGCCGTACCGAGTGAGAGCACCATACCTGCGATACCTGACATTGTCAAGGCTGCCTGGAACGAGGTGAGGATACCGAGAGTGAAGAAGAGGTTGACGATAAGTGCGCAGTTGGCCATCATGCCCGGCTTGAAGTTATACATGCAAACCATGTAAACCATCAGCAGCACGAAGGCGATGATCATTGACACTATACCCTGCTGGATAGACTGTGCACCGAGTGTAGGACCTACAACCTCCTCCTGTACGATACGTGCAGGGGCTGGCATACGACCAGACTTAAGGGTGTTGGCAAGGTCTTTTGTATCTTCGATGGTGAAGTTACCAGATATCTGTGAGTTACCACCGCTGATCTCACCGTTTACACGTGGAGCAGAGTAAACCACGCCGTCAAGTACGATGGCGATAGCCTTGCCTACGTTCTGCTTGGTGAGCTGAGCCCAGAGGCGAGCACCCTCGTTGTTCATTGACATTGATACGCATGGACGACCGAAGTTGTCGAACTCATCCTTTGCGTCTGTGATAACGTCACCCTCCAATGGTGCGCGACCGCTGGTAGAGGTAACCTTCAGTGCGTGGAGCTCAAAGATGTTCTTTGTGCCCTCAACAGGCTTAGCAGACCACAGGAGCTTAACGTCAGAAGGGATAACCTTCTTAGCCTCCTCACCGTAGATGAGCTTGTTGATCTCAGCGGTGTCACGCTCGTGAGCATAACCCATGGTAGAGAGAGACTGTCCCTGAACAGGCTGGAAGATGGCGAACAGAGGATTCTGCTTCTTTGCCTTTGCTATCTCAGCGTCGCTGTTCTTTGCAGCCTTGTCGGCAGCCTTAGCACCAGCGTCCTCGTTCTTCTTCAGCACGAACTTGCTTGAAGCCTCCTTCTTAGCAGTGTCAGCAGCAGCAACCTCCTTGGCTGGCTCAGCCTTGGCAGAGTCCACCTTTGTGGTGTCAGCCTTGCCAGAGGCGATGTTAGCCAGACGGGTGTTGAGCTGTGAGAGATAAGGCAATACCTCGTTGGCATTGTATGTCTCCCAGAACTCAAGGTTGGCAGAACCCTGGAGCAGCTTACGTACGCGCTCTGGCTCCTTCACGCCAGGCATCTCGACCATGAGGCGGCCTTCCTGACCCTCGAGCTTCTGTATGTTAGGCTGTACCACACCGAACTTATCGATACGATTACGTACTACGTTGTATGAGTTGTCGATGGCACTCTGCACCTCAGCACGCAGTGCAGCCTCAACCTCAGCGTCGCTGCTCTGTGTTGATACCTTGCCCTTCAGCTGCTGAGTAGCGAAGATTTCTGCCAGGCGGTGACCCGGAGCATTCTTCTTGTAGGCGTTGATGAAGAGAGTGATGAAGTCCTTCTGACTTGACTCCTCCTCTTTCTTAGCCTCAGCCATAGACTTCTGGTAGGCAGCGTCGGTCTTGTGGTCGGCGAGCACGTCAACAACGTCAGGCACGCTGATTTCAAGAATAACGTTCATACCACCCTTCAGGTCCAGACCCAGACCAATCTGAGTCTCCAGACACTGCTGATAAGAATAGACACCGAGATACTTCACGGAGTCCTTGTAGTTCTGAGCGGCGATAGGGTCGCTCATCTTAGCCGCCTGCTTGTCATAGTAGCTTGTAGCTGCTGAGAACGACAAGTAGAAGATACTTGCCAGCGTCAGCAACACGGCGGTCACAATAACAATTCCTTTGTTTTGCATTTTGTTTGTTTAGTTTATTTTTGTTTTTAATTTTTGTCAGTTCCTCTTCTTCTGTTCCATCAACCCTCATCTCTCTTCCTTTATCCCTCCCCCCTTCATCTCTCTTCCCTCACCCTTCATCTCTCATCCTTCATCCAAATAAACCCTCATCCCTCATCCACTCTCCCTCCCTCACAGGGAGGGTTGGGGTGGGTCTCTTTACAAACACGTTACTTGTGCTCACGTATGGGTACAATCCACCCTTACGTGCGCACATAGTCTGCGCAAAATTAGTAAAAAACCTTGAATTATAGAAATTTTTATTTATTTTCTTACATTATTTAACGAAAAAGCGTGTATAAAAAGGCAAATAAAACGAATAGAAAAAGGAAAAGCACCCTGCGATGAACATAAATCATCACAGGGTGCCACTTATTTAAGATGGGGAATAATGTGTGTTCTCTCAAAAAAGAGTGTGCCTTTACGAGGCTTCTCCCTTATGCGCGGTGCATAAGTGAAGAGCATCCGCACACGGTTGAAATTGCTACCATTGAGCACATAATCAACATTGCTACATTTGTAAACATAATCTTTTTCCTTTCTCAGCTTTAATGGCGGGGTGTGTTGGGCCCCACGCTGTTAAACAATCTTTTTTACCTGAGGTTGTTATCCTTGGCTCAGGTGTCGTTCTTTATTGACACCGGCCTATCTTTTCACCTTTTGTTTTATTATTTTCCTCAGGTGTTATCCTTTTTGACAATGCAAAGTTACGAAGAATTGTGTGCGCACACAATTTTTTTAACTCTTTTCTTTCAAATAACGCTGTTTCTTTGACTGACATCAAAGAAAGTGAAAGTTTCATGACTTATCTTCATATCAGCTATAGGGACTATAGATACTATAGATACTATAGGGACTATAAATACTATAGGAACTATAGGGAACTATAATTCTATTCCATGCGAGGCTATGATATTTTTCAGCCGCTGTATTTCTGCCTGCAGCAGCGGCACCTGGCGGCGCAAGCTTGCAAGTTCCTCGTCTTGTTCCTTACGGTAGCCGGTGCGGGCGGCGTGCATGCGTTCCTTTATGCCTCCTTGCTCCACAAACTCCCTCTCAAGCTTTATGAGGCAGTGGTTAAGCATCGAGTCTGTCATATAACATAGCGTGAGTGCTATATTAGCCATCTCCTCGTCAGTCCACCGGCTGAGATATGGCTGATACTCCTCCAAACGGTTATGCTGCTTGCAGAAGTCATGCATCTGACTATAGCGGTCATGACTGGCATCCCACAACGGCAGATGGCGTGAGAGCAGATAGTCACGGTAATCCTCCCGCAGTTCCTGTATCGAGGCACGTGCCACGTTAAGCAGCTTGATGTGCATCTCGGTAGATGTCTGACCGTCCTCAGTGCCTTCCACTATATTCTGTTTGCCAGAGCGTGCTGCCTGTACCATCTGGTCCACCGTACGGTCGCCGTGTGCCGGCAGAAAGCGCTGGCAGAAGACGTAGGTCATCTGATACAGCGTCTCTGACTTCTGGTAATAGTAGGCATCGCGCCAAGGCTTCTGACGCTTCAGCACCTGATACTTAGTCATGGAATTATGCTTTTAGTAATTAATATTATTATAGTAGCTATAGGGACTATAGATACTATAGATACTATAGATACTATAGATACTATAGGGACTATAGATATTATGGGGATAGCTTTTACAAATCTTTTGCTAAGGTAATAAAAAAAATATTTTTATGAAAGATTTTAGTGTTTTTTTCAAAAATCACTGCAATATTTTTTATAAATAACTATTGATATTTTGTTTTCTGAATATTCCTTGTGAAAAATAAAATAATCCTTGCACAAAGATGTGCAAGGATTATTTTATTAAGAACTATAGATACTATAGATACTATAGATTACTATAGATACTATAGATTATTACAAATACTGTTCTTAGAGCTTTGGTCCTGCAGCTACGAGAGCCTTACCAGCCTCGTTTGTGGTGTACTTGTCAAAGTTCTTGATGAAGCGTGCTGCCAGGTCCTTAGCCTTTGTCTCCCACTCAGAAGCGTCAGCGTATGTGTCGCGTGGGTCGAGGATGGCTGGGTTAACGTTTGGCAGAGCTGTTGGAACCTCGAAGTCGAAGAATGGGATCTTCTTGGTCTCAGCCTTGAGGATAGAACCGTCGAGGATAGCGTCGATGATACC
>JAFXZF010000013.1 GCA_017541365.1 Prevotella sp.
GAAATTATCTCCGTATTTCAGTCCTGAACAGATACCTGCTGCGATGGCATATACATTCTTCAATACAGAAGCATACTCAATGCCGATGACATCATTCGAGGTTTTTGTCTTGATGAATCTGCCACTGATAGTCTCTGCGAAAGCATTTGCCTTGTCCTGATCCTCACATGCTATTGTGAGATATGACAAACGCTCAAGGGCGACCTCTTCGGCATGTGAAGGACCGCCGATACAGGCGATGTTGTCGTATGGCACGTCCATTACGTTGTGGAAGTATTCCGAGCACACAAGGTTCTCTTCTGGTACGATGCCCTTGATGGCTGTGACAATGAACTTGTCCCTTATCCTCACCTTCAGTTTCTTGAGGTGGTTTTTCAGGTAAGGTGAAGGTGTCACGAATACCAGTGTGTCATACGCCTGTACAATCTTATTGATATCGCTAGAGAAGAATATCTCGTCCATATTGAAATGAACGCTTGTGAGATACGCAGGGTTATGCCCCATGCGCTTGAAATCCTCTATGCGGTCATCAAGGCGTATGTACCAGCCTATGTGGTGGGTATTTTCAACAATAATCTTGGCAATAGCTGTTGCCCAGCTACCACCTCCGATAATTGCTATTTTTCCACAGTTGAACATTTGTCTTGTCTAGTAGTCTAGAAAATCTAGAAATTCTGGAGTCGCTAGAAAAAGTAGTATCTAGAGTTACTCCTGTACCTTGTCAATCCAGCTCTGAACCTCGTCCAGTGATGGCTTCTCATAGCCAAGCTTATACTTCTTGTTGATCTCGCCAATCTTCTGCTGAAGACCCTGAGCCTTCTCTTCCTTGATGTCGCTGATCATATTGAAGCCTGCCTTGCGCATTACGTATGCCCACTCTTCAGAGACACCAATCTCTGCCCACTCTGCTATGCTTGAGCGTGGAGCCTTCTTCTCTGGCTTCATCTGAGGGAAGAGCATTACCTCGCCGATAGCGAACTTGCCTGTCATCAGCATTACCAATCGGTCAATACCGATACCGATACCGAATGTAGGAGGCATACCATACTGAAGAGCGCGGAGGAAGTCGTGGTCAATGATCATTGCCTCGTCGTCACCCTTGTCAGCAAGTTTCATCTGGTCAATGAAACGCTGCTCCTGATCAATAGGGTCGTTAAGCTCTGAATATGCATTTGCAAGCTCCTTACCATTAACCATAAGCTCGAAACGCTCTGTCAGACCTGGCTTTGAGCGGTGCATCTTTGTAAGAGGTGACATCTCAACAGGGTAGTCGGTAATGAATGTTGGCTGAATGAATGTGCCCTCACATGTCTCACCGAAGATTTCGTCGATGAGCTTACCCTTACCCATTGTCTCGTCAACCTCAATATCGAGTTTCTTGGCAACCTCGCGAATCTCATCCTCGTTCATAGGATAGAGGTCGTAGCCGGTCTTCTCCTTGATAGCATCGAGGATAGGGAGGCGGCGGAATGGAGCCTTGAATGAGATAACCTTACCGTCAATCTCAACCTCTGGCTTGCCGTTAACAGCGGTACAGATAGTCTCGAGCATCTTTTCTGTGAAGCCCATACCCCAGTTGAGGTCCTTGTATGATACGTAAAGCTCCATACATGTGAACTCTGGGTTGTGGGTCTTGTCCATACCCTCGTTACGGAAGTTCTTGCCCATCTCATACACACCCTCGAAACCACCTACGATAAGGCGCTTCAGATAAAGCTCTGTAGCGATACGCATATACATATCCTGATTCAGAGCGTTGAAATGAGTGATGAATGGACGAGCCGAAGCACCACCTGCTATGTTCTGGAGAATAGGAGTATCTACCTCTGTATAGCCGGCACCATCAAGAATGTTACGCATAGTGCGGATGATGGTTGCACGCTTGAGGAAGGTCTCCTTCACACCCTCGTTCACTACAAGGTCAACATAACGCTGACGATAGCGAAGCTCTGGGTCGTCGAATTTGTCATATACATTGCCGTCTGCGTCTGTCTTTACGATTGGCAGAGGCTTGAGAGACTTAGAGAGAAGTGTAAGTTCCTGAGCATGAACAGAAATCTCGCCTGTTTTTGTGCGGAACACATAACCCTTAACGCCGATGAAGTCACCGATGTCGAGGAGCTTCTTGAATACGGTGTTGTACAGTTCCTTGTCCTCACCAGGACAGATCTCGTCGCGCTTAACATAGACCTGAATACGGCCTTTTGAGTCCTGAAGCTCTGCGAAACCAGCCTTACCCATGATACGGCGGCCCATCATACGGCCTGCGATGCTTACCATACGGCTGTTCTCTGGAGTTGGTGTGCCAGGCA
>JAFXZF010000027.1 GCA_017541365.1 Prevotella sp.
TCACCACCGATAATCCACTGTGAACGCTTGATGAGATAGTGGTCGAGAGTCTTCAGCTCAGAGCATACAGGGCAACCGTTAGCTGCACCCTTAGCGATTTCTGGCTTCAGGATTGCTGCGAGGCGCTTTGTCTCGTCGGCATCTTCCTTCTTCTCTATCCATTCAGCAGCTGCTGCCTGGTACTCTGCTGAGCCCATCTTCTCGTCAACAACCTTCTGGAGAAGCATTGCAACGCGCTCCTTCATCTTCTTGTTACCGATTACCATACCGAGACCGAATTCGCAGAAGTCCTCGAACAGAGAGTTGTCGAATGCAGGACCCTGACCCTTCTCGTTAGTAGTATAAGGTGTAGAAGGTATAGAAGCTGAGTAGATTGAAGAACAGCCTGTAGCGTTAGCGATTACCTCGCGGTCGCCGAAGAGCTGAGAGATAAGCTTAACGTATGGTGTCTCACCGCAACCAGAGCAAGCGCCTGAGAACTCGAAGAGAGGTGTAGCGAACTGAGAGTTCTTTGGATTAGCCTTGATGTCAACGAGTTCCTGCTTGGTCTTAACGTTCTTTACGAGGTAATCCCAACCTGCTGCGAGATCTATCATCTCCTGAGCGTCTGGGTTGTAAGGAACCATCTTGAGAGCCTTCTCGCCCTTCTTGCCTGGACATACGTCAACACAGTTGCCGCAACCGAGACAGTCGAGTGGTGATGGCTCGATAACGAAGTGCATGCCCTTCATGGCTGCTGGTGCCTTCATCTCCTGAGTAGCGCCGTTGAAGCCCTTGAGCTCCTCGTCGGTGAGGACGAATGGACGGATAGCTGCGTGAGGACAAACGAATGAACACTTGTTACACTGGATACAGTTCTCTACGTTCCATACAGGTACGAATGCCTCTACGCCACGCTTCTCGTAAGCTGCAGTGCCGTTCTGCCATGTACCATCAACAGTGTCGAACTTAACGAAGTCTGAAACCTTGAGGTCGCCACCCATCTGAGCGTTGATAGGACGAACGAGTTCCTTAACGAATGCTGGTGCATCGTCAGCCTTTGGAGCGTCGTCTGGAAGGTTAGCCCATGCTGGGTCAACGGTGAGCTGCTTGTACTCGCCGCCACGATCTACAGCCTGATAGTTCATGTTGACAACGTCATCACCCTTCTTGCCGTAAGACTTCTTGGCGAATGCCTTCATCTGCTCTACTGCGAGATCTACAGGGATAACCTCTGAGATGCGGAAGAATGCAGACTGCAGGATGGTGTTGGTACGGTTGCCCAGACCTATCTCCTGTGCTATCTTTGTAGCATTGATATAGTAAACCTTGATGTTCTTCTGAGCGAAGACGCGCTTTACCTTATTAGGGATGAAGTTAACGAGTTCCTCGCCGTCGAAGATGGTGTTGAGCAGGAATGAACCGTTCTCACGGATACCACGTGTTACGTCGTACATGTGCAGGTAAGCCTGTACGTGACATGCTACGAAGTTAGGTGTGGTGATCTGATATGTAGAGCGGATTGGCTCGTCACCGAAACGGAGGTGTGAACATGTGAAGCCGCCTGACTTCTTAGAGTCGTAAGAGAAGTATGCCTGGCAGTACTTGTCAGTGTTCTCACCGATAATCTTTACTGAGTTCTTGTTAGCACCAACGGTACCGTCAGCACCCAGACCGAAGAACTTACACTCCTGAGTTGACTTGCCACCAAGAGCGATTTCCTCAACCTTCTCAAGTGAGAGGTTGGTAACGTCGTCAACGATACCAACAGTGAAGTGATTCTTTGGCTGTGGGAGAGCGAGGTTGTTGAATACTGAGATAATCATGGCTGGTGTAACGTCTGAAGAACCCAGACCATAACGACCACCCACGATGAGAGGACGATTCTCGCACTCATAGAATGCAGACTTAACGTCGAGGTAGAGAGGCTCACCCTCAGCACCTGGCTCCTTGGTACGGTCAAGAACGGCAATCTTCTTGCATGTAGCAGGAACAGCCTTCATGAGGTACTCGATAGAGAATGGGCGATAGAGGTGAACGGCAATCATACCTACCTTCTTACCCTCGGAAACGAGGTAGTCGATAGCCTCGCGAGCAGCCTCAGTAGCTGAACCCATGAGGATGATTACGTTCTCAGCATCCTTGGCACCGTAGTAGTTGAAGTTGTGATACTCACGGCCAGTAATCTTTGAAATCTCGCCGAGATACTTCTCTACTACGTCAGGTATTGCGTCATAGTATGCGTTACAAGCCTCACGATGTGTGAAGAATGTCTCTGGGTTCTCAGCTGTACCACGTGTTACAGGACGCTCTGGAGTAAGTGCACGGTCGCGGAACTCCTTAACGAACTCCTGTGGTGTGATAGCCTTGATGTCCTCCATGTCCATTACCTCAATCTTGTGATACTCGTGAGAGGTACGGAAACCATCAAAGAAGTTGATGAATGGCACCTTGGTCTCGAGAGTAGCAAGGTGAGGAACAGCTGTGAGGTCCATAACCTCCTGAACTGAACCTGAGCAGAACATAGCGAAGCCAGTCTGACGGCAAGCCATTACGTCCTGGTGGTCACCGAAGATACAGAGAGAGTGAGAAGCCAGTGTACGAGCTGATACATCGAATACACAAGGGAGAAGCTCACCTGCAATCTTATACATGTTAGGAATCATCAGGAGAAGACCCTGAGATGCTGTGAATGTAGTGGTAAGTGCACCTGCCTGCAGAGAACCGTGTACTGCGCCGGCAGCACCGCCCTCTGACTGCATTTCTTGTACAAGTACCGTCTGACCCCACATGTTCTTACGACCACGTGCAGCCCAGTCATCAGTGTGCTCCGCCATTGGAGACGATGGTGTGATAGGGTAGATAGCAGCTACCTCCGAGAACATATAGCTCACGTGAGCCGCAGCCTCGTTACCATCACAGGTGATAAACTTTTTTTCTTTAGCCATTTTTGTTATTAAGATAAATGTAGTAAATAAAAATTGTGTAAATACTTCTTTGTTTAATATAAGAATCCCAGTAGCCACAGCGGTACTATATTATCGCCTACCGTATTGTCCGCATACTGAAAGAATATATCATCTCCCATTATCATTTTCGGTGTCACCGTGTTACATACCCTGAAACGACTGGTGCCATCAATAGTATAGTGCGTCTCTTTGCTTGCTTGGTTGACCTTATGGTCTTTCCATAGAGTATTAACAAAAAAAGTCTCCATCTGCGTCTGCACGTCGTAGGCTATCGGGTATATTGCTTGGTAGAGATTCGGATTATGAAGCATCACCTTAGTAGGTTTCTTAGGAAATCGCTGCCCTACTGGATATATCATATTTATCAGTCTAGCATCTGCAAGATACTTTATGTAGTTCATCACAGTAGCCCTGCTTGTCTCGATCTCTTTTGCCAGTTTACTTACGTTTGGCGCATGCGGACCAGCTACAGCGAGAAGGTAGAATAATTTCTTTATCTTAGTGAGGTACTTCAGCTCTATCTGCTTTATGAGCAGTATATCAACCTCTGTCATCATATTCATCGACTTCAGCAGGTTGTCCGAGAAATCATCATGCTCGCGAAACAGGGGGTAAAAGCCGTGCTCTATGTATTCCTTGAAATACCTTTGCGGGTCAACCTTTGCTACTATCTCCTCCACTATCTGCTTCTTGTGTATCAATAGTTCGCTCAGAGGAATCCATCTAAAATGTAAGCCTGTACGCAGATTCAGATATTCCCTAAACGAAAAGCCCCTGAGATTATAACTCTTCACTATGTCACAGAGCTCTGGGTTTTCTTTTTTCAGTCGCATCACGCTGGAGCCAGCAAAAACGATCTTCAGTTTTGGGTATAGGTCATAACAGCGACGGAGTTCCCTACTCCAATCAAACTGTTTGAACACCTGATCTATCAGCAGCACTCTTCCACCCTGCTTGTAGAATTCACCAGCAAAGTCTGCTATGCCACGTCCCTGGAAATAGAAGTTGTTCATGTTGACATACAGGCAGCGCCTGTCTGTGGAACTGAACCGCTCCTTTGCATACTGCAAGAGAAATGTGGTCTTGCCTACACACCGCGTTCCCTTTATGCCTATCATGCGCGCACTCCAGTCTATCTCGTCCATAAGGACGCGGCGCACAGGGGCATTACAATGCTCAACAAGGTATCTGTGAGTGCGGTAAAAATCCTCCATTTCTGTCCGACAGTATAATTTTGAGCTACAAAGTTATTAAAAAAATACCAAATTGCAAAGCCGAGATTGCATTTTGGGCAAACTTTTAATATTCTTTAAACATTAGTTGTTTATGGAACCGCCTACGATGTCGAGGAGCTCGCTGGTGATAGCCTGTTGGCGTGACTTATTGTACTGCAGGTTGAGCGTACGCAGCAATTCGTCGGCGTTGTCCGTTGCCGTCTGCATAGCCACCATGCGTGCCGCATGTTCTGAGGCGTTACTGTCCAACAGCGCAGTATAAATCATAAGGTTGACGTAGCGTGGCACGAGCATGGAAAGAATGGTCTGCATATCGGGCTCCACGATGAAGTTGTCGTTGAGCGCCTTACCCTGTTCGTTCTCGTACTCACGCTTCTTCTGGTGTTCCTGCAGGTAGCGTGTTGCCTCCTCGGAGGCTATGGTACTCTTCAGGTCACGGAAGTGGTCATAGTCCATCGCCGACTCTATGTCTATCGGCAAGAGCGTCTTGTTCTGGAGTATCTGGCTGCCTGCGCTCTTGAAATGGTGGTATATCATCACCACCTTGTCGATGATACCCTTATCAAAGTCCTCCTGCAGTTTTCTTCCTATCTCGGCACACTGGATGGAGTTGGGTTTGTCGGCAAGCTGCATGAAGTTGCCCGCCGATACAAGTCCCATCTTCTGTACCTTCTCAGCCACTTTCCTACCTATGGGATATACAGTCACCTCTACACCTTTAGCCTGGTAACCCTCCACCGTTTTCTGTGTGAGTTTCAACACGTTAGCGTTAAATCCTCCACAAAGACTTGAATTACTTGAAAAGGCGAGGACAGCAACCCTCTTGACAGGACGCGCCTGAGTTATACTGCCTTTTGCATCGACATCGCTGGCAAGGAACGTCTTGAGAATGTGCTCCAGCATACCTTCGTACGGGAGCATACTCTCTATCATCTGCTGAGCATGATGCAACTTACTTGATGCCACCATCTTCATGGCACTCGTAATCTTGCGCGTGCTCTGTACAGACGTGATACGATTTTTTATTTCTTTTAAACTTGCCATTCCTTATTCTGTTAGGAATATTTTTTTTTTCAAAATGAAGTTTGACTCATTTATTTATAGCTCTCTGCTACATTAGCCATCGTTTCCTCTATGGCATTTGTCGCTGAGTCGTCAATCTTTCCCGAACCGAGGAAGTCGAGCACATCCTGATGCTGGTTGCGCATAGTCTCAAGGAAGGTGTCCTGACACTCACGCACCTTATCGACGGGTACATCTTTCATCAAGCCCTTGGTGCCGCAATACAGGATGGCAACCTGCTCTCCCACCGGCATAGGACTGTACTGTGGCTGTATGAGCAACTGGTTGTTCTTGCGTCCGCGGTCAAGTGTCATGGCCGTTACGGCATCCATGTCGCTTGAGAACTTTGAGAATGCCTCCAGCTCGCGGTACTGCGCCTGGTCAATCTTCAGCGTACCAGCCACTTTCTTCATGGACTTTATCTGAGCCGAGCCACCCACACGGGAAACTGAGATACCCACGTTGATAGCGGGGCGGAAGCCCTGGTTGAACAGGTCAGACTCAAGGTATATCTGTCCGTCGGTAATGGAGATTACGTTTGTAGGGATATATGCTGACACGTCGCCTGCCTGTGTCTCGATGATAGGCAGGGCAGTAAGTGAGCCGCCACCCTTCACCTTGCCTTTGAGACAAGCTGGAAGGTCGTTCATCTGCTCGGCAACCTCCTGCTGCTCGTTGATCTTGGCAGCACGCTCCAGCAGACGGGAGTGGAGATAGAACACGTCACCCGGATACGCCTCACGTCCAGAAGGACGACGCAGGATGAGTGACACCTCACGGTAAGCCACCGCCTGCTTTGAGAGGTCGTCGTACACCACGAGGGCATGCTCGCCCCTGTCGCGGAAATACTCACCGATGGCAGCACCGGCAAACGGTGCATAATACTGCATGGCAGCAGGGTCGCTGGCTGTAGCTGCAACGATGATAGTGTAAGGCAGGGCTCCGCGCTCCTTGAGGTTCTGCACGAGGGCAGCCACCGTTGATGCCTTCTGGCCGATAGCCACGTATATACAGTAAACGGGCTTGCCAGCCTCGTAGAACGACTTCTGGTTGATGATGGTATCAATCGCAATAGCGGTCTTACCTGTCTGGCGGTCGCCGATGATAAGCTCACGCTGTCCCCTTCCTATAGGAATCATGGAGTCAACAGCCTTGATACCCGTCTGCAGAGGCTCCTTTACCGGCTGACGGTATATCACGCCTGGCGCCTTGCGGTCAAGCGGCATCTCGAAGGCATCGGTGAGGTCTATGTCGCCACCGCCGTCGATAGCCTGTCCGAGAGGGTTGATTACGCGTCCCAGCATATTGTCGTTGACACGTATCGAAGCGATGCGCTTGGTGCGCTTCACCACCTGTCCCTCCTTGATACCGCTGGTAGGACCCAGCAGCACACAACCGACGTTGTCTTCCTCCAGGTTCATCACGATAGCCATCGTGCCGTTCTCAAATTCCAACAGCTCACTCGCCTCCGCGTTGCGCAGGCCGTAGATGCGTGCCACGCCGTCGCCGACCGTCAGCACCGTACCCACCTCGTCGAAGTTGGCAGACGTTGAGATTCCCTTAAGTTGGTCAAGCAAGACCTGTGAGACTTCACTTGGTTTGATTTTATCTGACATTGTTAGTTTTTTTGTTTTATTGGTTAAGGCGGCAACATCTCCGCCACTATTGACAAGTGTTCAGTTTGAGGATAAAAGATGAGGGTGCCCCTCCTACCCCAACTGTTTGAGAATTCTGCTGAGTTGCGACTTCACCGAGGTGTCCATCCTGTAGGTGTCATATTCGAGCACGAAGCCTCCTATGATGTCGGGGTCCACCTCTGTGGAAAATTCCACAGTTCCCTTTGTACGGTTTTCCACCATACTGCGCATCTTCTGCTCCATGGCATCCGACACGGGAACCGCCGTAGTGAGCTTTCCACGGGTGATATTCTTCTGTTGACGGTAAAGCGTGACAAAGGCATTGGCGATAAACTGCAGTACCGACTCACGCGACTCTTGCAGTACGAGGTCTATAAATCTCTCTGTCACCTTGCATATCTTGCCTCCGGCAGCAGCCTTTATGAGCTCTGCCTTCTTTTCACGGGCTACCATGGGATTGTCGATGGCGTAACGTATCTCAGGCACCTTGATGTAACTCTCTGCCAGAGTCTGCATCTCCTGATACACCTGGTCCTCAGCCTTCGACTCCACGCTGCACTTGAGCAGCGCGCGGGCATACCTTACTGATATCACTCCTATATCCATAGTTCGCGTTACTGCTTGTCAACAGAAACCTCATCCAGCAGTTTG
Source organism: Prevotella sp. (assembly GCA_017541365.1). The sequence goes on from JAFXZF010000027.1 coordinate 7,534, forward strand.
TCTATAAGCACCATCTGCGCCTTGTCGTCTGAAAGGTCCTTTCGTATCACCTTCTCTGCCACCATTACTGAGAGCTGTGCCATCTCTGCACGTATCTCGCGCAGGGCTGACGCTTTCTCGGCGTCTATCTGTGCCTTGGCGTCGGCGATGAGGCGTGCTGCCTCTTCCTTTGCCTTGTCCTGGGCTTTCTCCACGATGGCATCGCGGGTGGCGGTAGCCTCTTTCAACAACTGGCCCTGTTTCTCGCGGGCCTCACGCAGGATGGACTCACTTTCTTTCTGTATGTTGGCAAGCTTCTCGTTGGCCTCCTGTGCCTTACGCAGGCTGTCGTCAATGAACTGTTTGCGCTCATTGACCATACCCACGATGGCGGGGAACCCAAACTTCCACAGGAGCGCAAGCACTACGAAGAACGTGATGCACATCCAGAAAAGCAAGCCGGTACTCGGAATCAACAAATCCATACGCTGTATAGAGTTTTCTTTGTTAGTTTATTCTTTCTGTTGGTATGCGTTAGAAAGAGCATAGCAGGGCGATAACTGCGCCGAAGAGGGCAACACCCTCGATGAGGGCTGCAGCAACGATCATGTTAGTAAACAGCTTGTTCATCACCTCTGGCTGACGAGCCATAGCATCCATAGCGCTACCGCCGATCTTACCAATACCAATACCTGCACCAATAGCTGCGAGACCAGCGCCGAGACCAGCGCCCAACTTAGCAATACCTGCAGCTGCCTCAGCTGCCAAAATCATAGAAATCATAGCCTTAAAATTTTAGTTATAAATTTGTTATTGTTATTATTCCGTTATTTCGTTATTCGTTATTTCGTTATGACGTTATTCCGAGATTATTCCTCCTCGGGGTGTATTCTTGCCAGTCCGATGAATGTTGCCGAGAGTTGTGTGAACACCATCGCCTGTATGAAGCATACGAGGCACTCCAGCGTAAGCATGAAGACGCTCATCAGCATGCTCACCGCACCGAGTCCTGCCAGCATGCCGTAGCCCATCGTGGCTGCCACGAATATCACGCACGTTATGGAGAGCGCTATGGCGTGGCCTGCCATCATGTTGGCAAAGAGACGGATCATCAGCGCAAACGGCTTGGTGAATATTCCCACAAACTCTATCAGGGGCATCAGCGGTATGGCTTTGAGCGCCAGTGGCACCTCAGGCCAGAAAATGTCCTTCCAGTAGTGCTTCGAACCTGAGAACTGCGTTATCACGAACGTGCAGAATGCCAGGAAGAACGTGCAGGCAATATTGCCCGTCAGGTTGCCGCCGAACGGTGGGAACGGTATGATGCCGAAGACGTTGGCGAAGAATATGAAGAAGAAGCACGTCAGCAGGTACGGCATATACTTCTCGTAGCCCTTGCCTATGCTTGGCTTTATCATATTGTCAACCACATACATCACGAGCATCTCTATGAAGCCTACGAAGCCTTTCGGGGCTTCGTCGCTTGGCTTGCGGTTTTTATACCAGCGTGCCGGCAGCAATATGATGAGCAGCAGGAGGAAAGAGTCGATGAACAGCACGCATACCGTCTTCGTGATACTGATGTCGAATACGCTCTGCTCTGCGTCGCCCACCTTCTCCACTATCTTGCCTGCGTTGGGACCTTCCTCTGCTATTGTCAGTCCCTCATACACTTTTCCCTCAAGTATCCTGTCGCTGAGGAATACGTGCCATCCTGTGGAGCTGTGCACTATCACGGGCAGCGGTATTGCCACGGCGTTCTCGTGGCTGCCTATGATGTGCCATTCGTAGGAGTCCTTTATATGTCCCAGCACGGTGCCATTGACGTCAACCTTGCCCTCCTCCTCGCTTGCCGTTGCGGGCGTGAGGCACAGCAGTAGTGCTGCCAGGCAAAGTATGTATTTCAGTTTATTCATATATTGACTAATCAATGTTTTAACATTATCGAGATAATCACCATCGCCACGTACATCAGCGAGAATGTCAGGCAGAACGTTACCGCCTCCTCGTGTGTATGGCGTGAAAAGAGCATGTAGAGTGCCACTACCGTGAGCGCCATCACAAAGCGTATCGACGCCATGATGAAGTAGTATGTCACCGCCTTTTCGGGCTGGTATCTCTGTACCGCTCTGAGCCCCACCACCCATGCGTATATGAGTAATGTGTAGAAAAAGACGGAGAATACGAGCCAGGGCCACATCGCTCTATCTTTTTTTTATGCGCTTTCACGCTCTATGCAGAGTGACACGTTGTTGTGCAGCACCTCCACAAAACCGCCTGCCACCTGTATCTCCTCCACCGTACCTTCGGCGTTGGTGTATGCCACCTTGCCCTCGGCAAGGGCTGATATCAGCGGGGCATGGTTCTGCAATATCTCCATCGCTCCGAGCACGCCAGGCACCTTCACGCTGGTTGCCTCGCCCTCGTAGAGGATCTTCTCTGGTGATACTATCTTCAGTCTAAGCATTCTTTCTTACCTTTTCTTAAAATAGGGGTTTTGCTACAGTCCTTCTGGTCAAAGGGGCTCGTCCTACCCCTGTGCCTGTGCAAGGAGTTTCTTGCCCTTTTCTATGGCCTGTTCTATGGTACCCACGTTGAGGAACGCCTGCTCAGGCAGGTCGTCGAGCTCTCCGTCGAGTATCATGTTGAATCCCTTGATGGTATCCTCTATGCTCACCATCTCGCCCTTCACGCCGGTAAACTGTTCTGCCACGGCGAATGGCTGTGAGAGGAATCGCTGTACCCTTCGTGCACGGTTTACCGTCAACTTGTCCTCGTCTGACAGCTCGTCCATACCGAGTATGGCGATGATGTCCTGCAGTTCCTTGTATTTCTGCAGTATCTGCTTCACTCTCTGTGCGCAGTCGTAGTGTGCCTTGCCCACCACGAGCGGGTCGAGTATTCGTGACGTACTGCCCAGCGGGTCAACGGCGGGGTATATACCGAGCTGTGCTATGCTTCGTGACAGCTCCGTGGTAGCGTCGAGGTGTGTAAAGGTGGTGGCAGGAGCAGGGTCGGTAAGGTCGTCGGCAGGCACATACACGGCCTGTACTGACGTGATGGAGCCCGTCTTTGTTGACGTGATGCGCTCCTGCATCGTACCCATCTCTGATGCCAGCGTCGGCTGATAACCTACGGCTGACGGCATACGTCCCAGCAGGGCTGATACCTCAGAACCTGCCTGGGTGAAACGGAATATGTTGTCGATGAAGAACAGTATGTCGCCGCCCTGGTCACGGAACTCCTCTGCCACCGTCAGTCCTGACAGGGCTACTGAGGCACGTGCGCCTGGTGGCTCGTTCATCTGTCCGTAAACGAGTGTTGCCTGTGACTTCTTGAGCTCCTCGGGGTCAACGAGTGAGAGGTCCCACTTGCCTTCCGCCATGGCCTCCTTGAACTTGTCGCCGTACTTGATAACGCCTGACTCTATCATCTCGCGTATGAGGTCGTTACCCTCACGCGTGCGCTCTCCCACTCCGGCAAACACTGAGAAACCGTTGTTACCGCCCTTGGCGATATTGTTGATAAGCTCCATGATGAGCACCGTCTTGCCCACGCCGGCACCGCCGAAGAGTCCTATCTTACCACCCTTCAGGTATGGCTCCAGGAGGTCGATCACCTTGATGCCAGTAGGCAGCATTTCCTTGGTTGTTGACAGTTCCTCGTACTGCGGAGCCTCGCGGTGGATGGGGTATGGGTTGTCCTTCTTCAGTGGAGCCATGCCGTCGATAGGCTGACCTATCACGTTGAGCATCCTGCCCTTCATCTGCTCGCCCGAAGGCATACAGATAGGAGCGCCCGTGGGCGTCACTTCCAGACCGCGCTGCAGTCCGTCGGTATTGTCCATAGCGACAGCACGCACGGTATCCTCGCCGATGTGCTGCTGCACCTCTATGACAAGGTCGCGGCCGTCGGCACGTTTTACGATAAGGGCATCATGGATTTTAGGCAGCACTTTCTCTGCATCCTGTCCTTCTGTGTCGAAATACACATCGACAACCGGACCAATAATCTGAGAGATGTGTCCAATAATCTGCGACATAATATTTTTGCGTTTAAAGTTATTTTTCCTCGTTTAGAAGACTGTATAGTGACCGCAAATTTAGCAAAAGTTTTTGAAACTGCAAACTTTTCTTGACAAAAATAACATTTTTCATAAAAAAATCTTGCAGAATACAACAAATATCCTTAACTTTGCCACCAAGTATAGATTTCGTGTTTTTTATTTTTATATAAACGAAATCGCCTTGGAGGTTGATGCGTCCTGTATCAACCTCTTTTTTCGTTTACAAGCACAATTTTTCCTTTTTTTCTTGCTGATATTAAAAAAATGTATTATTTTTGTGTCCGAAATTATTTTACACACTACACATTACTCACAAATACAAGTGTATGACAATACTCATCACAGCAATCCTCCTGGTAAGCCTCTTACTTATAGCCACTGAGCGGCATACCCACATCAACAAGGCAGCAGTAGCCGTCTTTGCGTGCACACTGGGATGGGTGCTGTATATCAGTTTCGGCGCCGACTTTGTCGAGAGGCAGCACATGGCCGACTATACGTCGTTTCTCGACGGCATACAGCCCAACAGCCTCGCAGTCAAGCAGTACATCGCCAAGAGCATCTTCCTGCCCTACCTCGGCCAGGCAGCCGCCGTAGTACTGTTTCTGCTTGCCACGATGAGTATCGTCAGCATCCTACATACCAACGGCTGTTTCGACTTCCTCACCCTTTGGATGCGCACGCGCAATAGCCGTCTGCTCCTATGGAAGCTCACAGCATTCACTTTCTTTCTCTCAGCCAATCTCGACAACATCTCCACCATCGTGCTGATGCTCACCGTCACTAATAGCATACTGCCCCGCACCAAGGACCGCAAGCTCTACGGCACCATGGTGCTCCTGGCTGTCATCTTCGGCGGTGCCCTCACCGTCATCGGCGACCCTACGGGACTCGTCCTGTGGAATAAGGGCGCCATCACGGCATCCGACTACACCCTCTCCATGGCCATTCCCTGTGCCCTGGCGTGGATTATCCCCACGGTGCTGGTCAGCCTGCGTCTGCGTCCCAATATCGATATAGAGCGCCCCACTCTGCCCTATCGTGGTGACGACACCAATCTCCGTGTATGGCAGCGCTTCGTGATGTTCCTCGTAGGCATCGGCGGACTGTGGTTCATCCCCACCTTTACCACCATCACCCAATTGCCTCCGTTCCTCGGAGCCCTCTGTACCCTCAGCCTCCTGTGGATTGTCAATGAGATGTTCAACCATTCCCTCTTCGACAATCACAAGCGTCGCATCAGTTTCGACGACACCCCTCAGAAGATGCAGTACAACACCATACAGCAGATACTATATATAATAGGTGTGATGCTTGCCCTCGGCGTAGTCACCGAGACGGGCGCCATCAGTTGGTTTGCTAACCAGATAGACATGCTCATCGGCAACATCTGGACAATAGGCATCATCACAGCGTGCATCAGCACCCTGCTTGACAGCTTCGCCTCATGCCTCACCATGGTATCCCTGCATGATGTCTCCGACACCATCTCCTACTACTCCGTCGGCGGAGCATACTGGAAGGTACTCTCCTTTGGCACCGCCGTAGGCGGCAGCATACTCGCCGTCGGCTCCATCAGCGGCATCATCATGATGCAGATGCAGGGCGTCAGTCTCAAGTGGTACTTCAAGCACATCACCCCCCTCACCCTCATCTCAGGCATCATCGCCTTCGTGGTGCTGTGCCTGCAATTGACGGTTTAACAGTTCACAGTTCATAGTTTTCAATATTCAATCTTCATGTAATCCTCAATGAGCAAGATAAAAACAATAGGAATAATGACATCAGGCGGCGATGCCCCTGGCATGAACGCCGCCATACGCGCAGTGACACGTGCAGGCATCTGCAACGGCTTCACCATCAAGGGCATCTACCGCGGATGGGAGGGCCTTATCAACGGCGACATCAAGACCTTCACCACGGAGGACGTATCAGGCATCATCACCCTCGGCGGCACCATTCTCAAGACTGCACGTTCCACCGAGTTCCGTGAGTACGAAGGCCGTAAGAAAGCCTACGACACCATGGTGCGCGAAGGCATCGACGCCCTCGTCGTCATCGGCGGTAACGGCTCCCTGTCCGGCGCACGCGAGTTTGCACAGGAGTTTGACGTATGCTGCATCGGGCTGCCCGGCACCATCGACAACGACCTCTACGGCACCGACTCCACCATAGGCTACGACACCACCATGAATACCATCATGGAGTGCGTCGATCGCATCCGCGACACCGCGCAGTCACACGAGCGCATATTCTTCGTCGAGGTCATGGGACGCGACGCAGGCTTCCTCGCCCAGAACAGCGCCATAGCATGCGGTGCCGAAGCAGCCATCATCCCCGAGGAGGAGACCGACGCCGACCAGCTCGCCGAGTTTATGAAGCGCGGCATACGCAAGTCAAAGAAGTCATGCATCGTGATAGTGTCCGAGTCGCCCAAGTGCGGCGCCATGTACTACGCCGAGCGCGTCAAGAAGGAGTTTCCTGGGTACGACGTCCGCGTATCCATACTCGGTCACCTGCAGCGAGGCGGCTCACCCACGGCACGCGACCGCATACTTGCCAGCCGCACAGGCGTAGGCGCCATCGAAGCCATCATGCAGGGACAGCGCAACGTCATGATAGGCGTGCGCAACAACGAGGTAGTCTATGTGCCCTTCTCCGAGGCAATACGCTCCGACAAGCCCCTCGACAAGAAACTGTTTACCGTGCTCAATGAGCTAAGTATATAACTCCCCTTTAACTCCTAAAAAAATTCAATCTATATGAAACATCTACTCATTTCACTCAGTCTGTTGCTCTCAACAGCAACGGCATCAGCTGCCGACTACAGCAACTACTACAAGAACCTGCCCATCGGTATCGAACAGGCACAGCAGCCCACCATCAAGGACGCACGTTCCATCATAACCGACTTCGGCGCCAAGGGCGACGGCACCACCGACTGCACCCAGGCCATACAGAGCACCATTGATGCCCTCGCTGCCAAGGGCGGCGGACAGGTATATGTGCCAGCAGGCTCATGGCTCACGGCCCCCATATACCTCAAGTCAGGCATAGACCTGCACCTTGCCAAGGGCGCCATGCTCGTCATCACCCCCGACCGCACCAAGCACCTCAAGCCAGGCGCTACCAAGCCCCTGCACGGCATACAGGCACTCGGCTGCAATAACGTGGCAATCACTGGCGAGGGCATCATCAACGGCAACGGCATATACTGGCGCGCAGCAAAGCGCTCCAAGTACTCCGCTACCGAGTGGGACCAGCTCAAGTCACTCGGAGGCACCACAGCCATGAAGGGCAACGATGAGATATGGTACCCCTTCAACCTCAAGTCACTCCCCAACTTCGACGAGTCGGTATTACGCCAGGAGGCACTCCGCCAGTCAGTAGTATATATACAGGGCTGCCATAACGTACTCGTACAGGGCGTCACCATCGTCGACTCACCCAAGTTCCAGCTCGAACTCGAAGACTGCACAGACCTCATCGTTGACGGCATCACCGTCAATTGCCCATGGAACGCCCAGAACGGCGACGGCATAGTGGTCAAGACCAGCCAGAAGGTGCTCATCGCAGGCTGCACCATCGACTGCGGCAACGACGGCATCTCGCTCAAGGCAGCCACCGGCAAGCGCGCCTTCGACCACCAGCCCATGAAAGACGTCGTCATAGCCGGCAATACGGTGCTCTATGCCCACGGCGGCTTCGACATCGGTTCAGAATTTGCCTCAGGCATCAGCAACGTATGCGTATATGACAACACCCTCGTCAATACCGAGACAGGCCTTCGCTTCAAGAGCTACACCAGCCGCGGCGGCAAGACCGACAACATCTACATCTGGAACATGCTCCTCGACAAGGTACGCGACGAGGCAATAGGCTTCCAGACCGACTACATCAACGAGGCCATCTACAAGACCGAGGGAGCCTCAGGCACCGACTGGATACCAGAGTTCCAGGGCATACACATCTACAACCTCACGTGCAACAAGGCACGCATCGGTATCAGCGCAAAGGGCGCACGCGGCACCGTACACAATATCGACATCCACGACTGCCATATCACGTACACCGAGACAAACACCGACATTGACCCCGATTGCGAAATCAGCGTGAAGAACGTAACACTCAGAAAGTTCTAAACTTTCTTAGTTAAGATACTATTAAAAAAAACATTCACCCGTGCAGGCTCTTGTGTGTCCTACACGGGTGAAACTTTTAACTGTGCACTGTGCACTGTGAATTACTCTCCATCGTCCTCCTTCTTTGGCTTCTCAGCCAGATCGACGATCTTGTAGCTGAAGCCCGTGCCAGAGATGGAGCGTGAGCTCAGACCCGACATCTTGCCGTCAGCAGCACTCTCTACCGAACGAGTGTAGTCAGGGGTGAAGCGTACGCGGCCGCTCTTCACGTTCTCCGCAATGTTATACTCGTCCTTGGCGAGCGAACCGCTGGAACGGATAGATGGGAAGAAATAGCCGATACGCTCCAGGTGCACCTTGCTCGAGTTGGCGATCTCGTAAGCCATCACGTTGGCGAGTTCGATGAGCACGGCATACACGTCTGACTCCTTCACACTGACGTTGGCCTCGATCTTCTTAGCCAACTCGCGCGTGCCGATGATGTTCGGGCAGTAGGTCCTGCCGTAGAAGAGCTTGTTGGAATTCTTGCGCCTGTCTTGGCGCACAGCAATAAAAACTGCCATAATAGTAGTCTCCTTTCTTTAAAGGGTTAAACATAAAAAATAACTTTGCATAGACAATTCCGGCACTTCCTGCAGTCGCTTTGCTCCTGGCTGCGGATGCTTAGCATCCCCGGGTAGTTGCTTAGCATCCTTGGCTGGTTACTTAGCTCCTGCACTCCTTCATTATCTACATACAAAGTTACTAAAAATCAGCGAATTATGCAAGTTTTTCGTGCATTATTTTCGCTGTTTTCTGCAACTTTTTGCGGTAGCTATGCGAGGAGCTAATCGGGGGTGTGGGGTGTGGTGAAATTCCTTATATAGTATAAAAATAAATAAGAATATAGTGTTCACTATCTATATTGATTTTTTGATTTATTTTTAAATCCCATAAGGAAAGTACCTCACCCCACACCCCTCAGACTTAGAATGGCTCAGGGGCTACAGCAACATTGAATTCCACTACATCCTCCTTTGACTGGGCATCATACGCACTAGGATCAATCTTCACTACATGGTATTTATGCCTGCCCTTACTGAGTATTGAAGGAAAGCCCAACAGCTTCATGCACTTGCCTATCTTAGACGATGTGAACTCTTTTCCACGAAAACCACGATAACCCAGCTCCTTCAATATGTCGCCAGCATACATGGTAGTGGATGCTTCCGCGCCATCGGGCACTTTGAGGAATGTCTGTATCGCCTCGGCACAGTCCTCTGCCTCCATGTAGGGTTGGTTGTGCTGGGTTATCAGCATACTCTCGTCCTGGTCGGGCTTAGGCACGAAACCGTGGTTGAGCAGATAGAGAGCCTGAGCGTAAGCACCCTCATAAGGCAAGGGGAAGTTCTCGAGGTCAACGGTGTCCTTGAGGTCAACCACCAAGTAGCGGCGGCTACCCTCACCATTGCGTATGGGACAGTCATCGTTGGTGGTGGCTATGAGTGAAGCCCTGCGCTCACGCGACTCACGGAATCGGGCGTAGGCATCACGCACGTTGGAACGATTTGAGGTGACGATAAACTTGAACGCCTCGTTCTTCTGCGTAGAGCCAAAGGATATCTCGTCGAACACTATGAGCGGTGTTTCCGACAGCGAGATGATGAAGTCCTTGTCGATACGTTCCGATGGCGACACCTCGAGGCGGTAGTCGCGCAGGTGAGGTGGCAGGATGTGGCGTGCAAAGTAGGTCTTGCCTATGTGCTGCATACCCTTGAATATGGGCATCAGCGGGTTCTCATGAAACTTGCCCCGCATCATACCCACCAGCGCCACGTGCCACTTCTTCATCATCAGTTCATAGAAGTCTTCGTTCTCTGGGTCGTTGAACTCCATGTGACCTACGTAGAAATCGCGCAAGTAGTCAGGGTCCGTGTCAGGGTTCCAAGGCGCCAGACTGTCGAGCCACTCGTTAACGGCATCATAGTCGGTACAGAAATCGCGACTGAAGATGAGCGCCTTAACATCTTGCTGTCTTGCCTTGATGCCCTGCTCATTGAGCCGGCAGTAGAAGGTGTCCAGGTCGCGGTCCTGAAATGGTCGCCATGGCTGCCCTTCCTCCTTAAACTCAGGACGCTGACGCCACACATTGAAGCGCCATTCGCCCTGTTTCTTCAGAGCCTCCTTCATGAGCTCCATGCGGTTCTGCTGCTCCTTCAGCTTCTGCGCCTGCGTCTTGGTGCGCCGTCCACGGGGCAACGTCAGCGTTATGCCGTGCTCCTTGGCAATCTTCACCAATGAGCCCAGACTGACGCAGTTCTTGCTCGTCTTGAGGCAGTAGCTGAAGTGCTTGTCGCACTCCTCACGGCTGTACTTGGGGTGATTACTACTAATAAGGTGGAACGCCTCACGCCCTGCCTCACCCTGCGATGCACAGGCGTAGGCTATCTCCGTCCACTCTGTCTTCTGGTCCTGCGTTATGTCAACGCCCGAATCCTTAATCTGCTGGGCATATAGCTCCAGCTTCTCTTTTTCTGTGTAATGCATCATAATTATATAAACTTTTCGTTAATAAAACAATCTTTATCCCAAGGCAGGAAGCAAAGCCTGTTGACGTTGGAGCAAGAGGCATCTGCCAATACGCCATAATTAAAACCGATGTAGCGGCTCAGCACGGCATACTGCGTGGCGAAGTCCATATCCCTGCACCACTCAGGCACCACCGCCCACCATTTCACGCCCAAGCCCTTAGGCGACACGAAGCACAGCGCCGTCTCCACCGCCTTATCAGCGATTAAGGTCTGCTGCACCCTGCGAGCCTCTTCCGTAGAGCTAAGCCCGTCGATGTCGAGCACAATGAACGGTGAACGCTCCACCAGCCCCTTAGCATTGCCATAGCTGAACACTCCCGCGCCAGCCACCGCGTCAAACTTGAGCAGCTTATAGTCACGCAACTCCTGCTCCGTAGCCGTCGCCATCATGCGCCTGAGCTCCAGCGTCTGCGCCTTGGCGCAATCCGAAGTTATGTACCTACCAGTCCATGCTATATCCACGCTCTCGACTGGTTTTGTCGAGGGCACTACCTTGCCCGTCTTCTTGTTCAAGTACCCCTTACCAAACAAGGTGAAGGTACCGTTTTTAATTGAACAATCCATACTTTTCTTTCTTTTTGTAAAGTTTACTAATGATGCTGCAAAATTACTCCTTTTGCGACTTTCATACAAGAAAAACGAAGTCATTTGGTTTACGACGGAAAGTGCTGTTTTTTAAGTATTTACAACGGTGCGTAAAGAGGTTTTTACAGATTTTCCTCGCGCTTTCCTTTGATAGTAGCAGAAGTTTTTACGGAAGCAATGTTTCCTGTAAAAACTTTGAAATAAAACCATTCTTTTTGCCGTAAAAAAATGCAAAAAAAAAACAGATTCCGAAGGGGAACCTGTCAAAACAATTTTATACTATGATAGCCTTATTGTGCTTTATTGGGGTAAAATATTTTCAACATACGATTCAAAATTCTTTGCAAACCACTCATGTGATACATTCTGACTATATAGGTATTTTCTCTCACGACATACTGCTGGCCATGTAGGAAAGAGATAATCACCATCAAAATTCTTAATACAATAATTATAGAAACGTCTTTCCTTTTCTTCATCCTTTATTCTACCTTCAGTATCAGTACTGCTTACACCACTCCATTTTATCATATAAACCATCACACGAGAGTCATAGGTGCCTTTTTTTCCTCTTTCAGCCGCCTTCTTGCTGTTCTTATATGGCAAGCCGAGAGTGTCGAGTTTGGGGAGTATGCTACACACCGTTTGCCCCCATTCCGGATTGTTATTCCAAAGCAGTGCCGCCTCGTTATCTAATCCATACTGATTGCCTGTGGCTATTCTGATTTTTATGCCCTCAGTCTTAATCCACTGTCTATCATATCTATGATAATCACGCGGCAGCCACACCTCCATGGGAGTAGCATTTTTGCGACGTTCTGCCAGTTCTTCCTCTGAAACCAACTGTATCTTGTCAAATGTACTGAATACCTCTCGCACGCTATGAAGAACCTCGTCACAGTCTTTCTCAAATATAGCCTTTAGTTTTTGGACATCTTTCCTTGTTTCCTCCTCCTTGCGTATCATATCCTTGCATATCTTCATCGTGGTCACGAGATGATAGAAAAAGGAAGCAAGTTCATGCAGTAGAGTCTTCACTGATTCTATGTATGGTTCCACTCCGAAGAACTGACCATGAAACTGACGGAACGTAAGACGACTATAATCAAGCACAGGAACTATATTATGACGTTCATCCAATCTGCGACGCACAACAGGACAGAAAGAGCGGAATATCTTCATGCTGCCAGTCATCGTAGTCCCAATACGCCGTATGAGTTTCTCTGTCAGGCGGAAACACTCGTTATGGTCAGTTGCATACTGCTCGATGAAGTTCTCAGAGAACTCCACCAAGTCCATTGACTCGTTATTGAGCCTATACTGATAATGACGCAAGAGATTCAGCGTCTTTTCTATTTTCTTTTGGTCAAACTTACAGGTCAATATCGCCTCCAGCACATTCTCTGCTTCAAACTCCTGCGCTGCCTCATATATATTGTTAAAGCCTGTTTCGTCTCTTTGAACTATAGTAGAGTATAACATAGATTTAGAAAATTCGTTTATAAAACGAATCTCTTACAACAAGTGTGCCAAATATATAATCTGTCATGGTAAGTTTTCTCGTCTTACAAAAAAAGTTGCAGAATTTTTTTGGAGGTTACGATTTATCTTCGTATCTTTGCAAATGGTTCGGGGAGAAATCCGAACTAACAATATAAAGCATTCGCTATTATTTCGCGTTAAGCCAAAATGCCCAGGAAACAGTTTGGAATAAGAAACGCTCTGAAGTAATAGAGATAAGGGTGTCAGGTAATGGCATCCCTGTTCCTCATCATATATAGCAATGCATTTGCGCCAACAGGCGTGATGCATTCTTATTAGATGAGGTGGGGTTCCTTTCCTGGGCATGCCCTAAGCTTAACGCATAAGAGGCATCACGCTTTTCTTGTGCGTGGCGATTGATAGTTGATGCCTGACTTAATAACTATCAATCGCATCTATGGCAAACAAGAACCTGAACAACGCTAAGATTGCTAAAAAAGACGAGTTCTACACGCAGTTGACTGACATCGAGAGGGAGTTGCAGCATTACTGGCAGCACTTCAAGGATAAGGTGGTATTGTGCAACTGTGATGACCCGTATGAAAGTAATTTCTTCAAGTATTTTGCGCTTCGCTTCAACCAGCTCGGTTTGAAGAAGCTCATCTGCACATGCTATAACGGTTCGCCTGTACAAGGTAACGAACTAATGATTGACTTTGGCGACTTCTTTGACGAGCCAAAGAAGATAGCCTACAAGGTGGAGATAACGGAAGTGAAGGACATGAACGGTGACGGTGCCGTTGACCTCAGCGATGTGCAGTATCTGCTGAAGAACGACAAGAATGTGCTCTCTACGCTGAAGACGGGCGACTTCCGTGACCCTGAGTGCATCGAACTGCTGAAGCAGGCAGACATAGTCGTAACCAATCCGCCGTTCTCCTTGTTTAGGGAGTATATTGGGCAGCTGCTTGAATACAAAAAGAAATTCCTTATTGTGGGCAATCAGGGAGCAATCATCTACAAAGAGATTTTTCCTCATGTCATAAACAATGAGATATGGCTTGGGTATGGTTTCAAGGGTGGTGCTGCTCACTTCGTTTCTCCTTATGAAGACACAGCTACAGCAGGAGACCACAGGGCTGGCATGATACGAGTTTCTGGTGTCCATTGGTTTACGAATTTAGAGACACAAAAGAGAAATGAACCGATTGATTTGGTTTGTAAATATTCGCCAGAGGAATATCCCACCTATGACAACTATGATGCAATTGAGATAAATAAAACTTCTGATATTCCTGCGGACTATGCAGGAGTAATGGGGGTTCCAATTACCTTCCTTGACAAATATGACCCCAATCAATTTGAAATTCTTGGAATGTGTGAGAATATGGATTTGTATAAACTAAAAACAAAGGTATATACGTCAGAGGAATGCAAAGACGCCTATTATAAGAAATTCTCAAAAAAAGGTACTTATGATTTAAATGCAAGTGGTGTAATTATAAAGAATGGTATCAAAGAAAAAGTCTATTCAAGAATTCTCATCCGCAACAAACACCCACAAAAGATATGATGACGATAAAGCAAATAGAAGTGACCGTTGGCGAGATAACCAAGGGTTACGTTAACAACGACGAGCAGGGAGTGAGGGGGTATGACGGGAAGTTAGATATCCGCCCTCCATACCAGCGTGAGTTTATATACAACGAGAAGGAGCAGCAAGCGGTGATAACTACCGTGCTGAACGGCTATCCGCTGAACGTGATGTACTGGGTGAAGCGTGCTGACGATGCCGAGTGCCCATACGAGGTGATGGACGGACAGCAGCGCACGCTGTCGCTCTGCGAGTATGTGGCAGGAAAATTCTCGTATGATTTCAAGAATTTCTTCAATCAACCAGAGGACATACAGAAGAAGATACTGGACTATAAACTGACAGTGTATGTGTGCGAGGGCGAGGCTTCGGAAAAACTAAAGTGGTTTCAGACTATCAATATAGCAGGCAAGCCCTTGAACGAACAGGAGATAAACAACGCCATCTTTGCAGGACCTTTCGTGACGGATGCCAAGAAGCACTTCTCTAAGAGCAACTGCGGAGCTTACCGACTGGGTAAAGACCTTGTGAACGGTACACCGATACGTCAGGACTTTCTGAAGAAGGCACTGGAGTGGATGGCGGAGCACGAGACGCGCGAGGGACATCGCATGAGTGCCGTGCAGTATATGGCTGACCATCAGCATGACCCTAACGCCAACAACCTGTGGTCGTACTTCCAGACGGTATTGAACTGGGCGATAACGAACTTCGACATGAAGAAGTTTCGCAAGATAATGAAGGGCTTGGACTGGGCTTCGCTCTACGACAAATATGGCAAGGAAACACTCAACACCGTAGAGCTGGGCCAGCGCATATCACAATTGATGCGCGACAGCGAGATACAGAAACAGCAGGGCATCATCCCCTACGTACTGACGGGCGATGAGCACCACCTTGACCTGCGTGCCTTCCCTGACGACATAAAGCTGGCGGTATGGGAGAAGCAGAACCACATTTGCCCCATCTGCGGCAAGGAGTTCGACTACGAATTTATGGAGGGCGACCACATCACTCCTTGGCGCGATGGAGGCAGGACAGTAATAGAGAACTGCCAGATGCTCTGCCGAGAGTGTAACCGCAGGAAGGGAGCGAAATAAAAACAAACAATACGATGTTGAAGCCATGAATAAAGACTATGACCGCTTCTGCCAATTGGAAGAAGCCGAAATCAGGAGATATAAGAATAAGGAGAAAAAAGATGACCGCTCCACCATCGGAGCAGAAAAACTATAAAACCAACCAGCGCCCTGCTCAAAGATAGAGCGGGGCGCTGAGTGTTACAGTTTCTTCAATGCTTCTATAAAACGAAGAATATTGATTACTTCTACACGAGGGAAGGAAATGTTTCTCAATTCGTTGAAATGCCTGTCATTTGACACAATGTAACGTGCATTGGCCTTGATGGCGCAATCTAAGACTATGTTTTCCATATCTTAATGGGCATAAGGAGTGCGATCATGACCAGAACTCCATGATTCTATCTCTTTGACAGAAAGCTTGCCCTCATCGCACAGTTTATCCATTGCATCAAGAGCCTTGTTTGAAAAATATTCGGCAATAATATCACGTATATCCTTCAATTCTTTTTCTCTCCTCACCTTTGAGATACTATCCAGTATCTGCATCTGGTAGGGAGAGAAAACTGGAGTAGGACTCACATTGTATGCAGCAACAGGTTCGCTTGCCATCTGTGGCTCCTCATTGATTATGTCGTATTCTTTTGCCATTCTTGTCTCGCTATCAATTATCTGTTTGCAAAATTAAATAATTATTTTTATTTCTCCAAACAAAGGGAAGAAAAAGTATAGAAAAGAAAGAATTTTTCATTTTAACCTCACTTACTCACTTAGGGGCTCTCAAAGCGCATGAATACTGAACGGCAATTTTCCTATCAAAGTGAGTTTTTGGGAAGCCGCGAGAGTGAAGAATTTTGAATGAGCAGAGTGTCACAAAAAGGGGCATTTTGATTGCATTTTGTTAATCTAATGGCAAGGATTTCAAATAATTTATGCGTTCATTATTATTTTTATAAGGAAAAAGTTAGGCTGAATGTTGTTTTTTTTGTACCTTTGCAGACTAATAGGACAACAAATTACATTTATATATGCTTACACTTAAACTTATCACAGAAGAGAGAGAACGAGTAATTAAGGGTCTCGAGAAGAAGCATTTCGCTAATGCAACTGAGGCTATCGACAAGGTGCTCGACATAGACAAGAAGCGCCGTGAGGCCCAGCAGGCTCTCGATGCCTGCCTGAGCGAGCAGAAGAAGGCTGCTGCACAGATAGGTCAGCTGATGAAGGCTGGCGATAAGGCTGCTGCAGAGCAGGCGAAAGCTGAGGTGGCGCAACTGAAGGAGAAGTCAAAGGACTACGAGGCGGAGATGGCTCAGGCTCAGCAGGAGCTGACTACCCTACTCTGCCAGATACCTAACATACCATACGACGAGGTGCCTGAGGGTGCTACGGCTGAGGATAACAAGGTCGTAAAGAGTAATCTCAAGGAATGCGACGGCACTGACACCGTGGGCAACTGGACAGCTAACCCTGTGGTGGAGACAGCCAAGTTGCCTCACTGGGAGCTTGCCAAGAAGTATAACCTCATAGACTTTGACCTGGGTGTGAAGATTTCTGGTGCTGGTTTCCCTGTCTATGTGGGTTTGGGCGCACGTTTGCAGAGGGCTCTTATCAACTTCTTCCTCGACGAGGCTCGCAAGTCAGGATACACTGAGATTATGCCTCCAACGGTGGTGAACCAGGCTTCTGGCTATGGCACAGGACAGCTTCCTGACAAGGAGGGACAGATGTACCATTGCGAGATAGACGACCTCTACCTCATACCTACTGCTGAGGTACCTGTGACAAACATATACCGCGACGTGATACTGGATGAGAGCGAACTGCCTATCAAGAACTGCGCCTACACGCAGTGCTTCCGCAGGGAGGCTGGCTCATACGGCAAGGACGTGCGCGGACTGAACCGTCTGCATGAGTTCTCAAAGATTGAGATCGTGCGCATAGACAAGCCTGAGCATTCCAAGGAATCACACAAGGAGATGCTGGAGCACGTAGAGGGACTGCTGAAGAAACTGGAGCTGCCTTACCGCATACTGCTGCTCTGTGGCGGCGACCAGTCGTTCACCTCTTCTATATGCTACGACTTCGAGGTTTATTCTGAGGCTCAGAAGCGTTGGCTGGAGGTTTCATCAGTTTCCAACTTCGACACATATCAGGCTAACCGCCTGAAGTGTCGCTATCGCAACAAGGAGACGAAGAAGACTGAGCTCTGCCACACTCTGAACGGTTCGGCTCTGGCTCTGCCTCGCATCGTGGCTGCCATACTGGAGAACAACCAGACAGAGGACGGCATCAAGGTGCCAAAGGTGCTGGTTCCTTATATGGGATGCGAAATCATTAAATAAAGATATAACACAAAAACATTATGTTCAAGATTGTAACCAAGAAGCAATTCTCTGAAAAGGTGTTCCTTTTCGAGATTGAGGCTCCGCTGATAGCTAAGAGCCGTAAGCCTGGCAACTTTGTCATTGTGCGTGTGGACAAGCACAGCGAGCGTATGCCGCTGACCATTGCAGATGCTGACATAGAGCGTGGCACTATCACATTGGTAATTCAGGAAGTGGGATTGTCATCAACTAAGTTGTGTAACCTCAACGTGGGCGATGAAGTGGCTGACGTAGTGGGACCTCTGGGCAACCCGACACACATTGAGAAGTTTGGCACCGTTATCTGCGCCTGTGGTGGCGTGGGAGCTGCTCCTATGCTGCCTATCGTTCGCGGACTGAAGGCCGCTGGCAACAGGGTGCTCACCGTACTGGCTGGTCGTACTGCCGAACTGGTGATACTCGAAGACGAACTGCGTGCTTCTTCTGATGAGCTCATCATCATGACTGATGACGGCTCAAAGGGCGAGAAGGGCGTAGTGACCATCGGCATTGAGAAGTTTGCCGAGCAGGAGCACATCGACAAGGCATTTGCCATCGGCCCTCCTATAATGATGAAGTTCTCTTGTCTGACAACACAGAAGTACGGCATCTCTACCGACGTTTCTCTGAACACCATCATGGTGGATGGTACGGGTATGTGTGGTGCATGTCGTCTGACTATCGGTGGCAAAACCAAGTTTGTCTGCATCGACGGACCTGAGTTTGACGGTGCCCTCGTTGATTGGGACGAGATGTTCAAGCGCATGGGAACCTTCAAGAAGGCTGAGCTCGACGAGATGGAGCACTATGCAGAGCATGTGTATAGCGACTCTGAGACGGGCAAGGCTGAGAAGACTGACGTCACAATGGACGTAGAGCCCACCAACGACTCTATCGAGGTGCTGACCGACCGCAAGGCTCCTTGGCGTGAAGAGCTCCGCAAGAGCATGAAGCCAAAGGAGCGCACAGCCATAGAGCGCGTGAAGATGCCTGAACTCGACCCTGTATATCGTGCTACCACCCGTGCTGAGGAGGTGAACATTGGTCTGACCAAGGAGATGGCACTGACTGAGGCTAAGCGCTGTCTGGACTGCGCCAACCCATCATGTGTAGAGGGCTGTCCTGTTAATATCAACATTCCTTCATTCATCAAGAATATAGAGCGCGGACAGTTCTTAGCTGCTGCTAAGGTGCTGAAGAACACTTCTGCCCTGCCTGCTGTCTGTGGTCGTGTTTGTCCTCAGGAGAAGCAGTGTGAGAGCAAGTGTATCCACCTGAAGATGAACGAGCCTGCTGTGGCTATAGGCTATCTGGAGCGCTTCGCAGCTGACTACGAACGCCAGTCTGGTCAGATGTCTCTGCCTGAGATAGCACCATCTAACGGCATCAAGATTGCTGTGGTGGGTTCTGGTCCTGCAGGACTTTCTTTCGCTGGCGATATGGTGAAGAAGGGCTATGACGTATATGTGTTTGAGGCTCTGCACGAGATTGGCGGTGTGCTCAAATACGGTATCCCTGAGTTCCGTCTGCCTAACGCAATCGTTGACGTAGAGATAGAGAACCTCCGCAAGATGGGTGTTCACTTCCAGACTGACGTCATCATCGGCAAGACCATTTCTGTTGACCAGTTGGAGAAGTCTGGCTTTAAGGGCATCTTCGTGGGTTCAGGCGCTGGTCTGCCTAACTTCATGAACATCCCTGGCGAGAATCTCATCAACATCATGTCTTCTAACGAGTACCTCACTCGTGTGAACCTCATGGATGCTGCCAACCCAAAGACCGATACCCCAATGAATCTGGGCAAGAACGTCCTCGTTGTAGGTGGTGGTAACACTGCTATGGACTCTTGCCGCACGGCTAAGCGTCTGGGTGCTAACGTAACACTCGTATATCGTCGTTCTGAGGCTGAGATGCCTGCTCGTCTTGAGGAGGTGAAGCACGCTAAGGAGGAGGGTATCAACTTCCTCACTCTGCACAACCCAGCTGAGTACATAGGCGATGAGAAGGGTGCAGTAAGCAAGGCAGTGCTCGAGGTTATGAAGCTTGGCGAGCCTGATGCTTCAGGACGTCGCTCTCCAGAACCAACTGGCGAAAAGATCACCATCGACGTTGACCAGGTAGTAGTGGCTGTAGGTGTATCTCCTAACCCACTCGTTCCTACTTCTATCAAGGGACTGGAACTGGGCAGGAAGAACACCATAGCCGTTGGCGACGACATGCAGTCATCACGCCCAATGCTCTTCGCTGGTGGTGACATAGTACGTGGCGGTGCTACCGTTATCCTCGCTATGGGTGACGGACGCAAGGCTGCTGCCAACATGCACGAAGCACTGCAGGCTAAGTAATACAACACAAAAGAATAAGTCCATAGCTGAGCACACTTCACATTAGTGAAAACACTGCTCGCTATGGACTTTTTACTAACTCCCACCCTCCCAAAGAAGAGGAAGCATTGCTGAAAACCTATATAACTTTAACACATAACTAAAGAATGATACCTCCCTCAGAACTTCCCATCAATGCCGACGGCAGCGTATTTCACCTGCATCTGCGACCAGAGCAACTGGCAGAACGCATAATACTCGTAGGCGATCCCGACAGGGTAAAGACGGTTGCCTCGTTCTTCGACAGTGTAGAATGTGATGTCCAGTCACGAGAGTTTCACACTATCACCGGCTCCTACAAAGGAAAGCGCATCTCGTGTGTCTCTACAGGTATAGGATGCGACAACATCGACATAGTGATGACGGAACTCGATGCACTTGTCAATATCGACCTCGAGCAACGTCAGTTTAAGACTGACCACACCACCCTCACATTGGTGCGCCTCGGCACTTGCGGCGGCATACAGCCCTACACCCCACTCGGCTCGTTCATAGCCAGCGTCAAGAGCATCGGTTTCGACGGATTGCTAAACTACTACGAGGGACGTGATGAGGTGTGCGACCTCGAACTCGAAGAGGCTTTCTGCAAGCACATGAAGTGGAACCCCAAGAAGGGTGCGCCATACGTGGCTGTTGCTGATAAGGAACTCATCGACCGTGTGGCAGCAAGCGACATGATTAGGGGCATCACTATTTCTTGCGGAGGATTCTACGGTCCGCAGGGACGCTTCGTGCGACTCATCCCTCAGGACTACGAGCAAAATCTAAAGGTTGAGACCTTCTCCTACATCGACCCCCTCCATCCCGATGCCCCACCACTCGAGATATGCAATTTCGAGATGGAGTCATCAGCCGTAGCAGGCATGTCGGCCCTCCTCGGCCATAAGGCTATGACCTGCTGCATGGTAGTAGCCAACCGCTACACCATGGAAATGGATACAGGATACAAATCCACCATCGACAACCTCATACAGATCGTCTTGGAAAGAATATAAAACTGTCAGCAAAGCTTCTTGAACCAGCACCGTAGGTGCGTTTGAACCACTCTTAAACTCCCCTTGAACCAGCTCGCACGAGCGAGCGTTTGAACTTTCAATCTTCAATCTTCAATAAAATTGAACGCCCTCTACACCATAGCCCTACTCATCCTCAGCAACGTCTTCATGACATTTGCATGGTACGGGCACCTAAAACTGCAGCAAAGCGGCATATCCACACACTGGCCGCTACTGCTCGTCATAGCATTTTCATGGCTCATAGCTTTCTTTGAATACTGCTGCCAAGTACCTGCCAACCGTATCGGATTCATAGGCAATGGAGGCCCCTTCTCGTTAGTACAGCTAAAGGTAATACAAGAATGTGTGTCGCTCGTCGTCTTTGCCATACTGGCAAACATAATGTTTCAGCACGAAAGTCTGCATTGGAACCACGCAGCAGCATTTCTATGCCTCGTTGCCGCCGTCTATTTCGTCTTCATGAAGTAATTTAGAATTTAGGTTTGAGATTTGAGTATACCATATGCGCACTTGCCACTCCCCCAGCTGGAGCACTCGCCATAATACGAGTGTCAGGAGCAAGAAGTCTTTGCATCGTATCTGATATCTTCAGCAAGAATATCACCGATGCAAAAGGCTACACCATGCATTACGGCAACATACTCGACAAAGACGGCACACGGATAGACGAAGTACTCATTACCGTTTTTCGTGCCCCACACTCTTACACTGGCGAAGACAGCGTAGAAATATCATGTCATGGTTCACGCTATATAGTAAATAAAGTATTGGAAAGGCTCGTGAACAATGGATGCCACATGGCAGAACCAGGCGAATACACTATGCGTGCCTATCTCAACGGGAAAATGGACCTCTCGCAGGCTGAGGCAGTAGCAGACCTCATAGCCTCAACAAACAAAGCAACACACCAACTTGCCATGAACCAGCTACGAGGACACTACTCAACAAAACTGGTACAACTGAGAGAACAACTGCTCAAACTGACATCTCTATTAGAACTGGAACTCGACTTCTCAGACCATGAAGAGTTGGAATTTGCCGACCGTTCGGAACTTATCACCTTAGCAAAGCTAATTGACGAGCACATAACAACACTATACAAGTCATTTGAAACAGGGCAGGCAATAAAACAAGGCATTCCCGTAGCAATAACAGGAAAGACAAACGTGGGTAAATCCACATTGCTCAATGCACTGCTCAACGACGAGAGAGCTATCGTGTCTGACATACACGGCACCACACGCGACACCATCGAAGACACCATCGACATTCATGGCGCAACCTTCCGCTTTATTGATACGGCAGGCATACGCCAGACCTCTGACACCGTAGAGCAAATAGGCATTGAGCGCACCTACCAAGCCATCAGAAAAGCAAACATCATCATTTGGATGGTTGATCAAGAGCCCACACAAAAAGAGCTCCACGAAATGACAGCATTATGCAAAGACAAAGCCGTCATTCCTGTGTTCAACAAGTCCGACATCAAAGAAATCACAAATCTTCATTTTTCAATTTCCGATACTCAAATATTAAGACTCAGCGCAAAAAAAGGAACAGGCATAGAAAACCTGAAAAATGAAATATACAAACAAGCACATCTGGACAGTCTGATGACAAACGAAGTCATCGTCACCAATGCCCGTCACTATGACGCACTACTCCGTGCCCACGAAAGCATACAACACGTCATTAACGGACTTCAAGATCAAATCACAGGCGACCTCCTCGCCGAAGACCTGCGCCAAGCCCTCTCCATACTCTCTGAAATCACCGGCGGCCAAATAACCCCACAAGAAACCCTTAACAACATCTTCTCACATTTCTGCGTGGGAAAGTGATTTTCTATACTATCTGCAAAATAAAGACCTTTAAACTGCATATTTTCAATCGTTATTGCATATGGTCATTTTTGCAGATTATTTCTTTTTAACTTATGGGGGTTATCCAATAGAAGTTATCGGAA
>JAFXZF010000106.1 GCA_017541365.1 Prevotella sp.
ATATCTCGACTGCTACAAGCTTCACTACGGCAACACAGAACAATACACAGGCAAGCCGCTCTGGCGCATCGACCTCGGTCCAAACATTCGTGCCGGTGCCCATTACACCCAGTTCCTATTCTATGACCTTAACGGTGACGGCAAGGCAGAACTCATCTGCAAGACCGCTCCAGGCTCAAAGGACGGTAAGGGCAAGTATGTCAGCAGGGCTGCAACCGACAAGGAGATACGTAATACCAACGATAAGATTTCATACGCCATGGCAAACGGACGTATCCTGCATGGCCCTGAGTTCCTGACCGTATTCTCTGGTATTGACGGACACGCTATCCACACCGTTTACTACAACCCTAACCGCGCATTCGGACTCGGTGGCGAGCCGGAATACGACGGCAAAGGCTGGGGCGACCGCTCTCCGCTACAAGGTAACCGTGGTGACCGTTTCCTTGCCTGTGTGGCATACCTTGACGGTCCTGAGAATATTCCAAGCGCAGTTTTCTTCCGTGGCTACTACACCAAGGCATACGCATGGGCTGTGCAGTTCGATGGTAAGCATATCATCGACAAATGGTTCCATAAGAGCGAGACACCGGGCGAGGGCATATACGGACAGGGAGCTCACGGTATAGCTGTCGGCGATGTAGATGGTGACGGATATGACGAGATCATGTTCGGCTCGGCAGCCCTTGACCATGACGGTTCACTTCTCTACACCACAAAACTCGGACATGGTGATGCCGTTCATCTATGCGACATAGACCCAGACCGCAGGGGACTTGAGTACTATATGCCACACGAGGTAAAGCCTTTCGGTACCAGCCTTCGTGATGCCCGCACAGGAGAAATGCTCGTCCGCAGGGAAGGAGAACGAGACACAGGACGAGGATTGGCAGCCGACATAGACTCTCTGCATCGTGGATGCGAGATATGGAGTTCTGCCGCTAAGACCATATATGACTGTAAGGGCAATGAGATAGCAACCCCAAAGAACTCTATTCCTGTCAATTTCCGCATTTATTGGGATGGTGACCTCTATGAGGAACTTCTTGGTAATTCTGTAAACAAGGGTAAGGCGGGAGAGAATCCTATTCCATACTATCAGTATTATGTTGCCAAATGGACTGGTCATAATGTAGAGCGTATAAAGATTAATGGTAAGGACTTCAGCGAATGGGGATATTCTACCTCATGTAACGGAACAAAGGCAACACCATGTTTGCAAGCAGACCTGTTCGGTGACTGGCGTGAAGAGCTCATATTATATGATGGCTCTGATAATGCGCATTTGAATGTCTTCAGCACAAATCTCCCTACACAGTATCGTATTGTCACACCTATGCACGACCACATATACCGTATGTGCGTCGCGTGGCAGAACGTGGCATACAATCAGCCTCCGCATTTGGGATACTATCTCCCAGATAGGTATAAAAAGAAGGAACCTATCACCACTCCTACGGACACACTCTCTTCTAAAAGTGAGGTAAAAGACAGTAAAAATGACAACAAAGGAAATGATACGGAAAACCACAAGTGACAGAAGTAACTACCCCCTCGCCCTTAGGGGATGAAGATGCCGCAATTAACAGGTGAGGGAACAGTTTATGAGTTTTTTCACTCTTTTTTTTGGCTATCTCATAAATTATTAGTACTTTTGCGCGGAAATTCATTGCGTTTAAAAAATTATAATATTAAAAGACATAAATCTAATTTATGAAACTTACTGAAATTCTATCAGGCAACGCAAATGTTGCTGAATGGGAAAGCAAGGGTTACGAGCTTCCTAAGTATGATATCGCAGCAGTAGCCAAGAAGACTCACGATGAGCCAACTTGGGTTCACTTCGGTGCAGGAAACATTTTCCGCGCATTCCCTGCCGCTATCCTCAACGATGCTCTTAACACTGGCAAGTATGATCGTGGCGTAATCGTAGCAGAGAGCTTCGACTACGAGATTATCGACAAGGCTTATCGCCCTTACGGCAACCTCTCACTCCTCGTAAGCCTCCAGTCAAGCGGCACAATCGAGAAGAAAGTCATCGCATCTGTTACAGAGTCATTAAAGGCAGACTTCCAGTTCGCAGAGGACTGGGCTCGTCTCGTTGAGATTTTCAAGGCTCCTTCGCTCCAGATGGTTACATTCACCATCACAGAAAAGGGTTATAGCGTAGCTCCTGCCGACCTTGAGCGTGGTCTCACACCTGTATTCGCAATGGGTAAGCTCACAGCACTTCTTCTTGAGCGTTTCAAGGCAGGTCAACTTCCACTCACACTCCAGTCAACCGACAACTGCTCACACAATGGCGACAAAGTGAAGGCTGGCGTTCTCGCATACGCAGAGAAATGGGTTAACGATGGTCTTGCACCAAAGGAGTTCCTTGCATACGTTACTGACAACAAGAAGATTTCATATCCTTGGTCAATGATTGATAAGATAACTCCTCGTCCACACGAGAAGGTACAGGCAATGCTTGCTGAGGATGGTTTCGAGGATAACAACACCATTATTACCGAGAAGAAGACTTTTACCGCTCCATTCGTTAATGCCGAGGAAGTTCAGTATCTCGTTTGCGAGGATGACTATACAAATGGTCGCCCACCATTGGAGCTTGGCGGTGCCCTCTATACCACTCGAGAGACCGTTGATCAGGTAGAGACAATGAAGGTTACAACCTGTCTTAACCCTCTCCACACAGCGATGTCAATCTATGGCTGTATGCTCGGTTACGACCTTATCTCTGCAGAGATGGCTGATGATGACCTCCGCGCATTCATTCAGAAGATAGG
Source organism: Prevotella sp. (assembly GCA_017541365.1). The sequence goes on from JAFXZF010000106.1 coordinate 2,787, forward strand.
ATATATCGAGGCTATGCCTGTTGTAACAGATCCGGGCGTACTCAACCCATACGAGTTCATCGGTACTGTTATCAACAAGCGTCTTCCTAACCCATTCATGCCTGACGCTCCACAGCGTATCGCTACCGATACATCACAGAAACTCCCAATCCGTTTCGGTGAGACTATCAAGAAGTACATCGCTCGTGGTCTTGACATGGATAACCTCAAGCTCATCCCACTCGTACTCGCTGGCTATGCACGCTACCTCAAGGGTATCGATGATAACGGCAACGCATTCGAGCCTTCTACAGACCCATTGCTCGAGGAGCTTCAGGCTATCGTAGCTCCTCTTGAAATCGGCAAGGCAAATCAGAACTACTCATGCCTCAAGCAACTCTTCTCTCGCAAGGATGTATTCGGTCTCGACCTCTACGAGGCTGGTCTCGGTGAGCAGATTGAGGGCTACGTCAAGGAGCTCTATGCCGGCAATGGCGCTGTAAGGAAGACGTTGCATAAGTATGTAAGCGTTAGATAAACGGCCTCTCCCCCCGCCCTGACACATACTCCGATATTATCAACATCGGACTTCCCCCGTAGGGAGGGAGCCGATTCGGCTATGAGGGATAGGCTATTAAATTAACATTAACAAATTACAAAAATCCACCCATAAGCACTCCAGCTCCCTCCCTACGGGGGAGGGCGGGGGGAGAGGCCACTGGGATATATTTCTATGGAAAGAACATGGCGATGGTTTGGCAAGAAGGATAAGATAACTCTTGCACAATTAAAGCAGATAGGCGTTGAGGGTATTGTTACTGCATTGCATGACGTACCACTCGGCGAAGTATGGACACGTGAG
>JAFXZF010000107.1 GCA_017541365.1 Prevotella sp.
CTTGACATGAACTTGTCAGTGTCACCATTTTTGATTGTTCCTATGACACGGATGCAGAGTGGTTTCTGCAGTGCGCCAGAGTAGGTACACTTACGGAAACCGTCAAGAATATCCTGTATGCCAGTATAGGTGACTTCTGACTCCTTACCGCTTGTGGATGTCTTTGACCAGGTTACGGTGATGGTCTTTGCATTCTTTGACGTCACATAGAGCACGATGGCGTCGTCCTTCAGCGTACCGTCGTTCTTATATGCACCTACGCCCTCTGTCCATCCACTGGTAGGACGATCGTAGTGTGCGTAGCCCTGACGGTTGTGGGCACGTACCTCGAGACTCTGCGTCGTAGATGCCTCGCCTGACATCTCACTACCCTTACTGCTGACAGGCACCACCTTCAGCTGGTAGTTGCCAGCCTTGAGGCCCACCGCGTCGGCACGACCGTAGGTGCCGTAGTTACGTACCAACTCATTGTCGAGTTTTGTCCAAGAGTTTTGTCCTGCGGGACTTACATACACATTGTATGCCTGTGCGCTACCCATGTTAGCCCACTCTACCCATGCTGTTTCAAGCCATCCACCTGCTTCGTTGATTGTTACTTCAGCTGATGCCTGCATGTTACCTACCACTGCAAGTGTCAGTGTAAGGAAGAGATTACGTAAAGCAATCTTACAATTAGAATAAGTCATTTTTTGTTAGGTATAGTTAGTTATATAATTAATGATTGCGCTGCAAAATTACTACTTTTTGTGCACGTAAACAAATAAATAGTAAAAAAAAAGAGAAAAAACAAAGAAAAAAAAGCAGACAACCCCATCAAGGATCGCCTGCTTTCTCTATATACTTTATATATAATATATTACTTTATCTGCTGACCAGCAGCACTGTATATCTTGCTGGCCTTCTTTATTATGAGTTGGTTGTCGCTTATTACCTTCTCAACGTTAAGGTTAAGGTTAGGGTTAGTGTTGACGTTAGCCACACCAGTAATGATAGAGAGTTCTTCACCCATCAGGTGACAGAGGTACACCTCCAAGGCTGTATAGCCTTCAGCCGTCACAACGTTATTGCGGTCGGCAGCATTCGCGGGGTCGAAGCCATTCGCGGTTTCCCATTCATCGTCCATTCCGTCGTGGTCGTTGTCTGTATATGGTGTAGCTTCAGCGTAGGGCTGATAACCCTCGGCATCGGCAGGTTTGTCAATGATGCCAGTCTTCTGCGAACCGCTATCCTTGTACTTTGGAGTTCCCGTGGTGACATCGTTGATGACACGCTTCTCGACAGCATCTCTGTTGACAGTACCCACCTTCGCCAGTACATTCTCATAAGCTTGCTCTGCTGTTTCTACAGGTGTACGGTACTTGTCATAGTCGTCTATTTGGGAATCCTCTAAACGTGTGTATGCTTCAGAAGGGTAGCGCCATTCGGTGACCTTCATGTCAGCGATGGGGAAGCCCGTTTTGTTGTTGATGGCCGACCAGTTGTCGTTGGTGGCTGCATCCTTGCCTGGCATTACATTGTCAGCGAGATACCACACAGAAGCTGCTGTCAGTGTCTTGCCACTGCGGGCTGCTGACATCTCAACGAAGTAGTTAGAATTGCTGGCACTGCGAGCAGGTCCGGCCTTGTAGAAGTTGCCTACGAAGTTGCACTCGTGTGAACTGTACTCGCCAGCCTCGTTCTCGCCACCATAGCAGGAGTTGGCTTTAGCCCAGTTGAAGTTGACGTTATTTAGGTACTCTAAGAATACGTTGCGGTCCTGATTCTCGTTGCTGGCACCATTGATACGAGGAGTGCGGTTGTAGTTGTTAGCTAACAGATTGTGGTGATAGGTAGCAGGTGCTCCACCCCACTGACAGCCATAGCTGCGTGCTCCTTTGGCATGGCCAGCATCGTAGAGGCCTTCATGTACGATACACCACTGCACGGTGGTGAAGAAGTTGTCGTACATGGTCATGTTCTCCTCACCGCTCCAGCCGAAGCAACAGTGGTCAATGATGATGTTGCGGGCATTTTCGATGCCGATGGAGCCTCCTGCTATGAAGCAGCGCTTCTTGTAGTCAGTATCGCTCTCACCTTCTTTACGCTCTAAATCTTTGACACCCAAACGGGCACGGATGTTACGGATGATGAGGTCGTTGGAACCACCAAAATTCAGTTTGGCACCACGGATGAGGATACCCTCGCCAGGAGCTGTCTGTCCGGCAATGGTGACATTATGTACCTTGGCACGAATATCACTCTGGAGCGTGATGATGCCACTGACACGGAATACGATGGTAGCTGACTGTGCATCCCATGAGTCGGTTTTGGCTGCCTCTTTGAGAGCCCATCGCAAAGACCCTTGCCCATTGTCATCGAGGTTGGTAACCTCGACAACGCTGCCGCCACGTCCACCCGTGGCATACTTTCCAAAACCTCGTGCCGTAGGGAATGCCAACAGCTCGTTTTCTACCATTGTGTAGTCGCTAATCTGAGCCTTTGAAGCGATGGTGGTCAGCACCAGCATCGCAATCAGTAATAGATTTCGTTTCATTTCAGTTATTTTTTTAGTTATCGTTATCGTTAGGGTTAGGGTTGTCGTTACAATTGCCCCGACTCCACCAGTCTGACCACGCGCTCGGTGAGCTTGTCTTTGCCTTCGGGATCATAGTCTTTTTTTAGCGAAGCACCAAACATCCATGCGAATGATTGGTAGAATACTGCCTTGGTAGTGCCTAAGAACGCCTTCACGAGGTCGTAGCTCGAGGAGTTTGTCTCGCGGTAGATGAGTTTGATGAGCAGCTTGCCCTGCGTGAGACTCAGTTTTTTCATCCTCGGCGTATATTCCGCCTTGATGCTCTTCTCCACCACCTTCATGTGTTCACGGCGCGCCTTGTCGTTGGGCAACGTCTCAAGATATTCGTACGTCTCGATGATGGCACGATTTACTTCCTTGGCTATGGGCAGCACCTTCTTCACGTTATATACCATGCGGTCGTAGGTCTTGCGCTGCTTCTCATTCTTAAACGTCATGGGACCAAAGACATACACATTGTTCATCTCCACGTATTTGATGCTGTCACCCTGGTCGAGCACCTTGCCCACCTTCACCATAGGCACGAAGGTAGGACTGTCCATATCCACCTGCCTGTCCTCAGGGTTTATCTTATGGCGCTTCTGTGCTGTGGCATTCGCTGTCATCGCCATGCAGCAGACAAGCACCACAACGGTGTGTAGGCTATGTGAAGAAAGCAGTTTCACGGAACAAAGTTACAAAAAAAATAAGAATTAAGAATTAAGAATTAAGAAAATTATGAATTGTGAACTATTTTTCGTAACTTTGCAGCTCCAAATCCATATAACAATGATGAAAAAAGGTAATCATAATTTTTCAATGTTCAATTTTCAATTTTCAATTATTGCCCTCCTCCTGCTCGCATCATGCGGCAAGGGCAAGTTTCATGTAGAGGGACACATCACAGAGGCAAAGGACTCTGTGCTGTATTTCGAAAACATGAGTCTTGACGGTCCCGTAGTGGTCGATTCCGTAAAGTTGGATGCTGACGGGGCATTCTCTTTCTCTGGCGACCGTCCTGAGGCACCAGACTTCTACCGCCTGCGCATCGCCAACGGCATAATCAACGTTTCCATCGATTCCATCGAGACTATCAGCATTAAGGCATCCTACCCCACCATGTCAACACAGTACACGGTGACGGGTAGCGAGAACTGCAGCAAGATAAAGGAACTCGCCCTCCTACAACAGCAACTTCTGGCACAGGCAATCGCCATCAGCTACAACCCATCACTGGGAGCACAGCAGACTGGCGACAGCATAGCACACATCGTCGAGGCGTATAAGGACAACGTGCGCAAGAACTACATTTTCAAGGAACCGCATAAGGCATACTCCTACTTCGCCCTCTTCCAGACTCTCGGCGACCAACTGATATTCAATCCCCGCGAATCGGAGATGGACGTTAAGACCTTTGCCGCCGTTGCCACCTCATGGGATACCTACTACCCTGAGGCACTGCGTGGCAAAAACCTCCATAACATCGCTATTGAGGGACTGAAACAGGTACGCATACTGCGCGCCAAGGAACAGCCATATCAGATTGACGCATCAAAAGTAGCGGAGGTGTCGCTCATCGACATACCTCTCACTGACAACAGGGGCAAACAGCGCTCCCTTACCGAACTGAAAGGCAAGGTGGTGCTCCTCGACTTCCATGTCTTTGCCTCCGACAACAGCACGGAGCGCATCATGATGCTTCGCGAACTGTATAACAAGTACCACGCACAGGGACTGGAGATATATCAGGTTTCGCTCGATTCCAACGAGCATTTCTGGAAGACACAGACTGCTGCCCTGCCATGGATCAGCGTGCGCGATGCTGATGGTGCGCAGTCCAGCTATCTGCAACGATACTTCATACAACAACTGCCCTCATACTTCCTCATCGACCGCACCAACTCCCTCTATAAGCGAGGCGAACAGGTCAGCGACATAGAGGCTGAGATAAATACCTTGCTCAACAAGTAATGCAGGATTCAAATAAAAATAGCACTATACAGTATTCCTCCCTCTCTTGGGAGGGGGATGGGGGGAGGTTACTCCTCTTTGACTTCGGCTGTGTCATAGTAAACCTTGACAAGCAGCGATGCGTCAACGCACTCTACAAAGTGGGGTGCGGTGCCATAGCAGACTATGTCGATGAGCATCGCTCCGAAGACCTCTTTCATGAGATAGAATTAGGCGGTGAAACCGCAGCTTTCTGCGACGAGGCACGACGACAGTCCTCTTTTACCGACAACGACGGCGTACATCACCCCTGCACCACCTCTGACGAGGATATTATATGGGCATGGAACGAACTGCTCACTGGCATCGACGTGGAGAAACTGCGTCTCATAAAGCATCTGCACGACGACCTCGGATACAAAACTGCCATACTCTCCAACACCAACTGGATGCATTGGAACAAGTCAGTTGAGGATTTCTTTGGCATAGACGGTTATAAGGTGGAGGACTATTTCGACCATGTATTCCTCTCCTGCAAACTGGGCATGGTGAAGCCCGACCCTCGTATCTACCAGCATGTAATTGATACCACAGGCGTAAAGATAGAAAACATTCTTTTCTTCGATGATTCCGCAAGAAATTGCGAGGGAGCACGTCAAATGGGCATCAATGCCATCCACGACCCGCATGGAAGTGAGTGGGTTAAAATACTCAGTAAGGATAACTATGAACTGAGAACTGTAAACTGTGAACTGAAAACAGCCGCCGTCATCGGCAATTTCGATGGAGTGCACCAAGGACATCGCTACATCCTTGACGAACTAAAGGAAGTGGCAGAGAAGGAACACCTCACGCCTCTCGCCATCACCTTCGACAAGCACCCTCGTGCTGTATTCCTGCCTGACTTCAAACCATCTTACATCAACACCATACCAGAGAAGATAGCCTTGCTTCAGAAAGAGGTGGGGAATGTTAAGGTCCTGTCATTCAATATGGATCTTGCCAACGTCACTGCATACAACTTCATGAAAGACTATCTGCGCGATGAAATGGGGGTAAAAGTATTGTTATTAGGCTATGACAATAGGTTTGGCAAGCGTAACAATGACGAAAACTTCGATACATACTGCAGATATGGAGAGGAACTGGGCATCAAGGTTATTCAGGCTCACCCCATAGATGTGAAAGGCATCCGCGTATCATCATCACAGGTGCGCCACGCCATCGCCGACGGACGTATGGAGGAGGCAACCTTCTCCTTAGGCAGACCATTCTCCATCACTGGATGTGTCATCGAAGGACATCAGGAGGGACGCAAGATAGGTTTCCCCACTGCCAACATACTGCCTCCATGCGACAAGATAATGCCTCCTAACGGGGTGTATGCCACCAACGTCATCATCGACGGCAATATGTATAAAGGTATGACAAACGTGGGCACACGTCCTACATATAACACCAATTCTGCCGATAAAACCGTAACAATTGAAACAAATATCTTCGATTTCAACGAAGATATCTACGGAAAAGACATCACAGTAGAATTCCTTCACAAAGTACGCGACGAACAACATTTCAACTCCCCCGAAGCCCTGAAAGCGCAAATCACTAAAGACAAAGAAACCATTCTTCATCAACTATGAACTGTGAACTATGAACTGTGAACTATGAAAAAGGTCCTCCTATACATTATTATATTCGTAGCAGTACAGCTCACTGTCACCTTTGGCGCAGCAGCTGTATTGGAACTGTGGTTCCCTGCCGTAAGTCCCACATCGCCAACGTCTATGATTATCATCTCGGCAGTGACATCAGTTATCACCCTCGCCCTCTTCTTAGGTTTCAAGTGGTGTCCCGTTAGTCGAAACTATATCAGAACGCGTCCTTGGCAGGCTATGATATGGACTGTGCTCCTCGCCATCGGTATCATACTGCCACTCGCATTGTTAGAGGAACAGATTCCCGAATCATGGCGCATTGACCTCGTAGGGGACGAACTGATGCAGATGCTACAAACTACCGAGGGATATTTCGTAGTCTGCATGTTAGGGCCCCTTGCCGAGGAAGTAGTCTTCCGCGGTGCCATCATCCGCGCCCTGCAAGGGTATTTTGCAAAAAAACAGGCACAATCAACCAGAGGTAATCATAATTTTCAATTTTCAATTTTCAATTTTC
>JAFXZF010000108.1 GCA_017541365.1 Prevotella sp.
CCCTATGGGAGTAGTGCTCATCCTTATCACCTTGATTCTCAAGGCTCTCACCTACCCTATGGTGAAGAAGAGCTATATGTCAAGTGCGAAGATGCGTGTGCTCCGTCCAAAGCTCGACGAGGCAACAAAGCAGTATGACAAACCGGAGGATCAGCTGCAGAAGCAGCAGGCAATGATGCAACTCTACTCAGAGTATGGCGTAAGTCCGCTTTCAGGCTGTCTGCCAATGCTCATTCAGATGCCTGTGTGGATTGCAATGTTCAACTTCGTGCCAAACGCAATACAGCTCCGTGGTGAGTCATTCCTGTGGATGGAAGACCTCTCAGCATACGACCCTATCTGGGAGTGGAGCACCAACCTTTGGCTCATAGGCGACCACCTCTCACTCACCTGTATCCTGTTCTGCGCAGCCAACCTCATCTACTCATGGATGACAATGCGCCAGCAGCGTGACCAGATGGTAGGTCAGCAGGCACAGCAGATGAAGATGATGCAGTACATGATGTTCCTCATGCCGCTGATGTTCTTCTTCATTTTCAACGACTACTCTTCAGGCCTCAACTTCTACTACTTCATCTCATTGTTCTGCTCAGCAGCAATCATGTGGACTCTCCGCAAGACCACAAACGAGGAGAAGCTGCTCGCAATACTCGAGGCAAAGCGTGCAGAGAACAAGGCGAACCCTAACCGCAAGGTAAGCGGTCTCGCTGCTCGTATGCAGGCTATGCAGAAAGAGGCAGAGGAACTGCGCAAGAAGCGTGAGGAACTCGCAAGGAAGAACGCTCGCCTCAGAGGAGAGTAATCTTCACTTGAAATTACACATTTCCGAAGATAAACTAAAAATCCAAATAAAAGCCAAGCCTTCCTTTCATGGGAAGGCTTGGTTAGATTAATATGATAAAAGAACTGGCACTTACCGCCATTATGGCTACAACCCTAACAACATCTCCTGCCGAGGCAAAAGTAAATATAGGCAAGAGTGACATCTCACTCAAAAGCAATCTCATGACTCCTGAAGCCCTATGGGCTATGGGACGTATCGGTGGCGTGGCAGCCTCTCCCGATGGCTCGAAGATTGCACACACAGTATCTTATTACAGCGTGAAGGAGAATGCATCCCATACCGTTATATATGTAATGAACGCTGACGGAACTGATAACCATCAGCTTACCACCTCCGCAGACTCAGAGAGTGAACCTGCATGGGTACAGACAACTAACGGAAAGGTTCTCGCATTTATCACAAATGGTCAGATATGGACTATGAATGCCGACGGTTCCAACCGCAAGCAACTGACCAAGGATGATGACGGCATAGAGGGTTTCAAGTTCTCTCCCGATGGCAAACAGGTAATCATTGTGAAGTCATTGCCATTCCATGAGATCATACAGAAGAATCCCGATGACCTTCCAAAGGCTACCGGCCGAAAGATAACCGACCTTATGTATCGCCACTGGGATCACTATGTGGAGTCTATTCAGCATCCTTTCCTTGCATCCGTTGCAGAGGATGGCACTATCGCCACATCAAATGCAAAGGACATTCTCGCAGGAGAGCCTTACGAATGTCCGGGTGAGCCTTTCGGTGGAATGGAGCAGATAAACTGGAGTCCTGACTCCAAGACAATAGCATATACCTGCCGTAAGAAAATCGGTCGCGACTATGCAGTTTCAACCGATACCGACATCTTCCTCTATGACATTGCTACAGGAACTACTCGCAACCTCTGCAAGCCTACCGACTACAAGGCTCCTGCCATTGACTACACCAAGACTCTCGCCACACAGAGCGTTAACAAGACATCGCAAGACCTCAACCTCGGCTACGACGTGAATCCACAGTTCTCACCAGATGGCACTTTTGTAGCGTGGCTTAGCATGGAGCGCGACGGCTATGAGTCTGATCGCAACCGCCTCTGCATCTACACCCTCGCTAATGGTAATAAGAAATACGTTACAGAGGCATTCGACTCTAACGTAGATGACTTCTGCTGGACATCCGACTCTCGCACCCTCTATTTCATAGGTGTATGGCATGGCTGCGAGAATATGTATCGCACAAACCTCAACGGTAATGTAGAGCAGATAACAAACGACTGGGCTGACTTCGGTTCTCTTCAGATGCTCGGCGACAAGAAGGGAAGCCTCATCGCTACCCGTCATTCTTTCTCTGCTCCTGATGACATCTACCTCGTAACCCCTCCAAAGGCTTCCA
>JAFXZF010000004.1 GCA_017541365.1 Prevotella sp.
GGGCACGGACTTCATCTGTCCCTTCGTAGTGAGTGCCGGCATAGGACTCAAAGCCCTGCAAGAGGAATACCGCAAGGACAATGACGAGTATAAGGCGATGATGGCGAAACTCCTCTGCGACCGCCTTGCCGAAGCACTTGCCGAGCACCTCAGCGACCAACTGGAGTGGGGCACACGCCGCATCAGGTTCGCCTTCGGCTACGGCGCATGTCCCGACCATAAACCCAAGGAACAGATATTCCAAATACTTGAGGTAGGGGAGAAGGACGGACTGAGCCTCACCGAGACCTATATGATAAACCCTGGTGAAAGCATTTGCGGACTGATATTCGCCAATACGCCGACGAAATACTTCAACATATAAAAGGATATCTTTTAGCCCCCTAAAAGGATATGTTTATGCCCCCTAAAAGGATATGTTTATGCCCCCCAAAAGGATATGTTTATGCCCCCCAAAAGGATATGTTTATGCCCCCCAAAAGGATATGTTTATGCCCCCCAAAAGGATATGTTTTAGAAACGTATGCAGAATAAAGCACATAAGACGACATTTGCCACACGCCTCGGCATAATATTTGCCACGGCAGGCAGTGCCGTGGGACTGGGCAATATATGGCACTTTCCCACCACCTGCGGACAGAATGGCGGAGCGGCTTTCGTATTGCTTTATCTCATCATCACCATAGTGCTAGGTGTGCCCGGTATGATGGGCGAGTTTATCATAGGACGCAACGGCGGCAAGGACCCCGTATATTCCTATCGCAAGGCAGGCGGCAAGCGCCTCTTCGGACTGATAGGCATGGCAGGCGTACTGGGTGGTTCGCTCATACTGGGTTTCTACAGCGTGGTAGCAGGGTGGTGCGTATATTACCTTGCATTGGCGCTCAGTGACGGCGTGCTGGGCAGTCCTGCGCATGTCACCGGCACCTTCGGCAGACTCATGGCACCCGACAACTATACTCCCCTGATACTCACCGTGGTGTTTGTACTGCTCACCCACGTCATCATAGTGCGCGGAGTGCGTAAGGGTATCGAGGTGGCATCAAAAATCATGGTGCCCACGCTCATATTCCTGCTCATGGTGCTGATAGGGGCATCGCTGACGTTGCCAGGCGCCTTCAAGGGGGTGGCATTCCTGTTCTACCCCGACTTTACCAAACTCGATGCCCACGTAGTGTTTAAGGCACTGGGTGAGGCATTCTTCTCGCTGAGCCTCGGCACGGCATGTCTGTGCACCTATGCCTCATATTTCCGTGAGGAGACCAACCTATTCAAATCGACGGCGCAGATAGCCTTTATCGACATGGGCGTGGCACTGATGGCAGGTATGATGATATTTCCTGCCGCCTTCTCTGCCGGTGTGCAGCCCGATGCCGGACCGAGTCTGGTATTCATGACCATGCCCAACGTCTTTGCACAGGCCTTTCCCCACACCGTGGCATACGTCGTCAGCATAGTGTTCTACCTGTTGCTCACCATCGCCGCCCTTACCTCAACTATCTCCATGCACGAGATAGGCACTGCTGTACTGTCGCAAGAGACACCTCTCACCCGCGGCAAGGCAGCATGGGCGGTCACCCTCTTCTGCTCTGTCATAGGTCTGCTGAGTGCCTACAGCCTCAGCCATGAGGGGTGGGGACTGCTGGGCGACACCTTCTTTGACAATTTCGACAAGCTGACAGCCAACATCATGCTGCCCTGCGGTGCGCTGTGCACACTGCTCGTGGTGGGGTGGGTGATGCCACGCAGGATGGTGATAAGACAGCTCACCAGCCGCGGACGATATAAGTGGCACCGGTGGGGCATCAGCCTGCTCTACGTGCTGATGAGGTACGTGTGCCCCCTCATGATAGTGTGCATACTGCTTTACAAGGCAGGAGTTATTTGATCAGTTCACAGTTTACAGTTGATATGAAAGTAATCGATATAATAAACCAAGTAAAGGAGAGTGGCAGGAAGAGTTTCTCTTTTGAGTTGCTGCCACCGCTGAAGGGTGATGGTCTCGACAAGATATTCGGTGCCATAGAGAGTCTGGTACCCTACGGTCCGTCATTTATCAACGTTACCTCGCACCGCGAGGAGATGAAGTATGTGGAACGTCCTGACGGACTGATAGAGAAGCACGTGGTGCGCCGTCGTCCCGGTACTACGGGAGTATGCGCCGCCATACGTCAGAAATATGGCATAGAGGTGGTGCCCCACGTCATCTGCGGCGGCATGTCAAAGTATGACATCGAGGACCTGCTGATAGACCTTGACTTTCTCGGCATACAGAACGTGCTGGCTCTTAGGGGCGATGCCATGCCAGGCACTCACCGCTTCGTACCTGAGAAGGACGGTCATGCACATGCCGATGCACTGGTTAGGCAAATCAGGGCGATGAACGAAGGTACGTTTATAGACGGCGAACCCGATACCTCGCACAGCAGTGACTTCTGCATAGGTGTAGCAGGTTACCCCGAGAAGCATGCCGAATCGCCCAACTATCTCACCGACATAGGTTATCTGAAACAGAAAATCGATGCCGGTGCAGAGTATATCGCCACACAGATAAGCTACAGCACCGAGCAGATACTGCGCTTCCGCGACCGCTGTTCGGAGAACGGCATCAACGTACCCATACTGCCTGGGCTGAAGCCCTTTGCCACGAAGACCCAACTCACGGTGCTGCCACAGACCTTTAGCGTGGTGCTGCCACAGCAGCTCGTTGACAAAGTGGTAGCGTGCAAGAGCAACGACGACGTGAAGAAAGTAGGCATAGAGTGGGGCATAAAGCAAGGAGAGGAGCTCCTCAAGGAAGGCTTCCCCGTTCTGCACTTCTATACCATGACACGCACTCAGCAGGTGCAGGAGATAGTGAAGGCACTGATGTAACACACAATACCGACATAGAGTAATACCTAAATAACTAAAAACCTTTCAACAAAAAAAGAAATATGGAATCACAAAATGCTATCTACGATGCCTCCACACTCGGCAAGCCACGCATGGTGATACTCGGTGTGCAGCATCTGTTTGCTATGTTTGGAGCCACAGTGCTCGTGCCTCTCCTAACGGGACTTGATGTCTCCACCACACTGTTGTTTGCCGGCATCGGTACCCTGCTGTTTCACTTCATAGCCAAGTGGCAGGTACCCGCATTCCTCGGTTCGTCATTTGCCTTTCTCGGCGGCTACGCATCGGTCAAGGAGATGGGCATGGGACAAGGACTCACCGAGACTCTCGCACTCGACTATGCCTGTCTTGGCGTGGCGTGTGCCGGACTGATGTACTTCATCATGGCAGCACTCATCAAGTCGTTTGGTGTGCAGAAGATACTGCATTACTTCCCACCCGTTGTCACCGGTCCTATAGTGATAGCCATCGGTCTGGTGCTATCAGGTTCGGCAATAGCCAACTGCCAAACCAACTGGCCACTCGCCATCATAGCACTCGTCACGGTGATAGTATCGTCGGTATGGGGTAGGGGGATTATAAAGATTATCCCCGTGTTGCTCGGCGTGGTGACATCATACGTCATCGCGGCATGTCTCGGTGAGGTCGACTTCGCCCCACTCGGTGAAGCAGCATGGATAGGACTGCCCATCAGCAAGGAGCATACCGTGCTCGCTGTCTTTGAAGACAGTAATTCGGCTCTGATGCTATCCTCTATCATAGCCATCATGCCTATCGCCTTTGCCACCATCATGGAGCACATCGGCGATATGTTTGCCATCAGTTCGACCGTAGGCAAGGACTACCTCTCCAAGCCTGGACTGCACCGCACCCTCACCGGCGACGGCGTAGCTACGGCAGTGGCATCGGTGTTTGGCGCACCTGCCAACACCACATACGGCGAGAACACGGGCGTGCTCAATCTTACCAAGGTGTTCGACCCGAAGGTTATCCGCATAGCAGCCTGCATCGCCATCGTGCTTGCTTTCTGTCCTAAGTTTGCATGCCTCATCCAACTGATGCCTGCTGCCACCATCGGTGGTGTGAGCCTCATACTCTACGGCATGATATCAGCCGTCGGCGTGCGCAACCTCGTAGAAGAGAAAGTTGACCTGAAGAGCTCACGCAACGTCTTCGTGGCAGCCCTCATCCTCGTGCTCGCCATAGGTGTGAAGTACGGTTCGGGCGACGACATAGCCATCGGCCCCATACACCTCTCAGGACTCGCCATTGCAGCCATCACGGGCATCTTCCTCAATGCCATAATGCCAGGCAAGCTGGGCATGAAGGTAAAGTCATTCCACGGAAAAGAAAAAGTTTAACTAAAACCCTATAACTATGAAAGTAATCAATCTTGGAGCAGAGAACTCCATCATCAACCAGTTTGTAGCAGAGCTCCGTGATGTAAACATTCAGAAGGACCGCATGCGCTTCCGCAAGAACATACAGCGCATAGGCAGCCTCATGGCTTACGAGATAAGCAAGACACTTAGGTACGAAGAAAAAGAAGTGGTGACACCTCTGGCCACAGCAAAGATGAGCCTGCCAAAGGACAATGTGGTGATAGGCACAGTGTTCAGGGCAGGACTGCCATTCCACCATGGTTTTCTTGACATCTTCGACAAGGCTGGCAACGCCTTCCTCTCAGCCTATCGCTACTACACCGACCGCGAGTGCAACAACATCGACGTACACATAGAGTACATCGCCACGCCCGACCTCAGCCACAAAACCTTCATCCTCGTTGACCCTATGCTGGCAACAGGCGAGAGCCTCATCCTTGCCCATAACGCCTTCATCACCAAGGGCGTGCCAAGAAGGATTGTCCTTGCCTCAGTCATAGCCACCGAACAGGGCATAGCGCGCCTCAACGAGAAGTTCCCCAACGACAATATCGTGCTCTACACCGCCGCCGTTGACCCCATACTCAACGACCGCAAGTACATCGTCCCCGGACTTGGTGATGCCGGCGACCTGATGTATGGCGACAAACTATCATAGAAATCTTATTTGGCTATTTGCAAAAATTGTTGTACCTTTGCAGTTTGAAGACGATAAAAAAAAGATTTTTTATATATGGCATTAAAATGTGGTATTGTGGGACTGCCTAACGTAGGCAAGTCAACACTGTTCAACTGTCTGTCGAGTGCCAAGGCACAGGCAGCAAACTTCCCATTCTGTACTATCGAACCTAACGTAGGCGTGATAACGGTGCCCGACGAGAGGCTGACCAAACTTGCAGAGATAGTGCATCCAGGTAGGATAGTGCCTGCTACATGCGAAATAGTAGATATAGCAGGACTGGTGAAAGGTGCATCGAAAGGAGAGGGACTGGGCAACAAGTTTCTGGGTAACATCCGCGAGACGGATGCCATAATCCACGTGCTGCGTTGCTTTGAGGATGAGAACATCACCCACGTTGACGGCACCATAGACCCTATACGCGACAAGGAGATAATAGACACGGAACTGCAGTTGAAAGACCTCGAGACCATTGAGAGCCGCTATGCCAAGACGCAGAAGGTTGCCTCAACGGGCAACAAGGACGCGAAGGTGGAACTCAGCGTGCTCACCGCCTACAAGGAATGTCTAGAGCAAGGCAGGAACGCCCGCACGGTGGAGTTTGACAGCAAGGAGGAACAGTTGGCAGCCAAGAATCTCTTCCTGCTTACTGCCAAGCCTGTGCTGTATGTATGCAACGTTGACGAGTCAGCAGCCAAGGAAGGCAACAAATGGACAAAAAAAATCGACGCCATCGCTAAGGAGGAGGGCGCCGAGAGCATGATAGTAGCAGCAAAGACGGAGGAGGATATCGCTGGTTTCGACAGCTACGAAGACAAGCAGCTGTTTCTTGAGGAACTGGGACTGGAGGAGAGTGGCGTGAACCGTCTGATAAAGAAAGCCTATGCCCTGCTCAACCTGCAGACCTTCATCACCGCCGGTGAAATGGAGGTGAAGGCATGGACTTTCAAGAAGGGATGGAAGGCTCCGCAGTGTGCCGGTGTCATCCACACCGACTTTGAGAAAGGCTTCATACGTGCTGAGGTGATAAAATACGACGACTATATACAATACGGTTCGGAGACTGCCATAAAGGAAGCAGGCAAACTGGGCATAGAAGGCAAAGAGTATGTGGTACAAGACGGCGATATAATGCATTTCAGATTCAATGTTTAGTTTAGATTTCATACACTGGAACCCCGACCTCGTTATCTTCCATCTTGGTCCCCTTGCCATACGGTGGTACAGCACGTGCTGGCTCATCGGACTGTTGTTGTCATACTTCACCGTGAAGTACCTATACAGGAAGCAGGGACTGCCCGATGAGAAGTTCGAGCCGCTGTTCCTCTATTGCTTCCTCGGCATACTGATAGGTGCCCGACTGGGTCACTGCCTGTTTTATGAGCCAGGATATTTCCTTTCCAGCGGCACGCACATAATAGAGATGTTGCTACCCATAAGGCAGGACATCTACGGCTCATGGCACTTCACTGGCTATGAGGGACTGGCAAGCCACGGCGGCACCATAGGCATAATACTCGCCCTGCTGCTCTACAGCAAGAACCTGAAAGTGAATATATGGACAGTCTTTGACACAATCTCCATCTCCGTGCCGATTACGGCATGCTTCATCAGGCTCGGCAACCTTATGAACAGCGAGATAATAGGAAAGCCGACAGACGTGCCATGGGCGTTCATATTCGAGAGAGTAGATATGATACCACGCCACCCCGGACAACTCTATGAGGCAATAGCATACTTCTGCTTCTTCTTCGTGCTGTGGTACTTCTGGCTCAAGCGTCCGAAACTCATGGGCACGGGCTTCTTCTTCGGACTCGACATAATGCTTATCTTTACCTTCCGCTTCTTCATAGAATATACGAAGGAGGTGCAGGAGGCATTTGAACAGAATATGCTCTTCGACATGGGGCAGTTGCTCTCCATACCATTTATCCTGATAGGAGCGTACTTTACGTGGAGAGGATGGAGACAGTTCACAATTCACCATAGTTCATAGTTCACAGTTATGGCAAAGAAAGACGGCGAACTGACGCCAATGATGAAACAATTCTTCGACTTCAAGGCCAAGCACCCCGATGCCTTGCTGCTGTTTCGTTGCGGAGACTTCTACGAGACCTACTGCGACGATGCTGTGGAGGCAGCACGCATACTGGGCATCACCCTGACACGAAGAAACAACGGTGCCAGTCAAGGCGATGCCATGGCGGGTTTCCCTCATCATGCCCTCGACACCTATTTGCCAAAACTCATAAGGGCTGGCAGGCGTGTTGCCATCTGCGACCAACTCGAAGACCCCAAACTCACCAAGAAACTCGTAAAGCGTGGCATCACCGAACTCGTCACCCCAGGCGTGGCGATGCAGGACAATGTACTTAACTACAAGGAGAACAATTTCCTGTGTGCCATACACTTCGGCAAATCATCCTTCGGAATGGCACTGCTCGATATCTCAACGGGCGAATTTCTCGTAGATCAGGGCAACCATGAGTATATCGACAAACTTGTCACCAACTTCCAGCCAAAGGAAATACTCATAGAGCGAGGCAACAAGCAAAGGACCGAACAAATGTTTGGCAACCGTCTGTGCCTGTACGAAATGGATGACTGGGTGTTTACCGAACAGACCGCCACACAGAAACTGCATCACCACTTCAAGGTGCGCAATATGAAAGGTTTCGGCGTGGAGCAGATGAAGGACGGACTCGTGGCAGCAGGAGCCATACTGCAGTACCTCGAGATAACGCAGCACACACACATAGGACACATCACCAAGATACAGCGCATAGATGCCGAACGATACGTAAGACTCGACAGTTTCACCGTGCGCAACCTGGAACTCAATGCACCACTGCATGAAGGCGGCACGGCACTCATCGATGTCATCGACAACACCGTATCACCAATGGGAGCACGCATGCTGAGACGGTGGATGGTGTTCCCTCTCAGAGAACAACAGAAAATCAACGACCGCCTCGATGTGGTAGATTACTTCTTCCGCCAACCCGAGTCACGGGAGGTGATAGAGGATGAACTGCACCGCATAGGCGACATGGAGCGCATAGTGTCAAAGGTAGCTGTGGGCAGAGTGAGCCCGCGCGAGGTGATGCAGCTACGCCATGCCCTCACAGCCATAAAACCCATCAAGGTCATCTGCATGCAGTCACAGACAGAGGTGCTCAGCAGGGTAGGGGAGAACCTTGATACACTCGACGAACTGCGTGGTCGCATAGAAGAATGGATAGAACCCGACCCACCATCCATGGTAGGCAAGGGAAGCGTGATACGCAATGGAGTAAACCCCGAACTCGATGAACTGCGCAAGATAGCATACAGCGGCAAGGACTACCTGCTACAGATGCAGCAACGCGAGATAGAGCGCACTGGCATAGCAAGCCTCAAGATAGGCTACAACAACGTCTTCGGATACTACCTCGAAGTTCGCAACACCTTCAAGGACAACGTGCCACAGGAGTGGGTGCGCAAGCAGACACTCGCACAGGCAGAGCGATACATCACCCAAGAGCTCAAGGAGTATGAAGAGAAGATACTGGGAGCAGAGGACCGCATACTGGGTTTGGAAACAAAACTCTTTGCCGAAACGGTACAATACATACAGCAGTTTATCACTCCTCTGCAAAAGGATGCCACACTCATAGCCGAACTGGACTGTCTGCTGTCATTTGCAAAAACCGCAGTAGAGCACCACTACGTGCGTCCTGTGATAGACGAGACGGGCATCATAGATATCAAACAGGGCAGACACCCCGTGATAGAAGCTGGCATGCCAGTGGGCGAGAAATACATTCCTAACGATGTGATGCTCAATAAGGACACACAGCAGATCATCATCATCACGGGTCCTAATATGGCAGGTAAGTCGGCACTGCTTCGCCAGACAGCCCTCATAGTGCTCCTCGCACAGATAGGTTGCTATGTGCCTGCAGACTCTGCGCGCATAGGTCTGGTAGATAAGATATTCACTCGCGTGGGAGCCAGCGACAGCCTCTCTACAGGCGAGTCAACATTTATGGTCGAGATGACCGAGGCTTCCAACATCCTCAATAATGTCACCGACCGCTCACTCGTGCTCTTCGACGAACTGGGACGCGGTACCTCTACCTACGACGGCATCAGCATAGCATGGGCAATAGTGGAGTATCTGCACGAGCATAAGGGTGCCGGAGCACGCACGCTCTTTGCCACACACTACCACGAACTCAACGAGATGCAAAACCACTATCAGCGCATACGCAACTACAACGTATCGGTAAAGGATATCGACGGCAAGGTGATATTCCTGCGCAAACTCGTCGAGGGTGGTTCGGAGCACAGCTTCGGTATCCATGTGGCACAGTTGGCTGGTATGCCACCAAGCATCGTCAAGCGTGCCAACGAGGTACTCGCCGCACTTGAGAAAGAAGCCAGTGAAGTGGGCAGTGCAGGCAAGAAGGGCGATCCACACAAGGCACTCAGTGAGATAGGACAGCCAGAAGGTACCCAACTCTCCTTCTTCCAACTTGACGACCCAATCCTTATACAGGTGCGTGATGAAATACTTGACATCGACGTCAATAATCTCACACCTCTCGAGGCACTCAACAAACTCAACGAAATAAAGAAAATAGTAAAAGGATAAATAAATGGAATACAACTTTAGAGACATTGAAAAGAAGTGGTTCTCTTACTGGAAGGAGAACCAAACATACAAGGTCAGCGAGGATGCTGACAAGAAAAAATTCTATGTGCTCAACATGTTCCCCTATCCATCGGGAGCTGGACTGCATGTGGGTCATCCGTTGGGATATATTGCGAGCGACATCTATGCACGCTACAAGCGTCTGCAGGGCTACAACGTCCTGAACCCTATGGGTTATGATGCCTATGGTCTGCCTGCCGAACAGTATGCCATACAGACAGGACAGCACCCAGAGGTAACCACCAACGAGAACATCAACCGCTATCGTGAGCAGTTGGACAAGATAGGCTTCTCATTCGACTGGGACCGCGAAGTGCGCACCTGCGACCCTGGATACTATAAGTGGACACAGTGGGCTTTCCAGAAGATGTATAACAGCTACTTCGACGAGGAACTGCAGAAGGCTCAGCCTATCGAGAAACTCATCAAGAAGTTTGAGCAGACAGAGGAATGGCAGCAGATGACAGAAAAGGAACGCTCTGAGAAACTCATGGACTACCGCATCGCCTTCCTTGGCGAAACGATGGTAAACTGGTGTGCCGGACTGGGCACCGTGCTTGCCAATGATGAGGTGGTTGACGGTGTGTCAGTACGTGGCGGTTTCCCCGTTGAGCAGAAGAAGATGCGCCAGTGGTGCCTCAGAGTGAGTGCCTACGCACAGCGTCTGCTTGACGGACTTGAGAGGATAGACTGGAGTGACTCTATCAAGGAGACGCAGAAGAATTGGATAGGTCGCTCAGAGGGTACTGAGGTGGAGTTCAAGGTTGCCGACTCCGACAAATCATTTACCATCTTTACCACCCGTGCCGACACCATGTTTGGTGTTACCTTCATGGTACTCGCTCCAGAGAGCGACCTCGTAAAGCAACTCACCACCCCTGAGCAGAAAGAGGAAGTGGAGAAGTATGTGAAGTACGTGGCTGGCCGCACAGAGCGCGAACGACAGATAGACCATAAGGTGACGGGCGTATTCTCCGGTTCATACGCCATTAATCCCTTCACGGGCGAGAAGAATCCTATTTGGATTTCAGAATACGTACTTGCAGGCTACGGCACTGGAGCCATCATGGCTGTACCAGCCCACGATAGCCGCGACTATGCCTTCGCCAAGCATTTTGGTCTGCCTATCATACCATTGATAGAAGGTGCCGACGTCTCAGAGGAGTCGTACGATGCAAAAGAGGGTATCGTGAGCAATTCACCTGCCCAGGGCAAGACAAGCGTAGAGTATGACGGCGAGTCGCTCTCTCTCAACGGACTGACAGTAAAAGAGGCTATCAAAGCCACTAAGGTGTTTGTAAAGAAGCACAACATAGGCCGTGTGAAGGTCAACTACCGTCTGCGCGATGCCATATTCTCACGTCAGCGTTACTGGGGAGAACCGTTCCCCGTATATTACAAGAACGGCACCCCTCAGATGATACCCGAGGAGTGCCTTCCTATAGAACTGCCACAAGTGGAGAAATTCCTGCCCACCGAGACTGGCGAACCACCATTGGGCAACGCCACTAAATGGGCATGGGATGAAACAAACAAACAGATAGTAGAGAATACAAAGATTGACGGCAAGACTGTGTTCCCACTCGAACTGTACACTATGCCGGGCTTCGCTGGTTCATCAGCTTACTACCTGCGCTACATGGACCCACACAATGACAAGGCTCTCGTAAGCAAGGAGGCTGATGAGTATTGGCAGAATGTAGATCTCTATGTGGGTGGTTCGGAGCATGCTACAGGTCACCTCATCTACTCACGCTTCTGGTGTAAGTTCCTCTACGACCTCGGCGTAAGCTGCAAGGACGAACCTTTCCAGAAACTCATCAACCAGGGTATGATACAGGGCAGGTCGAACTTTGTATATCGTATAAAGGACACCAACACCTTCGTTTCATTTGACAAGAAAGACGAATATGACGTGACACCAATTCACGTTGACGTAAACATCGTCACTGCCGACATACTCGACGTTGAGGCTTTCAAGGCATGGCGTCCGGAATACAACGATGCAGAGTTTATATTAAACGACAAGGGGCAATACATCTGCGGATGGACTATTGAGAAGATGTCAAAGTCCATGTTTAACGTCGTCAATCCCGATATGATAGTGGAGAAATTTGGTGCCGACACACTGAGACTCTACGAGATGTTCCTCGGACCTGTAGAACAGTCTAAGCCATGGGACACCAACGGCATAGACGGTTGCCACCGCTTCCTCAAGAAACTGTGGGGTCTCTTCTACGACCGTGAGGGCAATTATATCGTTACCGACGATGCACCGACGGCAGAGCAGGAGAAGTCACTCCATAAACTCATAAAGAAGGTGACGCAGGACATAGAGCAATTCTCTTACAATACCTCTATCTCTGCTTTCATGATTGCTATTGGCGAACTGCAGAAGTGTCACTCCAGGGACATACTCAAACAACTAGTAGTACTCATAGCACCTTTCGCACCATTCATCGCCGAGGAATTGTGGCATACTTTGAACGCTAACGGAGACAGCGTGTGCGATGCTCAGTGGCCTAAATGGGACGAGAGCAAGATGCAGGATACGGAAATCACCATGCCAGTGCAGTTCTGTGGCAAGACGCGTTTCACCATGCAGGTTCCTGCCGATGCCTCCAAGGACGATGTGGAGAAACTCGCCCTCGCTGACGAACGCACCTCGCGCTACACCGATGGCAAACAAATCATCAAGACTATCGTAGTACCAGGCAAGATAATAAATATCGTGGCAAAATAAAATCATGAATAAGGAACAGACCAAGGCACTGCAGGCGGAGATACGCCAGATGTGCAAAGAGAAAAATGCTGTGGTGCTGGCTCACTACTACACCACGGGTGACATACAGGAGTGTGCGGACTTCGTAGGCGATTCGCTTGCATTGGCACGTAAGGCGGCAGAGACTGATGCCGACATAATAGTGATGTGCGGAGTGCACTTCATGGCTGAGACATGTAAACTGCTGTCACCACAGAAAAAGGTATTGGCACCCGACCTTGCTGCAGGTTGCTCACTCGCAGACAGTTGTAATGCCGATGATCTCAGGCACTGGAAGCAGCAGCATCCTGACTATATGGTGGTGCAGTATGTGAACACTACAGCTGCTACGAAGGCGCTCACTGATGTGGTGGTGACATCGGGCAATGCCAAGAAGGTGATAGACCAACTGCCGAAGGATGCCAAGATCCTCTTTGGTCCTGATTACAACCTAGGCTCATACATCAACAGCGTGACGGGCAGGAATATGGAATTGTGGAACGGTGGCTGCCACGTTCACGAACGCTTCTCGGTAGAGGCTATAGCAAAACTCAAGGCAGAGAATCCTAACGCCATTGTCATGGCGCACCTCGAGTGCAAGGCTCCCGTACTTGCCATTGCTGATGTAAAGGGCTCAACAGCCGATATGCTGAAGTTTGCACAGAACAATCCTCCGCAGACCTATATCGTGGCTACCGAAGCAGGCATCCTGCACGAACTGCAACGCACCTGTCCTGACTGCACCTTCATTCCTGTGCCACCAGAGGTGACAGAGAGCAATACTGCAGAGGACAGCGACCTGGCAAAGGGCTCATGCTCATGTAACGAGTGTCAATATATGAAACTCAACACACTGGAGAAACTGCGTGACTGTTTGCTCAATGAAACACCAGTGGTGGATGTTGACCCTGCTATAGCGCAAGATGCAGTGAAACCGATAGAGCGTATGCTGGAACTGAGTTAGATTATAGATTACAGATAAAAGATTATAGATAAGAGATTAATGGAACAAACACTACTGATATACAATACGCTGACGAGAAAGAAGGAGGCGTTCAAATCAATCAATCCGGGACACGTGGGCATGTATGTCTGCGGTCCTACTGTCTATGGCGATGCACACCTTGGTCATGCACGTCCTGCAATAACTTTCGACATACTCTTCCGCTACCTGCAGCATCTGGGCTACAAGGTGCGCTACGTGAGGAATATCACTGACGTGGGTCACCTGGAGCACGATGCCGACGAGGGTGAGGACAAGATAGCCAAGAAGGCACGCCTGGAACAGGTAGAGCCCATGGAGATAGCACAGTATTACACACGTCGCTTTAACTCGGCGATGGAGAAACTCAATGTGCTCCCTCCATCAATAGAGCCACACGCTACGGGTCACATAATAGAGCAACAGCAACTGGTGCAGCAGATAATGGACAGGGGCTATGCCTACGTGAGCAACGGCTCGGTATATTTCGATATTGAGAAATATAACAAAGACTATAAGTATGGCATACTCTCAGGCAGAACTCTTGATAACATCAAGGACGCAAGCCGTGACACCCTTGCCGGCGTGGGCGAGAAGAAGAATCAGGCGGACTTTGCCCTTTGGAAGAAGGCTCAGCCAGAGCACATTATGCGTTGGCCGTGGGTGATGGGCAACGGGAACGGGAACGCTAACGGGAACATCGCCGAGGGCTTCCCAGGCTGGCACTGTGAGTGTACGGCAATGGGAAGGAAATACCTTGGCGATGAGTTTGACATACACGGTGGCGGCATGGACTTGGTGTTCCCCCATCATGAGTGTGAGATAGCACAGGCGCAGGCATCCATGGGACACCCTGCCGTGCGCTACTGGATGCATAACAACATGATAACCATCAACGGACAGAAGATGGGCAAGTCATACAACAACTTCATCACCCTCGACCAGTTCTTCAAGGGCGAGCACGAGTTGCTGACCAAGCCTTTCTCCCCAATGACCATACGCTTCTTCATACTCTCTGCTCACTACCGTGGCACGGTAGATTTCTCAAGCGAGGCACTCGAAGCTGCAGAGAAAGGTTTTGCACGACTGATGCAGGGACTGAAAGACCTTAAGCGCATACAGCCTGCAAAGGGTTCTTCGCCTGAGATAGCGAAGTATGTCAGCGAACTGCCACAGAAACTCTACGATGCGATGAACGACGACCTGCAGACACCTATCGTCATTTCCGAACTCTTCGAGGCGTGCCATCAGGTGAACCTGCTTGTGGATCGCAAGGCAAAGATAAGTGCCGATGATCTCAAAGCCCTTTCTAATAACATGCACCTCTTCATAGAGGATATCCTCGGACTAACCAATGCAACAACTGTGGGTGCTTCATCAGAGAAGGATAAGGCTCTTGACAAGGTGATGCAGATGGTGCTCGACATGCGTCAGAAGGCAAAAGAAGAGAAGAACTGGGCGGTATCTGACCAGATTCGTGATGAACTATCCGCTGCCGGCGTGATAGTAAAAGACACACCAGACGGCGCGGTATGGGAAGTGTAGGCCGTTGACAGTTGATAATTGATAATTGATAATTGACAATTAAGAATTGAACAAAGGAGA
>JAFXZF010000028.1 GCA_017541365.1 Prevotella sp.
AATCTCCTTTTCAAGTAGCTCTGTTTCAGCAGGAAGCTGCGACAATATGCCGTTTATGTGGCCGTCGAGCCATTCCGGTTTCTCTTCAAACAAAGAAGCATCGGTGGCAAGGTATGAGCCAACGTTGAACAGGGTGTTGTGCACACGTCCGAGTACCTCAAGGATATGCGCATCGTTGAGGTCCTGCTCTATATAGGCAATGAGGAGTCCGATGTGTGACGACAGTTCATCTATAGTGCCGTATGCATCAAGGCGGGTGGCAGACTTGTCAATTCGTATGCCTCCTACAAGGGATGTCATTCCCTTGTCGCCAGTTCGGGTGTAAACTTTGGTTATTTTCATATAAAAAAGACCCTCTAAATCCCCCCTGCATAGGGGGACTTTTTTCTTCGCTACCGACTTCCTTCGCCTTGCAAGTTCCCCTATGCAGGGGGATTAGGGGTCAGTAGAAATTAATAATATGCCCCTCCCTATATCTCTTCTCGTCATAGAAGGCGATGCCGAGATAGTAGAGGTCGTATGATATGATATGTTCTTGACTAATATATTCTTGCCATTGTTCGTTTAGTTCAGTAGCTATGAGGAGTGGATAACGGTCTCTCTCCCCGCCCTCCCCCGTAGGGAGGGAGCCTGAGTGCTCAAAGTCAGGAAACTCCGAACTGCCATTTAACGAATGCCTTGAAGGCGATAGCGGCTCCCTCCCTACGGGGGAGGGCGGGGGGAGAGGCCGTATCTCACTCTTCCTACACCCAGCCTTCAGGTGTGCTTCCATAACAGGAGGAAGAGAGCCTATGATTCCGATTCGTGATGCCTGTGCATAGTTAGAGACACGAAGAAGAAGTTGTGAGAGTTTCAGCAAGAACTTGTCTGTTCCATAGAACTGCGCTTCCAATTCGGCATACAACGCATACGGCCATCTTTCATAGATAACCTCACGCACAAAGGCATAATCGGTAGGCGACTGTACCCCGAAGCCCGCACAATGCCGTATCCGTTTGAGGAATACAAACAGCCTGTACCATACCCCATAGTTATGATATGCTCCTTTTTTAAATGCCATTACGCTTCACTACTATCTACACTCTCCCTTCCTTTTGGGAAGGGTCGGGGTTAGGCTTTAACTCTGGATACGTGATCCTCGTGTGATACATGCTCTTGAGTTTGTCGATAAGCACACGCTTGGAGGTGGCGATGTCACGGAATGTTATAGGACACTCACGGAAATACCCGTCAGCCACCATACCGTCTATAATACGGTTCACAAGTTCGGTGATGCCCTCCTCTGAATATTCCTTCAGCGAGCGTGACGCTGCCTCAACGCCGTCGGCCATCATGAGGATAGCCTGCTCACGGGTAAACGGATTAGGTCCGGGATATGTGAACGGAGCCTTGTCCACCTCCGCTTCCGGATGTGCATTTTGCTCTGTGATATAGAAATATTTCGCCATTCCCTCACCGTGGTGAGTGCGTATGAAATCGCAGATGACATCAGGAAGTCCCTCGCGCTCTGCTATCCTGAGACCTTCCTGCACGTGATTGACTATGATCTCCGCACTCTCGATAGGGGTAAGGCGGTCGTGCGGATTATTGCCACGCTGGTTTTCCGTGAAGAAGGCTGGAGCAGATATCTTGCCTATGTCATGATAAAGGGCACCTACACGCACGAGCAATGACTTCGCACCAATCTTTGATGCAATCTCCGCACCTATGTTACCAACCGTTATACTATGCTGTAGAGTGCCTGGGGCAACCTCGGACAGACGGCGCAGAAGGCTCTTGTTGGTATCTGACAACTCGAAGAGCGTTACTGCCGACGTGAATCCGAACACTTTCTCCACAAGGAACATAAGCGGATATGCGAGCAAGAGCAGGATGCCTGAGAAGACGAAATGTATCGCCATTGAATGGTTCAGGGCGATGTCCTCACCCGGCTGCATAAGTTGCAGGGCATAATGGGCGGCAAGTGCTGTTGCAGATGTATAGACAGCCGCTGTGAATATCTGTGCGCGCTTGGAAAGTTCGCGAAGCGAATAGATAGCCACAAGACCGGAAGTGATCTGGATGAGCAGGAACTCGTATGGCATGGTGAGCACCAACGAGCAGATAAGAATCATTGTGATATGCGCAATGAAGGCGGTGCGGGAGTCGAGGAAGACACGCACGAACATAGGGAGCATAGCCAACGGAAGCACATACACAGAGAACAGGTTATACTGAACCATCAGCGATACCAGTATCGGGAACATCGCAATAAGACAATATACCATTGCCAGCGAACGTGGTTTCTCGAAATAGTCGGCACGGAACAAGTGGAGATATATAGTGAAGATACTGAGTATTATGAAGATGAACATAACACGTCCCCACATGGTTGTCTGCTTACTTCTGTCGCTGAGATGCTTCTCCATCTCTGAAGAATAGGCATTGAGTTTGCGCAAGGTCTCGTCCTTAATTATCTCTCCGCGGTCAATGATACGCTCACCCTTCTTCACCTGACCGCACTTAGCTGCAATAAGGGCAATCTGACTGCTCAGTTCGTCATTACTGCGTATGCTGTCATATTTCAGGTTTGAGACAATATACTCGTTAATATTGCATTTCTGTAACTGAGCCCTCACCGCGCTTACCTGACTGTCATTGAAGAATCGCTCGTATGCCATCATAGGAGTGAGCAGAGTACGCACACGATGGCTTTGCGACATTTTCCCCGTCACGATACGGATATATGCAGATGTGTCTCTGTTCAAACGGGCATAGTCATTCTGCGAGATGATACCAAGAGAATAAAGCTCAGCGAGTTTCTTCGCCACAAGTGATATGTAGCTGTTGGGCAGACCGTCAATACCATTCTGATTGCGTGCAATGAAACGCTTAATCTGAATCTGCGAAGTTGACAGGTTGTTGATATAGTAAGGGGCAAATCTCCTTCTTACCGAGTCACATTCCGCCTTGTAGGTTGCAGAATCCTTCGGAATATCAAAATCAAAAGTAGCGGTAACGGCTGTCTGAGTCCATGGCGAACCCACCTTCGCGTTATATTGTGGTGCCGAGCTTTGCGGCATCGCAATAACAATTACGATGGTACAGATGGCTATGATTCCTATGCGCATTAGAACGCGCTGCCAAGACAGGTTGTCGCGTGATTGGAGTGTTGACATCTATTTTATTTACTATTTAGCTATGTACTATTTACTATTTAGCTACGTACTATTTAACGTCAGTTCGAAAAAATTGCCGATACAGCCTGCAAGGCTAACAAGCTAATAGCCTAGGGCAT
>JAFXZF010000005.1 GCA_017541365.1 Prevotella sp.
ATGATAACCATCAACGGACAGAAGATGGGCAAGTCATACAATAACTTCATCACGCTCGACCAGTTCTTCAAGGGTGAACACGAGTTGCTCAGCAAACCATTCGCTCCGATGACCATACGTTTCTTCATCCTATCGGCACACTATCGTGGTACCGTTGATTTCTCAAGCGAAGCGCTCGAGGCAGCAGAGAAGGGTTTTGCACGACTGATGCAGGGATTGAAAGACCTCAAGCGCATACAGCCTGCCAAGGGGTCTTCGCCAGAAGTAGCGAAGTATGTCAGCGAACTGCCACAGAAACTGCATGATGCAATGAACGACGACCTGCAGACGCCAATCGTCATCTCCGAACTCTTTGAGGCGTGCCATCAGGTGAACCTGCTTGTGGATCGCAAGGCAAAGATAAGTGCCGATGATCTCAAAGCCCTTTCTGATACCATGCACCTCTTCATAGAGGATATCCTAGGACTAACCAATGCAACAACTGTGGGTGCTTCATCAGAAAAGGATAAGGCTCTCGACATGGTGATGCAGATGGTGCTCGATATGCGTCAGAAGGCAAAAGAAGAGAAGAACTGGGCGGTATCCGACCAAATACGCGACGAACTCTCCGAAGCAGGCGTGATAGTAAAGGACACACCAGACGGCGCGGTATGGGAAGTGTAGGTCGTTGACAGTTGATAATTGATAATTGATAATTGACAATTAAGAATTGAACAAAGGAGAACTGTATGAAATAATGGCTCCCGTGGGGAGCCGTGAGAGTCTCGCAGCAGCTATCAATGCAGGAGCTGATTCTATCTACTTCGGCATTGAGAAACTAAATATGCGTGCCCATTCAGCAAGTACCTTCACTATAGACGACCTCAAGGAAATAGCTGCACTGACAGCAGAGCACGGCATAAAGTCATACCTTACCGTCAATACCATTATCTATGGCGAGGACTTGGAACAGATGCGTGAGATAATAGATGCTGCCAAAGAGGCAAATATCTCTGCCGTGATAGCCAGTGATGTTGCAGTGATGATGTACTGCAAGCAGGTGGGACAGGAGGTTCATCTCTCTACCCAACTTAACATCTCCAATATCGAGGCACTGCGCTTCTATGCACAGTTTGCCGATGTGGTGGTCTTGGCTCGCGAACTGCATATGGATCAGGTGAAAGCCATCCACAAGCAGGCTGTGAAGGAGAATATCTGCGGTCCGTCGGGCAAACCCATCCGCATCGAGATGTTCTGTCATGGTGCTTTGTGCATGGCGATATCAGGCAAGTGCTACCTGTCACTGCATAACGCAAACCGTTCTGCCAATCGTGGTGAATGTGTGCAGATATGTCGCAGGGGCTACAGAGTGGAGGATGTGGAGACAGGCAACGAATTGCTTGTTGACAACAAATACATCATGTCGCCCAAAGACCTGAAAACCATCCGTTTCATTGACAAGATGATGGATGCGGGTGTGAGGGTATTCAAGATAGAAGGCAGAGCACGCGGTCCTGAATATGTTGATACCGTAGTGCGCTGCTATAAAGAAGCCATAAAGGCTGTAGAGGAAGGCACCTTTACCGAAAAAGCCAAAGAAGCCTGGGATGAAAGACTCGCCACAGTGTTCAACCGTGGGTTCTGGGACGGCTACTATCAGGGGCAGACTCTCGGAGAATGGAATGACAGCTACGGCTCTAAGGCAACAGAAAAGAAAGTCTATGCCGCCAAGACCATAAAGTATTTCTCAAAGATAGGAGTGGCAGAGTTTCAGGTAGAGGCTCATGAGATAAAAGTGGGCGACAAACTGCTTATCACTGGTCCTACTACTGGAGCTATGTATATAGACGAAGTAAAGGAGATACGTTACGACCTGAAGCCCGTCAACGTGGCAGAGAAAGGACAGCGCATCAGCATCGCCGTGCCAGGCAAGGTGCGCCCAAATGACAAACTGTTTGTGTTAGAAAAGGTACAATAGTAACTATACGCACTATAGTAACTATAGGCACTATATAAAATAAAAAGAAATGACAATCAACGAGATACAAGACGAAGTAATAGAAGATTTCAGCGCCTTCGACGACTGGATGGACAAGTACCAGATGCTCATAGACCTGGGCAACGAGCAGGAGCCTCTGGCTGATGAATACAAGACGGAGCAGAACCTTATTGACGGTTGCCAAAGCCGTGTGTGGGTGCAGTGTGACAAGGCTGAGGACGGAACGCTCAGTTTCCTTGCCGACAGCGATGCACTCATAGTAAAGGGCATCATTGCACTGCTCATAAAGGTTATCAACCACCAGCCGGCAAAGGACATACTCGATGCAGACCTCTACTTCATAGAAGATATAGGACTGAAGGAGCACCTCTCGCCAACGCGCAGCAACGGACTGCTCGCCATGGTAAAGCGCATCAAGGCATATGCCCTCGCTTACTCAATTGAGAATTAAAAATAGAAAAAATCTGATTCCTAATTATAGATAATCTCTCACATACCGAGCAATATCTGTTGTGTATATACACCCTTTTCAATGTTGACGGAGCACAAGCAGGAAGGGTGCGCAACATTGTGAAGTCGCTGACAGGACAACCTCTCATTGACTTTAAGTCCACCCTTGCAGCAATAAAGTCCAAGGGGTACCTTGAGGAGACGGGTTACAATTGGCGTAACGACACTTACGACTACCGAGTATCAGCCCCACAGCTCATACCGCTGATGCTTTATTTCTATGAGCAGAAGCCACAATTCACTATACAGGTGTTGGAAGAGGCACGTGGTATGCAGCCCTCCAACATACAGAAAATGCTGTGGCAGTTTATCAGTTCCGCTTTCGAGAATATACGCATCGAGGAAATCAGCGACTACGACATCGGCGAGGCTCTCCGTTACTTCGTACCTGCAGTGCTTGACAATCGTTTCATGCCATTGCTGATGGTATTCAGTGCCACAAATTTCCATGACCTTGTGGAGATTACACTGACTGATGCCATAGAAGGCGAGGAAAGGGTTGACATGGCATATCTACGCACACTGATACGCCGTTATCGCTTTGACACCACCCAGACCGAACAGTCTCTCAGCGAACTGCTGTGCATGTGTGACCTTTTGGAGTATTTTATGGAAGGCAAAGTGCCTGTTCATCTGAATACCGCCGACCGTTACCATCTCATGCTCGCCGCAGTAAACGAGGCCTCCCACAGTAATGTCAGCAAGGCATTCACTCTATTTAAAAACGCCGTAGCAAGAGTCAACAAACCTGGCAGCTACTACGCTACAACGAAAAACTACTTACCTTTCAGCATCGTCAACTTCTATTATGTGTTGACGGCATCCCACGTCGGCAACGACGAGGGGCGCAAGAGAGCTCTCACCATAGCAAAAGCTCCCGAGGGACATGTCACGTCGGCAGCAAAGGTGCTGTATGACATACTCTATCGCAATACCAGCGAACGCCAACTCCTCATGCGCCTCAACCAACTGCATGACAATGGAGGTATCAATGCCACCCTCGCTACCCTGATGTGTCATCATATAGGTAAGGATTTCTCACATCCTACCACACCGCACTGGGACATCGTAAGACACGACATACCTCTTCTATCCACCATATACCGTCATCATCCTACAGAGAGCATCATTGACCCTCTCGCCAATCTCAATGACATGGGTATTGATGTTGCTCTCACGGCAAAGAAGGATGTGCGCATAGGTTATTTTATGCGCAATATCACCGATTCCTATGTTACACCACGACAGCAGGCAACACTCAAAAATGGTGGATGGGGAGCAGGACGCCAGGTCAGCATTCCTGCATTCCTGATGAGCACTGTGGAAGGTACCAACGAAGCCGATAAGAGGATTATTGATAATAACAAGAATGACAACGTAAACGGCAGTTCTCCTGCGATAAGCCTTCTCAGCATACTGCCCGAGATGGTACAGGATAGCCGTCTCTACGTAGGACGCTATGCACCATTTACACTTGTGGAAGTAGTAGAGGAGATGCCCTATATCACCTTGCATCATGACAGCGAGGGCTTTCACGTCAGCAGCAATGTGTCGGCCTCTGAAGTTGATTCCGACATCATCATAACCTACCGCGGCGTGGCAAGTATCAACTTCATGCGTCTCACTCCACGTCAGCGTCCCTACTATCGACGTCTGCTCAACATCGGTTCTTTTGTCAACGAGGCAGAGCCAATGCTGCGACGTTTCCTAAAGTCACTTGACAGCGACATGGAGGTACACAGCGACCTCATAGAGGGCGGCAGCACACTGCCCATATGCGACGGTTCACCGCTGCTGACTATGCAGATGCGCCCCGACCGTAGCGTACGTGGTGGCGAACAGCACTACAGGGTATCATTCTTCGTTCGACCGCTGCCGGGTGGCAAGATACGTCAGGTGCCTGGCGAGGGCAATGAGGTGATTGTTGACAACTGCAATGATAAAGACAATCATACCGTACGTACCCGAGTAAAACGCAACCTTGTAGCAGAACGTGACAATGTAAACCACCTCATCAATTCCGTCAGCGATGACGTATCAGAGATACAAGGTCTGATGAAGGGACACGACAGCCTTATCACCTCCAGCCAGCTCCTGCCGCTCATAGAATATGCACAGACCAATACTCACCGTATCATCTGCGAATGGCCCGAGGGAGCACGTTTACACATACGTCAGCGTAGCAGCACCACTACATGGAATGGTACCATCACCAAAAATGACAATGGATGGTTTGAGATAGAGGGTTCTGTACACCTCGACCAGGACAAAGTCATCAGCATGGCACATCTGCTCGAACTCGCCAGTCATTCGCAAGGACGCTATATCACCCTCGGTGGTGGCGACTTCCTCGCTATCAGCCAACAGCTGCGCCGCCAACTCGATACCCTCAATGCACTGGCATCACGTCATCACGGACATCTGCAGATGTCACCCTTCTCTGCTGCACTGCTCGGTGCCGACATACTGGAAGGCGACGAACTCATGCTCACCGCCGATGAACAACTCCTTGAGATACGCCGACGCATAAAGGAGGCAAGCCTCTACACCCCCGAGATACCATCCACCCTCAATGCTACACTGCGCCAGTATCAGGTGGAGGGTTATCAGTGGATGTCACGTCTCAACTACTGGGGAGCAGGAGCACTGCTCGCCGATGATATGGGTCTCGGCAAAACCATACAGACCATCACCTTCCTCCTGTCAAAAGCTGACGAAGGACCTGCACTCGTCATAGCACCCGCCAGTGTGGCACCCAACTGGAAAGTGGAGTTTGAGAAGTTCGCCCCATCACTGCGCGTACGTATGCTCAACTTCGAGACCGACCGCATCGATGCCATACGTAGTGCCGAGGCAGGCGACGTAGTGGTATGCACATACATGCTGCTGCTCAGCGTCAAGGACGAGATTACACGAAAACAGTGGAACACCATCTGTCTCGATGAGGCACATATCATCAAAAACCGTGGCGCCAAGACATCTGCCGTTGCCATGAAACTGAAGTCAAAAAACCGCATCATGCTCACCGGTACTCCAGTGCAAAATCATCTCGGCGAACTGTGGAACCTCTTCCAGTTTGTCAACCCAGGACTGCTCGGCACCTTCGAAGACTTCAACCGCCACTTTATACAACCCATCGAGCAACGCGGGTCACTGTTCAGCAACGATGCCTCATCATCACGCCGAAACAGCCACGGCGAGAGTGCCCAGCATCAACTCGACCGTCTCGTGAAACCCTTCATGCTGCGTCGCACCAAGGATAAGGTAGCACGCGAACTGCCTGAAAAGGAGGAGATATATCAGCATGTCACCATGAGCGAGACGGAACAACTCTCCTATGAAGCCATGCGACAGAAGGCTGAAGCCATGTTGCTCGCCAACGGACCTGGCACACTTTCCATCAATACCCTTGCAGAGATCACACGCCTCAGACTTGCCGCATGTTGTCAGTCCAAGGTCACGGCACTCCTCGAATTGCTTCAGACCGTCACCGACGGTTACGAACAGCTACCTGTCGAGCAACGTGGCGGAGCACTCGTCTTCTCACAGTTTACCACCTACCTCGCCAACATACGTCAGACACTCGACGAAGCCTCCATACCTTATTTATATATAGATGGCAGCGTACCCATCAAGGAGCGTCAGCGTCTTGTGGAGAAATATCAGGCAGGCGAATGCCCCGTATTCCTCATATCACTCAAGGCAGGCGGACTGGGCTTGAACCTCACTCATGCCAACTACGTCATCCACATGGACCCATGGTGGAACCCCGCCATCGAGGCACAGGCCACCGATCGTACACACCGCATAGGACAGCAGCGTGCCGTCACCGTCTATCACCTCATCAGCGAGGGCACCATAGAGGAAAAGATACAACGCCTCCATGAGCGTAAGCAAGCACTCGTCACCAATATACTCTCAGCTACCGACATGAGTCACAAACTCACCGGCGAGGAACTCCTCGAAATGGTAAGAGGATAAAAAATATTTGGAGGA
Source organism: Prevotella sp. (assembly GCA_017541365.1). The sequence goes on from JAFXZF010000005.1 coordinate 6,485, forward strand.
AAGAAAAATTATTGTTACTTTTGTCACGTAATTGTTCTGGATTGCAAAATAGATATCTGAAACCTATGAAGGTTAGGATTTACATCATCACCATCGTTACGTCAGCCCTGCTGTTGGTCTCTTGCCATGACAGAAGAGCAAGCGACGACCAGGGCAGGACGTCGGCATGCTGGATATATGCCATGCTGACGTGCATCGAACGTGAGGCGGCGCTGCATGGCGACAGCATCACGCTGTCACGGCAGTGGCTCATGGCAAAGGAACTTGAAGAACAGACGGAATGGGCATATTTTAACGCTAACGCTAACCTTAACCATTGTTGTCTCTCCATGCGTGGCGTAGGTCCCGAGGCTATCCGACTGATAGAGCGCTACGGACTGATACCATATCAGAACGAAAAGACGGAGATAACAAACAGCAGCGTGCTGGAACGCAAACTCACCCTCCTTGCCCGTCAGGCACTGTCGCTCGATGATTTACACGACCGCATGAAGGCACTGTTGCCACAGTTTACACTATCACCGCACGGTGCTTTCTACTATCTCTCCATGCGCTACAACCCATATCAGTTTGCCGAGAGCATCATGTACCGTCAGCACTGGCAATTTATCACATCGGTGTCCTATCGTGAGTACGGCACGACGTTTCCCCTCGAAGTAGCCGACAACAGCCGCCATCATGAATATCTCAACATGCCAATAGACAGCCTCACCTCACGTGTCATGACATCGCTCCGTGCAGGACATGCCGTGTATTGGGAGTATGGCAAGCGCACTGCTGACGGTCTGGTGACCAGCGACCACGCCATGGCGATAGTGGGACTGCGCAAGTCGAAGGAAGGCAAGACTATGCTGCTCTGCAAAAACTCCTACGGCAAAGAGTGGGGCAGAAATGGCACATGCCTCGTCAGCATTGACGATTTCAAGAAAAAGACCAGCAACGTCGGAGTGCTTTTAGACGAGTAATGTTTTTTCAACATACTTCTTTTTTTTACCTAACAACAAAACTAACAACAAAACTATTATGAAGAAAATGATTTTAGCAGTGATGGCTGTTGCAGCCATCGGTTTCACATCATGTGGCAACAAGACTCAGCAGGGCGAGGCTATCGACTCTGTTGCCGTGGCTGACTCTATCGCTGAGGCAGAGGCTCAGGGTGTCATCGATGCCCTCAAGGCTGCCATAGCAAACAAGGACGCCGCTGCCCTCAACGGTGTATTGGAGCAGTGCAAGGCAAAGATTGCCGAACTGGTAAAGCAGAATCCAGAGTTGGCTAAGGAATATGCTGCCAAGGTACAAGACTTTATCAAGGAGAACAAGGAGAGCATTCAGCAGGCTTTCGCAGGCAATGCTGCTGCCGCTGCAGCTGTCAATGCGCTGACATCCGACGAGGCTGCTGATGGTCTGTCAGGTGCTATCGACAAACTCATCGGAGATGCTGCTGACGTAAAGGATGCTGCAGAGGGTGCTGCAAAGGCTCAGGTTGATGCTGCCAACAAGGCTGCCGACAAGGCAGTGGAAGACACCAAGGCTGCTGCAAAGAAACAAGCTGACGACGCTAAGGCTGCTGCAAAGGAAAAGGCCAACAGCGCTATCGACAATGCTGCTGCAAACGCTAAGAAGTCACTTGGTCTGTAATATTAGATTAGAGATTATATGGCGGGCACCCTGCATTTCGCAGAGTGCCCGTACTTTATACCCTATACTTTATACTGTATACACTACTCCTCATTCATCTCCTTATTGAGTTGATCGTACCTATCCTGCATATTCAGCATTTTGTAGCACAGCAGCAGAGGTTCGCCCCATAGCGAGTAGTTGTCTGGCATCAGTTCGCGAGCCATCTCGTAGTATGTGCGTGCATTGAAGAAGTAGGTCTGGGCTTCGGCAAGTTCCTTCTTATATACCGACTGCTTCACCTGCTGATTGGAAGTGGTAAACACAAGTTTAAACTTTCCCTGTCTGCGCAGTATGTTGATATCCTCTATGTAGGTATTTCCCATACCGGCACAAGCGTAGGCATAGTATTCGTTGATGGCTATCGCCTTGCTGAAGCAAGAGCGTGCTTCGCTGTTATTGCGCTGTAGGTCGAAGTACAAAATTCCTTTGATATACCATGCATCAGGAGAGTCAGGATGAGCACTTATCATCTTGTCAAGGTCAGCCTGCGCCCCAGCTATATTGTTGGCATAATATTTCTTGTAGTACTCGGTGAGTTGGTCAGTAAAACTCATGTTTCGAGGACAGCGCACCACAGCCTCTTTCAGCAGCTCTATGTAGAGGTCGTTCATACCCTTTGCTTTTGCTGCCTCCATACCACTTATATATACGTTGGTGATACCCTTGTTTGTCATTTCCCATGGCTTTGCCTTTTGCTCCACCCGCACTCTACGACCATATGGCAGAGCTTTGAGCACTCCGTCCATATCATTTACAGAGAAATATAGGTATATAGCATTCAGAGCAGCCTGGTCATATACTCGCTTGTCTGCTTGATACAGTGAGTCCTGCTGTGCCTGTGTCATACCGCGCTTTGCAGGTTCCTCAAGGTATAGCATGAAATTCTTTGCCGCCTCAGCCTTGTCACCACGTTCGTTGGCACGATATGCCTGACTGTTATAGTAGTCTATGCGCTCAGCCGCACCATCTCTGCCGTCACCTTCTGGTATTGAAGTGCCGGCATTGGCACTCATCGCCACACAGCATGCTGCTAGTAGTATTATATTCTTCATATTGCGTACGTTATACATATATTGGCTGCAAAGTTACGAAAAGTCGAGCACAAAACAAAGAAACGAGCTTCTTTTTTTGTCAAGACGGAGTAACTTGATATTTATTTTTTTATGCCGAGTGCATTAAAACAATACCCCCCAGCGATGTTGCTGAGGGGTATTTTCGTTTACTACATAGTGCAGCTGCTCACGGTCATTGCACTGATGATGGAGGTGATACAGGTAAGTATGGCGTTGATTATAACGCTCCACTTTTGAGAAGTACTGTTGCTCATAACTGTGAATTGTGAACTGTGAACTGAATAAGCAAGCCCCCGTCGAGGGGGCATGCTTATTTACTCTCCCTCTTCCTCCTGCTTTTTCTTGTCGGCGAGGTCTATTACGGTAGCCTTGTAGCCGAAACCGAATGACTTGCCGGTTATCTTGCCGGTAGCAGCATCGCGGTTCATGGTAGGACGGAAGTTGATGTGGAAGTTCTTGAGGTTCTCGGGTACGTTCCACTCATCCTTGGCGAGTGCGCCAGAGGTCTTCACACCTACTGAGAAGTATCCGAATCCGTCAAGCTTGATTTTGTTGGAGTTAGCGAGTTCGTAGTTCATTACCTCCACGAGTTCGGTGAGTACTGCCACCACGTCACTCTTCTTCACAGTACAGTTGGCCTGTATGCGCTCTGCGAGCTGGTCGCTGTTGATGGTGTTGAGGTGATACGCCCTGCCGTAGAAGAGCTTGTTGGAGTTCTTACGAGTGTCCTGATAGACTTTTACTTGAATTGCCATAGTGTTTTTTTAGTTTTTAATGGTTAATGATTAAATGGTTAATAAAAAAAAGAAAAAAGAAAAACTACTACTCTTTGATTTCGTAGTTTGAACTGACCTTACGTCTGTTGGGCCCATCCTGGCGGTAGCTGATGTGCAGGCAGTGCACTTTGCCTCGCTTCATCTCCACCAGCATCTGATCGAAGGTCAGGTTGTTGATTACAAAGTTGTACATCTTCAGTGCCACCTCCACTGAGCTTACATGTATGTCGGCAGCCTCGCCCAGTAGGTGCTGTGATGTACGCGAACCGCCTACAGCCTGATTGAGTTTCATGCAACGGTATCCGCTCGTTATCCTTATCACGCCAAATCGCTTGCGCAGTGGTTCCAGCACATGGATACACAGAGCCTGCAGTGCTTCTATGTCTTCTATCGTCGGATTGTTGTCTATGCCCAGTCGTAGGGCTGTGGCGCTGCGTGTAAACTCCACGAGGTGGAAATGTTGCGACAACTGCATATCGCATAGGTAGTCCTGGTTTGTAAAAGTAGTGTTTTTCATGGTATTGGATTACGTTATATATTATAAAAGGTACGTGCGACCTTTTACCTGTGATTTCTGTTTGCAAATTTAATAAATCTGCAAGGCGAAAGCAAATTTTACGTGTTAATAAAAGTTATAAAAAAAACGATGAAATCGGCATTATTTGCGCATCTCATTCTTTCTTAGTAATTTTGCAATTACTTGTTAAAGTAAAACTTTTTTCCAGCGTATGTTTACCAAAAAAGCTAATGAAATTTTCCGCAAGGCCATTGCCGATTATCATGTAAAGGACAATATCGAGACACCTATCCTCAACCCCTTTGAGGAGGGTAGCATAGAGGCTACGCTATACCATAAGTGTTGGATAGACACCGTGCAGTGGCATTTCGAGGATATCATACGCGACCCCGAGATAGACCCCAAGGATGCACTGGTGCTGAAGCGTCGCATCGATAAGTCCAACCAGGATCGCACCGACATGGTGGAGGATATCGACACTTACTTCCGTGAACTATATAAAGATGTGAAGGTACTTCCTGATGCCACCATCAATACCGAGTCACCTGCCTGGGCTGTGGACCGCCTCTCTATCCTTGCGCTGAAGATATGGCACATGACGGAGCAGACAGAGCGTAAGGATGCTTCTGAGGAGCACCTCGCTACCTGTCGCGGCAAACTCGCCGTACTGCTTGAGCAGCAGAAGGATCTCTCCACTGCCATCGACCAGTTGCTTGCCGACATCGAGGCTGGCAGGAAGTACATGAAGGTATATCGTCAGATGAAGATGTACAATGACCCAAGCACTAATCCAGTACTTTACAAGAAATAATTTCTGGCGAAATATCCATACAAGCCATGTCTCCCCTGAGGCATGGTTTGTTGCCATATATAGAGCAGGGGCGGCACTTTAGGTCATGGCGCTGTATGCAGTCGTCCATGCTCTGTCCCCAACCAAGGAAACCCGCATACGGATGCGTGGCACCCCATATGCTCACCACCCTCGTGCCCACGAGCGATGCAAGGTGCATATTTGCCGAGTCCATCGTCAGCATCACGTCGAGCTCCCTCATCAGTTGCAGTTCCTCTCTCAGGTTCTTGCAGTATTCCGATGCAAGGTGCACATTAGGGTATTTGTCAGCCCACTCCTGCATCTTTGCGCGCTCCTCGCCGCCACCGCCGAAGAGGATGACTTTTTTAGCAATGTCACTTGGGGAGGGAGTTTTTTTATTTGCAATGTCATTGCAAATAATCATCCGCACCACCTCCTCCATCTTATCGAGCGGATAAATCTTTCCCTTGTGGGCAGCAAAGGGGGCGATGCCGATTAGAGGTTTGAGGTTTGAGGTTTGAGGTTTGAGGTTTTCGTTTACGTTTACGTAGCGAAGCATATTTTTTTCTCCCTCCCTACGGGGGAGGGCTGGGGAGAGGCTGTCTTTATAATTCTCAAACGCCGTGGGCAGTTGTATCAGCTGCTTCTTGTCGCCCTCCGCAGTTATCACCTTACGCAGTTCGCGGTGCTTGTTTATCTTATACACCTTGTATCCATGCAGGCGGAAGAGTTTCCTCAGCACCTTGGTCCTGAGCACGTCGTGCATGTCGCATACGCAGTCGAAGTGCATCTGGTCCAGTTCCTTAAACAACCTGTACAGTCCCTTCAGTCCCTTATAGTCCTGTCTCACGTCCCTGCCTATAAAGTGCACATTCTCCCCAATATTCTCAAACAATGGTTCACACATAGGGCGTGACAGTACGGTAAACTCCGCATCACCATTCTCCAGTGCCACCTCCCTCACCACGGGAGCCAGCATCGCCACGTCGCCCAGCGCACTAAATCGTATAAGCAGTATATTCTTCATTGCTCTGCAAAGGTACTTATTTTTTTTATAATTCCACTTTTTTATCCTTTCTTTTTGCCGTAAGAAAAAAAAATCGTAATTTTGCAGAGCGAAATAGAAAAAAGGCTCTGATAGCTAAATACTATCCTATCGCTCGAAAACAAATAAAGTAAGCAAGCTCACTTTGCTCTGTCTTTCTCGCTCTGATAGTTCAATGGATAGAACAACTCTCTCCTAAAGAGTAGATCCGAGTTCGATTCTCGGTCGGAGTACCAGGAAAAACATTAAATTTGGCGGTTTAAAGTTATATTTTTACATAATTTTTTTGTGGTTTCAGGAAAAATGAGTAATTTTGCAGCCAATAATTCAATCATTTGTATTATAAACTAGCTTTTACTAATCAACTAATCATATTTATTAACAGTTTAAAAAATTACAATCAATGAAAAAATTTTTTACTCTTATTGCAACAGCTCTTGTAGCTCTTACAGCAAGCGCTGAGTACAAGATTACATGGTCTGAGGCAGTTGCAGCAGGTAGCCTTGCAGCAACCTACGAATCAAATGGTTTGGTTCTGACTCGTACAGATGGCAACAACAAGCACGCTATCGATGCTAACAATGCTTACTTCGGCGATGCAGATTCTCAGGAGAAGTTCTCTTTCCGTTTCAAGACTGGTGGTACTGGTGGTTCTAAGAACGCTCTTTCTCTTACTGTTCCTGTAGCAGGTACACTGAAGGTATGCGCTCGTACAGCATCAAGCTCTTCTCCACGTGCTATCGTAATCAACGGTGTTTCTACAACACTTGACGACTCTTCTATCTCTGTTGATATGGAGGGTAACATTTCAGAGACAAACCCAACAGGTGCTACTAAGGTTTATCCTGTTATCTCTGTTCCTGTAACTGCAGGTACTGTTTCTATCAATTATCCTGATGGTGCTGTTAACATCTACAGCATTGAGCTCGTTGCAGGCGAAAGTGGTGGTACCGATCCTGTTACTCCTGTTACTCCTGTTACTCCTTCTGGTGAAGTTCAGGAGATTACTTGGTCTGAGGCTGTCGCAGCAGGTAGCCTGGCAGCAACATATGGTTCTAACGGCTTCGTTCTGACACGTACAGACGGTAATAACAAGCAGGCTGTCGATGCTAACAACGCTTACTTCGGTGACGCTTCTGCACAGACAAAGTACTCTTTCCGTTTCAAGACCGGTGGCACAGCAGGTTCTAAGAACGCTCTTTCTCTGAGCATCCCTTCAAAGGGCACACTTGAGGTATGCGCTCGTACAGCATCAAGCTCTTCTCCACGTGCTATCGTAATCAACGGTGTTTCTACAACACTTGATGACTCTTATATCTCTGTTGATATGGAGGGTAACATTTCAGAGACAAACCCAACAGGTGCTACTAAGGTTTATCCTGTTATCTCTGTTGCTGTAACCGCAGGTACTGTTTCTATTGGCTATCCTGACGGTGCTGTTAACATCTACAGCCTGAAGTTCATCCCAGAAGGTGCAGCTACTGCAGTAGAGGCTATTGCTGAGACCAAGGCTGAGGCTCCAAAGGCAGTGAAGGTTATCAAGAACGGTAAGCTCTTCATCGGTAACTTCAACGTTGCTGGTCAGCAGGTAAAGTAAAAATAGACTCACTTCGTTCGTACGAAACGGTCTTCGACCTACGAAAACGAAACGCTTCGCTACGAAAACTTATATAAAAAGTCCGCTGGGCATTATGCTCGGCGGATTTTTTTTTACATAAAATCTAATAACTCATATAATAACTTTATACATTATACTTTGTACTTTATACTATTTTTTGTAATTTTGCAAATGCAATGAAACTCAACAACGTTACACTCTCATACGGCAAGAAGGTGGTGGCAAAGGATATCAATGCCGAGCTGCTGCCAGGCGAACTGGTGTGCCTCGTAGGGCGCAATGGAGTGGGTAAATCTACTCTTATAAGACATATACTGCAGACTTATCCTGACCCCAAACTCATCAGCGTAGTATTGACCGACAGAATAGACATAGAAAACATGACCGTGCGCGACGTAGTGGCGATGGGCAGGATGCCATACACGGGGTTCTTCGGCAGACTGAAGGATGAGGACCGCTTAATAGTGAATGATGCCATTAAGACACTCGGCATGGAGACATTTGCTGAAAGACATATAAAAACCCTCAGCGACGGAGAGCGCCAGAAGGTGATAATAGCCAAGGCACTGGCACAGCAGACACCTTATATACTCCTTGACGAACCGACGGCATTTCTCGATCACCCGTCAAAGGTAAGCACCATGCAGCTGCTCAGCCGTCTGTGCAAGGAACAGCATAAGGCGATACTCATCTCAACACACGACCTTGAAGTATCACTGCCTCACTGTGACAAGGTATGGCACATGGCTGACGGAACACTGAAGGAACTGTCACCAAAAGATTTTCCTATTACTTCACTATAACTCCACCTTATTCCTCTGAAGTTTATCACCCCCTCAAAAAAAAACATCATTATATTATTCTTTTTATTTTTTATTTAATATATAAGAAAAGAAATAATGAAGATGATTATGTATGGTGGAGAAGTGGATAACACCTAAAAAATATCCTTTTCATACCCTAAAAGGATACCTTTAATGAGCTAAAACATATGCTTTTAGCCCCTAAAAGGATATGTTTTCTAAACGGGTAAAAATGGTAAGAAAATCTGTGGAAAAACTCTTTAAAGTGATATAGTAAAATAGTGGAAATCCACGATGGAATGGACTTTTATTACAATGTGTGAATAAACTGTAGGTTATAAAAAAATAATAAGAAAGTTTTCAAGGTATTTTTCCACAGATTTATCAACGTTGAATTTTCAATTTACAAGTGATAGGTTGATGGTCCGATACTTTAATATCCTTCACTATGTGGCAATTATAAGGTGTGAAGTGTGATGAGCAAAATATATTGTCTATCCTTTCCCTTATGCCGAAATGCTTAAAGGTATAGCCTGGTCCGAAACCAGTCTCTTGATAGCAGTCGGTGAAGCTTACCCCCTGTCCATCATTTTTTAGGGAGTTAACAATGGTATGGTGAACAAACGAGTTTGGTATATCGTTAAAATCGCCTGCGAGTATGATAGGTGTGTCGGCATGTTGCTTGATAAAGGCAGCAATAGTCTCTGCCTGCTTGGCACGTTTCTTAGTAGAATTGTATATCTTGCCTATCAGCGTATGTGATGTGGTGCGTATTGAGTCATGGTCCTTCTGATTGCCATGCACTATGGTGCTCAGTTCCGTGCGTTCCTTCATAGAGAAGTGCATCACCTCAAGGTGAGTATTTATCACTATCACCTCCCTGCCATCCATGTCTATCCAGAAGGCGCCGCATGCATTACCCTTCGACTCTATATTTATATGTTCTTTCTTTTTTATAGGGTAGCGTGAGAAGAGTGTCAGCGTGATGCCATTTTTACGTGGAGCAACTAAAGTGTCGGCATACTGATACATATCAGTAGTGCTTACAGAATTTTTTTTGAGTGGTGACTCCTGCATTACGATGATGTCGGCATTGATATTTTTCATCATCTCCGCTATGATACTTTCCTTCTCCTCCGGAGTAGATATTTTATCGGGCGAGGTGACGAGGTTGCCCCAGTTGCTGCTATTGTATGATAGTACGGTGATGAGGCTGTCGGGCAGGTCGCCATCAGCTGTAGCAGTGTTTATAGGACAGTAGAGCGTGACGGGTTGATAAGCTGCTATGAGGGCTATAAAGGATATGAGTATGTAGCGCTTTTTTATAAACACCCATATCAGCATCATCGCTATTGTGGCAATGATAAAAAGGGGTAGGGCATAGCCTGCCAAACTAATCCATCCATAAGTGTTGGGATCGAGATACGCGGCATAGCCTGTCAGCAGCAACCCGAGAGCCACTGCGACATTGATGATAATGAGTGTATATATAGGTATGCGCCTAACCTTCAATAGAATTGAGAATTGAAAATTGAAAATTGAAAATTATGATTACCTCTTTCTAATTGAAAATTGAGAATTGAAAATTATGATTAGTATGAAGTGAATTGTGACATTAATATGATGAGCTTTGCAAACTAATTATGAATTGAATTTGCTTTGGTCAAAAAGTTTCTTTTTCTCCTCCTCGCTGAGTGAGGCATATCCTGAGCGGCGTATCTTGTCGAGTATGATGTCTATCTCGGTCTCCTTTTTCTTTTTCTGGGCGTTATACTCCCAGTCGTCCTGGCGCTTATTGTAGGCAGAAGAATTTTCGTTATCGTTATCGTTAACGTTATCGTTAGGGTTATCTATATGAAACCATCTTCTTATCTTTGACAGTATGCCACCGGAGTTTTCTTCCTTTATCTCATATCCGTCCCATCCGTCGCTGTAGTGACGCGTGTGGTTATTATAGTCCCTGCCTGAGTTGCGCCACATGCGTATCATGATATATCCAAAGAGCATACCACCGAGGTGAGCCACGTGAGCCACTCCGTCACCAATATTTGAAATAGCAAGGTAAAGTTCTATTATCACATAGCCGCACACAAACCATTTTGCCTTCAATGGTACTGGTAGAGGGAATACGAAGAGACGCTCTTCAGGATAACTCATACCGAATGCAAGTAAAAGACCATATATAGACCCAGATGCACCAACTGTTGGTACATCCATAATATATTTATATATAGTAGTGGTACGTACAATTCCTTCATTTGTTTTTATAGAAATAATAGTATCAGGAATATTATTTATAGCTATAGTCTGTGATATTTCCTGACACAGTGCTGCACCGAGTCCGCACACCATATAATATATAAGGAAGCGCTTCTCACCAAATGTTCGCTCAATTATACCGCCAAACATCCATAGGGCAAACATGTTGAAGAACAGGTGCGTCCATCCGCCGTGCATAAACATATAGGTGATGAACTGGTAAACGTGGAAGTTGGTAGCCTGCCAATAGTGCAGTCCAAAAATAGCATTGAGGTCTATGCCTATGCCACCCATCACTACCGTAGCAAGGAAGCAGACGATATTGATGATGAGCAGATTTTTCGTTATTGTCGGTATCTGTTGCATTTACACGTATTTATAGTAATAATGCTACAAAGTTACTAAAAAATGGCGGCAAAATAGCATGAAATGGGCATTTTAGTGGTATTTTTACGTAATTTTGATTATTTTTTATATAGAAAAATTTTGTAGAAAGAAAAAATTATGTAACTTTGTGCCAAGAATATACACGTACTAACGTATTTTTTAATACTAATTTAAACAAATTAAATTACACAACTATGAACAAATCAGAATTGGTAAAGGCTATTGCTGAAAAGGCAGGCATTTCACAGGTAGCAGGTAAGGCAGCTCTCGAAGCAGCTCTCGAGTCAATCGCAGGTGCACTGAAGAAGGGTGAGAGCGTACAGCTCATCGGCTTCGGCACATTCTCTGTAGCAGAGCGCGCTGCACGTAAGGGTAAGAACCCACGTACTAAGGAGGTTATCCAGATTCCTGCTAAGAAGGTTGCTAAGTTTAAGGCTGGTGCTGGTCTTATCTAATCAGCAAAACCTTTATAAAAAAACATTCCCCGCGAAGTTCGCTTCGTGGGGTTATTTTTTTTAATTGAAAATTGAAAATTGATAATTGAAAATTATGATTACAATTATCTATTGAGTAAATTCATCCAGCGAATAAACCTATAAACTTCGTACTAATCATAATTTTCAATTATCAATTTTCAATTCTCAATTTGTCTCACCAGCGGCACGACAACTTTCCTGAGGACCTTCTCGTTGAGCTGGTGCTCACCGTCGAAGCGCTGGCACTGTGGGTAGTGTTTGGAGAAGCCACCGTAGGTGTTGCACGTAGTGTCGTGTATGCCGAAGAGTCCCCATACATTCTTTTTATCCTCGTCGGTGATGCCCTTAAACTGTTGGCGCTCTATCTGGTTGTGGTGCTGTATGATGTCGCGCGTGATACGGAAGGTCTTTGCGTTGTCTTTCCTGCCGTTGAGAAACTTGTGCTCGCCCGTCTTGAGCACGTGGCTCATCGTTGACATGTTGATGGCGGGGTTTACGCATATTATCTTCACTGGCACACCTTTGGCACTCATTATGCCACGCATCTGGTGAGCATACATGCCACCCATCGACGTACCTATGATTACGTCGGGCTGTTCCTTTTCACACAACTCGCGCAGGAAGGGCAGTGCCTCCAGCGGTTCTACGGGGATGTCGGGAGCTATCACTTCATCCTCAGGCATGAGACGTCTCAGCGTCTGCACCGTGCCCGAAGCACCAGAGGAAGAAAAGCCGTGAAAGTAAATTATCTTCATAACAGGTGCAAAGGTACAAATTTTAAATCAAACAAGAATAAAACACATTTATTTAACAAACTTTAAAGGGGGAGTAACGCTTGTTAACGAGAAATTAGTTAACTTTGCAGACATATAGGACAAAATATCTACTAATTTAATAAAAACAAAGATTATGACAAGTAAATGGATTGTTGCCGTGACTATGCTTGTGGCTGTTTCTACCAATGCTGATGCCCAGGGATGGCTCAACAAAATAAAAGAAAGGGCACTGGAAACCGTAAAGGGAAAGGTGGAGGACAAGATTGACAACACGGTGGGCGACGCTACCGACAGCGTGCTTGACGGAAGCATCCCGACATCAGGAAAGGGTGAAAGTACTCGCAGTGGGAGTCAGGAAGACGTAAGCGCAGTACAGTCTGAGGCACCAAGGGTGAACACTTCGTCAGACTTCAAGCGCGGCAGCGTAATACTGTTTCAGGATGATTTCGCGGGAGAGACCGTAGGCGAGTTTCCTTCAAAATGGGACTTGCTGGACGGTTCAGCAGAGGTGAAATCCATTGGTGGAGTAAAAGCTGTAGAGGTGACAGAAAACGGCGTTATCACTCCACTCATAAAGGAACAGGGAGCATATCTGCCCGAAGAGTTCACCATCGAATATGACTTCTATTATTGGAGTGACGGCAATCAGGTAAGGGGCAACGATGGTATAGGCTTGAATGACATGAAGCTGAGGCTATATACCACGACGGACCGTACAAATCCCAATACGGACGACGGCAACGTTTCTTTTGAGCTTGTTCATGGAGTTTGCGATACCTATGACCATACCTACTACAACATGGGCAGACCTACACAAATCCACTACAAGTTCCAGCAGGGCTGGCACACGGTGGCAATTTCGTTCAACAAGCGTGCCCTGAAGGTTTACTTCGATGGCAATCGCGTAGTCAACCTGCCCAACGTAAAGCAGCCTACGTGGTTTGCCTTCCAGGTGCCTTTCGATTATCATAATCTTACCTTTATCCGTAATGTGGTTTTTGCCAAGGGTGCCGTCGCCCTCTACGACCGCAATGCTCAGGATATGACAGCCGTTGAGAAGGCTATTGCCGAGACAGGAAAGTTTGTGACCAACAACATTTTGTTCGAGACGGGCAAGGCTACACTGAAACCAGAGTCGATGACGGAGATTGAGAAGGTGGCTGCTTACATGAAGAAGAACCCACGGGTTCGCTTCGAGGTGCAGGGACATACCGACAACCAAGGCTCCGACAAGATTAACGACCCACTGTCTCAGCAGCGTGCAGAGGCTGTGGTCAAGGCACTTGCAGGCCTTGGTGTTGATGACTTCAACCTGAAAGCCGTAGGCAAGGGCTCACACGAACCCATTGCCGACAACAAGACGGAGGCAGGGCGTGCCAAGAACCGAAGGGTGGTATTCGTAAAGAAGTAACAACAAAAAGATAAAATCGTATGAAAAAGATGATGTTCATGCTGGCTGCTCTATTGATGTTCAGCACAGCAGATGCCGATGCCCAGGGATTCTTGAAGAAGCTGAAGCAGAAGGCTCAGCAGGCTGTTTTAGGAAATCAGGCTACAAGTGAAAATGTAGAGGAACAGCAGGTAGAGAACGATGAACCTGCTGATCCATCAAACCTTGCAGTAGCACAGGGAAGTGATATCGTGCCAAAGCGCAAGACCGCTACTATCACATGGGATGGCACTGTCACTCCCAGTTCGGCATCGTCAGCCTCGGCTTTGATGGCTGAACTGCCAGCACTGCCATCGGCAGAGAAGATGGCTCGCAGTACTATGGAGGAGCGCGATGCCTATACACAAAAAATTGCAGCTGTACTGGCTCGTGTCGAACAGTTGTTATCCAATGAGAAAGGATGTTCTGATGCTGAAATGGAAGCACTTCGCTTGAAGTGGGAAAATAAGATTAAGGACATGTTCGGCTTGACTAAGGACGAGATGGCAATCCTGAACGATGAGAATGCCCCTGAATCGAAGAAGAAACCTATTCAAGACAAGGTGATGGCGAAAATCATGGGTGGCAATGTTGATCAGGCAGAAATGGCACGCTTCGAAAAGATGAGCGAAAAAGAGCAAGAGGCATACATACGTCAGCATCCTGAGTTCATACAGAAAATGCAGGAGATGGCAATGAATGCCGGCAACTTTGCCAATAATGTAAAACAAATGACGGCGGCTCTCAATGGTTACGAGTCTAAAATTGGCAAACTGGTACAGGATTATGCGAAAGCTATCGAACGCGAGGAGAATCATAGCTATGATGGTATAGCCAGAAAGTATGAGAGTAAACTGAAGAAAATATACGGTCAGATATGTGATATTGACGATGCTACACAGATTGACAACCTCTATGCTGAGGCTGACGAACTGCTATATAACTATCGCTTTGAGGCAGCCAAGGAGTATCGTGCTTCATTACAACGCAAGATAGACGAAGCTAAGAAGTTTGCCGTTGAATATACCCGTCTGACAAGAAAGGTGGTTGATAGCGGTGACCTGCCCGAGTGTGCCATCGGACGTACCGACCTGAATACAGTAATCATGGTGGGCAACATATTGGACGAAGCATATAAGGAACTGCCAAAGTTGGAGAGTTCTCCTGTGTGCGAAACAACCATCTATGAATTGCAAGAGGGTTGGTCGTTCGCTCCATGGGAGTGTCGTGGCTACATCGGCGGTGTAAGCGATTTCAGGACACCTGGTGGTTCTTGGCCCCTGTTGGCACAGAACGATGAAACCAATGAGTATGGCGTCTTGGAAAATGGCAAATTCCGCAAAATAAGTGAGGATGAGCTGAATAGCATCAATAAGAAAGCAGACCAACGACTGAAAAAGGGTGGTAATATGGACAAGACCCCGCCTTATGGCGTTTATAAGAGTCGCAGCGGCAAGCGCATGGTGGAATACAGCAAGTCAGGTGAGATTATTATCAATGGTATGACAACCTATACACCTTCTGCCTTTACTTCCTGTCCAGACCGTTTAGAGTGGATAAACATTAAAGGCGGCAAGATAGTTAAATGCATTTACAAACTCTAAAACATATCGTATTGCTGTGGCTGATGCTCTACGTGGGCACTGCCACAGCATTTTCTGTGAATTATCGTAATGTCTTCGGCAGCGATTGGACAGAGGCCGAATGTTATGTCAGGGAGCATCACGAAGAGTGGAAGAAGGAGTTCGACCTCTTCAATGTCGATAGTCGTGTGGCAGATGCAATAGTCTTTCCAGAACTCATCCGTTATTCCATGTGGAAGGACGAGATAGAGAAGGTTGCTGTCAACGGACTTTATGTCACGAAGGGTAAGGAAGGGGCAAACTTTTCCGTCGGACGGTTCCAGATGAAGCCCTCGTTTGCAGAGGATGTTGAGCGAGCATGGAACTCGTCGCCCCTTGCTCAGAAGTATGGTTTCTCATTCAATCTTGCAGACAATAATGAGGCTCGTCGCAGCCGTGTGCGTCGTCTTAGCACCGAAGAGGGACAATGTCGTTATTTGGCAATATTCATTCGTTTGCAACAAATAAGACATCCAAAATTGCTGCAGCTCAGTCAGCAAGAACAGATTGGCTTTTTAGCAACGTCCTATAATTGCTCATTTGATGCTTCATGGGACGCTATTAACAGAATGCGACACGAACGTCACTTTCACACAGATGTTGTCAAAACCAGGAAGACGCATTTCTACTGTTATGCGGATATCGCTATAGCTTATTATTTGACGAAAACTTCCAGCTTATCCGCACAGAGCAACGTCCACATGAATAGGAATACAAAAAAATCGTTACGAAAATTTCTTTCGTAACGATTTTTTTCGTAACTTCGCAACAACATGAACGAACGTAGGATAATACATATTCTTGCCGTTACTACGGCTAATGTGATGCTCGCTGCCTGTGGCGGCAAGGTGAGCCATGTGGGCAACGACGGTGACAGCATAGCCTGCGACACCATCGTGGAGGAGGCAGTGGTTGACTCTGCAGCCATCAAGGACTCCATACGCCATACCGTGGGTTATATCAAGCAGCGCATAGACTCGCTATACAAGCACCGCAGCGATAGGTACGGCTGTTCAGAGGAGTACAACCGTCTGAACAATATTGCCGACAGCATCTGCGAGGCGCAGGGAGGTGTATGGGTTGACGGCGACCACTGGATAAACGGACAGGACAAAGACGAGAACTGGTGGTACAAGGTAAAGAAAGTGACCGTCGGCAAGGATGGCAATACTGCCATAGCCGAGGTCGTGGTGCACAACTTTGAAAACAACACCATATACCTGCACCTGGTATATGAGCGCGGGGACTGGTATGTCGATGACTTCAGATTCAGGTGGAACGGCAACAAGGCGATGGAGGAACTCTCCGAGAAAAAGCGCACAATAGAATATCTTCAAGAACAGAATGTGAAATATTAACTCCCCCTAACTCTCAAAAAAAAATGCAGATACAAGATGAAAATGTAAACAAGGTGCTTAAAGGCTGTGGATGTATTTCTATAGGCTTTTTTATTTTCACCATTATACTTGCCATCATCGGTGCCTTTGTGGGTGATGACGACAGCAGTTCTGATGGGCAAAAGACGGAGCAGGTGGAGAAACGAGACAGCCTCGCCACCGATACCGTGGTGGTGGGCGACCCCTATAAGGAACTTGACGAACTGATAGGTCTCGATGATGTCAAAAAAGAAGTACACATGTTGGCAAACTTCGTGAAACTGCAGAAGCAGCGCGAGGCACAGGGACTGAAGACGGCAAAGGTGTCATACCACCTCGTATTCTATGGTTCACCAGGTACGGGAAAGACCACTGTGGCACGTATCGTGGGCAGGATATACAAAGACCTCGGAGTGCTGAAAAAAGGACATACCATAGAGACCGACCGCAGCGGACTCGTAGCAGAGTACGTGGGACAGACGGCGACGAAAACCGATACAGTGATACAGCGTGCTCTTGACGGAGTACTCTTTATCGACGAGGCGTATTCACTCGTGCCGGAGGGAGGCAGGTCTAACGACTACGGACAGGAAGCCATATCGACACTGCTCAAGCGCATGGAGGACTACCGCGACCGACTGGTGGTAATCATAGCTGGATACAAGGGCGAGATGAAACGCTTCATAGACTCTAACCCTGGACTGCAGTCGCGATTCAACCGATACATAGACTTCCCCGACTATTCGGGTGGAGAACTGACGGAGATATTCAAGATGTATATGAAGAAAAACCAATATATACTGGCTCCAGATGCTGAGGAATATCTACGCAAACGCTTTGACTATGTAGTGGCGCACAAAGACCGTAACTTCGGCAACGCACGTTTTGCACGCAATGTGTTTGAGAAGAGCATACAGCACCAGGCCAACCGTCTGGCCAGCCATGGTAACCTAAGCAAGAAACAGCTTATGGAACTGACCATCGATGACCTCAAGGAAGGATTTGCTGGAAAGACAAATATTTAAAGTTTATAGGAGTGATAGGGGAGTGAAAAAATATTTTATCATATTACTTGTCACTATGGTGACGATGCCACTGCTGGCGCAACAGCAGTACGAGCGTAAGGACTTCTCCTTCCGTTTGACTTATGAGAAGAATGCCGAGGGAGAGATAAACCTTGTCAACGTAGGCACCTATGTGGGTGATAAAAAGTTTGATGAGTTTAGCTTCGAACTTGCCCTTGCCCTTTCGGAGGAGGCGGCAAAGGAGACCATCAGCTACAGCGAACCAGACATAAACTTCGACGGCTATCCCGATTTCGACATATACCTGGGTTATATGGGCGGCTTTGCCAACAACACGCAGCACGAGGCACTGCTGTGGGATCAGTCGCAGCACCGCTTCAAAGAGCCCGAGGGATACGGTGGCATCGGCGAACCCGATTTTGACAGTGTGAGGAAGGTGATATCCACCGTACTCTCGGCAGGACCTGACCACAGGGTGACGACATACTACGGATGGCAGGGAAGCAAACTCACGGAATATCTGTCAGATACATGGGCGATAGAGAGTAAAGATGACTCGTTTGTGGACTACAGCGGAGTGCTGAACCTGCAGTGCCACCATTTTGATGCTAAAATAGGCGGACGCATACCCGTCACCATAATGCTTCAAAAGACCAACGACAGCATAGCGGCAGGGTATATATACTACCCCAAAGCCAAGAATCCCGCCCCAATAATACTGGCAGGAAACGTGATAAACTATGACGGCACGGACAACTATAACGTGGCGGAATATCAGGCTGACGGTACCATCACGGGTTTTATCCACATAGAGCACAAGGCCATCGACCAATACGACAACAAGGTAGAGGGAACATGGATAAACCCCAAGACACTCAAGGAACTGCCACTCGCTGACATGCGCTACAGCCACGAGGCAGTAAAATGGTTCACCCAGTCGCTCCTCACACCTGAGGACCCAGGCAACATAGGACGGGAATACTCCTTCCAGCAGTGGGACGTGAAATACCAGTCGATGATGGGAGGCAACATCACCTTCCGTGCGGCAGGAAAAAACAAGGTGCACTTCACATGCAGCAACGCACAGCACAACATCGCTGAGGGCGGCAGCAGCAAGGACCGCCCCGCACAGCTCAACGGCAACACTTTCGAATACTACAACCTCAACGAGTGCGGATATGGCTTTCGCGCCACCTTCTTCCCCCGCTTCGTGGTGCTGAAGACATTGACAGGCTACGGCTCAACAGACTGCTTCGGCATGGGCGCCTCTTTCGACGGTGTGTATATTAAGGTAAAGAAATAATCAATAATTGACACAAAATCAGCGACAACGAGATTCAGATTTCGTCTGAAGACCTTTATTTTTGACTGAAAATGAAAAAAAAAAGGTCTGTACTATTGCGGTACAGACTTTTTTTGTATATTTGCAACCATAAATAACAATATAAATTACCTAAATCAATAATCTTATGAAAAGGAAATCGTTATGGATGAAGGCAATGCTTGTGGCATGCTTCAGTATTGTATTGTATTCGTGTACAGATGATGATTCTGCAAATCCTCCATCGCCTCCATCGTCTGGACCAGAGTTGTTGCCGAGCGTAGAGCCTCTTGACCCTATCAGGTGTTCGGCAAAAGTGGATTTGGGTGATATCAGCAGTCTGCCTGCAGAATTGCAGACAGCTATGAGAAATCGTTTCACCAATCTGACATCCAATGGGGAGGCTGATATCTGTTTCTGCAAACCCAGTGAAACTGCAAAATTCGCTAACCAACTGCAGTCAGGCGCAACCACCATCGTGGCGGCGTCAGGCAGTGGGGAGGATATGTCCAACATAATCAATATTGCCGGCGGTGTGGTGCCGAAACAAACGGAACTTCCAATCATGTTCTACGGCACACAGAAATGGGGACAGCACTACGTGATGCTGGACGGTCGTGTGCCCGAAGGGTTAACCACAGAGGAAAAAGTCACCTTCTATGAGAGCCGCATCATCCCCCTTATCTATTGGATTAACGACATGGAGAATTTTAAGAAAGCCAAAAAACTGCGCATAGAGGCTGCACAGAACGACAACACGCCATATGACTACGACGAACTGATTACAAACATCGAGGACGAAGGACTGAGCATGAAATACAATTTCCCGTACTCGCTGGACAATACTCTGGACTACTATGCGTATGACTTCAATTTAAAGGCATCGAGCAGCATTGACATCGGCCTGAAGGCGTATCCGATCTACAAGCAGTCGTGCCATGGCGATAAGTCGGGCGACTACTATGTGGTGACTGCAGAGGTGACTCCATACAACCAGAACATGTGGAAGTCTTATCGTGAGGGTATTACGATGGTTGGCTATATGTACATGATGGGATACTGGTTCGACAAGTTGTTCACGGCCATCAAGCTGGTGGATAAGGACGGGAACGATATTCCAAACATGGACTTCAACTTGATGCCTATCCCCGAGAACCAAGATGACTCACGAAGCTACAGCAGCGGAGTAAGCAATACGATAGGCGGTTCGGCATCTGCCGGATTCGCGAGCGGGGCTCCAATGGCTAACGTGGGTCTGTCGTTCAGCCACACGGTGAACAGTAGCGTGAGCTACACAAAGGACGATATAGACTACACGCTCGACAGCTCCAGCGAAATCAAGGAAGTGCGCTATAACTACCATTCGCAAAACGTAAGCCCGTATGCTGATGACGATGACGACGACGGGCACTACCCGAAGTCGTGCCGCTCACAGTGGACCGCACGCCAGGCATGGGTATGGTTTGTGCCAAGAGGAAATGCAGGAGTCGATGACAACAGCGACGTCAAGTTCCAGATTTGTCTGAACGGCGACCTGACGTATGCCTACTACTGGTGGGTATGGGTGCCTATAGGACCTAACATGGGTGGAGATACTAATTCATATAAAGCCCTGGAGATACGAAACCAGTATTGGCAGCTGCCTGCACCTAAGCGAGAGACTTGGGGACTGACCTCCATCAAGAGCGAATACACTGATGCCGTGATGACGAATATCAGATACTACAGGACAGGCGAAGAAAGCAAAGACCCCGTGGCTACGGACAACATGTCGTACCACCAGAACGACTTTGCCCTGATGGGTCTGTCTGACGGTAAAGACCACAATCAAACCTACACAATCATCTACGAGACCAAAGACCCCAACACGGGCGAACACAAGAACACGTGGAAGTTTGAGAACGTAGCGGTGAAGCAGGGAAAAGACAAGGACGAGGCTACAACACCACTCTCGACAGTGAATGCTACCAAGATAGAAGAGTAAACATTTACGGAATCAATGCCTCTACGTGCGGAGGCAATGCCTTCACGTGCAGAGGCATTGCTTCCGCATTTTCTTGCTCGGCATCTGCAACTGAATCAAGTTACTCTGTCTCGACAAAAAAAAAGAAACGAGTTTCTTTGTTTTGTGCTCGACTTTTAGTAACTTTGCAGTGAAATGGCACAGAGGCTCGCACAAATAGAGGAGCAGCAGCTAATACAGCAACAACAGCAGAGGCTCAGCGCACAGCAGGTGATGACGATGCACCTGCTGCAGATGCCTATTGCACAGCTGGAGCAGAACGTGCAGACAGAGATGGATGAGAATCCTGCACTCGAGGGGGAATATGATAATGTGAACGATAACGGGACACAAAGTGATGAACCGCAGGTGAATAGCGGTAGCGTTGACGAAGGCGATAACCTGGATAACGACTATGGCGATGAACAGGAAGAGCGACGTGACGAGCTCGATGAGGCTCTCGCCATGATGGACCGCGACGACCGCATGGATACTTCTGACTACGAGCGCACAGATAATAGCGACCCTGATGCCAGACAGGAGGAGAGGGTGCAGCCACAGGTGGAGTCGTTTTACGACTTCCTGCATGACCAGATGCACGAACACTCTCTCACTGAGCGACAGGAGATGATAATGGAGTATCTCATAGGCAACCTCGACGGCGACGGACTGATACGCAAAGACCTGCTGCAGCTGAGCGACGAGATAGCTGTGCACGAATATATCGATGTCAGTGAGGACGAGATAGACAAGGTGCTCACCATACTGCAGTCGTTTGACCCCGCTGGCATAGGGGCGCAGTCACTGCAGCAGTGCCTGCTGATACAGATATTCCGCAAACGTCCCACACCCATCACCAAACTGATGCACAGGGTGATAGATGAGTGCTATAACGACTTTACCCACAACCACTGGGACAAGATACGACACAGGCTCGGCATAAGCGAAGATACTGCTGAAGAGGTGCAGGCGGAGATAAGAAAGCTAAACCCACGCCCAGGGGCTGCAATGGGTGAGACGATGGGCAGAAACGTACAGCACGTGATACCCGACTTTGTCATAGAGTGCGATGAGGAGGGAGGACTGTCATTTACCCTGACAAGGGGTAGGGTACCCGACCTGCATATATCGGCAGACTTCAAGGAGATGATAGCGGCATACCGACAAAATCCTACATCGATGACACGTCGCGACAAGGAAGCACTGGTGTATGCCCAGCAGAAGGTAAACCGTGCAGGGATGTATATCGAAGCCATAAAACAACGCCAACAGACCATGCGCAACACGATGAGGGCACTGCTGAAACGACAGAGGGCATACTTCATCAGTGGCGATGACAGCGACCTCAAACCCATGAAGTTGCGTGACATAGCTGACGATACGGGGCTCGACATCACGACGATATCACGTGTGTGCAACAGCAAGTATGCCGATACGCCATGGGGCAGCATCATACAGCTCAGGTCGCTATTCTCACAGGGCATGAGCACCACCGACGGCGAGGAGGTATCAACACGCGAAATAAAAAACGTGCTGCGTAGCCTGATAGACAACGAGCCACAGGGCAAACCCCTCAGCGATGTCAAGCTTGCTGCCGAACTGAAGAAACAGGGATATCCAATAGCACGGCGCACCGTGGCGAAATACCGTGAGCAACTCGGCATACCTACCTCGGCACTGAGAAAATAAGACAATGGCTTTTAAAGAAAAAAATCTACTGCTGCTGTCAGCACGTTACATAAGTCTCATATTCACACCGTTCTTCCTACCGGTGATGGGACTCATAGCGTTGTTTCTATTCAGCTACCTCAGCATGATGCCGCTGCTGTATAAAGCGGTGGTGGTGTTTATGGTATGGCTGTTTACGGTGATAATGCCGCAACTGCTCATACGTCTGTACCGACACTACCAGGGATGGTCGCTGCTGAGGGTGCTCAAGCGTGAGGAGCGCATGATACCTTACGTTATATCCATAGCATGTTACTTCCTGTGTTACTACGTGATGAAGAGCCTTCACATGCCCCACTTCATGTATGACATAGTGATTGCCGCGATAGCTATACAGATACTATGTGCCATAATAAACCACTGGTGGAAGATATCCACTCACACGGCAGCGATAGGAGGAACCACGGGAGCGGTGATGGCATTCTCGTTTATCTTCGGCTTCAACCCCCTATGGTGGATATGTGCCCTGATACTCCTCGCTGGCATAGTAGGTACCAGTCGCACACTGCTACGCCTGCACACCCTCGGTGAGGTGGCGGGGGGATTCCTCATAGGACTCTTCGCAGGATTCGGAGCAGTGATATTATCGTAACGACATTTTTCGATATTTCGACATTCCGACATTTTGATAATTTTCAATTTTCAATCTTCAATAATAAATGAATCCAACAGTATCAATCATCATGGGCAGCACCAGTGACATGCCCGTTATGGAGAAAGCAATGCAGTTTCTCAACGACCAGCAGATACCCTTCGAGGTAAATGCACTGTCGGCTCATCGCACCCCCGATGCGGTAGAGCAGTTTGCACGCGGCGCTGAGGCTCGTGGCATAAAGGTTATCATAGCAGCGGCAGGCATGGCGGCAGCACTGCCTGGCGTAATAGCTGCCTCAACCACACTGCCCGTTATCGGTGTGCCTATCAAGGGAATGCTCGACGGACTCGATGCCATGCTCTCCATCATACAGATGCCTCCAGGCATACCTGTGGCGACAGTGGGAGTGAATGGTGCTATGAATGCGGCTATCCTCGCCATGGAGATGCTGGCACTCACCGACAAGGATGTTGCCACACGACTCAAGACATACAAGGCGGGTCTCGGTAAGAAGATAGAGAAGGCAAACAAAGACCTCGCTGAGGTGAAGTTTGAGTTTAAGACAAATTGACGGATTGAAAATTGAGAATTGAGAATTGAAAATTATGATTTGCACGAAGTTGCTTCAATCTCTAACTATCAACTCTCAGTTTTCAATTTTCAATTTACCAAGGTAATCATAATTCTCAATTTTCAATCTTCAACTTTCAACTTTCAATGAAAAGAAGACCGACCACCACTACTCACGTGGGCAACATAACGATTGGCGGCGACGCACCCATCAGGGTGCAGTCCATGACGACTACCGATACCAACGACACTGAGGCTTGCGTGGCACAGGCAAAGCGCATCATCAGTGCCGGCGGCGAACTGGTGCGCCTCACCACGCAGGGTAGGCGCGAGGCGGAGAATATGGCTAACATATCGGCTGCGCTGAAGGCAGAGGGTATCATGACGCCTCTCGTTGCCGACGTGCATTTCAATGCCAATGTTGCCGATGTGGCTGCACGCTGCTGTGAGAAGGTGCGCGTCAACCCAGGCAATTATGTTGACCCTGCACGCACCTTCAAGAAACTCGAATATACTGATGCGGAGTATGCTGCCGAACTGAAAAAGATAGAGGAGCGCTTCGTGCCTTTCCTCAATATCTGCAAGGAGCACCATACCGCCGTCAGGATAGGCGTAAATCATGGTTCGCTGTCTGACCGCATCATGTCGCGCTACGGTGATACGCCAGAGGGCATCGTGGAGTCGTGCATGGAGTTTCTGCGCATCTGTAAGAAGGAGCAGTTCAACGATGTGGTACTCTCCATAAAGGCAAGCAACACGGTAGTGATGGTAACCTCCGTTCGACTGCTCGTCAAGGCAATGGACAAGGAGGATATGCACTATCCGCTACACCTCGGAGTGACCGAGGCAGGTGAGGGCGAAGACGGCAGGATAAAGTCGGCAGTAGGCATCGGCGCTCTGCTTACCGAGGGTATCGGCGACACTATCCGCGTAAGCCTCTCTGAGGAGCCCGAGGCAGAGATACCAGTGGCGAGGAAGTTGGTAGGCTTTATCGATGAATGTGCCGCAAAGCGTGAAGAGGCACGCATAGAAGGTGATACGCTTTTCCTTGATTTCAATGAAGAAAATATTGAAGACCTGCAACTGAAGGCTGCAATGACATCAGGAGCACTGCTTATTGACGGCAAGGCAAAGGAACTCACCATATATAATAAAGGTGTGGAGCAGAAGGAACTTGCTGACAGCATCCTCCAGGCTGCTCGCGTGCGCTTTACCAAGACGGAATACATATCCTGCCCTGGTTGCGGCAGAACGCTCTACGACCTGCGTGGCACCATAGCAAGGATAAAGTCAGCAGTGAGTGAGGCGGCAAAGGAAGACCCACGCTTTAATACCTTAAAGATAGGTATCATGGGTTGCATAGTAAACGGACCTGGTGAGATGGCTGATGCCGACTACGGCTACGTGGGTGCAGGACCGAACAAGATATCGCTCTACAAAGGCAAAGAGTGTGTGGAGAAGGCTATCCCAGAAGCCGAGGCTGTGGACAAACTGCTGGCATTCATTAAGGAAGACCTGAAAAGTATAAAGCAATAAAGTATAAAGTATGAAAATCAAGGAAGCATTCGCAGAAAAACTGCTCGCCGTAAAGGCTATTAAGTTGCAGCCTAATGATCCATTTACATGGGCATCTGGCTGGAAGTCACCAATCTACACTGACAACCGTCAGACGCTGGCATATCCCGCGCTCCGCTCTTTTGTGAAGCAGGAGTTGGTGCATCTCGTTCATACGGAGTTTCCCGAGGCTGAGGCTGTGGCAGGCGTTGCCACAGGAGCTATAGCACAGGGTGCACTCGTTGCAGACGAGTTGGAGTTGCCATACTGCTATGTTCGTCCAAAACCGAAAGACCACGGCATGGGTAACCAGATAGAGGGAACACTGCCTGAGGGTGCCAAGGTGGTGGTTATTGAGGACCTTATATCCACTGGTGGTTCATCGCTCAAGGCTGTCGATGCTCTTCGCAAGGCAGGCTTTGAGGTAGTTGGCATGGTAGCAAGCTACACCTATGGCTTCCCTGTTGCTGAAGAGGCATTCAAGGAGGCTGGCGTGCGACTCGTCACTCTCTCTGACTACGAACACACTACTGCTATAGCAGCCAAGACAGGCTATATCAAGGAAGAAGACCTTGCCGTGCTCGCCGAGTGGCGCAAGAGCCCCAGCACATGGAAGCAAGAATAGTTTACAGATTGTAGATTATAGATTACAGATTACCTTCTATAAGGTGTACTAAAAAGGAGGTCTCCCAAACGGGGGACCTCCTTATCTATTATCTTATTATCTGTTATCTATAATCTATCTAACCACCTTCTTGCCGTTGATGATAACGATGCCGTGGTAGTTACTGTCAACTTCCTGTCCAGCGAGGTTGTATATCTTTCCGTTAAAGTTCACATTATTATTAGCATTAACGTTATTGACACCTGTACCTTCAGGCACGAAGTTGAAGCCGTAGAGCTTTATCTTGGTAGCTTCGCCGAAGAGGTAGTATGTCTTACCCTTTGTCACAGGGAAGGTGATGTAGCCGCTATAGGCATCACTTGATATAGAGTTACCAGAGTTTATGGTGGTACCGTTTGCCTTGAATGATATAGCAGAGCCATTTTCTGTGACATAAACTACCTTGCCTGTATATACGTATGATGCAACGTAGAGAGTACCACTTGAGGTAGGAGTGAAGACATAGTAAGTGCCTGTGGTAGGAACGTTCTTGCTTGAAGAAGAATAGTTCTTGTTACTAGCATCCTTAGGATTATTGTTGCCCCCTGCGAGGTTGCTGAAGCCGTCACTCGCCATAGCGTCGCTTGCGACTACGGTCCAAGAGCCATCGTTGCCGTAGGTCATGGTGATATTCTTGCAGGTTATTACCTTGCCATTATATACATTCTCACCGTTTGCCACGATGTAGTTATTGCCGTCAACAGGCTGTGGTGTATCAGGCTCTTCAGGTGTTGGGTCAACTGGATTGTCACCACCGCCACTGGTAGAATTGAAGAGTGTGGCACCGGCGTATGTGCCTACCTCGGTAGGTATCTTGCTATAGTCGGCAACGGTGTAGCTGTAGGGCACCGTTACGGCAGAGCCTGACGATTCACCGCTCTTACCCTCTACGGAGTAGTTGGTATTCTTCCATGTCACCGCTTTGGCGTCTTTCTGAGCAAAGATGCTCTTGACACCCTTTGCGAAGTAGTTGCCCTCAATGAGGAACTCGGAGTTCTTGCGAGGGTTAATGCAGTTGCCTCCTGAAGTGCAGGTGTAGTAATTGTTGAGCATGTGTATCTTGCCTACACGTGCCATAGGCATACGCGCCTTGCAGTTTGTACCCCAGTGGTTGAAAGCAAAGGTTGTGTTGAGGTAACCTGTTTTCTCACTGTCTGACGAGCCGATGAGGTTGGTATTCTGGTGCATGTATGAGCGGTCGGTATAGCTGAAGGTACACCAAGAGACTGTGTTGAAGTCAGACTGCACCGTAATGTCGAAGTTTCCGTCCATGCCGTCCTGGAAGTCGCAGTGATCTACCCAGCAGTGCTTGGTGCCGTCAACAAACGATAAGAGGTCGGCACCGCTCACGTCGATGGAGCCAGGACCCTGAAACTTCAGGTTGCGAACGATGATGTTCTCGCAACCGCTGAAACTGAATACACCTGAGTTGCGATAAGCCTCGCTTTGGTCGCCAGTCTTCTGCATGATGATTTTGCGGGTGTTATACTCTGCCTCCTCAGTAACCTTTGTGCCGTTAGGCAGTGTGCCACCGCCACCGCTGGTGCTCATATTGGGTACACCGGCATTGTCGAGTGCATTGATAATCTCCTGTGTGGCATACCACGTAGTGCACAGCTTGGCGTTGTTGATTCCAAGAAGAGTTTTGTTCTTTGTGCCGCTGAATCCTATCTTGCTTGAAAGGATGAAGTCACCCTTTGAGCCGTCGAAGATAATGACGCTGTAGTTGTTGATGGCACTCTCTATGGCGCTTCTCATATCCTTGCCGGTTGAGGTGAGCGTGATGACCTTGCTTGAACTTACGCTTGAGGGAACAGGATACGTATAGCATCCGCCACCAGTGATATTATAGGTGGTGTTGGCTGTGCGTGAACTAAGGGTGCAGAATCCGAAAGGCTTACCCAAGTCAAGTGAGGAAGTGCCTGTTTCTGCACAATATGCAGTCACTGCAGAGAGCAGCAACATTAAAAAACAAAATAGTCTGCGTGAGACGACTGATTGTAATTTAAGCATTGATATAATCTTTAAGAATAGTATAATTGATAGAGTATCAATAGGTTTTCGGCTGCAAAGGTACTAAGAAACTTCGAAATATTCAAAAGTTATGGAGTTTTTTTCTCAATTCATAATAATTTAGTACCTTTGCAGGCGCAAAAGTAGGGTTTATATAGTAAAAAGTAAAAAAAAACGATGACAAAATACGAAAGCGACGTAAAGCAGATTGCCGCAACGGTGGAGCAGGTGTACCAGAAACTTAGTAATCTTGAAAACCTGCGCCCCATACTTGAGAATGCACAGGACAACGAGGCTTTGAAAGCGCGCATAGAGGCTGCGGGGCAGGATTCCTCACATCTTGAGAAGCTGAAGGATGTGCGCCTCACTGCCGACAGCATAGCTATTCCTGCACCGATGGTGGGCGAGATAGCGTTACGCATCATAGAGAGGGAGGAGAATAAGACGGTGAAGTTTGAGACTGAACAGTCGCCTATACAAGCCAACATGTGGATACAGGTGCTGCCCACCAGCGAAGTGACTACAGCAGAGGGACAGCAGGGCACCAAGATGCGACTCACACTGAAGGCAGACCTCAACCCTATGGTGAAGATGATGGTGGGCTCAAAACTGCAGGATGGTATCAATAAGTTTGCAGATATGCTCGCCATGCTGAATTATTGTTAGTACAAGGATTGATGAAGAAACTATATATAGAGACATATGGATGTCAGATGAACGTGGCTGACTCGGAGGTAGTGGCAAGCGTGATGCAGATGGCTGGCTACGAGTCGTGCGATACGTTGGACGATGCTGATGCCGTGTTTCTCAACACTTGCTCGGTGCGAGAGAATGCTGAGAACAAGATATACAATCGTCTGGAGGCACTCAGTCGCGAGAAGAAGAAGCGCGGTGCGCTTATCATAGGTGTGCTGGGATGTATGGCGGAGCGTGTAAAAGACGACCTTATCAACAAGCACCACGCTAACCTCGTGGCAGGACCTGACTCATACATGGCACTGCCCGAACTCATAGCACAGTGCGAGATGGGCATGAATGCCATTGATACAGAACTGTCAACCACCGAGACATACAGAGACGTGATGCCTATGAGGGCACACGGCTCTCACCTATCAGGCTTTGTGAGCATCATGCGTGGATGCAACAATTTCTGCCACTACTGCATAGTGCCATATACACGAGGCAGGGAGCGCAGCCGTGACGTGGAGAGCATACTGCGAGAGGTAAAAGACCTCGAGATGCGTGGATTTAAGGAGGTGACACTGCTGGGACAGAATGTAAACTCATATAAGGGGAGTTATAAGGGAGCTAAAGGGGAGTTAAAAGGGAGTGAAAGGGAAATTTCTTTTCCTGAATTGCTGAAAAGGGTGGCCGAGGCTGTGCCTGGTATGAGGGTGCGCTTCACTACGTCGCATCCTAAGGATATGAGCGACGAGACGCTGGAGGTGATTGCCAAATACCCCAATGTATGTAAACATATACACCTGCCGGTGCAGAGCGGCAGCGACCGCATACTGAAACTGATGAACCGCAAATATACACGTGAGTGGTACATGGGACGAATAGAGGCTATAAGGCGTATAGTGCCCGAGTGTGCCATCACGACAGATATATTCGTGGGTTACCACAGTGAGACGGAGGAGGACCACCAACTGTCGCTGTCGCTGATGAAGGAGGTGGGGTATGCTTCTGCCTTTATGTTTAAATACAGTGAGAGACCTGGAACATACGCTTCAAAACATCTGCCTGATGATGTGCCAGAAGAGATCAAGATACGTCGTCTCAATGAGATGATAGCCCTGCAGAACGAACTCTCCGCTGCCAGCTACAAGGCTGATGAGGGCAAGACGTTTGAGGTACTCGTGGAAGGTCACAGTAAGCGCAGTCGCCTGCAACTCTGTGGTCGTACGTCACAAAACAAGATGGTTGTATTCGACAAAGGCAACCATCATATAGGTGAAATAGTAAAGGTAAAAATTACGGGCTCTACCAGTGCCACGTTGTTTGGTGAGGAGGTATAGCCACTGACCAATATAAAAATAAGGTGTAACCCAATCAAGGTTACACCTTATTTTTATATATACATATTATATTTTATTCAGCCTTCTTCTCCAGGCGGTTCTCAATCTTGCGGCCCAGGGTAAGATAAGCCACTGGAGCTGCAATGAAGATTGAAGACAGGGTGCCGAATACTACGCCCAGTATCATAGCGAATGAGAATGAGCGAATAGAATCGCCACCGAGGAAGAAGATACAGAGCAATACGAGGAGAGTACTCAGTGAGGTGTTCACCGTACGAGCCAGAGTCTGGTTGATAGAGGTGTTGAACACTGACTGTGTATCCCACTTGGTGTGTATCTTGAGGTTCTCACGGATACGGTCGAACACAACCACCTTATCGTTGATAGAGTAACCTATCACGGTAAGGATAGCACCGATGAAGGTCTGGTCTATCTCAAGTGAGAATGGCATCCATCCCCAGCAGAGAGAGTATATGCCGAGCACTACGATGGTATCGACTGCCAGAGCGCAGGTAGAACCTACTGAGAATGCTACGTTGCGGAAACGTACCATGATGTAGATGAAGATAGCTATGAGGGCTATGATTACGCTGATGATAGCACCATAGGTGATATCCTTAGCTACTGATGGACCTACCTTCTGTGAACTGATGATAGAGCCACCCTCGCGTACATCAGGATTCTTGAATGCCTCAACACTTGCCTGCTTTACCACGCCTTCCTTCTTGAGAGCCTGATAGAGGATTGTCTCTGCCTCGTCGTCAACGGTTGGGTCATTTGACTCAATCTTGTAGTTGGTTGATATACGCACGGTCTTGTTATCGGTACCGAGGGCAATGACGCTGGTGTTGTAACCCTTGAATGCCTCAGCTACTGCACCGCGCACCTCCTCAGGCTGTGCTGCCTTGTCGAAGGTTACGACATAGTTGCGACCACCAGTGAAGTCGATAGACTGTGACAGACCGCGTACAACGAAGCTGGCGATGAATACTACTATAGCCACGCCAACGATGACGAAGGTCTTCTTGTACATCGACATAAACTTGATGTCGAGACCCTGCAGGAGGTTCTTAGAGAAACGGGTGGTGAAGTTTTGCTTCAGCCACTTGTCCTTAGCAAGACGGTTTTCGTAAACTAGACGTGTGAGGAATACAGCGGTGAAGAATGAGCAGATGATACCGATGATCCATGTGGTAGCGAAGCCACGGATAGGACCTGTACCGAAGACATAGAGGATAACACCCGTGATGATAGATGTGAGGTTAGAGTCAAAGATAGCAGAGAAAGCATTCTCGTAACCCTTCTGCAGAGCCTGTTTGATGCCGAGACCACCCTTCAGTTCTTCCTTGATACGTTCGTAGATAAGCACGTTGGCATCCACTGCGGTACCTAATGAGAGCACCATACCAGCGATACCAGACATAGTAAGGGCAGCCTGGAACGATGTCAGTATGCCGAGTGTAAAGAAGAGGTTGACAATCAGGGCGCAGTTTGCCATCATGCCTGGGATGAAGTCGTACATGCAAATCATGTATATCATCAGCAGTACGAAGGCAATGATGAATGAGATGATACCCTGCTGGATAGACTGTGCACCGAGTGTAGGACCAACCACCTCTTCCTGTACTATACGTGCAGGAGCAGGCATACGACCTGACTTCAGTGTGTTGGCAAGATCCTTAGTATCCTCAATGGTGAAGTTACCAGTAATCTGTGAATTACCACCAGATATCTCGCCGTTTACACGTGGAGCAGAGTAAACCACGCCATCGAGCACGATAGCGATAGCCTTGCCCACATTCTGCTTGGTGAGCTGAGCCCATAGGCGAGCACCTTCGTTGTTCATTGACATGCTGACGCATGGATGACCGAAGTTGTCAAACTCGTCGCGTGCATCGGTGATAACATCACCCTCAAGTGGTGCACGGCCTGATGTAGAAGTAACCTTCAGAGCGTGGAGTTCGAATATATTCTTTGTGCCGTCAAGAGGCTTTGCAGACCACAGCAGCTTCACGTCAGAAGGTATGATTTTCTTTGCCTCGCTGCTATAGATAGCCTTGTTGATCTCAGCAGTATCACGCTCATGAGCGTAACCAACTGTTGAAAGGCTCTGACCGCGTACAGGCTCGAAGATGGCGAAGAGTGGATGCTGCTTCTTTGCCTGAGCGATAGCAGCCTCGTTGGCAACCTTGTTGTCGGCAACCTCAGGCTTAGCCTCTTCGGTCTTCTTAAGTTCAAACTTAGAAGAAGCTTCCTTCTTTACAGTGTCGGCAGCAGCCTGTGCAACTTCCTTGGCAGGTTCAGCCTTTGTGCTGTCAGCCTCCTCGGTTGTCTTGCCTGATGCTATGTTGGCAAGCTGAGTATCGAGTTGCTGTAGGTAAGGCAGTACCTCCTGTGCGTTGTATGTCTCCCAGAACTCGAGGTTAGCCGAACCCTGGAGCAACTTACGTACTCGTTCTGGCTCCTTTACACCAGGCATCTCCACCATGAGACGGCCTTCCTGACCTTCGAGTTTCTGTATGTTTGGTTGTACTACGCCGAACTTATCGATACGGTTGCGTACCACGTTGTACGAGTTGTCGATAGCTGACTGCACCTCAGCGCGCAGGGCTGCCTCAACCTCGCTGTCTGTTGACTTTGTTGACACCTTGCCCTTCAACTGCTGTGTGGCAAATACCTCAGCGAGTCTGTGGCCGGGAGCATTCTTGTGGTAAGCATTGATAAAGAGGGTGATGAAGTCCTTCTGACTTGTCTCCTCCTCCTTCTTGGCTTCCTCGAGTGACTTCTTGTAAGCTGCATCAGTCTTGTGGTCAGCGAGCACATCGACTACGTCAGGCACACTGATTTCGAGGATTACGTTCATACCGCCCTTCAGGTCCAGACCCAGACCGATCTGAGTCTCCAGACACTGCTGATATGAATATACGCCGAGGTACTTCACACTGTCCTTGTAGTTCTGTTGCTCTACAGGGTCGCTGATCTTAGCTGCCTGAGAGTCGAAATAACTTGTGGCAGCTGAGAACGAAAGGTAGAAGATACTTGCAAGCGTCAGCAGTATGGCGGTTACAATTACAATTCCTTTGTTTTGCATTTTTTTAAGTTAGTTGTTTATTATTTTTTGTTGTTATTTGCCTTCCGATAAGTGTCTAAACGGCACAATTACGCAATATAATGTGTGCAAAGGTAATAAAAATCTTGCAAATAACGAAACTTTTTCCACTTAATCTTTAGATTAAACAAAAAAATGCCCCGCACATAGGGTTGGAGGGGTGTGCGGGGCGGGGGATGCTCCCCTGGGGAAGGGGAGCGGGAGGGAGAAATGTTTTACAACTGAGGTCCTGCAGCGACATTCCAGACATTGTTAGTCCAGAACGAAGTTGCTTTGGACTCAGCTTATAGCTGAGGTCCTGCAGCGACTAACGCCTTGCCAGCCTCGTTGTTAGTATATTTGCCGAAGTTCTTGATGAAGCGTGCAGCGAGGTCCTTAGCCTTCTCTTCCCACTGAGCAGCATCAGAATATGTGTCGCGTGGGTCGAGGATTGCTGGGTCAACGCCAGGAAGTTCTGTTGGAACTTCGAAGCCGAACATAGGAATCTTCTTCGTAGGAGCCTCATTGATAGCGCCTGAGAGGATTGCGTCGATGATGCCACGTGTATCCTTGATAGAGATACGCTTGCCTGTGCCGTTCCAACCAGTGTTAACGAGGTATGCCTTAGCACCGCTCATGTTCATCTTCTTCACGAGTTCCTGAGCGTACTTTGTTGGGTGGAGCTCAAGGAATGCCTGGCCGAAACAAGCTGAGAATGTTGGTGTAGGCTCGGTGATGCCGCGCTCTGTACCTGCCAGCTTAGCTGTGAAGCCAGAGAGGAAGTAGTACTGTGTCTGCTCTGGGGTGAGGATAGACACTGGAGGCAATACTCCGAATGCGTCAGCTGAGAGGAAGATAACCTGCTTTGCTGCTGGTGCTGATGAACCTGGCTGTATGTTGTTGATATGGTTGATAGGATAAGAAACACGAGTGTTCTCAGTAACGCTCTTGTCAGCGAAGTCGATCTTGCCGTCCTTGTCAACTGTTACGTTCTCAAGGAGAGCGTTGCGCTTGATAGCATTGTAGATATCAGGCTCTGACTCCTTGTCGAGGTTGATAACTTTGGCATAGCAGCCACCCTCGAAGTTGAATACGCCGTTGTCGTCCCATCCGTGCTCGTCGTCACCGATAAGGCGACGCTTAGGATCGGTAGAGAGGGTAGTCTTACCTGTACCAGAGAGACCGAAGAAAATAGCGGTGTTCTCACCGTTCATGTCGCAGTTTGCAGAGCAGTGCATAGAAGCGATACCCTGGAGTGGGAGGTAGTAGTTCATCATAGAGAACATACCCTTCTTCATCTCACCGCCGTACCATGTATTGATGATAACCTGCTCACGTGTAGTGGTGTTGAATGCTACGCAGGTCTCAGAGTTCAGACCGAGTTCCTTGTAGTTCTCTACCTTAGCCTTTGAAGCGTTGTAGATAACGAAGTTTGGCTCAAAGTTAGCGAGTTCCTCTTCTGTAGGCTGGATGAACATGTTGGTAACGAAGTGTGCCTGCCATGCTACCTCAACGATGAAGCGTACTGCAAGACGTGTCTCCTTGTTGGCACCGCAGAATGCGTCAACGACGTAGAGCTGCTTGTTAGAGAGCTCGTTCTTTGCTATATCCTTTACCTTTGCCCAAACATCTTCAGACATTGGGTGGTTATCGTTCTTGTAGTCTTCTGATGTCCACCATACGTTGTCGTGTGACTGTGCATCGTCAACGATGTACTTGTCCTTAGGAGAACGGCCAGTGAAGATACCTGTCATTACGTTGACAGCGCCGAGTTCTGTTACCTGACCTACCTCGAATCCCTCGAGACCAGCCTTTGTCTCTTCCTCGAACAGCTGCTCGTAGGAAGGGTTGTGGGCTATCACTGTAGAGCCAGTGATGCCGTACTGTGTCAAATCTAATGTTGCCATTTGTCGTTATAAAATATTGAATGAATAATCTTTTTACCTTAATTAGCTTCGCGCCAATTTGGCGCAAAGGTACTAAAAATATCCGACTTGGCAAAAAAATATAGTGGTAAAACCGCATTTTTGCTATTGTTTTACCACTTATTAAGTCTTTTTGTAACGTCTATATTGCAGTTTTCTGGCTTTTTGACTACAAATCGCCTATTGGCACGTCGCGTAGTACCACCTTGCCACCGTCTATCACCACGTTGTCGGGAATGGTGGTGAGTGCAAATGTCTTGATGAGCGGATTGGCCCACTGCGACTCATCACTCAGCATGGTGACGCCTGAGGCATCGCAGCGTCCCCTCATGTTCTCTGCTGCCTTTTTGTCGGCATCGAGACATATGGCCATCACTCTCGTCACGGGCTTTGCCTCTGCCTTGTTTTTCTTCATGATGGTAAGGGGGTCGCCGCTTCTTTGTCTCGCTGCAAGGCGTCGTAGCATGTTCTGGCTGTCATAGCTCCATGATGCGCATGTCATCACTACGGTGACACCCTCTTGCAGCATTTTCTCGCTACAGTTGTTGCCGTCGATATCGGTAGTCTCAAAGTGTTCTATCCTGTCGCCCACCGTCAGCGTTCCCATGGCAGAGAGTTGGTTATACAATCGCTTGACCTTCACGTTGTCAGGCGATTTTTTCATCATGGTCTGAAGAAGGTTTACCGCACACTTCACGTCAGTGTCAGTGTACGAGAGGTATTGCGACCTGACGAGCCACAACAGTATCTCATCTGCATACTGTCCTGACTGCACGGCATCGGCTGTAATACGCTTCATCTCAGTGGGTGTGGCATCCAGATGTTCCGTTCTGAAGAGTGTAAAGTCCTCATTCACTTTGGTGCCCTTCACCTCTACCTCGCGCAGGCGCGCTGCGTCACCTTTTATAGAAATACTCGCTCCAGGTTCTACGAACACCGGCAACTGTGAGTAATTAGGAAACACCATTATCAACGTTCCCTCGCGGCTAATCTCTCTGTCATACTCAAATCTTCCGCCATGTACCGTGATAGTGTCAATGCCGTCGATAGTGCCGTCGGTGCTATATACATAGAACGTCGCCTGATTCATGTGAAGCAGTCTGCCCTCTATGCTCACCTCGTCACCACCGCCGGAGCAGGAGGATAATATCAGCAGTAAGACTGCTGATATAAATTGAAAATTGAAAATTGAAAATTGAGAATTACGATTACAAACAGACTTGCTATAAGCCTTTATTTGCTTGAAAGTATCAGATAACTTCGTGCAAATCATAATTTTCAATCTTCAATTTTCAATCTTCAATTAGAATAAGTGCCGCGAGCGGTCTTTCCAATCCCGCTTCGGGCTGTTTCTTGCTTTCAGCAAATAACCCTTTTTTAGTGTTTCTTGCTTTCAGCAAGCGGTGTGCCGCGAGCGGGACTCGAACCCGCACGACCGTTTCGGGTCAAGGGATTTTCATGCTACTCCTGCTTTCACACAGGCCATCTAACGTGAGATGTTGTAGTCTGGACTATTTCTTCACCATGCCCTATGGAGGGTTTAGGTGTTGCCTGTATAGTCTCTACGCCATTTACAGCATCGGGTAATGCTGATTTAGTGAGCCATCGCCTTCCCCGATGTCGCCATCAAGGAGGTTTCTGTTTGTTAGGGCAATTCTACATCACCAGTTTCCTGATGAGCACTCTTGTTTAGTCCTCGGTAATTGTCTGTCAATGCATGACAGTTAGGACAAAGCAATTGCAGGTTTTCTATCCTGTTGTCACTGTTATCACCATTCACGTGGTGCAGTTCCAATGGTATTTCCTTCTCCTGCCATTGAGATAATCCACAACATTCGCATTGTCTCTCCTTCAATCCTTCTCTTAAAAGCCTATTCTTTAGTTTGTAACTTTGGTAGTAGGAACCTTTTATCAAGATTTCCTTTATATCAGTTACTTTCCTTGGCTTAAACTTCAATCCCACATTCCATCCCTGTCCTGTGAAATGAGAAGTGTCCAGATTAAATTCTTCTATTGCTCTGTGTATAATCCTGTAATTTCCACCTGTTGGTTTCAAATTAAGCATCCTACAAACCGAAGCAATACTCCGAGACATGCTTACCGCTGTTTCATATTCTTCCTTTGTATGTTTCATCTCGAGAACCTGTTAAAGTCCCTCGTGTCTACCAATTCCACCATTGCGGCAGCCATTATGGTGTGCTTAATAAAGCGAGTGCAAAGTTACGAAAATGAGAGCAAATAACAAAATAAATTCGTTTATTTTTTATTTGCCGAGTGTAAATAACCAATATAAGATACAGAGAAGAGTTGATAGATTGCCTGTTCTTATATGTATACATATCGCCGACCCCACAGAACTCAATTAGCACTGTGAGGTCGGTTTTATCAATGTTACAGAAAGGGTTTCTTATATCCTTCTTGCTCCAGCTTCACGTTGAGACCGTGATTCGTCGAGTTTTTCTTGAATCTTGTTATTCATCATCTTGTTTACAATAACTTTTCCTATAAACCAAACGACGAGATATATTAAAGTCCAGGTGAATCCGAGGGAGAATATCAGCACAATAGCAAGAAGCCATAGCCATTTCACATAACTCTTTATCTTTTCCTTTCCGTTTACGAATTCTATTTCCTCCTGATCTACTGGATAACTATATTCCGTGCGCTGTCCTGTTCCATCCATTAGGAAGTGATACTGACCACCAGCATAGTTATAGTAAACAAACCAGAAAGGCGCATATACATACTTTCCCTTTGTGGTGAGATTATAACTTGATGAGGCGCGGAAATTGCGAATTTCTTGATTACCGATTTGATTAAGAGCAGCATTCTTTGCTGTCTCTTCTACCATTTCTTTACCGTGTTTCTGCCAAACGATTGTTTCATCAGCATTGCGCTCTAGTGTCATCAAATTTTCATCGTTGAAATCTATTAATCCTTCGGCATATTCTTTTGACATCATTATGTCATATGGAAAGAGATGTGTAAATTTCCTAAGTTCTTCAGGAATTTCCTCTCCCTCATTGGCAAGACATAGGAAGGCAAAGTTGCCAGCGGCATTACCGTTCTGTGGACGCCATTTTTTTACTGTCTTTGTAGAGATGGTCTTTCCACTGTCTGTCCAGTTTCTGCTTACATCTACCTTCTGATCTTCGTATGAAGACTCACAACTCCATGATGCGTTATATGTTCCCTCAAAGAGGTACATAGGAAGATAAGCCTGAATGACATCGCCTGTACTGATAGCCTCAAAAATGTTTGTAGGAACATAGTCCTGATTAACAAGAGAGTTTACCAACGCATTTTCAAATGTCTGTTCGTCTGTAGTGAAAGGAATGATACGCTCTGGAACAGGTACATCCTTAGGTTTTACAAGTGGATTCACCATCTTGCTGTGGCAATAAGGACACTCTGCCATCAATTTGTTTGGATTAAAAGTGTTGATAGGTCGTTTACACGACGGACAAACTACTTGTTGAAGTCTCAACGTTGTTTCTTCTGCCATAATTTTGTTGATTTTAATGGGTTAATAAATATGTTATTAGGATATTACTAAGAAAATCTTGCCATACGTATAGCCTTAGTTCGATGTTTTATAGCCGTTTGCACTGTCTTTATTTGCGATTCAAGTTGTTCTTGATTGCCTTGTTCAACGAAAGAACATAGAGTGTTAACTGCATTCTCTAACTCTAATTCTGCATCCATTGCCTCAGGAAAACTTTCTATAGAACTGCTGCTTAACGACTCGTAGCAGTTCGCCATCTGTTTGCGCAATGTGGGATCATTTACTTGCCTCATGGCTTCTTTTAAGTCTTCAGCCAAAGAGCGTATATATACTCTTTCCTGACGTTGCTTAGCTAATGAGGCTTTCGTAGCATCATTTGCCATAACACTCATCAACTGCAATATGAGGAACACCATCAACAAGCCACCTTGGATTATTGTCGGCCATGTAGGGTCCTCCGCATTATACCACAAGAAACCAATACCAAAAACCAACTCTGTAAAAAAGTAGAACAATGCGCGAAGATAAAGGCTGGCAGACAAGACAGTCTCACCCTTTTCTGCATTACAGAAGAGCGGAGTGGCAAGCAAACACAAATAGGCTGCATGGATAAATCCGTAACATACCCATTCTGTGTCAGAACGTTCCGTGCCTCCCAAAAGGAAAAACATCACGTTGAATCCTATGAGGAAGATAAGTCCTATAATAACTTTCAATATATTCTCTTTCATACCTTTTATATTTTAGCATTTATAATCTACTCATAATTTCTGCAACTTTTGCGTCATACTGCTCTTGGTTGATAAGTCCTGCGTCCAATAATTGCTTCATCTTTGACAACGATTCCATTGGATCGGGTTGTGTTGTTGGCTGAGGCGGTGTCGTTCCTCCTGTTCCGAAACGTCCCTGTCCACCGAACCCTTGCGGCTGGGGTGGCTGTTGTGGTTGTGATGGTGTGCCAAAGGCTGTTGTCGCCATTTGGGCAAAAGCGTTTCCTGCTGCCATACCCATTCCTAAACCTGCTCCTGCACTGGCAATTCCTCCCGCTCCAGGATTTACAGCAACATCTTTAAGAAGTTCTTGCTGAACAGCCTGATTGTAGTTAGGAGTATTGCCTATATTTTTGGCTGCTGACAGTCTGTCTCTCCAAATTCTTCTCTCTTCTGTATCATCTATGCTAAGTGCTCCAAATGAGAAATTTTCCAATTCGAAACCATATTCCAAAAACATCTCATCGAAATAAGGCTTAAGATCTTTTGAAAAGTCTTTCAATTGGCTTGAAATAGCATTGATGGAACGAGTCATGGAACGCTCCTCAAGTTTATTACCAATAAGAGTACTTATCTCCTGTGATATTTCCGATTGGAAGAAGAACTCTAAGTCTGATGTGGTATAGATACTCTTATCACCCATCAATTTCATGAAGGCTTTTACGCAGGCCTCATCATCTTCGGTAAAGTTGAAACGTATGCGGAATGTACCATATCCGC
This sequence comes from Prevotella sp., assembly GCA_017541365.1. The sequence goes on from JAFXZF010000005.1 coordinate 46,634, forward strand.
GCACCAATGTCGGAACACCGTCACCCAAGTGATGGTCTTCGATCTCTATTGGCGTTTGGGTTCCCCAGTTCACATTTTGGTAATTTGTCTGCACATGATACACCTGACAGGTGAATGTGCTCATACCGCCAGTGAGCATGTTTCTGATGCGACTCAGAATCACTATATTTTCCGTTTTAACCTCATTTCTCCCATTTTCAAGCACCCCATAAATTTCACCGTTCTTAATGAAGATGACCTTTTCGTTAGGTGCAACTGTAATGACAGAATTAGTATTAAAGTCTTGTCTTTGATCCAGATATATCAGCGTGCCAGTATCATTTTGCCGTTGGATGGACTCCATTACGTTTTTGCTACCTCCAGCAAAATTTGCTTCATTTTCGTTTCTGTGAAATAATCCCATAGTTTTTTGTATTATTTTGCATTTACATGATTGAAATGTTGTCTATCTGTTAAAAACCGCTTGACATAGCTAAATACCATTTTCCGTCGTCGGCTTTTGTTACTATCATTACTGCCTTCTTAACCCTTCCGCAGGATGTGGTCACTTCATAGTAAAGGTCGACACGATTTTCTCCATGCGCTTCTTCTTTGATAAATTTATAATTCGACTGTTTTTTATAAGATTTTTCCTACTGCATTTGTATATCCAACAACTCCATTAGGATTGTAAATATAAACCGATGTTCCAAAAACAACGAGGTTTCCATCGCTATCTATACAATTGGGATTCTGGCTAACCCATATTTCTGAGAAACCATATTTGTCGAAACCTGAACGCAATAGACCTCCTAAAGGTAGGGGATTGTCAAAGTCTCCTGATTTCCAAAATTGAGTATTGTATGATTTGCGAGAACCATATAAAGAATTTCCCTGTGTCAGCATGTCACCATTTGGTGCAATCCTTACCCATTCAAAGGTATTGTCTATATTCGCTGGCATCTTTGCATATTCGGAAATGCCATTAGGATTAACCATGTTTATTCGATAAATGCGTCTGCCGCACGCCATGTAAAGATAATCTCCTTGAGTGCAGATATCCTTTATTTCCAATGAGCTTTGATTTTGGAGATATTCAGCTACATAGCTTTGTTTTGACAAATCCCAATAAGTCTTTTTTCCGTTAACCATCAATCTATATAAATGTAATCCACTTATGTACCATGCACATCCATCTGGAGCCCATACGGTCTTGTTACCATAAAAAAGAACCATATCTCCTTGTTCATCATAATAGTTTATTTTACTGATAATTTGCAGATTTTTAGGATTTCTCCAAGAAATAGAATAATTTGCATATCCATCTTCCTTATCCTTAGTTACGAGATAATTGTCACAACTATATAGAACAGATGAAACCTTGTTGATATAAGGTGATGTCTTGACGGAACTGTTATTGTATATCACAACACCATTATTTTCCATTGCACCACTCTTCTTTAATGTGAGCAGTACTTTACCTCCACAGATATTAATGTCAGCAATAGGCAAACGAGCTCCCTCATATATCCCGTCTATACCAGAAATGAAATCTGTTAAGTTGCCTGTCTTCCTGTCTATACGTTTTACTGCGTTATTTGACTTATCCTCAACGTAATATATATAATCCTTATCAACAAACCATGCCGTTGCTTTGGAACCCATTATAGCACATTTCTTGTTGACGGAAGTTCTTGGTGCTGAAGATATCTTTGAACTTGTTGTCTTTCTTGGAACACTTTTATACCATTTTCCTTTTTGTGCATCAATTGCCGTGCAACACAAAGTCAACATGAGCGAAAATATGAATATCTTTTTCATATATCTTTTGTCTTAATATTTGTATTTTTTTACTCAAAAATCATGTTTTTGTATTTTCCCTGCATGAGTTCTGGTGCCAAGAAGAAGTTTTTGTCCTCCTTCTCGGTGCCATCAAACATGAAGTCAATCAGCTTCTTTGTCAAGGCTGCTGGATTCAGCTCTTCCTGAACAATGCCTCTGCCATCAGTGCTTCTATTGGTTATGGCATTTCTTTTACTGAACTTTATGTTATAGATGTTCTCATTATCAGAGTCCTTCTCCCTCTTGACATTGACATTGCTGCCTAGACTGTTGTCGAGTTCTGTTTCTATAGATACGCGTTTGGTGAATATAAATCCCTCCTTGATTTTTCCTCCAATCCAAAGTGTTTTGTATCCTGGCAAACTGCCGCCGATGCAAATCGTGTATGCCACGTAGGTGTCGGGCATATCGCTGACCTTTGCAATAGTCCATGCCACCCCATATTCATAGGTGTCGGCTCTGCCGAAACGCTTCTCTAACATCGTAGCGGCATCAAACTTTGCGGTGGACAAGCGCACTACACTACTCTTTATCCATCCAGGTTGACCACTGGTACTGGCAATATAGTACCATCCGTTTTTTTCTCCAAAAGTAGGTAGTACCATGTCTTGGCTAAGTATGTCCACAACTTGAGCATTCGCAGAGGGCTCCTTTCTTATGTTAACATAGGACTGTCCCTTTACAAGCACATACTGTAGATTCTCTTCAGACACAGGGAAATTGGCTGTACCCTGAGCACTGCTTTCACACACTGATGCGAGAAGAAATGCAATGATTGCTAAGAAAGAAATAAGAAGATTCTTCATAACTTTTTTGTTTAAAGGTTTATTTTAGAACTTTTATGACTTGACCATTACTCATTCTGCAGATATTTAGTCCATTAACTTGTTGAGGTTGTGCAATGCCATCAATCGAATAGACGTTAGTTACAGTTGCATTCTGCTTTTCTGCGCGCACGTTTTCTACAGCAGATGCATCAAACTCTACTATGTTTATAAAACTATTCCAATTATTCGTTTTTTTGTATATTTCTGTTGTACCTTGTGGAACATAAAGAGTCACTACAAAATTTGTTATAGAACCTGATGTATTTAGGCTATATGGTTCGGTTACATAGCTATATATGGTTTTAAGATTTGTACATTTGCTAAAAACGTTACTGCCTAATGTTTGGGCATTTTTAGGAATGGTTATAGTTTCTATAGAGGAACAGCCCTCAAAGGCATTGTCGTATATGGTAGTCAAACCATTTGGAAGAGAGATCTTCGATAAACTGCTGCAATCCCAAAAAGCATAGTTTCCCACCGAAGTCACATTGTTAGGAATTTCCACGGAAGAAAGGGATGAACAAAAAGCAAAAGCAGCATAAGGAATAGTGGTTATTCCATTAGGAATACTAATTCCTATAAGTTTGTTGCAACCACTGAATGCGTATGATCCGATAGATGTCACTGTTGAGGGAATATCTATAGCATCCAGTTTTGAACAGCCATAAAAAGTGTAGCCATCTATCGAAGAAACAGAATTGGGGATAGTAAATATTCCCTCTCTACTGCGAGGACAGAATTTTATTGTAGTTTTATCAATATTGTACATGATCCCATCATCTATTACATATTTTGTGTTTCCACTTTCTAATGTGATGGCTAAGGATTCAGAACACCCTGCAAAAGTTCCTGCTCCAATAAAAGTTGTGGTACGAGGGATAAATATAGAGTTTAGATTACGACAGCTTTTGAATGCGCATGAACCGATACTAGTAACGCTATTCGGAATATTTATAGAATTCAGATTAGAGCAACCTTCAAACGCATTTGTACCGATAGATGTAACGTAATTGGGAATTATTATTGAAGAAAGAAATGAGCAACCATAAAATGTATATCGCCCAATGCTTGTTACGTAGATAGGAATGCTGACGTGAGTTAAACTTGACATTCCATAACATAGACCGACTGGGATTTTCTTTACACTTGAATCAATATTGAAACTGGTAATCTGTTCGCGTATATTATAGAATGGTGTGCGATTCAGAGCGTCACTTCCCCAAAAATTAAAGTCGCTATGGTTTTCAGAATTCCAGTTAATTGTTCTCAGTGATTTACAGTAATCAAATACATGCATACCCATTGACGTCACAGACCTACCTATAGTCGCTTCCGTAACCCATGGACAATTTGCAAAAGCATAATTACCTATGGTGGTCACGCGGTCGGGTATATTAACACTGGTAAGTTCTTGGCAACCATAAAAAGAATATGCGTCAATACTGGTGGTTTTGATAGGAATATAAAGATTCTTCAATTTTGTACAACCATAAAAAGCATAACTATTAATAGTCTTTAATCCCTCGGGTAAAATTAATGAACCTAAACTACTGCAATTACGAAAAGCATATTTACCAATAGACTGAAGTTTTTCGCAATCTGTTAAATATTGATATTTTGCAGGATAGGGGAATTCCAAGTAAATTAAATTTGTCATGCCATCACACAAATATGCTGGAATATTAGTAACCTCCTCTTCAACATAGAATCTTTCAACTTGAGTTCTGATATCGTAAAATGGAGTGTTATTAGCATAATAGAAATCAGAGAAGTTTTTGGGTCTCCACGTTATATTTTTCAAGTTAGAACATCCTATAAAAGGAGAAGATCCAAATTTTGTAACATTCACAGGAATGTCAATATCTTTCAGTCCTGTACAGTTTCTGAAAGCCTCTTTACCTATGCTAGTTATGCTCTCTGGCATAATAACATAAGACACCCCAGAACAGTTACAGAATGCATAATCTGCTATAGCTGTTACCTTGTATGTTTTTCCATTATATGTTACCTCTGCAGGAATTTCGATAACACCACTGTAATCTGCATTCCCATACGAGTTACCTTTATATGTTATAATACATTTGCCATTCTCATTACTAACATACGAATAGTATTTTCCATCCACCTCAAAATTATGTGGATAAATAGCCTGCGCAAATGTAATTGCGAAAAACATGCATAATAGTTTATAATAAACGTGTTTCATATATTTCGTTTTTAGAGATTTGTATTATTCTTCCGTTGCCACTTCACCATAAACACTGAGGAAATAGCCGTGGAGTTCGTCGTATGCTCCACCTTGCTCTATAACGAGAGACAGTTTTGGATAGCCTGGGTTATACTCATATATAACCATTCCCATGCCTGAGCCTGCTCCCATCCAGCTGAGTCCCATTCTTTCCAACTGGTCGTAGTAATCATCTGCAGCCTTTTGGTTAAAGACCTGTACTTTTAGTTGCTCGCCTATCTTGAAACTTACTACGCTGCTTCTCCCCTTTGCAAAGGCGGTAGGTTTGAAAGAGGAAGTCAGATTACAGTTTTTGCACCAATAGTGATACCCGTTTCGACTTTTTCCTTTGTAGGTATAGCCTTGGGCTTGCAGAGTGCTTGTGGCATTTTCGAGTGTATTCGTCACATAGATGTTTATGGCATCTTTGGCAGATACCATTTGTTGTGCATTTGCTGATAAGGACAGCAATACAAATGCTAATAGAGTGAAAAGTATTTTTTTCATAATAGTGTAGGTTAAGTTATACTTTATACCTTCTCATCGGCATAGTATTCTCTTTTTCGACTTCAGGCCCCACCGAAGTCTGATAAATAATAGGATTTAGGTTTTTCACATAAACAAAAAAAGCGTGGAGCCTATACCCGTTGCTCGCTCCACATACCGAGGCCCTGAGATTGCCCTATTCGTCAGAACGAGCAACCTAAGACCCCCACGCCGATATGATGACATGTAACTTGTCTATATCATAAATAAGTATATGCACATGGAAACTCCATGTGCAGAATGTAACTTACGTGACATGACAGGGCTTACAAAAATCATACCCATGGGCATCTATCGTTGCCGTGTCTCTTGACGAATATGAAAAGTTTCTCAGGCTTTAGGTATGTCAGAGAACAAAGCGCGTGATAAACGCCTTTTTATATTATGTTATCCCCTCCAGCGGTCTTGTCCGTCGCGGGGACGGAAACTTGCCTTTCACCCAAGGCATACCTTTTCCCAATGCCACGCAGGGCATCATCGGCGCAGGGGATGGTGCAAAAGTATATATTTTTTTTTAATATTGCAAATTTTTTTTGTGTTTTTTTACCTTCCGTTCACTACTCTAAGGAACCTACCGTCATAGGTAGCATTATAATACAGGTCCAGTCCGTTGCCGGAAATGGAGAGGTCATAGGGGGTGCCACACACTGGGCACTTCACGCTTCGTGTACTGCCGTTCCATTGCAGTTTTGCTTTGGCATTGTTTTCGCAACGCGGGCAATGGCGGTCGAAGGCAAGGATTTTACCTTCTATAGCGCTGTAGCCTATGAGCAGTCCGTTGTCCCATCCTATCACAAGACTCTCCACTGTTGGTTCGATGCCTGTGGTATATGCGTATGGAGAATTTTCGTCGGTAGTGCCGTATTTCTCCACAAACACTTTGTTGACCCCTTTGTGAGGACCTTTATATACGAGACAGAAGCCGTTGTCGCCTGTTATGGAACCCATCAGGACTGTAGAGGGATGCATCTCAGTGCTGAATATGAAGTAGCACTGATGCCCCGAATAAGTGTTTTCAACATTACACGACGTGAGCAGCGTCAATACACAGATTATAGAGAATAGATTATAGATTAAAGAACGCATATTGGTTTATCTGTTATTTATAATCTTTTATCTGTTATCTATTTATCAGTTTCTCCACCGCCTCATCGACTTTCTTGAAGTTGAAGCCATCGAGTATCTGCTGCATCAGTGCCTGGATGCGGTCGTTGCACAGGTTGCCGATAGAGCCCTCGTGGGTGTGGTGTATGTTCTTGTCTGGTGTGAAGTTGCCCGCCTCAATGTCGAGTCCTACCTTCTTGTAGGCATCACGGAACGGCATTCCCTCAGCAGCGAGGCGGTTTACCTCCTCTACTGAGAAGATAGCGTCGTACATCGGGTTGTCGAGTATATCTTCCCTGACCTCTATCTTGTTTATTATGTATGCGCACATGCGAAGGCAGTCTTTCAGTTCGTCGAACGCAGGCAGGAACACCTCCTTTATTATCTGCAAGTCACGGAAATAGCCGCTCGGCAGGTTGTTTTGTATCAGCGTCACCTGCACTGGCAGCGACTGCAGCTTGTTGCATTTCGCCCTTATCAACTCGAACACGTCAGGGTTCTTCTTATGTGGCATGATACTGCTGCCCGTGGTACACTCCTTTGGCAGTTTTACAAACTGGAAGTTCTGCGAATTGAACATGCAGGCATCAAACGCCATCTTTGCCATCGTGCCGGCAAGTCCAGCGATGGAGAATGCCACATTGCGCTCCATCTTGCCCCTGCCCATCTGTGCATACACCACGTTGTAGTTCATGGAGTCGAAGCCTAAGAGGTCGGTGGTCATCTGGCGATTAAGTGGGAATGACGAACCGTATCCAGCAGCCGAACCGAGTGGGTTGCGGTTGGTCATCTTGTATGCTGCCTGCAGGTAGAGCATGTCGTCGGTCAAGGACTCGGCGTATGCACCAAACCACAAGCCGAACGATGATGGCATAGCAATCTGCAGATGGGTGTAGCCAGGCATCAGCACTCCCTTGTACTGCTCCGACTTCTGTATCAGTTCATCGAAGAGCGTCTTGGTCTCCTCTACTATCTCGCGCAGGGCAGCACGAGTGAACAGCTTCAGGTCAACGAGCACCTGGTCGTTCCTTGAGCGTCCAGAGTGTATCTTCTTGCCCATGTCGCCGAGCGCACGAGTGAGCATCAGCTCCACCTGTGAGTGCACGTCCTCTATGTCGTCCTCTATACGGAACTCGCCCTTCTCGCAGATATCATATATCTTGCGCAGCTCCTTCAGTAGCAGCGGCAGTTCGTCATCGCCTATCAGTCCTATACTGTTGAGCATGGTGATGTGCGCCATGGAGCCCATCACGTCATACTTAGCCAGATAGAGGTCCATCTCGCGGTCCTTACCCACGGTGAATCGCTCTATCTCCTTGTTTACCTCAAATCCTTTTGACCAAAGTTTCATTCAAATTGAAAAATTAAAATTTCTGCCTGCAAAGGTACTATTTTTTCTTGTTTTATCGAATAATCCACCCATTTTATTTATTAATCCACCCAAATTTTTGAATAAGTCAGTAATTTTGCAACCACAAACAACGAGCAAAAAATTACAATCTAAACATGTAAAAAGAAAATGACGAAAAAACTTTTCTCTATGATGATTATGTTCTGCGTCTTTGCAGGAGCTATGGCAACGGAGGTCACAGTGACACGTTGTGAAGGATGGATAGAAACGGCTACCATACAATGGACAGCCGTAAAAGGTGCTGCAAAGTATGGTGTCAGCTATTCTGGCGAGGGCGTCAGCGGCAATGCCGATGACATGCTGATACGTTCTTACGAGGGTTACGTGCGTTGCGACATTCCGGGTCTGAAGGCAGGAAATTACTCGCTTACAGTGACAGCATACGGCGAGAGCGGTGAGGTGCTCCTGACATCTGATGCCAAGAGCGTTAAGGTGAAGGCGCAGAACCGCGAGGGCTATGCCTTTACTGAGGGTGTGGTGCCTGGCGGCTACAACATAGACGGAACACCCAAGGCTAATGCCAAGATAATATATGTGACGGCAAACACGGCAAACACCGTAACATGCGACATTAGCGACGGTAAGAAGGAGAGCACCTACACAGGACTGGCTAATATTCTCAGTGCCTGTGGCAAGGACAAGACCCACACTCCTCTTATAATACGCGTGGTGGGAACGGTGAAGGATTCTGACATCGACGGACTGAAGGACGGCAACTACCTCAACTTCGAGGGTAAGAACGCCACTGACTGCTCCTTGGAGGCGGTAACACTTGAGGGTATAGGTGACGACGCGGCACTCTACGGCTACGGCGTATGCTTCAAGCGCACGAGGGGACTGGAAATCCGCAACCTCGGCATAATGCTCTTTGGTGACGATGCAGTGTCAATGGACACTGACAACTACCACAACTGGATACACAACTGCGACTTCTTCTACGGCAAGCCTGGTCCTGATGCCGACCAGGTGAAAGGCGACGGCTCGATAGACATGAAGTACCGTTCCACCCTCACCACTATTTCCTACAACCACTTCTTCGACAGCGGCAAAGTGATGGGATGCGGCGGCGCCACGAAGGAGGAGACAAACCTGCTCATCACCTTCCACCACAACTGGTTTGACCACTGCGACTCACGCTGTCCAAGACTGAACCACACCACGGCGCATATCTACAACAACTACTACGACGGCAATGCCACATACGGAATAGGTTGCACTGAGGTTTCAAACGCCTTTATCGAGTGTAATTATTTCCGCAACCTTCAGCGCCCCATGATGATAGCAGGACAGGGCACGGACTACACTTATGCCAGCGACCCCAACAAGGGTACTTTCTCAGGACAGCCAGGCGGCATGAGTAAAGCATATAACAACATGGTGGAGAATAGCACCATAGAACTGCGCCTGTCGTACCAGACTGACGATGTTCAGGAATTTGATGCGTGGTTGGTAGAAAACCGTACAGACAAGGTGCCTGAGACAGTATCAGCAAAGAAGGGTGGACACGTGTATGACAACTTTGATACGGCAGATGGAATGTATGTCTCTGCTCCTGATGCTCCTGAAAAGGTGGTTGACATAGTAACGACCTACGCAGGACGCATGAACGGCGGCGACATAAAGTGGACCTTCAACAACAGCGTTGACGACAAGAGTCACGAGATAAACACCGAACTGAAGGCTGCAATAACATCATACGTCAGCAGCATCGTAAGCATACAGGGCGACGGCAAAAAGCCCGCTGACGAAGGAGGCGATGAGGGTGGCGACGAGCCTGACCCCACACCTACGCCAAGCACAGCGACCAAGGGCGGCTACGTAGTTGACCTCATTGCTGACACCAACTCCGGCTTCACCATCGTAGGCAGTACCAGCAACAGCAAAGGCACGGTGACAGTTAATGGTACCACCTATAACACCTGCCTGAAGATGGGTTCTTCTTCAAGCATTACGTTCTCTATTTCTGAGCCAATGGTGATGACACTCTATTTCGCAGCCTCAGAGGGCAAGCGCATCAGCGTGACAAACCTCTCAGAGATAACCATTCCTGCTAATAACATTGTTACTGCCACGCTCCCCTCGGCAGGTGAATACACCATCAAGCGCACCAATGGAGAGTCTTATCTTTATTACATAGCACTCTCACCTGTCGCTACGGATATTGACAACGTTAACGCTAACTTTAACTCCCTCTCTACAAGAGAGGTCTGGGGTGAGTCTTTCAATCCTTTAGGTCAGCAGGTAGGCTCCGGCTACCGAGGCATAGTAATAAAAAATGGCAGGAAAATAGTCTTTTAATTGCAAAAAGATTGGTGTTTTCATCGAAAATGAGTACATTTGCACTCAAGTATGAAACACCTTCTCGCCATAATAACAATCCTCTCTGTCACGCTTCAAGGAGCGTATGCAGAGAGGATTTTTCATGTGTCGAGTGGACTGCTCAAGGAGAAGGTGACGGGCATAGTGCAGGATGACCGCGGTTTTATGTGGTTCTCCACATGGGGCGGACTGTATCGCTATGACGGTCATACGTTCCGTTCATTCAAGACACACCCAGGTGACGGCACGTCAATGCCCTACGACCGCCTGGATGCCGCACGCCTCGACAAGAATGGCAATATATGGTGCCGCTCGTTCTACCATCCTTATTGCTTCGATATAAAGACTTCTACGTTTATTGATGTTACAGAGTCATTGGAGCAGGAAATGCACCAAACGTTCAACATACGTCAGATATACCCCATGAGTAGCGGCTATGTGTGGCTGCAAACCGACGACGGCAGGGCGATACGTGTGAGCATCGATGACCCCAAGACTTCCGCCAGACTCTATTCCCCTGCCAACGGCAGACTGAAAAAGGGCAAGATACTGAGCATCAACGAGGACAGTCGAGGCATGGCATGGATACTCTCCGAGGGTGGCATCACAGTGCCAGGCTCGCGTGTCACATTTCCCAATAAGCGGTTTGACCTTTGGCAGGAGACAGTGTCAGGGTGCGTATATCTTGCCACAAAAGAAGGTGAACTGTGGCACCTCAACGCAAGAACATGGAAGATGCGCAGGGTGACATTGCCCGTAAAGACCACAAAGATACTGAGGTTGGCAGGACACAGCAACGGCGAGTTGCTTGTTGCCACCGACGAGGCACTGTTGGCGTGGCATAAAGGGAAATGGACAGTAAGCAGATACAAGGAGAGGATTGCGTCCGTGAAAAGGCTTTTCCGTGATGCCCGTGGATGCTACTGGATGATAACAGACCGCAAGGGAGTCACTCTGCTGCCATCGATAACGTCGCCCTTGCAGACATTGCTGCCCCAAGATGATGGAAGCTACGAAAACAAACATGACAGCTGGTTCTTCGGAGAACAACCACAGAACACCGTATTGCTGATGGCAAGAGGGGGCGGACTGTGCTGTTACGATGCCGCGACAGGACAGCTGAGCCACGTAAAGCTGGACAACGGCGAATGGTATCAGCCACAGGTGGGGCGCACCTTTGTTGACAGGGAAAACAACGTGTGGCTCTACAACAGTGAGGGCGGACTGGACAGAATAAGCCTTCCAAGGCAGCTGTTCAGAAAATGGGGTGTGTATAACCCCGTGTGTGCACTGTTTATGGACTCAAAGAACAGACTGTGGGTGGGCGACACCAAGGGAAAGCTTACCGTATGGGGCAGGGAACTCAACCTCGGCATAGTGTATGCCATAGAGGAAATGCAAGACGGAACGGTATGGGTAGGCACCAAGGACAAGGGACTTTACAGGATACAAGAGACAAAGGGCAAAGGACAAGGAACAAAGGCGCAAAGCGACTTCGTCATAGAGAACTTCGTCCACAACCCCCAAGACAAATATTCCATCTCAGCTAACGACGTGTTCAGCATGACTAAGGACAAGGACGGCAACCTGTGGATAGGAACCTACAGCGGAGGACTGAATATGGTCAAACATAACGAAGGCGTCAGGTTTATCAACAAGAACAACAACCTGACATGGCTGCCAACCGACGAGCGTTCGCTCAATATACGGTCGCTGCTCTGCACAAAGGAGGGTATCATGTGCGTAGGCACCAGCAGGGGCATCTATGCCTTCAAGTCGCCAAAGCAGGTATATCACCATGAGCGCAAGGCTGACGATGAGCACGGTCTCACCAACAACGAGGTGATGATGATGTACCAGGACAGGCAGGGCGACGTGTATTGCCTCACGCCCAGTTCGGGAATCTGTCGCACCACGGTGAGCGGGCTGCTGTCCGACAATGCCGTATTCACGGTGTATGACAAGCAGAACCTTGCACCGTCAGATGCACCCCTCTCCATCACCGGCGATGCCAACGACAACCTGTGGATAGCCTACCATAGCTCCATAGCCATGCTTAACAAGAAGCGCACGGCATTCTACAACTGGCAGTCGCCGTCCATGTCGTTTGCCGAGATAGTGAGTGACGGCAACGGAGAACTGATATCAGCATCAACTGACGACATAATATCATGGAACCCACGGACACTGAAAGCCAATGAAGAAACACCGCGCATAGCCATAGCGGCACTGACGGTGGCAGGCAGGCAGGTGGACTATGACCCCGACCTCTGCGACACCATAACACTGCAGAGCAACGAACGCGACGTGAGCCTTCAACTTGCCGCCCTCACCATGCGTCAGGGTGAGAAGATAGAATACGCCTATCGCATGACGGGCGACAGCACGTGGATAACGCAAGGCGACAATGACAGGCTCACATTCCTGAACATGAGGGCTGGCTGTCACACCCTGCAGGTGCGCTCCACCAATGCCTCGGGCGTATGGTGTGACAATGTGCGCACCATGACATTTTATGTCACTCCTACCTTTTGGGAAACACCATGGGCACTCCTGCTCTATATCCTTATCGGAGCTCTTGCAATAGGTTCCATTGCCGTGGTGTGGGCTTACATATACCGTCTGCGACTGAAGATGCGCACTCAGGAAGAGGTGATAAAGCAGCGCATGAACTTCATCCACCATGTGGCACCCCTCATTCGTGATGACAAGGAAGACCTGCTGGAAAGAGTGCGTAAGTATATTGACGAGCACATAAGCGATGAAGACCTGACGATACCATCCATGGCAGCGGAGATGGGCATGAGCCGTGCCACTTTCTTTACCCGCTTCAAGGAACTCTCGGGACTCAGTCCGCAGGACTACCTTATACACTATCGCATAGAGCATGCCCGCCAGTTGTTGCAGAACAGCACTGTCAGCATTGCCGAGATAGCCTACAGCTGTGGTTTCTCCGACCCAAAGTATTTCTCACGTGTATTCAAAAAAATAGAGGGCATGTCGCCCTCTACTCTCCGTGCCGAGACATAAGTCTGGCTATAGTTCTATGCTATCAATGCGCAGCCTTTGCGTTCCGGCAGGTACGCGTACCTCCACGATGTCGCCCACTTTCTTACCCTTCAGTGCTTGGGCAATGGGCGATTTGATGGATATTTTCTTCTCTACTATGTTCGCCTCGTGGGGGTTTACTATGGTGTAGGCAAACGTGGTGTTGTTGGCCATGTTCGTCATACCCACCGTGCAAAGCAGCCCTACGGTGTCACCGCCCAGCAGTTTCTTGTCCAGCGGACGGGCATTCTCCAGCACCCGTTGCTTGAAGCGTATGCGGCTGAGCAGCTTCGCCTGCTCACGCCGTGCGGCGTGATACTCGAAGTTCTCGCTGAGGTCGCCCTTGTCGCGCGCCTCTATGAGAGCCTGCTTCACTTTAGGGTACTCCACGCTCTCCAATTCGTGTAGTTCGGCTACCAGTTTGTCGTAGCCCTCTTGCGACATATATTCCATTCTATCTTTTCTTTCCTTTTTGCCTGCAAAGTTAAGAAAATTTTGATTGAACGAGAACAACAGGAATGTATTTCTTTTGTCAAGTGTGAAAAATTTATCCAAAACGAGGGGAAATCCCTATCGATGTTTAGGGTTTTTTGCTCGCAGCATTAGGAACTTTTCCTTTGCGAGGTAAGAATTGCGACGTAACTTTGCATCAGAAAAAACAAAGAAACTGATTATTAACTCTAAAAACCAATAAGGAGGAAAAGTTATGAAAAAGATGTTTACACTCGCAATGATGATGGTAATGACTATCACTATGAATGCAATGACCTTTACAGTAGTAAATCGCAATGGCAACACCACGGTTACGATAACAAGCAATGATGCCTGCAACCGTTACTCACACAGGGTGGCACCTGCTCCAAAACCCAAGCCTGCTCCCAAGCACGTTCACAAGGTAAAGCCTGCTCCTAAGCCAAAGCACGCAAAGCACCATGCCGCTACGTGGAGAGATGCTGCCAACCACAAACCAATGATGCGCCGTTAACACCCCCTCTATTCCCCAAAGGGGAGCCTGCAAAGTTAGTTCTATATATAAAGAAGGCGGGTCAAGGGAAAATTTCCCCTGGCCCGCTGTCATTTCTTTCAGTATCCCGTATATGGGCTATGCCTATGAGATATATTTCGGTGAAGGACCGAACTTGTTCTCTTCTGGCTTGCTATCCATTACAGAGAATACGAAGAGTACGATACAACCGATGAAGTTTACGTATGGGATGATGCCGAGGAGGATGTACCATCCGCTCTTGCCGATATCATGGAGACGGCGAACGGTCACGGCAAGACCTGGGAGCACCAGTACCAGCCATATAATGCAAATGAGTCCCATAAGCAGGTAGAAGGTATTGTCAATAGTGTTAGCCTGAGCCATGAGAGCATCCATCTTCTCCTGGTCGAAGATTGCACTGCTTACCTGAGCCTCCAGTTTGTCACCTGCGTTGATCTTCCAAATGCAGACTGCTGTCATACATGCACAGAGGATAAGGTTGAGCACCTGGAACCACCAATACTCGGAACGACGTGCGCGTCCGCTGAAATCTACATACTTCTTGAAACAAGTCTTAACGGCTTCGCCGAAAGACATCATAGGTAATGCTGTCATAATTTTTAGGTTTTAATGTTGTTGGTTAGTGAAATATAAATGAAATAAAGTATTATCTATTATCTATATTAACGGATATTGTTACGGAAGAAGAAGTAGTATGCCACGGCGGCTATTACAGGACGGTCGCCGGAGAACTTTACGAGGAACTTGCCTGCCTTGTCGGTTATCTTGCCGTCACTTGATACATGCGCCACCTTGGCACCTGCGGCATTGAGTATGTCGCCGTTTTCCTTCACCTGACCTATCTTGTTGCCGTTGTTGTCGTCCACGCGACCGTCATACTGCATGGCACCCACGCGGAACTTGTTGTCGCCGATGACTGTCTCATCGTCGCTGTAGTGTATGGAGCCCTGCTTAGGATATAGTTTGTTGGTGTTGTATATCATGCCACCCTTGATGTATCCCACCATCGTGCCGCTGGCATTGAGGAAGTTGCCGTCCATGAACTGCGTGCGCTTCATTTTTGCCCGCATTTCGGGTGTAGCATAGTTGTTGAGGAAGAAGAACGCTACGATGTCACGCGTTGCCTCGCAACTGAACTGTCCCAGTCGGCGACCGTACAGGTAGATGTCCTGACGTGTCACCTTGCCGCATGATTCACCGTCAATCTTCAGTCCGCCAGTGCTGTTTATCTCTACCGTGGCATTGATAGACTTGATATACATCTTGTCACCCTGTATCGTTGCGGCTACCTCGCCGTCGTTGCGCTTTATCTCACCTGTTGAGGGATTCCATGTATAGGTGATAAACTTGCCATCGGCAGACTGCTCTGCTGAGGTGATGGTATAGGTACGTGAGTTCCACGAACCTACGAGTTTGTCGCGCCTTGACTCGATAATCTTGCAGCCTGCCTGCTGACGCGCAGCCTCCGCCTTCTGGCGGTCAGCCTCTGCCTTCTGCTTGTTTGCCTTGATGCGGTCTATCTGGCTGGCGCCATACGGGTCGGCATCGTCAGTTGCGCTTGAACTGTTGCTGCTTCCACTCGTTGTAGATTTTGTTGCTTTGTTTATCATCTTCTTCAGACTGCCAAACTGGGCGCTTGCCATACTTGGTGCAGCGAAGAGCATGAGCCATGCCATGACCCATTGCATCACATTCTTCATAGTGTTCGTTCTCATAATACGGAAATTTTGTATGGTTTTAGTTTTTGTTCTCTATGTCCGCAAAGTTAAAGATTTTTTCGTTAATTACCACCATGCATTCCTTAAAGTTTGTTAAATCACAGTTTCCTGTACCTTTTTTGCGTATTTACAATAGAAAATCGTCTGATTCATGTCTCTATTTTCAAACTCTGTATAAATCTCAAAATTTGTGAGAAACGGATTTTTTTACTACCTTTGCAACCCTGAATAACTTCACCTAAGTATATAATAACTAAAACCCTGGTACGATGAAGAAAATATTGATTATTGCCATTACTGTGCTGATGGCGGCAGGTGCTATGTCGGCAAAGAAACAGAAAGCAGTGCAGAATAGCGGTACGGAGCAGTGGCTGCGCTACGAGGTGATACTCGACGGTCCTAAGGAGGGTAGCATAATCGCCGAGGGTACCACCTACAAGAACCCATTTGTTGAGGTGATGCTCACTGCTGACTTCACCAGTGCCACAACGGGAAAGACGGTGAGGGTGCGCGGTTTCTACGATGGCGAGGGCAAGTACAAGGTGCGCTTCATGCCTACGGAGGTGGGCAAATGGACTTATACCACGCACAGCAACAGTTCTGCTCTTGACGGTAAGACGGGCACCATGACCTGTACGGCACCATCGAAGGACAATCACGGCTACGTGAAGGCTGTGGGCAAGCATTTTGAGTTTGCCGACGGTACGCTCTACTACCCCGTTGGCACCACGGCGTACGCATGGACCCACATGCCACAGTCGGTGCAGCATGAGGCGATAGAGTCGATGAAGGCGGCACAGTTCAACAAGGTCAGGATGTGCGTATTTCCCAAGCACTACGCACTGTGCAAGGATATGCCCGAGAGGTATCCATACGTCGTGCTGAGCGACAGCCACACGGCACAGCGCAGCCTCAGCGCCGACGAGGCAAGGATACTGGGCGAGGGGGGCAACGTGGATGCAGGCAAGAGCGGCGTGACATTCGACAAGCAGCGCTTCAACCCCGAGTTCTTCCGTCATTTGGAGATGATGATTGACTCGCTCGACCTTATCGGTGTGGAGGCTGACGTGATACTCTTCCACCCCTATGACAAGGGTTTCTGGGGTTTCGACGAGATGACGATGGAGGAGAACCTGCTTTACCTGCAGTACGTAGAGGCACGCCTCGCATCGTTCAAGAACGTATGGTGGTCGCTCTCCAATGAATATGACTACGTAAAGGCAAAGACCTTCCAAGACTGGGTGGCGCTCATCAAGGCTACTCAGGATAACGACCCCTACGGCCACCTATGTAGCATACATGGCAGCACGGCAACGTATTTCCCATACGAGAAATATGGTCTCACGCACACCAGCATACAGGACGAGGCACCCATCATGACGCAGGGCAGGGCAAGCATACTGCGCAACATATACAACATACCCGTGGTGCTCGACGAGGTGCGCTATGAGGGCAACTTCGGGGCGCGCTGGGGCAGGATGAGTGCCGAGGAGATGCTCTTCAGCATGTGGTGCGGACTCACGCAGGGCGTGTATGTCACCCACGGCGAGTGCTACCAGCACCATCCTGGTGACTTCGATACCATCTTCTGGGCTAAGGGCGGCAAGTGGCGCGGAGAGTCGTGGAAGCGCGTGCCGTTCATGCGCAGCATACTCGCTGACCTTCCTAATCCCATGCAGATGAGCGACGTGAGCCGTGACGAGATAACCTCCACGGCAGGCGACGGATACTACATTATCTACTTCGGCGAGCGTGTGCAAGACGAGTGGCTCATCTCCCTGCCGGCCAAGAATGCCGACTATCCCAAGGCGAAGGCAGGACAGCGCTTCACGGTGGAGATTATCGACACATGGAACATGACCGTAACACCATGGGAGGGTGGCACCATAGAATTGGGTGCACTCAATGACTATCGCCTCTACGATAAGCAACTGCGCAAGATACGCCTGCCTAAGCAGCCATATATGATGCTGAGGCTGAAGAGGATAGACTGATAAAATAATGAGGTATGAAAAAGGATATGTTTTGCCCCCCCAAAACATATCCTTTTGGGTACCCAAAACATAACCTTTTAGCCCCTAAAAGATATCCTTTTCCAAAACGGTGATTTTTTTTCAGCAAAGGAATGTTGTTAAGTAAGAAAAAAAATGTATCTTTGCACCAGTATTAACAATATAAACAAAACGATATGATGTACAACCAACTACTTAGGTCGCTCCATGTGGCTGTGGCGCTCATGGCGGTCATGTTGACATGTTCTGCAAGGGAGAGTGTGAATAAGCGTAATGTGGTGATGCTCACCGACTCCGTCGCTGCCGACTCGGTAAAGACCCTCGCTGCCGACACGCTGAAGCAGGATACGGTGGATAAGAACAAACCGGTGTTTACCACTATCATGGAGATACCCATCACGTCGATAAAGAACCAAAACCGTTCGGGTACGTGTTGGGACTACTCTACGCTGGCATTCTTTGAGGCAGAACTGCTGAAGAGCAAGAAAAAGGAGTATGACCTTAGCGAGGTATATGTGACCAACAAGACCTACATGGACCGTGCCGTGATGAAGGTGCGCATGCACGGTGATGCGCAGTTCTCGCAGGGTGGTTCGGCATACGACGTGCTGTACGCGTTGAAGCACTATGGCATATGTCCGGAGGATGCTATGACAGCGCCCGGCAAGATGGTGGGCGATACGCTCAACAACTTCAATGAATTTTTCGAGGTGATGGAGCCATACGTGGATGCCATAGCCAAGACCAAGGCAAAGAAACTGACACCGGCATGGAAGTCAGGACTGCAGGGCATCATAGATGCCTACCTCGGCAAGGTGCCCGAGACATTCCAGTATGAGGGCAAGACATACACCCCGCTGACGTTTGCCGAGAGCCTGGGACTCAACTGGGACGATTACTATAGCTTTACCTCATATACCCACCATCCGTTCTATACGGAGTTCTCCCTCGAGATACAGGACAACTGGCGTCAGGGTATGACGTGGAACGTGCCGCTCTCTGACATCGAGCGCATCATAGAGTATGCCCTCGACAACGGCTATACCATAGCATGGGGCGGCGACGTGAGCGATGACGGTTTCACGCGCGACGGACTTGCCATGCTGGTAGATGTCAAGAAAGTGCAGGATAATGAGGGCAGCGACATGGCAAAATGGCT
The DNA here is from genome assembly GCA_017541365.1 of Prevotella sp. The sequence continues at coordinate 65,832 of JAFXZF010000005.1, forward strand.
CAAACTGACTGCCGGAGAGAAGAAGGAGAAACTGCAGAAACTGGGCGTCAACGCACCTGAGCTGACACCGTCACAGGAGAAGCGTCAGGAGGAGTACGACAACTGGGAACTCACCGACGATCACGGCATGCTGATATACGGCAAGGCGAAAGACCAGAACGGACGCCTGTACTACATGGTGAAAAACTCATGGGGTAAGACCGGTGAGTACAAGGGTATATGGTATATGTCGAAAAACTTCATCCTCGCCAAACTCATGGACTTCATGGTCAACAAGAATGGCGTGCCAAAGGATATTCTTAAGAAGTTGAAGTAATAGGCAGGCTACTTATTCGTAAAGAAGTTCACGAGCTTTTTTATCGCTCTGCCACGATGTGATATGGCATTCTTTTCTTTGTCCGACATTTCGGCAAAGGTAAGAGTGCCATTTTTCTCTTCTGGCATGAAGAGCGGGTCGTAGCCGAAGCCCTCGCTGCCTCGCTTCTCACGGGCTATCTCACCATTTACGATGCCTTCAAAGAAGTATTCCTCGTTGTGGAATATGAGCGAGATTACTGTGCGGAAACGTGCCTTGCGGTTTACCGTAGCACCCTTCTCTTCCTCACGCTCTTTCATCTTTGCGAGCAGCTTGCGCATGTTTGCCTGACTGTCGTGGTCGGCGGTCTGCTGTCCCCAGCGGTTCTTGCCATCTACAGTATCGCTGTCATCGCAGTTGGCATAGCGAGCGGAATATACACCTGGTGCACCGTTGAGGGCTTCCACCTCCAGACCCGTGTCGTCGGCAAAGCAGTCGTATCCGTAGTGCTCATGCACGTAGCGCGCCTTCTCTATGGAGTTTTCTTCAAGGGTGAGGTGTGTCTCGGGCAGTTCCTCAAAGCAGTTGATATCCTTTAGCGACAATATCTCGAATCTGTTACCAAGTATCTGTTTTACCTCACTGAGCTTGTGCTCGTTGTTGGTGGCAAAGACTATGACGGGCTTCATCATGCGGTTGAGCATAGGACACAGGCACAGCAATATGATGGAGGCAGCGCCAGCTGTGCATGCGAAGAAGATGAAGAAGTCAGAGAGCGTCACTATCTCCATGCCAAAGACACTTGCGGGTGTCTTACCTGGTGCAGGCAACAGTGTGGCAAACTGTCCTGCCAGGATATTCGCCGTGGCGTTACTCATAAACCATACTCCCATCAAGAGCGATGCCAGATGTACTGGCGACAGGCGGTTTACAAGCGACAGTCCGATGGGCGAGAGCGACAGCTCACCGATGGTGTGGAGGAAATAGAGCACTACCAGCCACCACATCGAAATCTTGGTCAGCGAGTCGATGCCGTAGGTGCCCCATGCTATCACGATATAGCCCAGCGACAGCAGTCCCAGACCCAGAGCCTGCTTCACCGTTGACGGCACGTTCATGCCGCGCTTCAGGAGAAATTCCCATAGCATAGCCATGATAGGTGCAAACGTCACCACGATGATGGGGTTGATGCTCTGAAACCATGTAGTGGGCACCTCGAAGCCTCCCACGTGGCGGTCGCACTGTTGGTCGGCTATGATGGTGAGCGAAGAGCCTGCCTGCTCAAAGGCACTCCAGAAGAATATCACGAACACGGCGATGATATAGATAACACCGATGTGCATCTTATCCACCTTGGTAAGCCCTCCGTCGGTGATGATGAATATGGGCAAACCGATAGATACACCATAGATGGCAGCTGAGATAAGACTCACCCCCAGCCCCTCTCTCAGAGAGAGGGGAGAAAATTGTATCACTTCTGACTGCCACAAGGAGAATATCATTACAGCCAATGCTACAATGATACACCCAACGAGCCTTATATTATTGTAATAGGATGTGCCGCTGTTTGCAGCTATGTTTTTTGTTTTAGGAGTGGATATGCCTCCCCTCTCTTTAGGAGAGGGGTTGGGGGTGAGTCTTGCCACCGGCTTTCCCCCTATCATCTTTCCTTCAGGAGTGACAAGGTAGCGGTCCTTGAGCGTCACAAATACCAAGACGGACACCAGCATGGCGCAGCCTGCAGCAAAGAAGCCCCACTTGAAGCCTCCTGGGTTCATCCAGTTGCCGTTGCCAAGGGGTCCGCAGATGAGCGGAGCGATGAATGCGCCCACGTTGATGCCCATGTAGAATATGGTGAATGCCGAGTCCTTGCGCTGGTCGTATGGGTCGTAGAGGTCGCCCACCATAGTCGATATGTTGGGTTTGAAGAAACCGTTGCCTATGATGAGTGCCGCCAGTCCGGCAAACATCAGCCACAGCGAGAGTTGGTTGTTGACCCCCTGGCTAATGCCGCCGCCCTCGCTCATGATACTCTGGTTGACAAAACAAGCAGAGGCAAACATGAGGAACTGTCCTACTGCCATCACCGTTCCGCCCACCACTATGGAGCGCCTGTTGCCCCAATAGCGGTCAGAGATATATCCGCCCAGCAAGGGGGTGAGATACACCAGTCCGGTGTAAGACCCATAGATCTGGCTCGCTTCGTCATTGGTGAAGAATGCCGCTACGAGGTACAGCACAAACAAGGCGCGCATTCCGTAGTAGGAAAAGCGTTCCGCCATTTCAGTAGCAAAGAGCAGGTATAGCCCCTTAGGATGTCCGTTGTTCATAATATTCCAGAGATATCTCTTGCTTTTTTTCAAAAAAAGATAATTTATTCGTCGGCAAAGATAACAAAATTTTTCAAATTTTTGTAACTTTGCAGCGGAAAAAATAAAAACAGAATGAAAAGAACGGCAGTTGCGGTAGTTGCGGCGATGATGTTGTGGGGCGGTCCCACGGCTCAGGCTGACGTGATAGAGCACGCTGGAGACAGGTATGTGATACACGTGGACGAGATGGAACTGACGGGCGAGGAATCGCTCGCCGAGGTTCTTGCCATGTGTCCTGAAGTGGTGGATATGTTTGAGCGGGGCATCAGCCTGGCGGTGGGAACAAACAGTTTTTCGCTCGTCAACCATAATATGAGCTACGCAGGCGACGTGGACGTGGAGCAGTTTCTCTCCAAGACAAAGGCAAAGGAGATAGAACTGATTGACGTATGCAATATGCCGGGCACCATGAAGGGAATAGAGGGCACGTACAAGGTGATAGACGTGTATTTCAAGAAGGGTGCTAACGGCACGTCGGGCAGGGTGAGCGTAAAGGCTGACTCATACGGCACGCTGAAAACCTACAACACGGTGAAGGTGGAGCGCGACGACCTGACGGTGTGGGGACAGCTCATGGGCGGACTGAGGCACCGGAAGGTAAACCGAATAGAGACTCACGATGGATATGAGGCGGCAGTGGCTGGTTTTGACTGGAAAATCAACAGCAAGAACAAACTCATAGTGCAGTTGGGACAGAACTATGCAAAGACTAAGGTGAACCGTGGCGAAATGGTGTCACACGACCGCTACATAGACCTCAACATAATCTATGATGCCGAGCTGAGCGAGAGCGGTGCCACGATGGAGATACAGACCGTGTATGCTCATACGGGCTCTAATTCATATAGCGACGACGACATACTGAGTTACAGGTCACACCTGCGCTCGAACATTCCCGTGGGCGTGGCGGAGTTCTACGTTCCACTTGTCAAGGACAGACTGTCGGTTATCGCCGGCATAGAGGGCGGCTCGGGATATGACGACTTCATAACGGATGACTACAGCAACAACTCGTTCTACTACGACCTCTACGCACAGTTGGACTGGAACTTCTACGGAGTAAACTTCTGCTTGGGCGACCGCGTAAGGACGCAAAAATACTTCCAGCACGAAAACGAAAACTACCATGGCACCGAGAGCGAGGTGATAAGGTCGTTCGGGCACCGACACCGCAACCACTTCTTCAACTTCTGCGTGTATGGCAACATTACCAAGCACTCCGTGCTCAAGGGGTCGTTTGCCAAGTCGCCCGTCATACCTTCCTACGTTGAGTATTACTATAAGGAAAGCTCTGACCAAGACTACTATAACTACTACTCAAGACTAAAGAAACTGGATGCCTACGTAAGTGAGTTGCGATACGAATATCAGAAGCCTGACTTCATATTCTCTGCCTTCGTAAATAACTCGCACACCAATTACTATTACCACGAGAACACCTTCCAGATAGGTGCCTCGACATTCTGGCACAAGGGTGCAATGAGACTCTCGGCGGCGATAAACTACTACAACGTGATGGACTATGGTCGCAGCTACAGCAACATAGTGCAGCTGCGCCTGCAACCAGCATTCTCGCTGCAGGCAGGCTGGCGCATAGTGCCACAGCTCAACTACACCTCCTTCTGCCGATATTACGAAACGGACATGCCGTCGCATCTCTCAGCATCGCTCACCGTAACAAAGACCATCGGCAAGTGGGACTTCGACCTCATTGGCAACAACCTTGCACATCAGCGCTACGGCAGGCGCAGCGTGGCACTGGGCGTGACATATAATTGGTAAGAATCCATTCGGGCTGCAATTCTTGAAAAGAAGAACCTACATATTGCTTTCTCTGTTCGTTATCACGTTTGTGGTAGCGATGGTGCCTTCTTTTGTTTCTCCCAAGGCAGAAGAGGTGTCATGTGCAGTGGAAGGGATACCCTCGGAAGAGGATTTGGAGAAGGTTTCATCCGGCATATCCGCTGCTGCCGGTATGCTGAGCGAGACTCCGCAGGTGCCGCAGACGGTGCCAGTGCGTCGCATAGTGACAACCACCACGTCAGGCAGTGCCTTCTCGCTTTCACGCATTATACGTCTGTGTCACAACTTAAGCATGAGACAGCTGGCGCTTGCGAGCGATAGGATTCTTGCCAGCCAGTGTTCTGTTCACAGTAGTGTGTTTGCTGGTGCTCCAGCACCGTATAATGTGACGCGAGCCTGTGAATATTATGTCTATGCCTTGCGAGTGATAGTAATTTGATTATAACCCTTCTTTGTCTTTATTTACGGGAAAAATCAAATTACTAAACATAAAAAAATCATATCACAATGAACAACAACAATAATGATGTTGTGGGCACTGGTGTGTCCACACTTGATGACGCATATATGCTGAGCAAAGGCAAATGCGCCAAACGAATGGATGTACGTAATATATTAAAAGGTGTAGTTCTTATGGCGGTGGGCATACTGCTTATCATGATTCCAGAGAAGGGCATTGTCACCAATACTAACTTCACGAGTGCCTTCTACATGTTTGGTCTCATAGCATGTGGTTATGCCCTCTATGTACTGCTTGCCAAGAATAGTTGCATGGTGTATGAGCCAACGGGCAGCAGGGTAGTATATAAACAACTGTACTACGGCATTGAGGCCCTCGATGATGTTAAAGCCTTCGTAAAGGGTGGCAAGGTGCAGACTTTGCCGGAGTCGCTCATGCAGGGCGGAACGCGTCTGCGTGCCTTCATAGCAGTGGACGGCAGCATGGCGTGCGTGCAGGTGAGCCACTACCACGAACTGACTTACGAGAACGTCACCGCACCTGTTACCATTGAGGATGACAGGGTAAAGGCTTTACTTTAGTTCTTATTTCCTTAATTCAAAAAACAAGCAAACGATATGACAACAATGATAGTATGCGCTTTCTGTTTGGGCTATATGCTCATAGCGCTTGAAAATGTAACAAAGATAAACAAGGCGGCGATTGCACTGCTCATGTGCGTGGTATGCTGGGGACTCTATGCCATAGGTGGGACGGACGGCAACACTGAACTGCTCAATGCCACGATAGAGAAAAACCTGGGTGAGGCAGGCACCACACTGTTCTTCCTCATGGGAGCCATGACCATAGTGGAGGTTGTTGACCAATATAGCGGATTCAACTTCGTGCGCAGTGTGCTGAAGTCAAGGAGCAAGGGTGCACTGCTGTGGAAGATAGGCTTCATGACGCTAATCCTCTCTGCCGTGCTGGATAACCTCACCACCTCCATAGTGATGATAATGATACTGCGCAAACTGGTGAGCGACCACCGTGACCGCATCTGGTATGCCTCGATGGTTATCATCGCTGCCAACGCCGGAGGCGCCTTCTCGCCCATAGGTGATGTGACTACCATCATGATATGGAACGGTGGCATGATAACGGCATCGGGCGTGATACGTGAGATTTTCCTCCCTTCGCTGCTCGCCTTCGTGGTACCCGCTTTCATAGTGCAGTATAAGTTGAGGGGAGCCCTGCCAGCACCCACTGTAGGGGGCGAGGAGAAAGGGGTGTCAGACGTTACTAAGTGGCAGCGCAACCTCATCTTCTTCATAGGTGTGGGTGGACTGTGCTTCGTGCCTATCTATCATAACCTCACGGAGTTGCCTGCCTTCATGGGAATACTCCTTGTCTTGGGTACGCTGTGGTTCGTCACAGAGGTGATAAACTGGAAGAAAGGCGAGCACGATGCTACGGCAAAGCGCATCACCAAACTGCTCTCGCGCATCGACATGACCACCATACTCTTCTTCCTCGGCATACTGATGTCTGTTGCCGTTTTGTCGGAAACAGGAGTATTGCGCGCCGTTGGTGCATGGCTGGAGGAAACCGTTGGTAACTGCTACTTTGTGACGTGTGCCATCGGAGTGCTGTCGAGCGTGGTGGACAATGTGCCTCTCGTGGCTGGAGCAATGAAGATGTATAGCATCCCTACTGCCCAGATGATAGCCTCCGACCCACTCTTGGCTCAGTATGCTGTTGACGGCATCTTCTGGCAGTTGCTCTCATACTGTGCTGGTGTGGGCGGTTCAATGCTCATCATAGGCAGTGCGGCAGGCGTGGTTGTCATGGGACTGGAGAACATTTCCTTCGGTTGGTATATGCGCCATATCACCCCACTTGCCCTTGCAGGCTATCTGTGTGGCATCATTGCCTACTATGTGCAGAACCTTCTGCTCATGTAAACAACAACAAAGCCCCACTCTCATTCGAGGTGGGGCTGCAATTCTATCTACACGGCTTTTGTAGCTTCTTCAAGCCATTGCTTGTCAGCATCGTCTGTGAGCAGTGGCTTTAGTTTTTCTCTCACCATGCTGTGGTAGTCGTTGAGCCACTGTTTCTCCTGCTCAGTCAGCAGTGTGAAGTCTATCGGCGCCGTGTCGATCGGACACAGTGTCAGCGGGGTGAGATGTAAAAAGTTTTCGTAGCAAAGCGTATCGTTATCGTTAAGGTTAGGGTTAACGTTAACGTCCTCCACCATCATCATGTTCTCCGTCCTTATGCCAAACTTACCCTCAAGGTATATGCCAGGCTCATCGGTCACCACCATGCCAGGTTTCAGTGGGGCAGGGCGCCAGTCCATACGTATGGCATGCGGTCCTTCGTGCACGCACAGTCGCCATCCTACGCCGTGCCCTGTGCCGTGCATGTAGTTGTAACCACCTTGCCACACCTGTGAGCGTGCTATGCTGTCTATCTGTGTGCCGTTGGTGCCTTCGGGAAAAACGGCAGTGGCGAGGGCAATGTTTGCCTTCAGCACATAGGTGTAGGCGTGCTTCATCTCGTCTGTGACAGGTCCCAGTGCTATGGTGCGCGTGATATCGGTCGTGCCGCAGTCGTACTGTCCGCCCGAATCGATGAGTAGCAGTCCCTCAGCCTTCAGCGGCATGTCGCTCTCGGGCGTGGCACTGTAGTGTACTATCGCCCCATGCTCCATGTATCCGCAGATGGTCGAGAATGACAGGTCGAGGCAGTGTGGACATTCCCTGCGCAGCTGCTCCAGTTTGTCCGAGACGCTTATCTCCGTCTGTCCTCCTGCCTCCACGGCAGGTTTCAGCCAGCGCAGGAAGCGCACCATCGCCACACCGTCATATAGCATCGCCTGACGAAAACCAGCGATTTCATCGGCACTTTTCACCGCCTTCATCATCATTATGGGGCTCTCGGCATCCACTGCCCTGTCCTTCACGCTATTGTATATGGTGAAGTTTACCGCCGCTGGGTCAATGAGCACTCTGCCCTCTAACGACTTCACGTCGGCTGCAAAGTCGCCGTATGGCTTCACCCTCACGCCAGCCTCCTGCATCTGTCGCTGTGCCTCGTTGGTCAGGTAGCCGTTCACATACACCGTAGCATCCTCCAACGTTATGATGAGATTGCTGACAAACACAGGTGTCATCGGCACGTCGTTGCCCCTCAGGTTCAGCGTCCACGCTATTGACATGAGGTCGGTCACCACGTGCGCATCGCAGTGCTTCTCCCTCATCACCTCCCTAATGCGTGAGAGTTTCGATGATGCACTGTTATATAGTTCCCCTCTCTTCTTGTTTTCGTTTTCGTAGGGGCTTTGCCCCGTTTCTTGCTCTGGCAAGCGTAGCACTTTCGTGCGTCCGATTACGTAGCGAAGCGTTTCGTTCCAAAGGGAGTAAATCTCTCCCTTTGGTATCTCCGGTCTGTCCTTCCACAGCATTTTCGCTGCGTCATAATTGGTGCGCACCGTCACACCTATCTTTCTCAGAGCCTCCTGCATGGATGTAATCTCGCTATAGCTAAGCAACAGCCCATCTATAGCTATCACCCTGCCGTTGCTCACCGACAGTTTCCTCAGCAACCACTCCGTGATACTTGGAGTCTCAGGCAGTCCCTCCTTCATCAAAGAGAAGCCCCCGTTCCCGTTAACGTTGCGCAGCTCCCTCTCTGCCTGCAGGAAATATCGCGAGTCCGTCCACAGCGCCGCCTCGTCGAGTGTCACCACCGCCGTGCCAGCACTGCCTGTGAACCCCGTTATCCACTCGCGCACCCTCCAGTGAGGTGCCACATACTCACTCCCATGCGGATCGCTGCTCGGAAAAATTATCGCATCAATCTTCTCGGCGCGCATCTCGCGGCGCAGTTCTTCCAATCTGTATCTGTAATCTGTCATTTTTATCAACTGTGAACTGTGAGTTGACAAGTTGTCAACTTGTTTACTTGTGAACTGCCTGCAAAGTTAATATTTTATTCCTCAAAGAATCCGAATGATGCTATCTGTCGGAGCATCTGCTCTATGTATTCTTTTGAGGTGTCCGACCACTTGAATCCCAGGCGATGGAGCACTGCGCAGGTGTAGCGATTGTCACGCTCTATTGTCACAGTCTTCATACCATGAGCCATATCCTCGTATGCCAACATTGCCGACATCAGACTTGCCTTATCTGGGTCGCTTCCCACCTCTTTTATCCTGTTGAGGAATTCCTCTTGCTCTACAAAGCGTATGCTACTACCTACGTCCTCCAGCATCTTCAGTACGTCACCTTGCAGTTCGGTATGGTTATTGAATGGTTGGAAGAGGTTACACTCTTTTGGTGTAGAAGCCAGCAGTACTACGGCACGGGCTGTCTCGTCGATAGGTGACATCTCTGTAGGTGCATCATATTCATCAAACGGACAACAGCCCAGCATATTGAATATCCTCAACCTGCCCATATAGCTGTTTGAGCGGAAGTTAGCTTGAAACTCACCGTCATAACTGCGTGCAGCAAGGTTGCCCACGCGCATTATCTTAGCATTCAGTCCGTGATGTGCTACTGCATCAAGTATCAGTCGCTCGGCAAGGAACTTGGAGTGTACATACCGATTGTCCAAAAACTGCCCGAAGTACAGCTTGCGCTCATCCAACTTAGGCACAGGGCTTCCGTCGCCACGATCTATCCATATCTCACCTGTCGAGGTGGTTGAGATATGTACCAACCTCGCACCGTTTATCATGCAGTATTTTATGCAGTTCTTTGCTCCCCCCACGTTGACATCCTCTATATCTGTCGTCTTAGAGAAATGCTTCACGTTGGCAGCACAGTTGAAGATGGTTGATGGTTGATGGTTGATGGCGAGGTCATCAAAATCCTGTGTCACGTCACCATTCACTACAAAGATGCGCGAACCAAAGAGTGGGTCAAAGGACTTAGCAAAGTAATAGTACAACAACGTCTTCAGTCGTCTCTCTGCCTCTTGCTGAGTATTATTCCTGACGAGACAGGTTATTGTCTTGGCATCTGAATTAATCAGTTCATAAAGGACATGGATTCCCAAGTAACCTGTAGCACCCGTCAGCAATACATCACCCAGTTGCTGACGTTCACCTTTCTTGAATGTTTCGATGTTATTGTGCTGCAGGATGGCATCAATTCCAGTGTAGTCATATTCTGCAGCCTCACTGTCAGCTGTATCTTCCACGCTGCTCTCGCCTCCCACATACTGTGCCAGCAGACTTGGCGTAGGATGAGTAAAGACATCACCATAAGCCACGTGGTACTGCATCTTGTCTGCTTCAATCACCACACGAGTAACCATGAGCGACGTGCCTCCCATCTCAAAGAAATTGTCGGTGGCACTTACTCTTTCCACATTAAGTATCTGTGCAAAGATATTGCAGAACAGAGTCTCCACCTCGCCCTTTGGTGCTACGTAGTCGCGGTCCTCCAACTGCAGTTGCGGTGTAGGCAATGCCCTGCGGTTCACCTTCTGGTTTTGGTTGAGCGGTATGCTGTCTATCTGCATCGTTGCGGCAGGCACCATATACGCTGGCTTCTGTCCACGGATAAATTCTGCAAGCGCACCCGTGTCTATCTTCTTGTCACTTACAATGTATGCAGCGATATATTTTCCACCATTAGGATAGTCGAACGCCTGTACCGTGGCATCACTGATATCAGGGAACTGTCGTATCACGGCTTCCACCTCTTTCAGTTCGATGCGGAATCCACGCACCTTCACCTGTCCGTCCCTTCTACCCACAAACTGTATGTTGCCGTCAGGCAGGTAGCGCACTATGTCGCCCGTTCTGTAACAGCGTTCAAAAGCTTTGGAGCCAGACGTTTCGAATGGGTTCTTAATAAAGGTCTCAGCAGTCTTCTCTGGTTGGTTTATATATTCCGCACCCACCTGTATGCCACTTACCAGCAGTTCGCCAGCAGCCCCTACAGGCAAACGGTGCAGTTCCTTATCCACCACATAGAGTTTCAGGTTGTCGAGCGGTTTGCCTATCGGCACATTCTGCTCGTACTCCTTCATCTCGTATGTCGTAGTAAATATGGTACACTCCGTAGGACCGTATGCGTTGTGCATCCTGTAGTTCTTCGGTGGCACTATGGGCAAAATCTTCTCTCCTCCCACCGACAGATGGCGCAATGAGTGGTTATCGCAATTGGCCGCAAACTGACATCCCACCTGCGTGGTCATGAATGAGTGTGTGATGCCCTCCGCGTTGAAGTAGTCATTCAGGTCAGGCAGGTTCAGTCGTGTGTCATCACCTACTATATATACCGTGGCACCAGTAGTAAGGGCAGGGTACATATCCATCATGCAGGCATCGAAACCGTACGAAGCGTACGCAGCTACCTTGTCGCCTGGTTTCAGGTCGTAGTAACGCCTGTACCAGTTGCAGAATGCCACAAGGTTACCATGCGTCAATCGGCATCCCTTCGGCATTCCTGTGGAGCCAGATGTATAGAGGAGGATGAAGGATGAAGACGGAGAGATATGATTATTCTGATTACTCTGAGAATTGACAATTCTCGGTCTCCCTTGCTCAATAAGCAGCACCTCACCTTGGTATTCATCAACGAGTGAGCGCAATGATTCTTCGGCTATCAGCAATTTCGCCTTGGCATCCTTCATCATGAAGTTAAGGCGTTCTGCAGGATAGCTCGGGTCGAGTGGCTGATACATACAACCAGCCTTCAGCACACCCAGTGAGGCTATCACCATCCATTCACAACGTGGTATGAGTATTGACACAGCATCCCCTTGTCCCAAGCCAAGAGACTGCACATAGCCTGCTATGCCATTGCTTATCTCGTCCACCTCTCGGTAGGTGTATCGCTTGTCGTGATATACCACAGCGATATTATCTGGCGTCTCATTCACCTGGCGCGCCAGCAGCGAGACAATCGTCTGCTCAGCATCGTACTCCACCTCTGTGTTATTGAAACCATCCAGCACAGTCTCCTGTTGACTGTTGAGCAGTGATACCGAACGCAGTGATGCCGTCTTATCCTTTGCAAAGGCACTGACCACATTACATACTGCCTGAGCCAGGTTTTGCATCATCACCTCGCTGTACAGTCCGTTGTCATACTCTATCGCCACACTCGGCGCACCATCGAAGTCTGTGATATAGAAGGCTATCTTGAACTTTGGCACATTCAGTTCCATCACCTCTTCAGCCTTCACCTGCTTGCCTCCTACCCTGTAGTCGCTCAGCACGCCTATCTGATATGCAAACATAATATCTGCCTTCAGGTTATAGTCTGCTGCAATCTTGGCAAAAGGATAGTCCTCATGACGCAGTGTATCCTCAAACGTCTTAGCGCTCTCGGCAATAAACTCCTCTACTGTCTGCTTTCCTATACGCGAAGTCAGCGCCAGGGTGTTGACAAACATTCCCATAGTGTTCATCACCTTCAGGTTGCTGCGCCCGTTGGATATGGTGGTCATGCATACATCGTCAGTGGCAGCGTAGCGTGCCAATGAGTAAAACACAGCAGCCAGCATCACTGCAGCTGGTGTCACACCCAGCTCTTGGGCAAGACGCGTTGCCTCCTCCCACTCTATCTCCGCCGATACCTTGCAGTTTTTGCCTGGCGACTGCGGATTAGCTATGTCAGCATCTATCTCCGTCACGCCCTCTATCTCGCCCAGTTGCTGCCGGAAGAATGTCTCTGCCTCAGTAAAGATATTACCATCTTCGGCTTTCTTCTGCTCCATGACAAACTGTGCATAGCTGCACATCTCCCCTTCAATAGGATTGCCGTCAAGCAGACTGCATACCTCATGTATGAAGAGATCGTAAGAGTAACCGTCACATATCAGGTGGTGCAAGTCGCAGTACAGGTATGTAGCATCTTCTGTGCGTACTATGCAGAATCTGAACAGTCTGTCCTTGTTGAGGTTGAACGGTTGTACAAATGCATACTTGAAGGCTTGTGCCTCTTCCTCGCTCATGGTGCGCTCTTCTATTTCGAACGTTCCACATGCTTCGTCAATCACCTGCACCACACCCTCAGCATCAGTTTCAAACCTCACGTACATAGCAGGGTGGTTTTGTACCGCCTTCACTACAGCCTGGCGTAGTGGCTCCGTCTTCACCTCCTTTGGCATCTTCACACATATCGGAGTGTTATACAGCGTCGAAGCTGGATTCTTCATACTGTCGATATACACTCCCATCTGAGCGTATGACAGAGGGAATCTTGAGATGCTGGCAGAAGCATCGGAGGATGATGGCTCAGCAGAGTTTTTCGTAGCATCAGCTGAACCCTCTAACATACTGCGCAGTATCTCGTTCTCTATCGTCTGCATACATCCTCCCTTGATTAGCTCGAGGGCATCTATCTGCACTCCGAATCGCTTGAATATCATTGTGGCAAGCTTTATGGAGAGTATTGACGACAGACCAGCATAGCGCAGGTCGGTGGTTAGACCGAAATGGTCTGTGTTCACCACCTCTGCTATCATTGCCTTCAGTTCCTGCTCCAGCATATTGAGTGGAGCAGCCTCTGCCTCCTCTTCATCGGGAGCATTGATTATGGGCTCTGGCAAAGCACGCTTGTTCACCTTCTGGTTTTGGTTGAGCGGTATGCTGTCTATCTGCATCGTGGCAGTAGGCAACATATATGGTGGCTTGCTGTCAAGGATGAAGTCATTGAGAGCCTTGATGTCTATCTTCTCGTCGCTCACTATGTATGCAGCGATATACTTGCCTCCGTCGGGGTAGTCGAACGCCTGCACTGTGGCATCCTTTATATTAGGGAACTGGCGTATCACCGCCTCCACCTCCTTCAGCTCGATGCGGAATCCACGTATCTTCACCTGTCCGTCCCTTCTGCCCACAAACTCTATGTTGCCATCTTCACGTCGGCGCACTATGTCGCCCGTGCGATACACCCTCTTGCCGTTCCACTGCACAAACACCTCTGCCGTCTTCTCAGGCTGGTTGAGGTATCCCATAGCCACCTGTGGACCTGCTACTATCAGTTCTCCTTCACCACCATCTGGCACCTCCTTGCCCTGTTGATCTATGATGTAAAACTCCACATCGTCATTTGGTTTGCCTATCGGAATGTTCTCCTCATTCTTATCCACGTTGTGATGACACACATACACCGTAGTCTCCGTAGGTCCGTAGCAGTTTGCCAGCGTATAGTGCGGAGGGTCGAGGCTGATGAGTTTCTCGCCTCCAGTGCCGAGCCACTGCAGTCCTGGGATGTCAGGATATTCTAACACCATCTGTGTAGCCATCTGCGTGGTCATGAAGCAGTGGGTTATCTTCTCCTTCTGTATGTACTCATACATTCCAGCCAGGTCGAAGCGTATGTCGTCACCTATTATATATATAGCACTACCAGCCCACACGCACGACCACAGGTCCATCTGGTACGCATCGAAGCCATAGCCTGCGTATGTGGCATAGCGTGATGTAGGCAACAGTCCGATGCTCTTGACATGATAGCTCACGAAGGTCGTCATGTTATCATCACTGAGCATCACCCCCTTGGGCACTCCCGTAGTACCGCTGGTGTAGAGCAGTACGAAAGCCTCGCCTCCCTCATATTTGGAGGCATCCTGCTTCATAAACTCCCTGCGTTCCTCAGGATAGCTGCCATCAATAGGCATGGCAGTGTAGCCTGCCTTTGCTATGGCAAGAGGAGCAAGCACCATGTTCTCATCACGGGGCACAGTGAACCCCAGTACGTGGTCACCACATCGCATTATGTATGGTGAGTCGATACTGTCCGTAAGTTTGTCAACCTCGGCAAAGGTAAGTCGCCTGTTGCCTGCTATACAAAAGATATCGTTTGGACGTTCTGCTACGTGCTTCTTAAAGCGTTCTATAAGAACTGTGTTCATAGTTAGGGAGTTTAAAAGTCAAAGGTTTACTCGAAGTCAAAAACTGTTATAAAGCCAGTCATTTTGAAGACATTCTTGATATCCTCATTCATACCACGCATCACCACTCTGCTGCCCTTGGCTTTGGCACCTTTGAGTATTCCCAGCAGTATGCGCAGCCCGCTCGATGCTATATACTCCAGCTTCGTGCAGTCTATCACTACCTCCTTGCCATCGCTGTCGTACAGAGGCTTAAGCACTTTCTCTGCCTCCATAGCGGCAGCAGTATCCATCTCACCCTCCAGTGTGGCAATGTATCTGCCTTCTGTTTCTTCAATTCTTGCATTCATATCTTTATTCTTTAAACGTTATACTTTAAACTTTCAACTTTTTAATAAGAGTCAGAATATTCATCCCGTATTCTCGTTTGTAGTTTACCGAGTCCATAATCTTCCTTACCAACAGTATCCCCAAGCCCCCTATCTCACGCTCCTCTGCTGGCAGTGTGGTATTGTCATCGTCTATCGCTGTAGGGTCGAAGAACATTCCGCTATCGGCAATCCTCACCATTACAGTGTCGCCATCCGACATCAGCCTCACCTCCACCGTTCCTTCGCTGTCTTTTGGGTAGGCATATTCTATCACGTTCACCACTGTCTCCTCCACAGCCAGTCGCAACTCCTTGTCCAGTGGACTGCCTATGTCGAGTTTTGCCATAGCCTGTTTCACAAATGCACTCAGCCTCTTAACCTCTTTTAAATCATTGGTGAGGGTCAGCGTCTCTGTCAGCATATCCTTGCTGTGTGAAGGTGTATAGCGTATAGCGAGCATGGTGAGGTCGTCATTCTGCTCTGCTCCGCCCCCCGCATAGTGGTAAACCTCCTCCACCATCCTGCTGAGCAACTCGCGGAGTCCTCCTCCCTCCGTTAGTTTCCCCAAGCTCCAGTTGGTGCTCAGGCGTTTCGCGGAGTTCCTCACTCCCTCCAGTCCAAACATCTTCCTTTCCCTATTCTTCGCTTCCGTCAGTCCATCGGTGTATAGGAAGATGGTACTCTCTGCATCTATCGTCGTTTCTTGTTCAGCATACCCCACATCACCAAACACCCCTATGGGCAGGTGAGCCTCCACCGTCAGCGGTTCCACTTCTCCCCGCCTCATAACTATGGGTGCATCGTGTCCGGCATTGCAGTACCTCAGCTTTCCCGTAGGCAGGTCGAGCACTCCTATGAATAAGGTAACAAACATGTTGGTGTCATTCTTCTGACATGCCGACACATTGATGTGGTGCATTATGTTGGCAGGGTTGCTGTCATGAGTCGAGAAAGCACGGAACAGCGAATGTACCACAGCCATCAGCATCGCTGCTGCCACACCCTTTCCACTCACGTCGCCTATACAGAAGAAGAGTTGATCGTTGCGTATGTAGTAGTCATACAGGTCGCCTCCCACCTCGCGCACTGGCAATAGCTCGCCACACACCTCCACATCGTCCTGCCGATAGTAGCTGTCGGGCAACATACTCTCCTGTATCCGCTTTGCCACACGAAGTTCGCTGTCTATGCGCTCTTTTTCCACGCTCACCATACGCAGTCGCTCCAGATGTCCACTTGTCCGCTGCAATATAAACAACAACATTAGCAGCCCTGCCACTCCGGCTATGAACAGCAACAAACGCACTTTGCGTATATCTCTGAAGATGTCTTTCTCATAGCATACATTTATCATTGTCCAGTCAGCAGGACCAGCCACACGTTGGTAGAACACGTACATCGTCTCCCCCTTGCCATCAGTCATGATAACATCGCCGTTCTTTTCCTCGTCACTCTCCTTTATCGCCTTCACGCTGGTGAAGAAAGTACTGTCATCACCAAATATCAAGTTGTTTCCCTTAGAGAATAGGAAACTGCGCATAGAGTTGTACTTCTTCTTGGAGTCTATCAGTTTCTTCAACCCCTCTATCTCCATGTCGGCATTTATTACAGCCACCACCCCTCCACTCTTGTCTCTCACGGGGGCGCTGTATGTCGTCACCATGGTGTGCGAGGCTTCATCGTCTATGTAAGGTTCACACCAATGGCTTCTCTGCGGGTAGTGGTGAGGCGAAAACTCTATGTAAGCTCTGCATATCACGGAGTTATGCTCCTCCATTTTTCTTACCAGTGCAGTCATCGAGTCTGGTCTGTTCAGGTTGCGTTGCACCACCCATGCCATGTTGTTTACAGCCACCTCTACCTGTCTCATGTAGTCACTCGCCCTCAGACTCGACACCTTGGTCTCACGTTCAAAATAGCGCTCTGCCAATTCCTTTATGTTGGTATACGCCGAGTAGTACATCACTCCCATGGCTAATTCCAGCAATATCGCTGCCACGAGAATGATGATAAAGTTGATATGGGTCCACAACTTTTTCTTCATAATGACCCGACAAATGTAGTCATTATTTTTTTTTCTGCCAAATATATGAGAGAGATTTTTACAGATAGATGATAGATAATAGATGAGGAGGTCTCCCAAACGGGGGGACCTCCTTATCTATTATCTACAATCTATAATCTATTATCTATAATCTGATTACAGTGGATACTCATCGAATGCGTAGAGCACTGTAGAGAGGTAGCGCTCGCCAGTGTCGGGGAGCAGTGCCACGATGGTCTTGCCCTTGTTCTCTGGGCGCTTGGCTATCTGTGCTGCTGCGAAGGCTGCTGCACCTGATGAGATGCCTACGAGCAGTCCTTCCTGCTGTGCCAACTGGCGACCTGTGCGGATGGCATCGTCATTGTCGATGTCGAGCACCTCGTCGATATATTCTGCGCCGTATGTCTTAGGCACGAAACCTGCGCCGATGCCCTGTATCTTGTGCGGACCGCTTGGCTTGCCGTTGAGCACTGCTGAGGTGGATGGTTCTACGGCATATACCTTGATGTCGGGGTTCTGCTCCTTGAGGTATTTTGCCACGCCTGATACGGTGCCACCGGTGCCTACGCCAGCTACGAAGATGTCAACCTTGCCGTCGGTCTGCTTCCATATCTCAGGGCCGGTGGTGGCATAGTGCTTAGCAGGGTTGGCGGGATTTTCAAACTGCTGCAGTATCACTGAGCCAGGGATGGAGTCACGCAGTTCGTTGGCAGCCTTGATAGCTCCTGCCATACCGTCCTTGCCTGATGTGAGGCGCACCTCGGCACCGTAAGCCTTGACGAGGTTGCGACGCTCCACGCTCATGGTCTCAGGCATGGTGAGGATGAGGTGGTAGCCCTTTACGGCACTGACGAGAGCCAGTCCTACGCCCGTGTTGCCCGATGTGGGCTCGATGATGGTGGCACCGGGCTTCAGTATGCCCTTTGCCTCAGCGTCCTCCACCATTGCGAGGGCTATGCGGTCTTTTACCGAACCACCAGGGTTGAAAAACTCCACCTTAGCGATAACGGGTGTCTCTATACCTTGTGCCTTTGAAAATTTGTTGAGCTCGAGCAGCGGTGTGTTGCCGACAAGCTCTGTGAGTGATTTTGCGATTGCCATATTGTTAATTCCTTTTGTTATTTGGTTTACTGTTTATTTTATTTTCCCGGATGCAAAGGTACGAACTTTCTCGCACCCATGCAATAACAAACTTATGTTATTTTTCTTTTAAACTACACATTGCTCAGTGCTTGGTCTATGTCGGCTATGATGTCGTCGATATGCTCCACGCCGATGGAGAGGCGCACGGTAGAAGGCGTGATGTGCTGGTCGGCAAGTTCCTCTGGCGACAGTTGTGAGTGGGTGGTGGTGTATGGGTGTATCACCAGCGACTTCACATCGGCCACATTGGCGAGGAGAGAGAATATCTTGAGCGAGTCGATAAACTTCCAAGCCTCCTCTTGTCCGCCCTTTATCTCGAAGGTGAAGATAGATGCTGCGCCCTGTGGGAAGAGTTTCTTGTAGATTTCGTGGTCAGGGTGTGACTCTACTGCAGGATGGTTAACCTTTGCCACCTTGGGGTGATTCTTTAGATAATCAACTACCTTCAGTGCATTCTCCACATGGCGCTCTATGCGCAGTGGCAGCGACTCAGTACCCTGAAGCAGTATCCACGCGTTGAAGGGTGAGATGGTAGAACCTGTGTCTCTGAGCAGCACGGCGCGGATGCGAGTGACGAAGGCTGCAGCTCCTGCTACGTCGGCAAACACTGCACCATGGTATGAGGGCTCGGGTTTGGCAAGGGTAGGGAACTTGTCAGCGTTAGCCTTCCAGTCAAACTTGCCGCCATCGACTATCACACCGCCGAGTGATGAGCCGTGACCGCCTATGAACTTAGTGGCAGAGTGTACCACGATGTCTGCACCATGCTCCAATGGGCGATAGATGATAGGTGCAAAGGTGTTGTCAACTATCACGGGGATGTGGTGTCTGTGTGCTATCTCTGCTATAGGTTCGAGGTTGAGCACGTCGGAGTTAGGGTTGCCCAGTGTCTCGAAATAGAACACCTTGGTGTTGGGGCGGATAGCCTTCTCTATCTCGTCAAGATTGCGAGGGTCAACGATGGTGTGCTCTACGCCCTGACCAGCAAGAGTGTGGGTGATGAGGTTGTACGAACCGCCATAGATGTTCTTGGCTGCTACGATGTGGTCGCCAGCGAGCGCTATGTTCTGCAGGGCGTAGGTGATGGCAGCTGCACCGCTTGCTACTGCAAGACCAGCTACACCGCCTTCGAGGGCTGCTATGCGGTCTTCAAACACTCCCTGGGTGGAGTTGGTGAGGCGACCGTAAATGTTGCCTGCATCACGAAGACCGAAACGGTCGGCAGCGTGTTCGGAGTTGCGGAACACATACGAGGTGGTCTGGTAAATAGGCACTGCACGTGCATCAGATGCTGGATCTGCTACTTCCTGTCCTACGTGGAGGGCAAGGGTTTCTGCATGAAGTTTCTTTGTTTCTTTACTCATTGTCTAATTCCTTTCTTTTTTATTTGTTATTTACCTTTTTTTGTTTGTTATTATTTTTAAAAACAATGGCGTTGTTTTGATTTCAGAGTGACAAACGAGTTTGCACTCAGAAAATAGTGAACGTCACTCCAGTGGTGCGCGTCTCTGATTTTCTGAGTGCAAAATTACTACCATGTAGCAATATCTTCCAAGAAAACTTGTGTAATTCAGAAAAACTTTCTAACATTTATCGCTTCTTGGAAGAAATATCTAAAAAAATAGAATCTGTGTTGTGTTTAAGTAAAAAGAAAAAGGGTTCAAAACCACATACGATGGCTTTGAACCCTTTATTGCTTTATTAAATCCTAAGGTCTTTAATTGAAGAAGTAGTAAACCCAAGTATTGCTTGTGCTTGTCTTGACGATGTAATCATAGCTACTTACGGAATAGCCGCCCCAAGTGCTGTATGTGTTTGCAGAGGCTGTTCCTATCAGGTTCTGGCAGGCAGCATCCTTGTAGAGTTTTATCTGCCCGCTGTCTGTAGTCTTTTTGTAGTAGTGGAACAGCGTTTGGCTGGTAAATTGGCTTGTTTTTGGCATGGTGATATACGCACCGTTGGCTTTCTCGATGTTTGTAACTACGTTGTCTTCATACTCAGTGGGTATCTCCGTGCTATAACTGCTGAGTACCATATTGTACGTCATATCATAGTCGTTGATAAGCTTCATGGCTTCGCTTGACAGAGAGTTAATTCTGTACGTAGCGCTGGTGTGTGTATCATTGAATACGATATTTATATAGCCCTTTGATGAGTCAAAAGTGTAGGTGAACTGCCCATTATGAGCATACACTGCCGTGGTGCTGTTCATCTTGATGTAGCCCTTGCCGCTGGGTGCAAAGACAAGTTTGGTAATGATGCTGCTTCCGCTTACGCCAGCCCATGTGCCATACAAGGAGTAAGCATCAGAGCTATCACCTCCACCATCGCTATCACTGTCATCATCGTCATAACCATAATAGCCATTGCTATCACTGCCACCATCTCCTCCGCCACAGGCGGTGAAGAGGAGGGAAGTGGTGGCGCACAGGGCAACCGCCATCAGTGCGCCAATCCATTTCTTCATTATCTTCATGTCAGAATTGATGTTAAATTAGTATTACCACTCCCAAGTGAATGTCTTGGTTGATGTAGAACCATTGCTGTCTGTACGGATATTAGTTGCAGCTGTAACCCTGCCAGCACCATCAAGCGTGTAGGTGTTGGTAAAGGTAGAACTACCATATACTACATAGAGTGGCAGGTGTTTGTTAGGCTTACCGAAAGCACCAAATGCAAACTGGTCACTGATATCACAGTCAATATGCATAAGATGGTCGAACTCCATGATACCACCTACGTTGTTAATCTTACTCTGAGAACTTGTTTCGTAATAGATAGTTGCATACAGCTCATTATGCGTTAAGACATCATTTTCCCATCCAAGTTCGTATGCCTTTACAAGGTCGCCGTCAGAGTATTCAAAGTTGTATCCCCAACTCTTCACGCCGTTTCTGTAGGCAACGATGTTTGTTATCTGTTCATCGGAGTTGTAGGTGTAGTCTATTTTGTTTGCTCTGCCTTTACTATCAGTGTAGCTATATGTGCTGATGTATCCGTTGCTGCCTATTGTTGCAACAATTCTTCTTATTATAGAGCCGTCAGCTTTGTCGATACTTTGGAATACTATGGTGCTACCCGCACTATAGTCTGTCGTGGCATAAGATGCACTATTATAATCAGCATAATCCACTCGAGTAATAAATCCTTTACTGTCATAGGTGTAATTCCAAGTTTCAGTATATCCAGATGAAGTATAGGTAAACTTCTTCACCAGATTATCGCCAAACACCCTCTTTGCTCCTTGGAAAGTTCCCGTGCCAGATGATGGTGTGTCGCCGCCAGTGTCGCTGCTGCCACCGCTAACCCTTGTGAAGTTGAGAGTTCTTGAAGGATTGTTTGTCGTGGCTGTGAAGCTGTTGCTCGTTACATTGCTGATAGTAGCAGAACTTGGTGCGCCCTCAGTGTCGCCACTAATCCAGTTCATATAGAAAGTGCTGCCAGATAATGACCATGTAAATGTACCGCTTGCCGATACATTGCCAGAAGAGTTGATTTCCTGCCACAAACCTGTGCCGTCACTATTTAGTGTCAATGAAGTTGTTCGAGAAGAATTTGAGGCAGTCCATGTTCCGACAAGTGTTGTAGGGTTGCTTCCGCTACCGCCGCCGCTGGATGTACTACCGTCGCCATCGTCACCGCATGAGGTAAGTGTTACAGCTGTAAAAGTCATTGCTAAGAGAGCCATTAGGCTTAGTATATACTTTTTCATAGTTGTTGCAATTGTTTTTAGGTGTAAGTGCTATCAATCCCTTCGCTCCCTTATTAAGGCATGACACGCATTTTTCCTTCGATAGGAATCATCGAGACTGATAGCACAAACGGTTCGGTTATGAGAAAAATTTGTAATGGGGTTAGCTGTTAGAGTTTGAACTTGTAGCCCAGTGTAATCTGGAATACGCTGTTCTTGTTGCTTCGGTTACCATTCTTGTTGCCCTTGGTAACACCGATGTTGTAACGAGCATCGAGTACGAAGTTCTGGTACTCATATGATGCGCCAACAGGAATAGAGAGGTCGAAGCCCTTCATGTTGTCCTTAATGTCATGATCTCCATCTTTTGCAGAAAGGAGGATACCTGGCTGTACACCAGCCTTCATTGCCAAGCCTTTATAAACGTAGTAGTTGGCAAGGATAGGAATGTTCAAGTAGTTGAGCTTTACCTTGTCGTCTTCATCCTTGAAACCGCATCCCTGCATAGAGAACATCACACCAGCTGAAACACCAAACTTCTCAGCAACACCATATTCTGCCACAGCGCCAGCTACGAGACCAACTTTTGCCTTGGTATCGTTCCAATCGGTAACACTTGAGATGTTGATACCTACGGTAGGAGCAATAGAAATCTGGCCTACCTCATTCTGAGCGTTCATGCTGACAGACATTAACATTGCTGCAGCTGCTAAAAATAACTTTTTCATAATATTGAATTTTTTGTTTGTCTGTTGACACCCCTAAATCAGACGGGTTTAGGTTTTGGTTACCTTGATACTTACAAACAAAAAAAGGCGCAGGTGTCTGTTCTTCTGTCTATCCTGGACTCGTAGGCTCTCGCATTGCCCTCATCACACAGGATAGACAACGCAGTTAGCCCACGCCAGTACGAACTATATATATGTATATACGGAAACGTACCACGTAGACGTCTCGGTTGTCATCTGTCTGCTGTGATGAATGGAATTTGCGAGATTCACGAGTCACAACGACAGACGTTCGAAAACGTCTCTTCTTATCAATAAGACCGCCCGCTGCCCTCCAAGGAGAGCTAACTTGCGATGTTGCAAATTTAAAGACTTTTTTTCATACTCCCAAATTTTTTGTCAAAAAAGTTTAATTAAGGTGTAGAAAATCATTACTTTTTCTTAACTTTGCATTATTCTTAGAATAAACAACTGTATTTTCCTTGAATAATAGAACATGTTTTAATCTTTTAATTCTTTAATCTTGACATCACTATGGCGAAAGCAATTATTGAGACACTTGACGAGACAGACATCAAGATACTCAGATGCCTGCAGCAGAACGCACGACTGACCATCAAGGAGATAGCCACGGAGGTAATGCTCAGCAGCACTCCTGTGTTTGAGCGCATAAAGCGGATGGAGAGGGAGGGGTATATAAAGAGGTACGTGACGGTGCTCGATGCCGAGAAACTACACAAGGGCTTCGTGGTGTTCTGTTCGGTGAAACTCGCCACCATCAACAAGAAGTTTGCAGAGGAGTTCTGCGACACCATCCGTGAGATACCCGAGGTGACGGAGTGCTACAACATATCGGGTAAGTATGACTATCTGCTGAAGGTACACGCACCCGATATGAAGTACTACCAGGAATTCATCCTCAACGTCTTGGGGCAGATACCCATGCTGGGTTCGCTGGAATCAACCTTCGTCATGGAGGAGGTGAAGAACGACTTTGGAGTGGCGATATAGTTAACGGGAACGTTAACCATAACCTTAACCTTAACTTTTGAACCCTTGAACATTTTAACTAAGAAATTCCACAAGGCATGTGCTGAGTACTCGCTGTTAGAGGACGGTGACAAGGTGCTCGTGGCACTGTCAGGCGGCAAGGACTCTCTCATGCTGCTGAAGCTCATGGGCGAGCAGCAGCGCATATACAAGCCGCGCATAGAGGTGGAGGCAGTTCATGTGGTGATGGCTGGCATACCCTACGAGAGCGACCGCACGTATATACAGCGCTTTTGTGAGGAGCAAGGGGTAAGGCTTACGATATTGCCCGCGAACTTTTTACGAAACGGTACTGAAGTACCTACGAAACGCGAAATTTCATTTCGCTACGAAACGCAATCAGAGATTGCTACGAAAAAGAGTAGTCGTAGGCAGAAGACTCCGTGCTTCCTCTGTTCATGGAACCGCCGCAAGGCTATCTTCACATACGCTGAGGAGCATGGCTTCAACAAGGTAGCGTTAGGGCATCATCAGGACGATATCCTCACCACTCTGCTCATGAACATGATATATGAGGGTTCCATGCAGACCATGCCGCCAAAGTTGAAGATGGAGCACTACCCCATAGAGATAATACGTCCGCTGTGTCTCGTGCCAGAGAAACTTATAGCGGAGCAGGCTCACGAACTCGGTTTTGAGAAGCAGAAGACGCCGTGCCCCTACGACAGGGAGACGAAGCGCAAGGCGATTAATGACCTTTTACACCAATTGGAAGAACTCAACCCTGAGGCACGCTACAGCCTGTGGAGCGCCATGAAAAACATACACACCGACCTGTTGCCGTGAAAAAGAGATACAAAAAGGGTGGCATGGTCAATAAATACACCATGTCACCCCACTTATTAACAATTATGATGAACGCTTTTTTTTGATCATTAGCCTTCCTCGAAAAAGTCTAAATCCATTGACGCGATATCGTTTTCGTCGTCGATAGGATCGCTGTCTGGATCAACAGGCTCTGAACCTGCAAGGATTGTGACAGGTTGTATCAACACTTCCTTCACTTCAGGACGAATATATTCTTTCTTTATCATGTTTTGTCAAATTGAATATTGAACATTGAAATATTGAAATCTAAAGTCCCTGCTGTCCCGCAACATTATAGTTGCCGATGAATAGTTTGCCATTTTTAATAACTTTAACGGGAACGTTAACGTTAAGGTTAGCGTTATCGTTAATGTTGTTTACAGCCGTTGCCTCACTGTCGAAGTCAATGTCGAGCGATACAGGACCGGAGCCATTGATTTCAAGGTAGCACTTGCCCGTAGGTATTGTCACGGTAGCACCGACCCTCTTGAATTTCTTGGCACTCTTGGAGTAGGCATAGATATTGCCTGCTGCACCTGTCACGCTACCGTCAGAGGCCTGCAGGAGGTTGGTCTGAGGAGCATCGGCACTTGCTGCTATCTCCACGTCATAGGAACCTTGTGCACCCTTGAGGAGAAGGGCAGTACCTGCCGGTACCTGTGTAACCTCTTCTGTAGTAGCTGATGTAGTGCTTACAGCTGTCACTACGTAAGCCTTGAAGGCTCCGTTCAGAGAAGTGAAGTCAAGGGCATGTTGTGTCACGTAGGTAGCTACTCCGTCTTCAGGGATTGTTATTGTCTCTGTTCCGACTTCTATCTCCACTGCTGTTTCGGAGGCTATGCCAAGACCGCCCATCTCGTTGGCTGCACGCACTGCATACTCGCCTTCGCCGTCTATGGCGTAGCTTGTCTCGGTGGTGAAGTCTATCACGCTGCCGTCCTTAACTATGGCGTAGAGTAGGGCGTAGTTGCTGCCTGTCCATGAGAGGGTGCCGTTACTGATGATAACATTAGTAGGCACGGGAGCCTGCTCGGTGTGGAGTGTTGGCTGCCAGTCGTCGTCCTGTCCCATAACGGCGCTCAGTGTAGGCACTGCTGCCTCCTCAGAAGAGAGGATAGGATTGTTGTACTCATCGCGTCGGTTGGTATATACGTCGCCAACTTTTGAGTCGTAGGCATCGTAGGTGGTCTTGCGACCCTCCGTGCTTACAGCCGCACCTAATGGTGTGTGTGAACCATACTCTGCGAAGCGTGCAGGATAGCCGCCACTCATCTCGCTCCAGCCGATGGCACTTGGCTTTACCTCCATCTCGGTATTGATGAAGAGGGCGATAGGTGTGCCCTTGCCCCATGGGCGACCGAGGGTGAAGGTACCGTCAACGCCACTGTTGGTGTCGCCAATTATCTTACAGCTCTGCAGGATGTAGCCATACTGCTTGGGCACGGAAGGTACTGCGAGATAGCCTGATGCCACCTGGCGGAATGTCACCTCGTTGAAATATACGTCGCCCTTGCCGCAGATATAGTCGGTACGTCCGCGTATCACGCCGCCCTCAAAGTAGAATTTGCCGTTCTGGTTGTTTGATACATAGGTATCCTGATAGCCCCACAGCTGAGCATCCTTGAAGATGGTACGGTTCGACTTGTCCTGTACTGCTATGTCACGACCGTGGGCATCGCCCATAGAGGTCTTGATGGTGAGGTTTTGGAAGTAGCTGTCAGTGGCAGCACCCTCTATTATGAGCACATCGCCCTTGCCGATACCCTCAAGAGGATTGGCTACACCAAAGCCGTTGTTCCAGCCTATCGCATCGGCATCAGGAGTTTGGTTGGTGATGATTACTCCCTCCATGCTCTCACCTATGAAACTGGTGTTGGCAGCAGTGAGGTAGGAGCGTGGGTCAGGGTATGATACGTTGTCGCCGCCCGTAGTGGTGCCGTTGGTATCAAAGACGTATGGCTCCGTGCTGTTCTTGATAAACACGCGGTAGCGTACCGTCTTGTCGCTGCGGCTGTTGGCAGCTGCCAATGCTTCGGTTATCGTACCGTCATCAGGAACGATGAAGTCATACATAGCCTTTGTCACCGTAGGACGTTCCATGACGGTGAAGGTGATGTTCTCAGCTGAGGCATACAGGTTGCCCGACTTGTCCTGCACATATCCTGCTGGCATGCTGAACACATAGCTTGCGCCATACTCCAGACCGCTGTAGCTGAAACTTACCGAGCGATTGCTCCATGCAGGTGTGATGCTTACAGATTCTGTTGCACCCACCTTGGTGAGGGTAGCAATGCCGTTGTCTGAGCCAGCCTCAATCTTCTCATCGAAGGAGATGGTTATCTTGCCTGTGGCACTCACGTTTGTGGCATTGTCATCAGGAACTCTGCCTGTTACCACTGGTGCTGTCTCGTCAGCCTCTACGATTGCCTCGCCAAGCACGTACACATTGCCTATCTGAGCTTCGGAGTTGGTGGCGTATGCCAGACCCTCTTCTGATGTACCAGCATTGAATGAGTACTTGTCAGAGAGCAGATCGGTGCCGGTACCCATGATGCGCACATATACCGTCTCCTTGCCCATTGCTGTTTCTGGCAGTGTGAAATCGAGTGGCTTCTGCACGTTGGCGGTCACTGTCCATGCATCGCCTAGGTCGGTGTATGTCTCGCCGTCAATGGATATCTGAGCTTTCCAGTTAGCCGTCGCTGCATTCTTTGCAGCCATGTCAGCCTTGAAGTTAGCAGAGGTAAATCCTACGGTAGAGAATTGGTATTGCCATGCTATTTCTGCAGTGTTGTAGCCATTTTGGAATACACCGCTGAGTGTTGAGAGTACACCGCTCTTGGCACGATTGCGCACTACTGGAGTAGAGTTGGTACCTGTCACGAGCGAGCCGTCGCTCTGCTTTACCACTGATACCCTTGCGTTGCGGTTGTCATCCCATGTCACGTCGGCAGAGAAGGGGTATGAACCCTGCGTAGCGTATGCTGAAGTGATGCTTGCGTCAAACACGGCGATGAAGTCCTGTACCTCGTAGTTGGCTGTGATGGTCATATTGTCATTGACGGTGATTTCGCGTGCCTGCAGTGTGCTGTTGTCCTCCCAGTTGGTAAACTTCAGTATGCTGCTCTCGTTGGCAACAGCGGTAATCTGTGTGCCAGCCTCATACTGTCCGTTGTGCTCGTTTGGAGTGAGGGTGATGTTACCCAGTCCTTCGCGCTCGGCATCGTTTGCTACCTGTGTAGTAACAGAATATACTGGCACTGCTTCAAACACTGCCTTCATGGTCTTCTCTGCGTCCATGGTAACGGTAGTCTCGGCATCGGTAGAAACTGTGGCATTGTTCTCGTCCTGCCATTCCACAAACCTGTAGCCGAAGTTCTTTGTTGCAGTCAGTGTCACAGTAGAGCCTTCCTTATATTGCTCCATGTCAGGGCTGCGTGTTATGCTGCCAGCCTCTGCAGAAGGAGCGACCTGTGTGTTGAGCATGTACTTGGTGACCTGTGCCTGTGCACCTACCACCTGACCGCTTATTATCACGTCAGCAATGCCCATGGACTTAGTCTTGCCTAATCCAAGGAAGGAGAACTCCAGTTTCAGAGGGTTGTCGGCTGTTGCCGTAAGATTGTCTATAGGGCAGTCAAACGAAGCGATGTCGAGACCCTTGCCACCACGGTTTACTGCCTGGTTGTCGCAGAGGGTCTCCTCACCCTCGCCAGCCTTTGCCACGAGGTTGATGTTGCCGCTGTCAGTGCCATAGCGTGCAGCCTTGAAACTTACGCTGGTAGGTACAAATGAGAATCCCTCCTCTGGTGTGAGGGTAAGTGTGAGAGTATTGTCAGCCGAAGCTGTGCTTGCCAGTGAGGTGGTAGTACTTGCGTTGGTTACTGTCGTGGTGGTTTTCGATGCGTTGTTCACGCCATAGTAGTTTGTAGTGCCGCTAACGTTGATACCACTGCCAGCCGTCCATGCCTTTCCTGCAAAGCAGGCGCTGAGTGTCTCAGGGTCAAACACAGCATCGTCGCCCTGTGTCAGTCCGCCCTTGTCAAGTGCATAGCTGATGGTGCCCTCTATGTTAACACCTGCAGCGTCCTTTGACTGACCTGCCACGGCCACGTCGGAGATACATATCCAGCGACCATTGTCCACATTGCCTGACCAAGGATATACGCGGATGAGGAGTTGTTCGCCTTCGTCCACCTTTATTACGTCCTCACTACTTATCTCGTTCCATGTGCTGGTTAGGGCAGCAGAGGTAGCAAAGATAGTCTTTCGGGTTACAAATCCGTCAGTAGAGTAATATACGTGGCACTGCAGTGAGCCACCGCCCTGCGCCTTTATCTTCATTGCTATGCTGCTGATGTCGAGTTTCTTGCCTTCTGGGGCGGTCACGGCAAACTGCACGTACTGGTTCTGGTCGTCGATGGCTGCTGTAGGCCATGCACCTGTAGAGCCTGTTGGAGCTATGAGTGCGCCAAAGCCGTTTACGTAGCCGTATGTGCCGAGTGACTCGTATGTCACATCAGTGGCAGTAACAAGTTCTGTGTCAGAAACCGTTGCTGCTGCCTGGTCAGTCTTGTTCATGGTCCAGTCTACGGTGAAGGGGTCTCCGCCGCCGAGTTCCACTACGTTGATTGTGACGGGCACATTCACCTCGTTCTCACCCATCGTGGCAGTCACGGTGCCGTTGTACTGCCCTGCCGTTGAAAGGGTGACACGTGCATAGAATGTCTTTATCAGCGTACCGTTCGTATAATCCACTTCGAGGGAGTTCTGCCAGTTCTGCTTGTCGGTAGAGAGCATGATGCCCTCAGAGGCAGTCAATGTGACGGTGCCTGCGGCAGGGTCGAGCCCCAGTCCGCTCAGTGTCATCTCCTTCATCGCTGTCTTGCCGAGGTAGCCCTCGCCGAGGTCAACGGTAGAGGGGGACAGGGCAAGGTCGGTAGGTATCTCTATGGCGTCAGTGAGTATGCCAGCCTCCTTGATGAGTTGTGCACAGAGGCGTGCAGCAGTCAGCGCACCAGTGAGGTTGTAGTGGGTATTGTCAGTCTCTGAGCCCTTGTCAAAGAGGGCAGCATAGCACTTGTCGTATGTGCCGTAGCTCTCGTAGAGCGACTTGGTGGCAGCCGTCATGTCGATAAATTGCACGCCCTCCTCCTGTGCCAGCTGCTGCATCTGGTAGGTGTAGTCCATGGTGTGATCGCTCTCCGGCAGTGCCGCACCGTTTACAGGACCGTTTGCCGTGAGCACCTTATAGTTGCCGCCTATGTCGTGGCGTCCTGCACGTGTGATAGGAGCCACGCCGCCGGTGAAGTAGCAGCGACAAACTGATGATACGAGGATAGGGGTGGCGCCCTTTGCCTTCACGGCGTCACATATCTGCTTCAGACATGCCTTGTAGGTAGTTGAAGGGATGGTGCCCCTGCCGTCGCTTGCCACTGCAGCCCTGTTGGTCTCATCGCCTACAGACTGGTAATATGCCTGCAGTTCCAAGTTGTCCATACCGCTGTACTGGGTGTCGTTGTGGGCAAACTGTATGAGGACGTAGTCGCCCTCCTCCACGTTGCTTTGGGCGTTTTGCCACAGCTCGTTGTAGCCAGCGCGAGAGTCGCGTCCGCCCTTGGCATAGTTTACGGAAGTCCAGCCGTTGGTGAGGAAATTGCCGAAGTACATACCCCAGCCGCGTGTGTTAGTCACGTCCTCGTTGTAAGGTGCCATGGTGGAGTCGCCCAGCGTGTGCACCTTCTTTGCCTGAATAGCCATGCTGCCCGTCACGAGCATTACGAGCAGCAGGAGCATAAACTTAAAGATTTTTTGTTTCATTGATGTTTAGTTGATATATATAAATGTGAGTAATAGCGATGTTATTTTTACCGCATAAAAAAACAATTGCGATGCAAAGTTAATCACAAAACCCGATGAAATGGGGGATAATTTTACGTCGCAAAGGTATAAAAAATACGTCAGAGTGTGTTTGTCCACCACTCTGACGTGTTTTTTATACTAATAGGGGTACCCTTCCCCCCACTGCCCGATCACATTGCTAATCTCCTGCCTTGTATTCCGTGGGCGAACTGCCGACGCTCTGCTTGAAGCAGCGGCTGAAGTACTTGGGGTCGGTAAATCCGCAGGCATAGGCTATCTCGCTGACACTCTTGTCGCTGTGGCGCAGCAGGTGGCAGGCGTGCTTTATGCGTGCCTCACGTAGCAGGTCCTGCGGTGTGATGCCCATGGTGCGGTGCAGCTTGCGCAGCAGTCCCGAACGGCTGGTGGCGGCAGCGGCAGCCATATCGCCCACTCCGGCATCGCTGTTGCCGATATTCTCCTCCACAAACTGCATGATGCGTTGCAGCATAGGGTCGGGCTCTGCTGCCTCCCCCTGCCCCTCCATGGGGAGGGCTGTCTCTTTTTGCTCCAGCATGGCGAGGTATTTGGCGAGGGTGTCGCGCTGCTGGCGCTTGATGCGGCGTATATATATAATGGTGGTAGCTACTGCCCCTATGATGCTCACGATGATGAGGACGAGGAGCATTCTGCCGATAGTTGACTCCCAGAAGGTGGGGCGCACTATGATGGTGAGGCGTCGCCCGCCGCCCTCGAGCCAGTCGCCGTCGGCATTGGTGGAGCGTATCTCCACGATGTAGGTGCCGGGGTCCATGTCGAGGAGCGTCACGGAGCGGTTGTGCCCTATGTAGTTCCACTGTGTGGTGTCACGCTGGCCTTCCTTGAGGAGGCGGAAGGCATAGCATATCCTGTCGGACGACTTGTAGTCCATGGCGGCAAAATGCAGTGTCACGCTGCGCTCATGTGGCTGTAGGGTGAGAGTATCGGTACCCTCTACCTCGTGGGCGGTGTCGCCCCCCTGTATGTTGAGTGCCGTGAGCACTATACGCGGACTGGCGGAGCGGCGCGTGAGCTCTTCGCCCGTGATGATGAAAGCCCCCGTGGTGAGTCCGAAGAGCCAACGGTTCTTGTCCAGGAGCAATGGGTGTGCCTCACTGAAGCGGTAGTCGCGGCCCATGAATGATGCTATGTCGAGCGTGCGTCCTCTGAGGTTTCGGTCGATGAGCGTTATGAGGTGACTGCCCACGGCGAGTATGCCGCCGTCGGCTGTGGCATGGAGCGACTGCACCACATCGCTACCCTGTATGTGGAGCTCGTCACGCAGGTGGCGGAATGTGAGGTTATTCACCTGCGGCTCATCACTTCGTGTCCCGTTAACCAAGTTTACCCCACCGCTCTCCGTACTTACGTATATGCGCCCCTGACGGTCGGCGCAGATGTCCATGGCGGCACTGCAGCTGAGTCCGCTGCCTGCGTCACTGGTGCGTTGGTACAGGCGGAACTTCATATTCTCGCACTGGCGCTCCAGCGGTGCTGTGAGCAGTCCGCTCGATGTGGCAACGAGCAGCGTCTGCCCCTTGTCTATATAGAGGTATCGGGCGCGTACGACATCCTTGGGGTAGTTGCGTGGTATAGCAAATGTAGGCTCTGCCGCCATAGGGTTGGTACTGACGGCTATACCGCCATCGAGGGCTGCTACCCATAGGCGTCCCCAGCGGTCGGCTATGATGTGGTATATATCCTTGAAGGGCATGTGCGTGATATGCTCCACAGTATATCCCTCCCCCCGTGGGCGCAGTCGGTACAGTCCACCGGGCTTGGTGCCGAGCCACAGGGTGCCGTCGCCGCTCTCATATATGGTATATACGGCAGAGGCAAAGGCGGTATGCTGGCTGTGTATGGCACCGTCACTTCCCAGGTAGCCTATGAGATGGTCATCGTGACGTGAGTACAGGCGTACGGCGGCATCCTCTTTGGTGGTGACCCAGTAGCGTCCCTTGCTGTCGAGGTATAGGCACTTCACCTCTGCATGCGGTTCGATGGCAAGCGGTGTGGCGCGCTGACGGCTGGTGACAAATTTGTATATGTTGCCGGCATCGATGGCCCAAAGGTTGCCGTCGCGATCGGTCATGACGAATGATGCCGAGTTGAAAGGTACGGATGTAGGATATGCTACCTCCTTGCCTTGTGCAGCGTCGTGATATGTCAGGGTGCCGTCTGCGTGCAGAGACCAGCGCGTATGGTAGGCATCGGTCCATGTATATACCTGCAGTCGCTGCAGCGAACAGCTCTGCCTGTACCTCCTGGACTGCAGTTCCACCTGACCGAGCTCTTCCGATGTGAGGTCACGGAAGCGGTAGGTGTGGGTATCGAAGATGCAGTGCACGTCATCCACCTTGCAGAGTATATTGCCCGTAGGCAGCAGGGTGATATTGCGGAAGCGGTCGCTTGGTATGTGGCTTCCGTCGCCTATGCTGGGCTTGAAGGTCTGAAACTCATAGCCGTCATAGCGACACAGGCCGTTCCATGTGGCAAACCACATGAAGCCATGCCCATCCTGCAGCAGTTGGGCTATGCGGCTTGACGGCACGCCGTCAGCCTCGTTATACCGTGTGACATGACACGCAGGCTGGCTGCTGGCACAGGCGATGCCCATGCAGAGGAATATTATTATATACAGTCTCTTGTTCATAGCACTGCAAAACAGGGGGTGTTACATACCCTTTTGGAAAACATATCCTTTTGGGTGGTGAAAACATATCCTTTTAGCCCCTAAAAGGATATGTTTTAGGGGCTAAAAGATATGCTTTTACATGTTCCACTTTAGAGCGACAGTAGGATTCCAGAAGAACGTCTTGGTGCTGGTGGGGTCGCTGTTGTAAATGAAGTTGTTGGAGAACTCCCACTCGGTGCCTACGGAGAGGTGCTTCGTGAAGTTGTACCACAGCTGAGGCTCGGAGAGTATGACGAGACAACCGTGACCGTCGCCCTTCTCGCCACGCCACAGGTCGATGAAGCCGGCAAAGGTGAGTTTGTTCTGGCAGAAATTAAGTCCCCACACACCTGTAAGCTGGGCAGAAGCGTATGAGCGGGTGTCCTTATAGCTCTTAAAGAACTGCTTATACATCAGCTGCACGCTGTAGGTCTTTGAGAAGTCTGCGTTATGGCCGTTCCATGCTGCACCTATGAGGCCTGCCTGCTGGAAACTGCCGCTCTTGCTCAGTCCGCCGTCATACTCTACATGGGCAGCGAAGGGTGTCTCCTTGCCAAGTTTGAACTCGCGTGATATCTCGGTGTAGGCGCTCTCTACAAAGTGGCTCGAAAGGTCCACATCCACGAAGTAGTACCATGAACCCCATGAATCCGCTTTGAACTGCTCAAGGGTAACGGTCACCTTCGAACGACCAGCCTCTGTGCCAGTATAGATATTGCGGCCAAAGTCATAGTGCAACTGAATGTTCTGGGCACTTAGCGAATTGATAATTGACAATTGAAAATTGAAAATTATGATTAGCGAGAGCAGACGAATGCTTGCTTTCTGTGTGCCGAGCGTGAATAATTTATTCACAATTGCGATGAGGAAAAGGATTTTTTTCATTGATGTTTGTTTTATTTTTTATTTGTTACTTCGGGTGCTTGGTTTTCGGGTTTATTGGGTAGCACGAGATTGAGCACCACTGCCAGCAGGAATACAACGGCGACGCAGTTCTCGGCAAAGATAGTGCGTACTATCCTTCCTTGATATTGCCATCGGAGAGGATTTTCTGTTCAAGAAAGTTCATAGAAAAGTTCGGGAGTACAAAGGTTAGTTTACAATATAGTTGAGGATGAAGAAGGCGGAGAGGATGTACATGGCGATGGAGGGTTCCCTGTAGCGTCCGCAGCATACCTTGATGATGACGTAGGAGAGCATGCCGAGTACTATGCCGTCGGAGATGCTGTAGGTGAGGGGCATGGAAATGATGGTGACGAAGACGGGGAGTGCCTCAGTGACATCAGAGAAGTCAATATCCTTGACGCTCTTTATCATGAGTACGCCGACGAGGATGAGTGCGCTGGTGGTGGCTGCTGCAGGGATGATGAGGAAGAGGGGAGAGAAGAACAGGGCTATGAGAAACAACATAGCTATGGTGAAAGATGTCATGCCTGTCCTGCCGCCCTCCATTACGCCTGCACTGCTCTCTACGTAGGTGGTGACGGTGGAGGTGCCACAGAGCGCGCCTGCTGCGGTGCCTACGGCATCTGCCATAAGTGCCTTGTTGAGACCGTGTATCCTGCCTGTCTTCTTATCAACCATACCTGCGCTGGTGGCTGTACCGATGAGGGTGCCGAGAGTGTTGAAGAGGTCCATGAAGAGCAGTGCGAAGACCACCACATAATAATTAAGGTCTAATGACAGGAAACGTGAAAAATCGAGCTTGAAGGCTATGGACTCCATGGACTGCGGTGCACTGATGATGGAGAAATTCTCAGGCACCTGGGTGACGCCGAAGGGTATGCCGATGAGGGTCATGATGATGATGGTGTAGAAGAGGGCTCCCCTGACTTTGATTGCCATGAGCACTCCACCAAGGAGTATGCCTGCTACTGCTATGAGGGTGGTGGCATTCCAGGGACCAAGAGCGGTCATGGTGGCATCGTTGCTGACTATGACTCCTCCGTTTTTGAGTCCTATATAGGCTATGAAGAGTCCTATGCCCACGGAGATGGCATAGCGCAGGTTGATGGGTATTGCCTCGACTATCGCCTCACGCACTCTGAGCAGGGTGAGGATGATAAATGCTATGCCCTCGAAGAACACAGCCGTCAAGGCCTGTTGCCAGGTGTAACCCATCGCCAAGACGAGGGTGTAGGCAAAGAAGGCATTCAAGCCCATGCTGGGCGCCAAGGCGTAGGGCAGTCGGGCATAGAGTGCCATGACCAGTGTGGCGATGACGGAGGATACAACGGTGGCAGAAAAAAGGGCTCCCTTGTCCATTCCTGCATCGCTGAGTATTAGTGGATTGACTGCAAGGATATAGGTCATGGTAAGGAAGGTGGTGATTCCTGCCATCACCTCAGTCTTCACTGAATGCTTTGTGGGGTCGAAACCCAAAAGGGAATATATTTTGTTCATAGATAATAGATAACAAATAATAGATAAT
>JAFXZF010000109.1 GCA_017541365.1 Prevotella sp.
GTGATGTCCATATTGGTAGCCTAACCAAGCCTTCCCAAACGGGTAGTACGATGTTGATAACATCGGAGTATGTGACCAGATGTTTTATACATTCTTTCGCTAAAAGAAGGCTTGGCCATAATTATTTATTATTAATGCTAAGACACAATGCTATGCGTCTTTTTTATAAACGTTTATCTACCTACCTAACATCCTTCCCCTTGGGAAGGCTTGGTTAGGCTTCTGTTATGAAGTTATCAATCAATCGTGTCTTGCCGATATAAACTGCAATAGCAACGAGTGTCTCGCCTGAGATGGTGTCAACGCGCTGTATGTTCTCGAAATCAACAACCTCAACATAGTCAACACGTGCAAGTGGCTCGGTCTCAAGATTTGTCTTGATAATCTCGATAATCTTCTTTGCGTTCTTCTCACCAGCCTCAATGGCTTCCTTGCCCTTCTTCAAGCTCTTTGAGAGGATGAGGGCTGCCTGACGCTCTTCTGCTGAGAGATATGTGTTGCGACTTGACTTCGCCAGACCGTCAGCCTCGCGAACGATTGGGCAAGGGATGATCTCGATAGGGAAGTTAAGGTCGCGAACGAAACGGCGGATGGTAGCCAACTGCTGTGCATCCTTCTGTCCGAAATATGCGCGGTCAGGACAAACGATGTTGAAGAGCTTGCCTACAACTGTGCAGACGCCACGGAAATGTATAGGACGAACAGCACCACAGAGCAGTTCGGTGGTCTCTGTTGTGTCGATGAAAGATGTGAAGTGACCAGGGTACATCTCTGATGGCTCTGGATTGAAAATCAAATCGCCGCCAGCCTTCTCTACGAGTGCCTTGTCATGCTCCATATCGCGTGGATATGCCTCAAAGTCCTCGTTAGGACCAAACTGAATTGGGTTTACGAATACTGACACTACGGTACGGTCATTCTGGCTGACTGACTTTACAATCAGGCTCTGATGACCTTCGTGAAGGTATCCCATAGTTGGAACAAGTCCTACTGTGAGTCCCTCTTTACGCCATTCTGATACGATCTCTCTTACCTCTTTAACTGTTTTTACTACTTTCATAATATAGTGTAACCACGGCCTCTCCCCCCGCCCTCTCCCGTAGAGAGGGAGCCGGAGCGCGTAAGGCATGTTAATTGTTAATTTTTAATTGTTAATTAATAAAGTTTACTTAATACCTCCTCGCTTATCGCGAATGTATGTTCAGGTGCAGGGAATGCCCTTGACTCCACATCTGCTTTGTACTGTTTGAAAGCCTCAAGCATAGTGTCGTGGAGGTTGGCATATTTCTTAGCGAACTTTGGCGTGAAGTCGTCGGCATAGCCAAGCATATCCTGATACACAAGCACCTGACCGTCACAACCGTTGCCTGCTCCAATACCTATGGTGATGGCTGGAACGAGTTCGGTAATCTTTGATGCGAGTGCGGCAGGAACACATTCAAGCGTGATGGCAAAGGCACCAGATTCGCAAACTGTCTGAGCGTCGGAGATGAGTTTCTGGGCTGCCTCAAGCGATTTGCCCTGAACCTTATAGCCTCCGAGCGTGTTGAACGACTGTGGGGTGAGTCCGATATGTGCAATTACAGGAATACCAGCCTGTACGATAGCCTTGATGCGGTCGGCATATTCTGCGCCGCCCTCAAGCTTAACCGCCTGACAGTTGGTCTCCTTCATAATCCTGCCAGCATTCATAACGGCATCATACACAGAGCCTTGATACGACATGAAAGGCATATCGATAGCCACGAGGGCATTCTTCGCGCCTCGGCAAACAGCCTTTCCATGATGAATCATGTCTTCAACGGTGACTGCAAGGGTATTCTCATAACCCAGCATCACGTTGCCTAATGAATCGCCCACGAGAATCATATCAACCCCCGCTTCATCAATTGTGCAAGCTGTA
>JAFXZF010000110.1 GCA_017541365.1 Prevotella sp.
GCATAATCATCTTTATTTTTATCTCTGCCTAACCAAGTTCCATTTTTCATATAATAATCACCTTGCCCATCAGGATCAATTAACCTTATTGGATTACCATGACAATAGATATATGCACCAATGTTTACATACTGTTCAGTAAGAGGATCCACCCCATACCACATACTTGTGACTGGGTTCATGTAACGTGCACCATAATAGTACAGACCGGTTTCCTCGTCAAGTTCCTTGCCGTTAAACTTGTACGGTAAATCGGCACTTGAAGAATGCTCGTCAACAAGCAATTCGCCGTAAGGGAGATAGGCATCATACTGGGTGACATTCGCTTTCTGGTCGGTGATGTATGATGTTGAGCCAAGATGGTCAGAGTGATAGTAGAAAGTCTCTTCCACCTCCGACGTGTCGCAAGGCACATAGCCATAGCCTGCCACGGCATCATCTGGATTCTCAGGAGAACCCCATGCGAGTGGTGCACCAGGATTAGAGCCTTCCTCTGTGTTTACAACAGGACGCTGCACCCAGTTCTCTGGCACGCGATGGTCGCCAAGTTCCTTGATGACAACATTATAGCCCTTGCCCGTTACCTCTGGGTCGGCATAGCTACCCTTCATAGTCGGGAGACCAGGAGCAACGCCCGCCTTTCGATAATAAGCCTCACGCTGATTCTCAATGGCATTCATACGCTCGGCATAGTTCTGCTGACCTGCCGTTACGTTGCTTCCGTTAGAGCCGTTCCCAACAAGTCCCCCTAAAAAAGAGGAAGGGGAAACAGAATCATAGCAAGGTCACTTCTCCACATGCTACCCTTTCAGCGGAAAAATGGAACTTTCTTCCTGTCCCTCCACGGAGAAGGAATTACCGAAGGTAGCTGAACTATAACCTCGTAACCGCTCTCACGCCTTTCACGCCCTTCAGTTTCTTGATCAGAGCCTCAAGGCGGTGAGTATCGTCAATCTGAACCGTGAGGTTACCAGAGAAAAGTCCGTCATTCGAATTGATGGAAATACTTCTGAGAAGAAGTTTCTCTTCCTTGGAAATGATACTGGTGATATTAGTGACAATACCAAGGTCATCATTTCCTACAACACGGAGCGTCACACTATATTGCGTTTGTCCCTTACCGCTCCACCTCGCCTTCACAATTCGATAGCCGAAACGTGATTTCAGGTCGTTGGCATTAGGGCAGTTCTGATGATGAATCTTGATACCTCCGTTCACCGTCACGAAACCGAAGATAGGATCGCCGTAGATAGGTTGACAGCAACGGGCAAGCGTATAGTCGATACCCTTCATGCCCTGGTCGATGACAAGCGTGTCGTCGGTTGTCTGAGGCACATGCTTCGTGTCGGGCAATAACTGGAACTCCTCTGCAGAACGTGCAGGAACAGCCGTTGCCTGCGGATTCTCCTCATGCTGCTTCATCTCCAGATAACGCTCAATCACGGTGTTCATATCGAGAGTCTCATCCACGATATCCTTGTAGAAATCCGCCGTTTCCTTATAGCCCATCTTCTTGACAAGGCGCATGAGAATGCTCTCATCAATGTCAATTTTCTTGTTGCGGAACTTACGCTCAATGAGTTCCTTGGC
The DNA here is from genome assembly GCA_017541365.1 of Prevotella sp. Next base: position 1,591 of record JAFXZF010000110.1, read on the forward strand.
ATAGACTCCCGTGCTCATCTGAGTCTCACGCAAAGCCTGACGCACCTTCGCCTTTCCACGCGATGTCTTGACGATATTGAGCCATTCCTGTTTCGGATACTGCTTAGTGCTCGTCAGGATCTCCACGGTGTCACCGCTTGAAAGCTGTTCACGCAGAGTCACGTTCCTGCCGTTTATCTTCGCACCAACGCAATGACTTCCTATGTTGCTGTGGATATGATAGGCGAAATCGAGAACCGTAGCGCCCTTAGGGAACTTCAGTATATCGCCTTTTGGAGAGAACACATATACCTCCTTGTCGTAGAGGTCCATACGGAACTGATCCATAACCTGAAGGTCGTCGCCAGCCTCAAGGGCTGCACGGATGCTTGCAAGCCACGAATCCATACCGTCCTCACTACTCTTCACGCCCTTGTAGCGCCAGTGTGCGGCAAGTCCGTGCTCTGCAATCTCATCCATTCTCTCCGTGCGAATCTGCACTTCTACCCATTTCTTCTCAGGACCGAGAACCGTGATATGGAGACTCTCGTAGCCGTTGGTCTTAGGCACGCTAAGCCAGTCGCGCAGACGCTTAGGATTAGGCTGATACATATCTGTCACGATGCTGTAAACCTGCCAGCATTCCATCTTCTCGCGCTCAGGGGCAGAGTCAAGAATGATACGGATAGCAAAAAGGTCGTAAACGCCCTCGAAGGCACACTTCTGCTTCTTCATCTTCTGCCAGATGGAATGAATGCTCTTGGTGCGCCCTTTGATATGGAATTTGAGTCCTGCCTCCTCAAGTTTCTTCTGCACAGGTCCTATGAAGTCCACGATATACTTATCGCGTGAAGCCTTCGTCTCGTTCAGTTTCTCCTTGATATGATAGTAGGCATCATGTTCAAGATATTTCAGCGAAAGGTCCTCAAGTTCGCTCTTGAGCTTATACAAGCCGAGCTTATGAGCCAAAGGGGCATAGAGATAGCTTGCCTCCTCAGCCACACGATGACGAGCCTCCTCGTTGATTGTGTCACGAAGCTCACGCATCATATTCACACGATCGGCAATCATGATGAGTATGACGCGCATATCCTCTGCAAACGAAACGATAAGATTACGGAAATTCTCAGTCTCAATCACAGGAGTCTTCTCATAGAGATGATAGAGGCGCACCAATCCCTTGATGATAGTCGCAACGCCATCACCAAAGTCATTACGCACCTCCTCCATGGTGGTATAACCATTAATGACACTATTGTAGAGTATGATAGCGATAACGCCATCACGACGCAGACC
>JAFXZF010000111.1 GCA_017541365.1 Prevotella sp.
ACCTCTGGAGCTCATACGACAACTGGTGGCGTCGCCTCAGAGGCAAGGCTCCTGTTACCGAGCGTGACAACGAGAGCGTTAATTTCATTCAGCAGTTAAAGAACTACTACTATTCCCTTACGAAACAGAACTATAGGATTGTAACGGAGAACGTAGGTAATAAGAAATACAACGACGAGGTAGGTACCGAGTACGGCATTGGCTGGCTGCCTATCGGCGGCTATTGCCAGATAGACGGTATGATTGACGAGACACAGACAGCCGAGAAACTCGCTGCTCCTGCAAAGCCTTGGGAGTTCCGTAGCAAGAAGGCATATCAGCGACTCCTCATCATGGCTGGCGGCGTTATGGTCAACTTCATCCTCGCCCTCGTCATCTATTCTGCTGTTTTCTACACATGGGGCGACAAATACTATGCCGTTGAGGACATGACAATGGGTATGAAGTTCAACGATGAGGCTAAGGCTCTCGGATTCCAGGATCACGACATCCTGCTACGTTCCGACCTTGGCGAGTTCAAGGACTTCTCTGCCGACCTTCTGCGCGACATCTCAAAGGCTCACGAGGTCATCGTGCTTCGTAACGGTCGTGAGTGCCTCGTGCCTCTCAATGGTGACCTCAATCTTCTCAATATGCTGAAGGCAGACCCTATGTTCTGCCGTCCTTTTGTCCCTGCACTCGTGGATAGCATTATCCCGGGAGAAGCAGCTTACAAGGCAGGAATCCGCAAGGGTGATACTATCGTGAAACTCGGAAGTAAGAAGATAGACACATGGGGAACATTCGAGTATGAGGTTAGTAGAATGACAGATGCCCTTACTGATGCAAAGACATCACAGGATAGCCTCGGCATTCTGACCAATAACATAGTATGGAAGAAGGCCGACGGCACTTTGGATACTGCTCAGGTCACATTCGCATATCAGGACGAGCGTGTGTTAATGGGCGTTGTGAAGTCAACGATCTATAATTTCTACAAGCCTCGTCAGGTAGATTACGGTTTCCTCTCAAGCATAAAGAAAGGCTGTACCTACGGCATCGACGTGCTTGGCGGCTATATCAGTGACCTGAAATATGTGGCATCAAAGGAAGGAGCCAAGAGTCTTGGCGGCTTTGGTGCTATCGGCAGCATGTTCCCAACCCAATGGGACTGGATGATTTTCTGGAAGATGACAGCCTTCCTGAGCATCATCCTTGCCTTCATGAACATCATCCCTATCCCCGGACTTGACGGCGGTCACATCCTCTTCCTTCTCGTCGAGGTCATCACCCGCAAGCAGCCAAGTCTGAAGTTCATGCAGATATCCCAGAACATCGGCATGCTCTTCCTCCTCCTCCTAATGGTTGTAGCCAACCTCAATGATATCCTCCGTTGGATAGGAGTTATGTAATTTGAAGGATTAAAGTGAAAAGTGTAAAGAGTAATGTAGATAGCGGCCTTTCGCCAAAAATACAATCGACATTACTCTTTACACTTTTCACTTTACTCTTTATCCTTTATACTCATTCCTACCACATCTCCATCTCGAAGGTCTTGAACGTTACGTTAGACACATCGAGCTTGCAGGTCTCCTGTATCTCCGTAGCCTTTTTGATATAGAAGATGACGGAGTTCTTAATGTCAATATCATGAATCAATCCCTCGTCACCTTTGGCAACGATACCAGTCTTGCAGCCACGACACTTAATGTGTTCTATATGTATGTCCTTGAAGTCAGGGGCATAGTCGGTTGCCCCTGCGACCTCATCCGCCTTGCCAACCTGTTTGTTGGCGTATGAAGCCTCAAATACGATAGCCTGCTCCTTAATATCGGTCATCACAATGTTTGAGATGAAGATATTGGCAGTAGCACCGCCACGGCCATAGCTCGTCTTGAAACGCAGACCTGTGTCTGTACCCATGAAACGGTTGTTTCTTACCACTACATTCTGCACACCGCCACTTGCATCTGAGCCTATCACAAAACCGCCATGAGCATGAATAACGGTGTTGTCCTCAACGAGTATATCCTTACAAGGACCAGCCTCAACACCTGTCTTACCAGTTCCGCTTTTTAGGCAGATACCGTCATCACCAGCATCTATGGTACACTCGGTAACAAGACATCTTGTGCAGTTGCTCAGGTCGATAGCATCACCGTTCTGTGCATTCCAAGGACAACGTACTGTCAAGCCAAGCACGCTAACATCCTTACAATAGCATGGATGAACATGGAAGCGTGGAGAGTTCTGTACCGTTATATCCTGGAAAAGTACTCGCTCACAATGCTCAACACGGATAAGGTCCGCACGGGCATTTGCCTCCTCCTCTGGTGACTTGGTAAGCGATGGGGCATTCTTCAGATTATAAGGATACCATATCTCGCCATTAGCACTTATGATACCGCCCATCTGTGTGTATTGTTTCCACTCCGAAGCACTCACCTTG
>JAFXZF010000112.1 GCA_017541365.1 Prevotella sp.
CCGTTTCCTTGCCTGTGTGGCATTCCTTGACGGTCCTGAGAATACCCCAAGTGCGGTATTCTTCCGTGGCTACTACACCAAGGCATACGCATGGGCTGTGCAGTTCGACGGCAAGCATATCGTTGACAAATGGTTCCACAAGAGTGAGACACCGGGTGAGGGTATCTACGGACAGGGAGCTCACGGCATAGCCGTTGGTGATGTGGATGGTGACGGATATGACGAGATTATGTTCGGTTCGGCAGCCCTTGACCATGACGGCACGACACTCTATACCACAAAGCTCGGACATGGTGATGCCGTTCATTTGGCAGACATCGACCCAGACCGTCCAGGACTTGAATACTTCATGCCACATGAGGTAAAGCCTTTCGGCGTTTCCCTTCGTGATGCACGCACAGGAGAGATGCTCTTCCGTGAACATGGCGAGCGTGACACAGGTCGTGGACTGGCTGCTGATATTGACTCTCTGCATCGCGGTATGGAGTTCTGGAGCTCTTCACACAAGGTTGTGCACGACTGCAAAGGCAATGAAATTACAACAACAAAGAACTCCATCCCTATCAATTTCCGTATTTATTGGGATGGCGACCTATATGATGAGCTGATTGGTAATTCCGTAAACAAAGGCGCGGCGGGAGAGACTCCTATACCGTACTATCAGTATTACGTTGCCAAATGGACTGGTCATAACGTGGAGCGTATCAAGATTAACGGTAAGGACTTCCACGAATGGGGTTATTCTACCTCTTGTAATGGTACAAAGGCAACACCATGTCTGCAAGCTGACCTGTTCGGAGACTGGCGTGAAGAGATTATTCTATATGATGGCTCTGACAATGCCCACCTGAATGTATTCAGCACCAATCTCCCAACCCAGTATCGTGTCGTAACACCTATGCACGACCACATCTACCGTATGTGCGTCGCATGGCAGAACGTGGCTTACAACCAGCCTCCGCACTTAGGGTATTATCTACCGGATAAGTTCAAGAAGAAGGAACCCCTCACCACTCCTACGAACACCAGTTCTCATAAGGATGAGGCGAAAGACGGTAATGACAACAAGGGGGAATGACACGAAAAGTCAGAAGTGATAAAAGCAGATTTTCCATTCGCTTTTAGTGGAAGTCCGCTATTGATAATGTCTGAGTATGTGCCTGAGAATGCCTCGCAATGACAGGCAAAGGGCAGTTTATGAGTTTTTTCACTTTTTTATTTGGCTATCTCATAAATTATTAGTACTTTTGCGCGGAAATTCATTGCGTTTAAAAAATTATAATATATAAAGACATAAATCTAATTTATGAAACTTACTGAAATTCTATCAGGCAACGCTAATGTTGCAGAATGGGAAAGCAAGGGTTACGAGCTTCCTAAGTATGATATCGCTGCAGTTGCCAAGAAGACTCACGACGAGCCAACTTGGGTTCACTTCGGTGCAGGAAACATTTTCCGCGCATTCCCTGCCGCTATTCTCAACGATGCTCTTAACACTGGCAAGTACGATCGTGGTGTAATCGTGGCAGAGAGCTTCGACTACGAGATTATCGACAAGGCTTACCGTCCTTACGGCAACCTCTCACTCTTGGTTAGCCTCCAGTCAAGCGGCACTATCGAGAAGAAGGTTATCGCATCTGTTACAGAGTCACTCAAGGCTGACTTCCAGTTCGCAGAGGACTGGGCTCGTCTCGTGGAAATCTTCAAGGCTCCTACACTCCAGATGGTTACATTCACCATCACAGAGAAGGGCTACAGCGTGGCACCTGCCGATCTTGAGCGCGGTCTCACACCTGTATTTGCAATGGGTAAGCTCACAGCATTACTCCTTGAGCGTTTCAAGGCAGGTCAGCTCCCACTCACACTCCAGTCAACCGATAACTGCTCACACAACGGTGACAAAGTAAAGGCTGGCGTTCTCGCATACGCTGAGAAATGGGTTAATGACGGTCTTGCTCCAAAGGAGTTCCTTGCATACGTCAAGGACAACAAGAAGATTTCATATCCTTGGTCAATGATTGACAAGATCACCCCTCGTCCACACGAGAAGGTTCAGGCTATGCTTGCAGAGGACGGCTTCGAGGATAACAACACCATCATTACCGAGAAGAAGACATTCACAGCCCCATTCGTTAATGCTGAGGAAGTTCAGTATCTTGTTTGTGAGGATGACTATACAAACGGTCGCCCACCATTGGAGCTTGGCGGTGCTCTCTACACCACACGCGAGACTGTTGATCAGGTAGAGACAATGAAGGTTACAACCTGTCTCAACCCACTTCACACAGCAATGTCAATCTACGGCTGTATGCTCGGCTACGACCTTATCTCAGCAGAAATGGCTGATGACGATCTCCGCGCATTCATCCAGAAGATAGGATATATAGAGGCTATGCCTGTTGTTACTGATCCGGGCGTTCTCAACCCATACGAGTTCATCGGTACTGTTATCAACAAGCGTCTTCCTAACCCATTCATGCCTGACGCTCCACAGCGTATCGCTACCGATACATCTCAGAAGCTCCCAATCCGTTTCGGTGAGACTATCAAGAAGTACATCGCTCGCGGTCTTGACATGGATAACCTCAAGCTCATCCCTCTCGTACTTGCTGGCTATGCACGTTACCTCAAGGGTATCGATGACAACGGAAAGGCATTCGAGCCTTCTACAGACCCATTGCTCGAAGAGCTTCAGGCTATCGTTGCTCCTCTTGAAATCGGCAAGGCAAATCAGGATTACTCATGCCTCAAGAAGCTTTACACACGCAAGGATGTATTCGGTCTCGACCTTTACGAGGCTGGTCTCGGCGAGCAGATTGAGGGCTACGTCAAGGAGCTCTATGCCGGCAATGGCGCTGTAAGGAAGACATTGCATAAGTATGTGTCAGTAAGGTAAGGCCTAACCAAGCCTTCCCAAAGGGAAGGATGTTTGATAGTATTTTCAATCACATTCTACTCTTTGGGAAGTTCTTGTTAGGTTCATAATATCACAATAAAAATTAATAACAAAAAATAAAGCCAAGCCCCAATAGGGATAATTACTATAAAAACATCCTTCCCTTTGGGAAGGCTTGGTTAGGCTTCTATGGAAAGAACATGGCGATGGTTTGGCAAGAAGGATAAGATCACTCTTGCACAGTTAAAGCAGATAGGCGTTGAGGGTATCGTTACAGCATTGCATGACGTGCCACTCGGCGAAGTATGGACACGCGAGAAGATTCATGAGCTCAAGGAGTACATCGAGTCTTACGGAATGAAGTGGAGCGTAGTAGAGTCACTCCCTGTTGTAGAGACAATCAAGTATGGCGGTCCTGACCGTGACCATCAGATTGAGGTATATAAGCAGAGCCTCCGCAACCTCGGTGAGGAAGGTATCAAGTGCATCTGCTATAACTTCATGCCAGTACTCGATTGGGCACGTACCGACCTTGAGCACGAGAACCCGAATGGTGCAACCAACCTCTACATGAACTGGGGCGAGTTCGCATACTTCGACATCTACATCCTCAAGCGCGAGGCTGCTCGTGCCGACTGGGCAGAGTTCTCAAAGGTTCACAAGTGGGGACGTGACCTCGTGGCAGAGGCTGACGCTATCAAGGCAAAGGCAACTCC
>JAFXZF010000113.1 GCA_017541365.1 Prevotella sp.
GCGAGTGACAAACACAGGAGTATGATACCTAATCGCTTCATGCTGTAGATTTAGAGGGACATAAAACGGCGCAGGATATCGTCGACAGGCATCTGACGATATTTTCCTGACAGTTCTGTACGCGTTTCCCAGTCTTCATCCTGACCCAGGTAGTTGAGTTTCATATCCAACTTTACTTCCTGATCGGGAGTAGTGAAGCTGACAATATGCTTGGTGGGGAAGAACTTCCGCTCGTTGGCTTTGAACTCCTCATAGTCCCAGTTCAGCTGGTAGTTGCCGCGATAGGCGTCTTTATAGAGGATATTGGTCATCTTGATGCGTGCCGTTTTACCCTCCGTCAGCCAGCGGTATGACAGTTTGCCGTCTTCCATTGACAGTACTACATCATTGTCCAAGCCCGGCTCCACATTCAACTGCGCCCGCTGTCTGTTAGTCATGGTCATCCGCTCCGTTCCGGGCTGGTGTAGCTCGTTCCAGAAGAGTGCCTGCAGGGTATAGAAGTCGATGTTGCTGTTACGCAGGAAAGCCAGCTGGGCATAAGGAACTTTCAGATATTGCTTGTTGATGCGGTCGACAATCATCACATACTCCTTGGTAAACTCCAGACGTCCGGCCTCTACGAAACCGAAAGCCATGAGCTGCAGGCGTATCACGTCGTCGCGCTTCATCTTGAGGTTACCCGTCAAGGTCATTTGACGATTGCCCACCTCCACGCTCAATTTCACTTTAGAGGTCAGGAAACGGTTCAACTGGGCATTGTCTTCCACCTGCGTCAGATAGACCTCTCTATCGAAGGGCTGCTGTTCTATCGAATCGTTGGCAGCAGTCTCCACTTCCTTGTTCTTTTTTCCCTTCTTCCGCTCCTGCTTATCAGATTTGGAACTCTTGCCGCCACCCCTGCGTGCTGTCGTTTGTTCGTCAGTCACCTTGCCAGAGCGACGCCCCAATCCACTACTTGACGCACAGGCTGTCAGCAGTACGAGGACTGCTACCCAGGCGGTAGTCTTCAAAATATGTACTGTTTTCATTTTGTGATATATTTCTTTAGTTTTATTTTCCTAATCAGTATCTTTTTCTCTTCTTCACTCTGGCTCTCGGCATCGAAACGGTCGAGGGCTTTCTGCCAGAATCCCAGCGCTTTCTCCTTCTCTCCCGCATAGTAGTAGATATCCCCAGCATGCTCCAGTAAGACTGATGCAGAGTCTGGATCGTTCTCCAATGTACGGTCTATATAGGTCTTAGCCTCGTCATACCGGTGCAGACGGAAGAGTATCCATGCATAAGTGTCGAGATAGGTGGCGTTGTTAGGCTCTTTTACAATAGTACGCTTTGACATCTGCTCGGCATCCTTTAGGCGTTCACCCTTCACGCTGAGGTAGTAGGCATAGTTGTTCAGACAGCCTATGTTGTCGTCTTTCCAAACCAGACAGGAGTCGTAAGCAGCAAAAGCTTCACGCTCCATACCTTTCTGATGATAGATATCACCCATGACAGCATAGAAGTCGGAAACTATCTCCGGGTCGCTCTCCTGAGTAATGACACTAATACCATTCTGAAAAGCATCTAAGGCATCATCCAATTGTCCTTTCTGGAAATAGGCAATACCCTGATAATAGTAAAACGCCATCTCGTCGGGGTTGTATTGGCGGGCGTCACGGCACAAAGTTATCACGCGGTCACGGTCTTCTGCCTGCCAGGCATAGCTCACCAGTTGCAGACGTGCTGCAGCATGGTCGGGCACGATTTCCAGCACCCTTTCCAACACACGGCTGATGCTGTCGTTGGGCATCTTCTTCATATTCATATATGCCGCACACATGATGGCAACGTCGGCGTCAGTCTGAGGAAGGGATTCCATACGGCGGAATAGCTGCAATACCTTGGTGGAGTCGCCGCCATTCTGCTCATTTTGCGTGATGACCTGTCTCATAATGTCGATACGGTCTTCCGTCGTGGCATTCTTATTGGTGAGCACCCGCTCTATATACTCATTGACCTTCAGCGTGTCCTTCTGGTCGCTATAGTAAGCCAATAATGCCAACTGGGCATTGCGGTTGTCGGGCTCCTCGCTCAAAATCTTTCCGTATATATCGACGGCTTTCTTCTTCTGTCCGTTGATATATAGTGTGTTGGCGTACAGACAGCGGTAGTTGTTGTCGTTAGGATACTGGTCCGACAAAGTCTTCATCTCCGCAATGGCAGCTTTCTTGTCGCCTTTCTGGGTGTAAAGGTTGCTCTTGGCAAAGGAGAGGCGCTCACTCTTTCCCTCGATGGTTTCCAACTGCGTCAGCGAACGGATAGCGTTGTCATAGTCGCCCTGTTGTTCATATAGCTGGATAAGCATTCCCAATACATCCTCCCTATCGGCATTCCTGTCATAGAGACGTTGCAGCACCTGTGTAGCCTCCGGATAATTCCGTTGGTTGATATAGGCATTGGCCAGCGTCTCCTGATAGGTGTCGTTGTCGGGCTCCAGGTCAGCGGCTTTCTTGAAGTACATTATAGCCGTCTCACGCTGTTTCATGGCTCCATAGTATTGAGCCAGATAATAGTAGGCTTCCGAGCGTGTGGAGTCGATGTCCACACAATGGCGCAGCAAGTCGAAGGCAGCATCATTATTGCCTTTCTCACGCTGGGAGATGGCTTCCAGGAACATGGCGTCATAGCGGCGGTTCTTGTCTGCATCGTCAGCCCAAGAAGGCAAACAGGCAAGCATCGCCAGCAAAAGCAATATGTTCCTAAATCCTTTCATTCTTCACTTCACTCCCGTATGTCCATAGCCGCCCTCACCTCGTTCAGTCTCGTCGAGCTGCTCTACCACCACGAAGTCGCCCTGCTCATGACGGGCGATGACCATCTGTGCAATGCGCTCACCGTCGTTGACAACGAAATCCTCGGTGGAGAGGTTGATGAGTACAACACCTATCTCACCCCTGTAGTCAGCATCGATAGTGCCTGGGGTGTTCAGTACTGTCAGTCCGTGCTTCAGGGCCAGCCCACTACGGGGTCTCACCTGTGCCTCATAGCCCTCGGGCAGTGCGATATGCAGGCCTGTAGGAATCAGGCGACGCTCCATGGGATGGAGCGTGATTGGTGCATCCAGATTGGCACGTAAGTCCATACCGGCACTTTGTGGCGTGGCGTATGTGGGCAGTTGCTGATGTCCACGATTTACGACTTGAATCTTAATCATTTCGAAACGTTTCTTATTATAAATAATGTGCAAAAGTACTTCTTTTTTCTCAAATCACCATATAAAACGATAAAAATTACGCAAAAATTAGCACTTTTCAGACTTTTTTCCTTACCTTTGCATCATATTTCGTACGAACATTATTAATAATATATATATTATGAACGAGAATAACAACAAATCTAACCAGCTTCAGATTGAGCTGCCTCAAGACATTTCACAGGGTGAATATGCCAACTTTGCCATTATCACCCACTCAAGTTCCGATTTTATCATTGATTTCGCCCGCGTACTGCCCGGCGTTCCCAAAGCACAAGTGAAGAGTCGTGTCATTCTGGCTCCCGAACATGCCAAGCGATTGTTGGGTGCCCTGCAGGAAAATATAGTCCGTTACGAGCGTGAGTTCGGTGCCATCAAAATACCCCAGCAGGAGTCTCGAACCATCGCCCCCTTTCCAGTAGGAAAAGGCGAAGCTTAAGGCAAATTCGTAGTTAATAAATATTAAAACCCTTATTTTGTGTTAAAAAGCGCAAGATGAGGGTATTTTTATGTCTTATGGGTTAGGTCATTCGAATAAAAGTTTGTACCTTTGCAGCCCAAATGCGCTCAACGAGTAAAGGGCGCAGTATGTCAAGGCGAAAAAATATACATTATAATATATAAGTAATAAAAATTAAAAACAAACAATTATGCCTACAATTTCACAATTGGTAAGAAAAGGCAGAAAGGTGCTCGTTGACAAGAGCAAGTCTCCCGCGCTGGACTCATGTCCTCAGCGTCGTGGCGTCTGTGTTCGCGTCTACACAACGACCCCCAAGAAGCCTAATTCGGCTATGCGTAAGGTAGCCCGTGTTCGTCTGAC
>JAFXZF010000114.1 GCA_017541365.1 Prevotella sp.
AGCGGTACTCTTGCCGATGCCTCTGGAAGAACGCTCTCTGGTCAGACGGTAGAGGCATACGTGGCTTCTCTCACACATGGCAATCTGATAAGCATAGGTCTGAACTGTGCCTTTGGTGCGCGTCAGTTGAAGCCTTGGCTGAAGCGCCTTGCAGAGGTAGCTCCATGTCCGGTAAGCGTGCACCCAAATGCAGGTCTGCCAAACGTGATGGGTGGCTATGACGAGACTCCTGAGACATTCGCCGACTCTGCAAGGGAGTTTATGAGCGAGGGGCTTATCAATATCTATGGCGGATGCTGCGGAACAACCCCGGCACATATCAAGGCGATTGCAGAGGTAGCAAAGGAGTTTAAGCCGAGAGCTATAAGTCAAAGGTCAAAAGTCGAAAGTCAAAAGTCGAAGGATGAAGGGGAAACTCTAACCTCTACCCTCCCTCGCTGCACCCTCTCAGGTCTTGAGCCACTTCTCCTTGACGAGAACACAGGCTTTGTGAATATCGGAGAGCGTACGAATGTGGCTGGTTCGGCAAAGTTCAAGAAACTTATTCAGGCAGAGAACTATGAAGAGGCATTGTCAATAGCTCGTGCTCAGGTAGATGCCGGTGCACAGGTCATAGACGTATGTATGGACGATGGTTTGATTGAGGGCGTGAAGGCTATGACCACCTTCCTCAACCTCATAGCATCAGAGCCGGAGATTGCCAAGGTGCCTATCATGATAGACTCCTCAAAGTGGGAGATTCTCGAGGCAGGACTGCAATGTGTTCAGGGCAAGAGCATCATAAACTCTATCTCGCTGAAAGAGGGTGAGGAGAAGTTTTTGAAGAAAGCCCGATACATCCACTCTATGGGTGCTGCAACGGTCGTTATGCTCTTTGACGAGAAAGGACAGGCAGACACATACGAGAGAAAGGTGGAGGTGGCACGAAGGGCATATAAGCTGCTTCGCGATATAGATTTCCCGGGCGAGGATATCATTTTCGACCCTAACGTGCTTGCTGTGGCAACTGGTATGCCAGAGCATGATGACTACGGACGAGCATTCATAGAGGCTTGTCGCACAATTCACGAGGAGATGCCAGAGGTGCACATGTCGGGCGGTATAAGTAATCTGAGTTTCTCTTTCCGAGGCAATAACCCAGTTCGTCAGGCTATGCATTCCGTATTCCTCTATCACGCTATCAAGGCAGGACTTGACATGAGTATCGTGAACCCTGCCATGCTCACTATCTACGACGAGATAGAAGAGCCTATGAGGACATACGTGGAGGATGTTATTCTCAACAGACCCCCTCAATCCCCCTTAAATGGGGAGGAGAATGCCTCAGAACGCCTTATCGAGTTTGCCACAAAGCTGAAGGAAGAGCTTGACGCAAAGAAAGAGGCTAACGGCGGTAAGGCACCTGAGAAGAAGATAGAGATGCCCACAACGCTAAAGGAACGTATCGCCTTTGCTATGCTGAAAGGCATAACAGATACTATCGATGCAGATACGCTTGAGGCATACGAAAAGGCTGGTACTCCGCTTGGCGTTATTGACGAGTATCTGATGCCGGCTATGGAGCAGGTGGGAAAACTATTCGGCGAAGGTAAGATGTTCTTGCCACAGGTAGTAAAGTCGGCCCGTGTGATGAAGAAGGCAGTAGCCGTTCTTGAGCCGTATATGAAAACAGCGGCCCCCCTCCAACTCCCCCAAGGGGGAGAGTCTTTAGATAGTAATGAGGATTCTGAGGTAACTAAAAACTCCTCCCCTCGGGGAGGAAGGGAGGGGGCCGGTACAGTAGTTATGGCTACTGTAAAGGGTGATGTTCACGACATAGGCAAGAACATAGTTGGCGTGGTAACACAATGTAACGGCTTCAACGTGAAGGATCTCGGTGTGATGGTAGAGCCGGAAACGATAGTGGAAGAGGCACAGAAATGTAATGCCGATGTCATAGGTCTCTCTGGACTTATCACCCCATCCCTTACAGAGATGATAAACGTGGTGAAACTGCTTGAAAGCAAGGGAATGACAACGCCTGTCATCATCGGTGGAGCTACTACTTCCGCACTTCACACAGCCGTTAAGATAGCACCTGAATATCCTCACGGAATAGTGATTTGCGCTCATGCAGCAGCCGATAATCCGGGTATCATCCGCCGACTTCTCGCAGACGACGGAAAGGAGTATATAGCCGAACTGAAGGCTCAGCAAAAGATTATTCGCGACAACTATAACCGTAGGGAAGCAGACAAGTCGCTTCTAACGGTTGAGGAAAGCAGAAAGCGCAGGTTCATCAAGACTCAAGAACTTGTGGCTGTTCCGAGAAGTACGGAGCAGGTTGTGCTCTATTCTCAGCCAAAAGAAAACGGTACGACGAATTTCCAGAACATAAGGATAAGTGAGTTGGAGGACCGTATCAACTGGGCTTTCTTCTATCAGGCATGGGGCTTGAAAGGCGATATCCGTACGGGTGAGGAAGGTCAGAAACTGCGTAGTGACGCCGAGGCTCTTCTGAAGGAGATGAAAGAGAAGAATCTTATCACTCTTCAGGGAACGGCTCGCATTCTTCCAGCCTACTCTACTGATAATGATGAGATTATTGTCTCTTGCGATGGCAAGGACTATACCCTACCCTTCCCTCGCTCTTTGAAAGATGAGGAGCAGACAAACTGTCTTGCCGACCATATCATGAGAGGATATAGGGCAAGGAAACTGACCAACTGCCCTTGTTGCCAAGGACAGCACGCTACTGATTTCATCTGTCCGTTTGTGGTAACTGCTGGTGTTGGGCTCAGCGAGCTTCAGGAGAACTATCGCAAGGAGGGTGACGAGTATCACGCAATTATGGCAAAACTGCTCTGTGACCGTCTTGCAGAGGCATTCGCGGAGTATATACAGGACTATATGCAGAAACGCCTTTTCTGGGGCACAGACGGCATAAGAATGGCATTCGGCTATGGAGCTTGTCCTGACCATGCGTTGAAGGTTCCTGTGCTTGATATGCTGAAGGCAGACAAGACAATAGACATTTCGCTCACAGAGAGCAATATGATAAACCCGGGCGAGAGTATCTGCGGACTCATCTTCGCTAATACCCCGCTGAAGTATTTTAATGTGTAAGTGGGAATAAGGGTGATGGAATAAGGTTTGGCTTCATAGCAAACAACCTTTAATCATTAATCTCTTAATCCTTAATCCAAAAAGCTAATGAAAGTAATAGACATAATAAAGCAAGCCAAGGAGAGTGGAAAGTCACGCTTCTCCTTCGAGCTACTTCCTCCTCTCAAGGGTGACGGAATAGAAAAGATATATGGCGCTATTGACTCGCTCATGCCATATAATCCTGCGTTTATAAACATCACCTGCCATCGTGAGGAGATGAAATACACCGAGCGTCCTGACGGACTGATAGAAAAGCACATAGTGCGCCGTCGTCCTGGTACGGTTGGTGTTAGTGCTGCCATCATGCGAAAGTATGGCGTGGAGGTAGTGCCTCACGTTATCTGCGGTGGACAGTCACGCTATGACATAGAGGACTCACTCATAGACCTTGACTTCCTCGGTATTCAGAACATTCTTGCCTTGCGTGGTGA
>JAFXZF010000115.1 GCA_017541365.1 Prevotella sp.
ATCACGTGCAAAACGTAAAAGAATTCTGAAACTCACTCGCGGTTACTTTGGTGCCCGCAAGAATGTTTGGACAGTAGCCAAGAACACTTGGGAGAAGGGTCTTACCTATGCTTATCGCGATCGTAAGAACAAGAAGCGCACTTTCCGTGCCCTGTGGATCCAGCGTATCAACGCTGCCGCTCGTCAGGAAGGTATGAGCTATTCAGCCCTGATGGGAGCTCTCTCAAAGGCTGGTATCGAGATCAACCGCAAGGTGCTCGCTGACCTCGCCCTGAACAATCCTGAGGCTTTCAAGGCTATCGTAGCTAAAGTGAAGTAAGAAAGGAAGCGAAAGCAATAAAAAAGAGCTGCATCATAAGGATTGCGGCTCTTTTTTTTGCTCCATTGAAAAATAAGTAGTATCTTTGCAGGACTAAAAAGTTACTATTTATCACAAAAACAAGGAATATATGAAGAAATTGTTGTTGGGAGACGAGGCTATAGCTCAAGGCGCACTGGATGCGGGCTTGAGTGGTGTCTATGCCTATCCGGGCACTCCCTCTACGGAAATTACCGAGTACATTCAGATGTCGCCACTGGCTAAGGAGCGTGGCGTCCACAGCCGCTGGTCAACTAATGAGAAGACGGCGATGGAGGCTGCGCTGGGAATGTCCTACATGGGCAAGCGTGCTTTGGTATGTATGAAGCACGTCGGGTTGAACGTTTGTGCCGACCCCTTTGTCAACTCTGCAATGACGGGCACCAACGGAGGTATTGTAGTCCTGGTGGCTGACGACCCCTCGATGCACTCTTCTCAAGACGAGCAGGATTCCCGTTTCTATGGCAAGTTTGCCATGATTCCCACCTTGGAACCCAGCAGTCAGCAGGAGGCTTACGACATGATGGCTCAGGCTTATGAGATGTCGGAGCAGTTGCAGTTGCCTGTGCTGATGCGTGTTACCACCCGTATGGCTCATAGCCGTGCAGTTGTCGAGTGTGCGGACGAACCTCGTCAGCAAAACGAGCTGAACTATAACGCCAAGGCCAGCAACTGGGTGTTGCTGCCAGCCTTTGCCCGTAAACGCAACGATATCGTGACAGGACAACAGCCTTTGTTGGAGCAGATGGCCGTTGACAGCAAGTACAATCAATATATTGAAGGAAAGGATCAGCAACTGGGTATTATTGCCAGCGGTATTGCCTATAACTACCTGATGGAGTGCTTCCCTGACGGCTGCCCTTATCCTGTGCTGAAAATCTCGCAATATCCTATCCCCAAAAAATTGATTCGTCGCATGACCGACGATTGCGAATATGTACTGATAGCCGAGGAGGGACAGCCTTTTATCGAAGATCAGGTACGTGGCGTGATGCCTGGCAATGCTGTTATCAAAGGACGCCTGACGGGTGAACTGCCTCGCACGGGTGAGTTGAATCCTGATTTTATTAAGAAGGCTCTGGGTATGGAGATTGGTGAGAATTATGCACCTTGTGAGGATGTGGCTCCACGTCCGCCCGCACTTTGTCAAGGCTGTGGGCACCGTGATGTCTATGCTGCCCTGAACGAGGTGCTGCTCAATTACCCCAATGCGCGCGTCTTTGGTGATATCGGTTGCTATACGCTGGGCTTCCTGCCTCCTTACAAGGCTATCCACTCGTGTGTAGATATGGGTGCTTCTATCACGATGGCCAAGGGTGCCAGCGATGCAGGACAGTGGCCAGCTGTAGCTATCATTGGCGACTCTACCTTCACGCATTCGGGTATGACGGGTCTGCTGGATGCCGTCAATGAGAACGCTGATATTACGGTAATAATTTCAGACAATCTGACGACTGCTATGACGGGTGGACAGGACTCTGCCGGTACCAATAAGTTCGAGGCTATCTGTCGCGGACTGGGTGTTAGTGAAGACCACTTGAAAGTGGTTGTCCCCCTGCCCAAGAACATGGAGGAAATCAAGAAGACCATCGAGGACGAGATCAACTATCATGGTGTGAGTGTCATCATCCCTCGTCGTGAGTGTATGCAAACATTACAACGTCATCTCAAACAAAAGAAAGCAGCAAAATGAAGACAGATATTATATTGTGCGGTGTAGGAGGACAAGGTATCCTCTCTATTGCCACCATCATTGGCGAAGCTGCCATGAAGGAAAACCTGTATATCAAACAGGCCGAGGTTCACGGAATGTCCCAGCGTGGAGGTGATGTGCAGTCGAACCTGCGTATCTCCAGCAATCCCATTCAGAGCGATTTGATACCCCAAGGCGGGGCAGATGTCATCATCTCTATGGAGCCTATGGAGGCGTTGCGCTACCTGCCTTTCCTCTCTAAAACGGGTTGGATTATTACATCAAGTACTCCTTTTGTGAATATACCGAATTATCCTGAGATTGAGACGATTAAGGCTGACTTGGAGAAGCTTCCCAACGTGATTATGCTCGACATAGAACAGAAGGCTAAGGACGCTGGCGTTCCCCGCTCGGCTAACGTCATCCTGTTGGGTGCAGCCCAGAAGGCATTGGGCATAGAATACGAGAAACTGGAGGATGCCATCCGTCGAGTCTTCGGTCGCAAGGGCGATGCTATAGTTGATGCCAACATCAAGGCTTTGGCTATTGGACGTGAGGCTCAGCGATAAGATTTCTTGATAAAAAAATACCAGCCTCAATGGCCTATATCGTCGGGCTATTGAGGCTGGTGCCGTAAGGGGGCAGTCTTTACCTTTTCTTCTTGCTGTCGTTCTGAAGTTTTATGACAAAGATGATAACGCTACAGGTGAAGGTAATCAGGTTGGTGGCAAGCAAGAAAATACCTTCACGACCGAGCATCCAGCCTTGGCACACGAAGGCAAAGCAGCC
>JAFXZF010000001.1 GCA_017541365.1 Prevotella sp.
CTCTGCGGTGGTGGTGACGTGGTATTCAACAACACTACTCTGTATGTGCTCGAGCGCAGCTCAGCTAACGTGATTGCTGCTCCTAACACTGATGCTAACACTCAGTGGGGTTATGTGATGCTCAACTGTACTATCGACGGTGATGCCGGTCAGGCTAACAAGTACAATTTTGGTCGTCCATGGCAGGGCTCTCCTGCAGCTACATGGATTAATACAACATGTAAGATACCTTCTTCTTCTGCTGCATATACAAGCATGACTCCTAACCTCGTTCTGCGCTTCCATGAGTATAACACTATGGATGCAGATGGTAATCCTATTACTGGTCATAACCTCAATGCATGTGATGGTGCTTCAACCTCTGACGCACTCTATCTTACTGAGACAGAAGCAGCAAACTATACTATCGCTAATGTTCTGTCAGGCTGGGATGCTGAGGCTCTCGTAGCTCAGGCTGAGGTAGTAAAGACATCTGTTGTAAACAACGTGGTAACTGTACCAGAAGGTATCTACCTCGTAGAGAAGGACGGTAACTTCGTTGAGATCTTCAACGGTACTTCTTACAAGTACGACAACACAGGTAAGTACACTCTGCGTATGGCTAACGAGCGTGGTGGCTTCGGTGAGGCAGTTGAGATGATTTCTGGCGCTGCAGCTCCTGAGGTTGACGGTGAGACAATCACTCTCACAGTGTCTGCCAACATGAACGGCTACCGTGCATACGTTAACACCGAGAGCAACTACACTGTTGACGGGAACACTCAGGTTTACCTGCCTGTTTCTAAGACAAACAATGAGGTTAACCTCGAGCCAATAGACATAGCAGTTGTTCCTGCTAACATGCCTGTAATACTCGTTACTTCTGCTGAGCCTAACACTGACGGCACTTACACCATCACTCTGACAACAACTGATGCTGATGCTTCAGAAGTAGATGCAATACAGTATCTGCAGCTTACTGAGGAAGGCGTAGCAGTTAACGGCTACCGTCTTGGTTACAAGGCAAGCAGCGGTGTGAAGTTCTACAAGTATGTAGCTACTAACCCAGAGCCTGGCAAGATATACCTCAACATGTCTGACCTGCCAGAGGGTACTCCAAGTGCTGACGCTCTCCAGATTGAGTTTGAGCTGGAAGCTACCGGCATAAACGAGGTTGGCGCTGCTAAGGCTGTTGTTGACGGTAAGTTTATCAAGGCTGGCAAACTGGTAATAATGAAGGCTGGCAAGGCATTTAATGCTGCTGGTGCAACACTGAAGTAATTTTTAATAAAAACAAAATACAAAAATAGAAATGAAAAAGAAATATTTCGCACCAACAATAACTATTGTAAAAATAGAAATGCCCGCTATCCTCGCAGGTTCTGAGAGTCCTGCCGATGAATGGGGTGACTCACTCAATATGGAGTTCTCTGAAGATAGCGAGGGTAAGGAGTAACTCATGCCTCCCTCTCTAAGGAGCAATCCTTAGATACATAAATAACAATTCAGCCCTGCACTCATGACGAGTGCAGGGCTGAATGTTTTTTAAATGGGGAAAGACTAAATTCATCTTTAGTATTCATATTTTTTGATGAAATATTTGCTTATGCGGGAAGAATTATGTAATTTTGCATTATGTAAAATTGCATAATGTAAAATAAACGAGGATATGGAACAAATAAGTAATCCGTTTGTAATAGGCAAATATGTAAGCAAAGAATACTTCTGTGATAGAGAAAAGGAAGCGGAAGTGTTGATGCATCATATATTGAATGGACGTAATGTCACGCTGATGTCTGAGCGACGTTTGGGGAAAACGGGACTGATAGAGCATGTGTTTGCGAACTACCTGCCAGACGGATATGAACCCTTCGTAATAGACATCTACACCTGCAAAAGTCTGAAAGAAATGGTGTATATGCTCGCCAACGAGGTGTTTGGCAGGATAAAACGCAGACAACCGTTGCTTGACAGGATGATGAGTGTGGTGCGTTCGCTGAAGACGACGATAACGTATGATGTCGTGACGGGTATGCCAGAGTTGGGCTTGAGACTGGGTGAGATAATTCAGCCTGAGGTGACGCTTGATGAGATTCTCTGTTATTTGGAGTCAGCAGACAATACGTGTATTGTTGCTATAGATGAGTTTCAAAAAATAGCAGATTTTGAGGAAGGTAATATAGAAGCTCTCTTGCGTACAAAGATACAACACCTGAAAAAGACGCAGTTTGTATTTGCTGGCAGTGAGAGACATCTGATAGAAAACATCTTCAGTGACCCCAACCGCCCATTCTACAATAGTGTGGTGTTTCAGCAGTTGCTGCCGATACAAAAAGATGTATATACGGAATTTTGCGAGGGGCTGTTTGCCAGATATGGCAAGACGGTGTCGGAGGAATTGGTTTCACGTCTGTACGATGTGTTCCAAGGGGTGACATGGTATATGCAGTTGGCTATGAATGAGGCTTTCACTCTCGTGGAACGTGGAGAACATGTGGCAGAGGACGCATATAATGTGATATTGACGCATTTGGTTGACACTAAGCGCTTCACCTTTGAAGACCGCTTCGCGTCTCTTACAGACAAGCAGAAGATGGTGCTACTTGCGATAGCTAACGAGTATCCTAATGCGGTAACACCTACCAGTCAGGAGTTTATAACACGCTATAACCTGAAGACAGCAAGCAGTGTGCAAACGGCAATAAAAGGGTTGATAGACAAAAATATCCTTACGGATTATCGTGGAGAAAAACGTCCGACTGATATGCTCTGGATGCTCTGGCTTAAGAAATTTTGATTATAGGATTAATAATAATTCAGCCCTGCACTCGTCATGAGTGCAGGGCTGAATGTTTTTAATGACAGGAGTTTTTTTATACTTTCCTGATAATATATAATCTGTTTAATCTGTAATAAGGTTTTCGCCAGTCATCTCTGATGGTTGCTCCAAGCCCATGATATGGAGTAGGGTGGGGGCAACGTCGGCAAGGCGACCGTCCTTGATTGTTGCAGAATTGTTGTTGGTGACGTAGATGCATGGCACAGGGTTGAGTGAGTGTGCCGTGTTCGGAGTACCGTCAGGGTTGATGGCATTGTCGGCATTACCGTGGTCGGCAATGATGATAGCCTCGTAGTCGGCAGCCTTGGCAGCCTCGATGACGTCGCGTACGCAGTTGTCAACTGCAACTACTGCTTTAGCTATGGCATTATACACTCCAGTATGTCCCACCATGTCGCCATTTGCGAAGTTTACCACGATGAAATCGTACTTTTCGGTTTTTATCGCCTCGACGAGTTTGTCCTTCACCTCATAGGCTGACATCTCGGGTTTGAGGTCGTAGGTGGCAACCTTTGGTGATGCCACGAGTATGCGGTCCTCACCATCAAATGGTGCTTCCCTGCCGCCGTTGAAGAAGAATGTGACGTGTGCATACTTCTCTGTCTCGGCAGTATGCAGTTGCTTCTTGCCCTGCTGTGAGAGGTATTCACCGAGGGTGTTGGTGACATTCTCCTTGGGGAAGAGTATGCCGACACCCTGGAAGGAAGCATCGTAAGGCGTCATGCAGTAGAACTTCAGATCCTTGATGGTGTGCATGCCTTCCTCCGGCATGTCCTGCTGTGTGAGCACCTGGGTGAGTTCCTTGGCGCGGTCGTTGCGGAAGTTGATGAAGATTACCACATCACCCTCCTCGATGTTGCCGTTGACATTGGCATTGGTGACAGGCTTGATGAATTCGTCTGTCACACCTTCGTCGTATGACTCCTGCATAGCCTGCACCATATCATTGGCTTTCTTGCCCTTGCCGCTGACGATGAGATCGTATGCCTCCTTGACGCGGTTCCAACGCTTGTCACGGTCCATGGCATAGAAACGACCCACGATGGATGCTATGTTGGCATCGTTCTCCTGACACTTGGCATCGACAGCCTCAATGAAACCTTTGCCTGACTTGGGGTCGGTATCACGTCCGTCCATGAAGCAGTGAACGAAGAGCTGCTGAGAGAGTCCGTACTCCTTGCCTACCTCGATGAGTTTGAAGAGGTGGTCGAGAGATGAGTGCACACCGCCGTTGGATGTCAGTCCCATGAGGTGCAGCTTCTTGCCATTCTGCTTGGCATACTGGTATGCCTCCATTACCTGAGGGTTCTGGGATATAGAACCGTCAGCACATGCCTTGTTGATTTTTACAAGATCCTGATATACTATGCGGCCGGCGCCGATATTGAGGTGACCTACCTCAGAGTTGCCCATCTGTCCGTCGGGCAGGCCTACGTCTTCGCCTGATGCCTGCAGTTGCGATGTGCTGCTAACTGCCTGTAGATAATCAAGATAAGGCGTGGGAGTATTGTATATCACGTCACCCTTGCCGTGCTTTCCGATTCCCCATCCGTCGAGGATCATTAGTAATGCTTTCTTTGCCATGTTTTATTTTGGAGTTAATGTTGTTAAGGAGTTAAAGGAGCTAAGGACAAAACAGATGCCTAACTCGTAAACTTGTTAAATTGACTGCAAAGGTACAAAAACGAGGGCAAATGACAAAATAAATTTATTTATTTTTGCTTTGCCGAGTGCATGTTACCTTATCCAAAGGTACAAAAATTAATTAGAAATTTAAAATTAGTAATTAGGAAATTGATTTGAGAGCCGAAAGTTGGTTGTAATAAACAACTAAAGAATGTTAAAAAATAAACTTTCAATAAAAAAGTGGAGCAAAGTGGAGCAAAGTGGGGAATTTTTTTGTATCTTTGCAGTCGAATGAGATTTCTCGGTAACATAGAAGCTAAGACAGATGCTAAAGGACGTGTTTTCTTGCCTGCAACATTCCGCAAAGTGTTGCAACAGGAGGGCGTGGAGCAGCTGGTGCTTCGTAAGGATGTACATGAGAAATGCCTTGTGCTGTTTCCTAGTAGTGTGTGGGAAGAGCAGGAGGATGCTCTGCGCAAGCGTCTGAATCGTTGGAACAAGCAACAACAGCAGATGTTTCGCCGCTTCGTCAGTGATGTGGAGATGGTGACGCTTGATGGCAATGGCCGTTTCCTCGTGCCACGACGCTTCCAGGAGACAGCAGAGATAGAGCAGTCGGTACGCTTCATAGGCGTCGGCGATACGATAGAGATATGGTCAGAGGCTGAATACAAAAAGTTCTCGGAACAAAACGATGACTTCGCCGAGGCCTTAGAACAAATGATGACAGTTGACAGTTGATAATTACCACATACCCGTATTGCTCCAAGAGAGCGTGGACGGCTTAGCAATAAAGCCAGAGGGGGCGTATGTTGACGTTACATTTGGTGGCGGAGGCCACAGCAGAGAGATACTTTCACGGCTAAAGGGCGGACATCTATATTCTTTCGACCAGGATGCCGATGCAGAGAGCAATGTAGAGCCACAAGAGGGTTTTACCTTTGTTCGTTCAAACTTCAGATACTTAAAGAACTGGATGCGCTATCATGGCGTAGAACAGATAGATGGCCTACTCGCCGACCTGGGAGTGTCAAGCCACCACCTTGATGATGAGAGCCGCGGGTTCTCGTTTCGTTTTGACGCACCCCTTGACATGAGGATGAATAAGAGGGCGGGCATGACTGCCGCCGATATCGTCAACGACTACGACGAGGCGCGACTGGCAGACATATTCTATTTGTATGGCGAGGTAAAAAACTCACGTCGCGTAGCATCGATGCTGGTAAGGGCGAGGCAGAAAAAGCCCATACGAAGCACGCTTGACTTTATAAATGCCGTAAGGGGAGGGCAGACCGTTACTGGCACCATGGCTGAGAGCCGAGAGAAGAAAGAAATGGCAAGACTCTTTCAGGCTCTGCGCATAGAGGTAAACCATGAGATGGATGCACTGAGGGAGATGCTGCTGGCTGCCACCGAACTACTCAGGCCAGGAGGCAGACTGAGTGTCATAACCTATCACAGTCTGGAAGACCGCATGGTGAAAAATGTCATGAGGACGGGAAATGCGGAGGGTAGGAAGGTGCAGGACTTTTATGGAAAGGTGGAAACACCCTATAGGTTGATAAACAACAAGGTGATACTCCCGTCACCGCAGGAACAGGAACGTAATCCGCGTTCGCGAAGTGCTAAGCTGCGTATCGCAGAGAAATGCTGACAAGATGATAGATAAGGATAAAGACATACAGGAGCAGATAGCCAACCTGCCATACGTTGACTCCGAAGAGATGACACCACAGACAGAGGAGCCAAAGCCTGTCAGCAGCGTGCTCGGCAATAAGACCATCGAGGATGTGATACAGCGAGAGGCAAAGGAGGAACAGGATACCTCATCGCCTTTCTCTATCTCCAAGACTCTCGGTGGCGTGATGATAGCCAGGGCAGTGCAGAGGCAGATAGGACTGGTGTTGCTCGTGTGCGCGTTCCTTATTATATATATAAGCAACCGGTATATATGTCAGAAGAAGTTGGTAGAGATAGACAAACTGGAGACCAAACTCGTTGATGCACGCTTCAAAGCTACCGTGTGTACCAGCCAGCTGACAGAGAAAAGCCGAGAGAGTAATATCATGGGACTGCTTTACAACTACGGTGACAGTACCCTCGCCATACCACAAGATCCACCATACCTAATACGCGTCGAAGAATAAATGAGTGCTTTCGAATATAACAAATCAATGCTACGCTACTCAATCATCAGTGTGCTGATGACTGCAGTAGCTATTGCTGTCTTGGCGAAGGGCTTCTACATCATGACGGTGGAGCGTTCTTACTGGAATGAGGTAAACTCTACTATAAAGTTTGACAGCATCGAGGTAGCCCCCGTACGTGGCAACATACTCAGTGCCAACGGTCAGCAGTTGGCATGCAATCTGCCGGAGTACCGTATGTACATGGACTTCGTAGCACTCAAGGAGAGCAAGGCCGATACGTTGTGGCATGACTCGTTAGGCAATGATACCAAGACTCTTGACATACTGTGCAATGGACTGCATCGCATATTCCCCGAGCAGAGTGCCGAGGAGTTTAAGGAGCATCTCAAGGAGGGTTACAATAAGGGCAGCCGCTACTGGCCGATAGTCAAGAAACGCGTAGACTATACCACATACCAGGAGGTACGCAAACTGCCCATCTTCTCACTCAGGTCAGGTATAGGCGGTTTCACCTCACAGAAGTTTATGGTGCGCAATCGTCCTTACGGTTCGTTGGCATCAAGTATCGTGGGTGCCACATATAATGAAGGTGGTACGGCATATGCCGGTCTGGAACTGGCTTACGACACTATCCTCCGTGGACGTGCGGGATTCAAGCACCGCCGTAAGATGCTCAATGGCTGGGTGGATATGATAGATTCCGCCGCCGTCAATGGCAACAACATCATCACTACCATTGACGTGGGTATGCAGGACTTGGCAGAACGCTCGCTTATCAAGGAACTCAAAAAGGTGGGTGGATACACAGGCGTGGCAATCGTCATGGAGGTGAAGACTGGTGACATCAAGGCTATGGTAAATATGGACCGTGACCCTGAAACAGGAGAATACAAGGAGGGACGCAACCATGCTATCGCCGACTGGTTGGAGCCTGGTTCGGTATTCAAGACTGCCAGCTTCATGGTGGCGCTTGACGATGGTGTCATCGATACTACTATGACCGTTGATACTGGCTGTGGCATACGCGATATGTATGGCGCGAAGATGCGCGACCATAACTGGCACAGAGGAGGATACGGTGTCATCAGTGTGCCCAAGGTGCTGCAGGTGAGTTCTAATATCGGTGTTAGTGCACTGATAGACAAATACTACCATAACAACCCAGAGAAGTTTGTGCAGGGACTGCATCGTGTGGGTATAGCCGAGAACCTGCATCTGCCATTCCCCGAATACATGGCACCACGTGTGCGCATGCCGAAAAAAGACAAGAGGGGCAAGCACTACGTAAACTGGAGCAATACGGCACTGCCGTGGATGAGTATAGGTTACGAAACCAATGTACCGCCTATCTCCGTATGTACCTTCTATAATGCCATCGCCAACAACGGAAAGATGGTATGCCCACGTCTGGTAAAGGCGATAGAGAAGGATGGTGAGATAATACAGGAATTTCCTGTGGAGGTGCTGAAGGAGCACATCTGTGGCAACAAGGCACTGGGAGAGATACAGACCATACTGCGACAGGTGGTAAGCATAGGACTTGGCAAGACGGCTGGCTCAAAACATTTCGAGGTGTCAGGCAAGACTGGTACGGCACAGAAGGCATCGGGAGGCGGCTATAAGAACGGTACTGTCAACTACTTGCTTTCATTCTGCGGATATTTCCCCTCCAATGCTCCGGAATATACTTGTATAGTATGTATCCACAAGGCGGGACTGCCGGCATCGGGCGGACTGATGAGCGGACAGGTGTTCCACGACATCGCAGAGGGCATCATGGCAAAACGCGTAAAGTATGATGCCAAGGGCGCTGGCGACTCTGCTTCGATACTCATGCCCGACGTAAAGGCAGGCAATATACTCGCTGCCGACTACGTACTGTCACGACTGGGTTTCAAGACTGAGGGCGGATGGAACGGCAGTTATGCCGATGGCAACCCAGTATGGGGTAAGATGAACCGTACGAAGTCCAAGGAGATAGTAGAACGAACCACTATGGCGGCAAAGGACAAGATGCCTGATGTCACAGGCATGGGAGCCCGCGATGCGGTATATCTCATAGAGAGCCGCGGGGCAAGAGTCATAGTACGTGGTTGCGGTAAGGTAAAGGCACAAAGCAAACCCGCTGGAGCAAAGATAACGAGAGGTGAGAAGGTAACATTAGAGTTAGGATAGATATGAAGTTAAGAGAACTGCTTTCCAGAATCAGTCCCATCGAGATAGTCGGTAATGACGATATCGATATCAAGGGCATCAATATTGACTCACGTAAGATAGAGCCAGGACATATCTTTATCGCTATGCGAGGTACACAGGTGGATGGTCACAAGTTTATCCCCAAGGCGATAGAACAGGGCGCTACGGCGGTGCTATGCGAAGAGATAGCTGAGCCACAGGATGGCATCACCTATGTAAGGGTCGCTGACTGCGAGGACTGTGTGGGTAAGCTGGCTACAATGTTCTATGGCAATCCTACAGCGAAACTGAAACTCGTCGGTGTTACCGGCACTAATGGCAAGACGACTATCGCCACCTTATTATATAATATGTTTCGCAAGATGGGACATAAGAGTGGACTGTTGTCAACCGTATGCAACTATGTCGATGGTGAGGCATATCCTACCGACCACACTACTCCTGACCCCATAGAACTCAACATGCTTCTTGCCAAGATGGTCGAGGCCGGATGTGAGTATGCCTTTATGGAGTGCTCCAGCCATGCCATAGCGCAGAAGCGCATAGGAGGACTGAAGTTTGCCGGTGGTTTGTTTACCAATCTCACTCGTGACCACCTGGACTACCACAAGACGGTAGAAAACTATCGCGATGCCAAGAAGAAATTCTTCGATGACTTGCCAAAGGATGCCTTTGCCATAACCAATGCTGATGACAAGAACGGTATGTACATGGTGCAAAATACCAAGGCTACCGTAAAGACATACTCCACACGTTCGATGGCTGACTTCACTGCGCATATCATAGAGTGTCATTTCGAGGGTATGTATCTCGAGATGGATGGCCATGAGGTAGGAGTGCAGTTTATCGGTAAGTTTAATGTGAGCAACCTCCTCGCCGTATATGGCGCAGCACGCATGCTTGGCAAGGAGGCAGAGGAGATACTCGTGGTGCTCAGCACACTGAAGAGTGTATCAGGACGTCTGGAACCGATACAGTCACCTGATGGTTTTACTGCGATAGTAGATTATGCTCATACCCCTGATGCTCTGGAGAATGTACTCAAAGCCATACATGAGGTGTTGGAGAAGAAGTCGGGTAAGGTCATCACAGTATGTGGTGCTGGTGGCAACCGCGATAAGGGCAAGCGCCCACTGATGGCTCAGGAGGCGGTGAAGCAGAGTGATAAGGTCATAATCACGAGCGACAACCCACGTTTTGAGGAACCCCAGGATATCATCAACGATATGCTGGCGGGTCTGACACCGCAGCAGATGAAGAAGGTGGTGAGCATCGTTGACCGTCGTGAGGCTATCAAGACAGCCTGCATGCTGGCACAGAAAGGCGATGTGATACTCATCGCAGGCAAGGGACACGAAGACTATCAGGACGTGAAGGGAGTGAAGCATCACTTCGACGACCGTGAGGAGTGCCGCAAGGCCTTCGGAATAGAATAACTTTCAACCTTCAACTATCAACTAAAATGTTATACTACCTCTTCAGATTTTTGGAACAGTGGAACATCCCAGGTTCGGGTATGTGGAGCTACATATCTTTCCGTTCTATATTGGCATTGGTCTTGTCACTTATCATCTCAGTGTGGTTTGGTGAGTATTTCATCAAGTGGATGCGCAACAACGGTGGCACAGAGACGCAACGCGACCGCAGCATAGACCCATATGGAGTAGAGAAGCGTGGCGTGCCCACCATGGGAGGCGTGATAATTATCGTGGCAACGGTAGTGCCGTGTCTGCTCTTCGGACGTCTGAGAAATATATACATGATATTGATGATTGTCACCACACTGTGGCTCGGCCTGATAGGATTTGCTGATGACTACATCAAGATGAAGGTGACAAAGGATGGTCTGAAGCCTATATACAAACTCCTTGGGCAGGCAGTGCTCGGACTGGGCATAGGTCTCACGTTGTGGCTCAGCCCTGATGCAGTGATAAGGGAAAACGTATCAGCACAGAAGACACTTAACGGACAGCAGACGATAGAGGTGGTCATGCACAAGAGCAAGCCCGTCAAGTCAACGACGACGACCATACCT
The DNA here is from genome assembly GCA_017541365.1 of Prevotella sp. Next base: position 10,826 of record JAFXZF010000001.1, read on the forward strand.
TTTGTCAAGAACAACAACCTCAACTATACCGATGCTCTCTTCTCATGGTTGGGTGAGCACAGGGCAGCAGGCGGATGGATATTCTTTGTGCTCCTCACCACCTTCCTTGTGATGGCAGTGAGCAACGGTTCTAACCTCAATGACGGCATGGACGGCATGTGCGCCGGCAACTCCGCCATTATATGTGTCGCCTTGGGCATACTGGCATACGTGTCGAGCCACATAGGCTATGCATCGTACTTTAATATAATGTATATCCCCCAGTCGGAGGAATTGGTGATATTCCTTAGCGCTTTCATAGGTGCCCTGATAGGTTTCCTGTGGTATAATGCTTATCCGGCTCAGGTGTTTATGGGCGATACGGGTTCGCTTGCCATCGGTGGTATCATAGCTGTTGTTGCCATCATCATCCACAAGGAATTGCTCATACCTATCCTCTGCTTCATATTCTTATGTGAGAGCATCTCCGTGATGTTGCAGATGAACGTGGCACGTTATGGCAACAAGCGCGGTAAGAAGTTGCGTGTCTTTAAGCGTGCGCCGATACATGATGCCTTTCGTACCACTCCAGAGCAGCTGGAGGGTTTGAAGGTGATATTCAACCGTCCACGCGGCAGATGGCTGGAGTCAAAGATTACTACGCGCTTCTGGATTATTACTATAGGTATGGCAGCACTTGCCATTATCACTTTGAAGATAAGATAACCAAAAACAATAGACGATGAAAAAACTTGTGATACTCGGAGCTGGTGAGAGTGGCGTGGGAACAGCCATCCTCGGTAAGCAGCAAGGATATGATGTCTTTGTCAGTGACATGGGCACCATAAAACCTCGGTATAAGAAAAAGCTCGATGAGTACGGCATACGCTGGGAGGAGGGTATGCACACAGAGAAGGAGATACTCGCTGCTACGGAGGTAGTGAAGAGTCCTGGCATACCTGATGCGGCACCCATCGTAAAGGCTCTCATCAACAAGGGTACACCTATCCTTGCCGAACTGGAGTTTGCCAAGCGCTACAGTAAGGGTAAGACGATTTGTATCACGGGTTCTAACGGCAAGACTACCACGACCTCACTCATATACTATATAATGAAAAAGTGGGGCATTGATGTAGGGCTGGCAGGCAACATCGGACGCAGCTACGCCATGCAGGTAGCAACAAAGGACCATGACTGGTATGTATTGGAGGTTAGTTCCTTCCAACTCGACAATATGTTCCAGTTCCGTGCCGATGTCGCTGTGCTGATGAATATCACGCCTGACCATCTTGACCGCTATGATTTCAATATGCAGAACTACGTCGATTCCAAGATGCGTATCATACAGAATCAGACTCCGAAGGACAGTTTCATATACTGGGTGGAGGATGAATACATAGATAAGGAGATGCAGAAACGTACTGACGGCTATGCACCAAAACCTACGCCAAGCAGTCGTCCTGCCGTTATGGGCTACCCTTCACTCGTGCCTTTCTCTGATAAGGATATCGACCCCAACAGTGACTTCCCTCTCCCTGGCAAGCACAATCAGCGCAATATGATGGCAGCAAAAGCTGCAGTACTCGCGGCGATGGCAAAGATGGATCTTCCTATGGGACAGCAGTACAAGATGGGAGAGATACTTGAGAAGTGCCTGAAGGAGTTTCCAGGTGTAGAGCACCGTCTTGAGAAGGTGGCAGAAAAGGATGGCATACTGTGGATCAATGACTCCAAAGCCACAAATGTCGATGCCTGCCGCGTAGCACTCGAAGCCATGAGCCGTCCTACGGTACTTATCGTTGGCGGAAAGGACAAGGGTAACGACTATAATGACATCAAGGCCTTGGTAAAGGAGAAGTGCCGTGGACTGGTATATATGGGAGTGGACAATGCCAAACTTCATGCCTCTTTTGATGACCTCGGACTTCCCGTTGCTGATACCCACTCCATGAAGGAGTGTGTGGAGGCATGCCGCGGTATGGCACAAAAAGGTGACGTGGTGCTTCTCTCACCCTGTTGCGCATCCTTTGACCTCTTCAAGAATATGGAGGACCGTGGCGAGCAGTTCAAGGAACTGGTACACAATGCCTAACTGTCAACTATTAACTGTCAACAATCAACTAACAAAACGTGGGCCGTTTTAAGCAACTACAGAATCTCTTTAAGGGTGACCGTATCATCTGGATAATATTCTTCCTGCTGTGTATCATCAGCGTCTTGGAGGTATATTCATCATCATCCTTTCTTGGCTATAAGTCAGGAAACTACTGGTGGGCGGCATTATATCACACGATACTTCTTGGCATAGGATTTCTTGCCATGGTATGTGTGCTCAATGTGCCGTGCCGTTATTTCAAGGTCATGACGCCTATCATGGTGCCATTCTCTCTGTTGTTGCTGATATTGGTTTTGTTTTTCGGTTCCAAGGAAAACGATGCCGCCCGTTGGATAAAGCTTTTTGGTTTCATACCATTGCAGCCATCTGAGATTGCCAAGGGTACCATGGTACTTGCTACGGCACATATACTCAGTCAGTTGCAGACACCGACGGGTGCCCACCCTAAGGCGTTCAAGTTTGTCCTTTGTACGGCAGGCGCACTGATACTGCTCGTCTTGCCAGAGAATTTCTCTACTGCTGCATTGATGGGGTTCGTGACATTCCTCATGATGATTATCGGCAGGGTGCCACTGAGGCAGTTGGGATATCTCTGCTCTGCCATCGCCATATTGGCGGTAGTAGCGGTGATGCTTATATGGGCTGTGGGCAAGTCGTCCTCAGAACTGGCACAGCAACAGCCGCAGGATACCAAACCCACTACCGAGGTGGTGGATGGCAGACAGACTACCGACGAGATACAACCTGTCACTGCCGATGCAGAGGTGAAACCAGTTAAGCGTGGAGGCATACTGCACCGCCTCGACCTGTGGAAGCAACGTATAGACGATTTCATGAACAAGGAAGAGGTGCCTCCCCAGAAGTATGACCTCGACAAGAACGGTCAGGTGGGACATGCCAACATTGCCATCGCCTCCAGCCACTTCACTGGTGTGGGACCAGGCAACTCCGTACAGCGTGACTTCCTGCCGCTGGCGTTCTCTGACTTCATATACGCTATCATCTTCGAGGAACTGGGATGGTTCGGTGCTGCCTTTGTGGCATTGCTGTATATCTCCCTGCTCTTCCGTACGGGTTATATAGCACGTCGTTGCCAAAACACCTTTCCTGCGTACCTCGCTATGGGACTCGCACTGCTCATTGTCGTGCAGGCGATGTTCAATATGATGGTGGCCACAGGACTTGCCCCCGTCACGGGTCAGCCATTGCCACTCATCAGTAAGGGCGGTACTTCCTCTATCATCAACTGTATATATATAGGTATGATATTGAGCATCAGCCGCACTGCCAAGAAACGTGCGACAGCCTAATTTCTAATTTCTAATTCCTAATTAACATGAGCGAACCGAGAATCATAATCAGTGGCGGCGGCACGGGAGGTCACATTTTCCCTGCCGTGAGTATCGCAAATGCCATAAAGGAGAAGTGCCCTGATGCGCAGATACTATTTGTAGGAGCCGAAGGACGTATGGAGATGACACGTGTGCCTGAGGCTGGTTACGATATCAAAGGTCTGCCAGTGCGCGGATTGATACGTCCGCTGTGGAGCCCCAGAAATATCGGTGTGATGATCGATTTTTTCAGAAGCCGCAGGATGGTGAAAAATATCATACGCAGCTTCCGTCCTCAGGTGGCAGTAGGAGTGGGTGGATATGCCTCTGCCCCTACGCTCAATGCAGCAGCAGCTATGGGCATTCCATGTCTCATACAGGAGCAAAACTCCTACGCGGGCGTCACTAACCGTTCGCTCGCCAAGAAGGCTGCCAAGATATGTGTGGCATACGACGGCATGGAACGATTCTTCCCTGCTGACCGCATCATAAAGACTGGCAATCCCGTAAGGCAGGCTCTCCTTGCAAACGATATGACAAAAAACGAAGCACGCGAGGCACTGGGACTTGACAAGTCACTGCCTACGATACTCGTCATCGGGGGTTCGCTGGGAGCACGCACTATCAACAATGCCATAGCAGCCGGCATACAGCGCTTTGAGGATGCTGGCATTCAGGTGATATGGCAAACAGGAAAATACTATGCCGAGGAGTGTGAGCGCAAAGCTAAGGAGGCGGGTGCCAAACTCGTCAAGCCGCAGGCCTTCATCTCTGATATGGCTACGGCATACAAGGCTGCAGACATCGTCATAAGCAGGGCAGGGGCATCGAGCATCAGCGAACTGTGTCTGCTTGGCAAGGCATCGATACTGGTGCCATCACCTAATGTGGCGGAGGACCACCAGAGCAAGAATGCACGTGCGCTGTCCGACAAGGATGCTGCCGTATATGTGCCAGACAACCAGGCTGAGCGCACCCTCGTAGAGGAAGCGATAGCGTTGGTGTCCAATGCTGAGGCTATATCATCGTTGGAGCATGAGGTGCTGAAACTTGCCCTCCCTGATTCTGCCGACATCATAGCCGATGAAGTGCTTAAACTAGTAAAAAACTCTTGAACCTTTGAACTTTTCAACTATATGAACGCAGTATATTTTGTAGGTGCCGGTGGCATAGGCATGAGTGCCATAGCACGTTATTTTCTTCGCCAGGGTTTGGTAGTAGGAGGTTACGATAAGACCCCCTCAAAACTCACAGAGGCACTGGAGCAGGAGGGTATGCTCATACACTATGATGAGGATGTAGAGAAGATACCCCAGGCTTGTCGTGATCCCAAGGAGACACTCGTGATATACACCCCCGCCATACCTGCCGAACATAAGGAACTGCAGTTCTTCCGCAATGGCGGTTTCGACATACAGAAACGTGCACAGGTACTTGGCACGCTGACCAAGGAGCATAAGGGCCTCTGCGTGGCTGGTACCCATGGCAAGACGACCACCTCTACCATGTGTGCTCACATCATGCACCAGTCGTCCAAGGACTGCAACGCATTCCTCGGCGGCATATCCAAGAATTACGGCACTAACTATATACTTTCCGACGACTCTGACTATGTAGTGATTGAGGCTGATGAGTTTGATCGCAGTTTCCACTGGCTGCGTCCGTGGATGACCGTCATCACCAGTTCTGATCCCGACCACCTCGACATCTACGGCACCAAGGAGGCGTACCTCGAGTCGTTTCGTCGTTACACCACGCTGATACAGCCCGGCGGAGCATTGATAATACATACTGGTCTCGAGATGCAGGCTGACGTACAGGACGGTGTGCGCACCTATACCTACGGTATCGACGAGGGAGACTTCCATGCCGAGAATATCAAGATTGAGAAGGGCGAGATAACCTTTGACTTCATATCGCCTATAGAGAGCGTCAGAGGTATCAGTCTGGGACAACCCGTTCCCATCAATATCGACAATGGCATAGGTGCCATGGCGATGGCACAGCTCAACGGCTGTACCCCTGACGAGTTGCGACGTGGCATGGAGACATACGCTGGCGTGGACCGTCGCTTCGACTTCGCACTGCGTACCGACAGCCATGTGGTACTCTCTGACTATGCCCACCATCCCAAGGAGATATACCAGAGTGCCAAGAGCATGAGGGAGGTGTATCATGACCGCCATATCACGGCGATATTCCAACCTCACCTATATACCCGCACCCGAGACTTCTACGCTGACTTTGCCGACGCACTGTCACAACTCGATGAGGTGATACTCTGCGATATCTATCCCGCTCGTGAGCAACCCATACCAGGCGTCACGTCAAAACTCATATACGACCGTCTCGCACCTGGCGTGGAGAAGTCGATGATACACAAGGAGGAGGTCCTCGACCTCGTACGCTCTCGTGACTTTGACGTGCTCATCATCCTCGGTGCCGGTGACCTCGACAATTACGTACCCCAGATAGCTGAGATTATAAAAGGAAAGGGTGCATGATAATATGAAATTCAACATCAACATAAAGAAGACACTCCTCGTCTGCATCGATGCCGTCATCGGATGCTACCTCTTCATGGCATTCACCTCATGGCACAAGCCTGCCGACGTGTCGCAGCAGTGCACCAAGGTGGTTATCAATATCGCCGATGACAAAGTAAATGGTTTCCTCAACTCCGACGAGGTAAAGACACTCCTCGTCAAGAAGGGAATGTACCCCATAAGCAAGAGCGTCACTGATATCAATCCACGTAAGATAGAAGACCAACTGGTGGGTATGCCGTTTGTCAAGACGGCGCAGTGCTACGTCACCACCGAGGGACACGTCTTTATCTCCATCACACAGAATATCCCCGTAGCACGCGTGAAGAGCAACAAGGGTGAGGACTATTACGTCGATGCCAATGGCGGCGTGATGCCCAACTCCCAATATACCAGCGACATGATCATCGTTACTGGCGATGTCAGCAGGCCCTATGCCAACCGCTACGTAGCACCCCTCGCCGATGCCATCATGACTGACGACCTGTGGCGTAATCAGATTGAGCAGATAAATATCCTCAGCGACCTCTCTGTAGAACTCGTGCCGCGCGTAGGAGACCATATCATAAATATCGGTCAGCTGCCACTCGCATCTAATGATGCCAAGCGCAAGGCGGAGATTGCGGAGTATGTCAATAACCAACTCAGGCGCCTCGAACTCTTCTATCGCTATGGACTCTCTCATGCTGGGTGGAATAAGTACGACTACATCTCTTTGGAATACACCAATCAGATAGTATGTCGTAAAAGAGAATAAACAATCTTAAAAATCGTTATAACAAGGCACCCGAACGTCAGAATTTCTGTAATTTTGTAATAATATTACAACCCACCATCTTTGAACTCTTGAACTAAAATACAATATGCCAGCAAGGAATTTTATCGTAGCCATCGAACTTGGCTCTACAAAAATCAGAGGTATCGCCGGTCAGAAGAAGTCCGACGGACGCATTGACGTGCTTGCCGTAGTGACCGAAAATGCTGACCAGTGCATACGTAAGGGTGTCGTATATAATACCGACAAGACCATACAGTGCATCATCAATGTCGTACAGCGACTGCGCTCACAGCTCAAGTCGGGCATCAAGCACGTATATATCGGTGTGGGAGGACAGTCTATCCACTCCGACCTCAATACCATCACCAAGGAGGTGGCTGATGACATGCCAGTGACACAGCAGCTCATCGTCGATATGATGGACCAAAACCGTTCCATGGACTATCCCGAGCAGGAGATACTCGACGTGGAGGTGCAGGAGTATCGTGCCGATAACTTGTTGCAGATAGACCCCGTGGGCATACAGTGTCAGCGTCTTGAGGGTAACTTCCTCAATATCCTCCAGCGCAAGCGTCACTATCAGTGGCTCAACTCATGTTTCGAAAAGGCCGACGTGAAGATTGCCGAGGTATATCTGGCACCATTCGCACTCGCCGATGCAGTACTCACACCGATGGAGAAGCGCAGCGGCTGCGTGCTCGTCGATCTCGGTGCCGACACCACTACCGTGATGGTCTTCTATAAGAATATCATACGCCACCTCGCTGTGATACCTCTCGGCGCCAACAACATAACGAAAGATATATGTTCGCTGCAGGTGGAGGAGACAGAGGCAGAGCGTATGAAACTGCGCTACGCATCAGCCTATACAGAGCAGGCTGACATCGACCCCACACTGAAGTATGACCTCGACTATGAGCGCAAGGTGGATAGCCCACGCTTCATCGATATCGTGGAGGCTCGTGTGCAGGAGATTATCGCCAATGTGTGGAACCAGGTGTCACAGGAGTATCAGGACAAGCTCCTCGGTGGCATAGTGCTCACCGGTGGCGGTTCCAACCTCAAGAATATCGACGTGGCATTTGCTAAGCAGACCGGTGTGGAGAAGATACGCATCGCCAAGTCTGTCACCTACACCATAAGTTCTTCTAATCCTGCCATCACTGCCCACGACGGTACGATGAATACCGTGCTGGGACTGCTCGCCAAGGGCGACCAAAACTGTTGGCAGCCTGAAGAGCAGAAACCACAAAACCTCTTTGAGGCAGGAACAGCGCCTGCACCAGCAGCGGGCACACCACCCACAGCACCAATCGCAGCAGGCGACACGATACAGCCACGCGACCCCAACACCCTTCCTCCTGGTGCCGTGCAGACAATGGCTGAGATAGAGGCTGCCAAAAAGGCTGCTGCTGAAAAGGCTGCACAGGAGGCAGAGCAGAAACGTCTCGAGGAGGAGGAGCGCCAGCGTCGTGAGGCAGAGGCCAACAAGAAACCAAGCTGGGGTTCAAAACTCGCCAAGTGGCTCGGCTCATTCACCGAAGCAGAAGAATAATTAGTTACACCTCAAACCTCAAATCTCAAACCTCAATTCGTAACAGATGTTAGACTTCGAAACCAATAGCAACAACAACAATACTATACTGGACGTCTTTCCAGCAGCACAGGAAAATAGTATCATCAAGGTCATCGGCGTAGGCGGTGGCGGTGGCAACGCTGTCAACCACATGTATCGCGAGGGCATACACGACGTGTCGTTTGTGCTCTGCAATACCGATGCCCAGGCACTCAATGACTCACCCATACCTGTTCACCTGCAGCTCGGCAGCGAGGGACTGGGTGCCGGCAACCGTCCTGAGAAGGCGCGCGAAGCTGCCGAGGAGAGCATCGAGGATGTACGCCGTATGCTCAATGACGGCACCAAGATGACATTCATCACCGCTGGCATGGGTGGTGGCACAGGTACTGGTGCTGCACCTATCATAGCTCGTGAGTCAAAGGCCATGGGCATACTTACCGTGGGTATCGTCACCATACCATTCAAGTTTGAGGGTATGAAGAAAATCAATCAGGCACTCGATGGAGTGGAGGAGATGGCAAAGAATGTCGATGCACTCCTCGTCATCAACAACGAGCGCCTGCGCCAGATATACTCCGACCTCTCTGTCAACGAGGCTTTTGCCAAAGCCGACGACACACTGTCAGTGGCAGCAAAGTCTATCGCTGAGATTATCACCGTACACGGAAAGATAAATCTCGACTTCAACGATGTCAAGACGGTGCTCAAAGATGGTGGCGTAGCCATCATGTCAACAGGTTACGGCGAGGGCGACGGACGTGTGAAGCAGGCTATCGCCGATGCTCTCAACTCCCCACTGCTCAATGACAATGATGTCTTCAACTCACAGAAGATACTCCTCTCTGTCACTCATGCCGATGATGCCAACCACAAGGGACTCATGATGGATGAGATGAACGAGATCAACGACTTCATGGAGAAGTTCAACAACTTCGAACTCAAGTGGGGTATAGCCAACGACCCATCACTTGGCGACAAGGTCAAGGTCACCATCCTCGCTACGGGCTTCGGACTCGCCGATGTCGATGACGAACTCAAGAAACGTCAGCAGAAGCGTACCGCAGAGGATATGGCACGCCTCGCAGAGAAAGAGGAGAAGGAGCGCATGGACCGTGAGCGCATGGGACGCTACTACGGTGCCGACGGCACCAACCACCCAGCTAAGCGCCGTGCCAACTGTTACCTCTTCAAGGCAGAGGACCTCGACAACGAAGACCTTATCCTCGCTGTGGAAAACAATACCACCTACGGACGTACCCGTCAGCAACTCGAGCACCTCAACCACCTCTCTGTAACCTACAAGAAACCCGAAGAACCAACTGCTGCGACTGATACCACCTCTTCCAGCGACCCTGTAGAGGGAGTCATCAGCTTCGCGTAGCATGATTTAATACAGTGGATTGGCAACACCTTATAAGCAACAAACGACTGGGGCAGGAACTGCACCACGCAGAGCGTCATGATGAGCGTTCAGAGTTTAAGCGTGATTACGACCGCTTGATATTCTCAGCTCCCTTCCGTCGTTTGCAGAACAAGACGCAGGTATTTCCCCTCCCAGGCTCCATCTTCGTTCACAATCGTCTCACGCACTCTCTCGAGGTAGCGAGTGTCGGTATGTCATTAGGCAGCGACGTGGCACGCGATGTCATACGCCGTGACCCCACACTTGCTGGTTCGCTCGTCGAGGAACTCGGTACCATCGTCTCCAGCGCCTGTCTGGCACACGACCTTGGCAACCCACCCTTCGGTCACTCCGGCGAGAAGGCGATACAGACATTCTTCTCAGAGGGAGCAGGCTCTGTACTCCGTGACAAGCTCCCCGACGATGTGTGGAGCGACCTCATACACTTTGAGGGCAATGCCAATGCCTTCCGCATACTCACACACCGTTTCTCGGGCAGGCGTGAAGGAGGCTTTGCTATGACATACAGCACCCTCGCCTCCATCGTCAAGTACCCATACCCCTCCACGGCTATACCTTACGTAGGCAAGGAGAAGTTTGGTTTCTTCGCCTCCGAAGCCCCCACCTATAAGAAGATAGCATCAGAGCTGGGCATTCACAAATTGACAAATTCCTCAGGTGAGGCTTACTCCCGTCATCCCTTGGTATATCTCGTAGAAGCAGCAGATGATATATGCTATGAGGTAATGGATATCGAAGATGCCCACAAACTCAAGCTGCTCAGTTTTGAGGAGACACGCGGTCTGCTCCTCGCCTTCTTCGACGATGACGTGCAGCGTGCCATCCTGCAGCGCATAGAGACAGAGCATATCACCGACGAAAACGAACAAGTGGTATATATGCGTGCCTGCGTCATCGGCAAACTCGAAAATGAGTGTGTCGATGCCTTCCTGCACAATGAGGCAGCCATCATGGCAGGCACCTTCAAGGGGTCGCTGATAAAACATATCGGAGAACGTCAGCGCCGAGCATACGAACAATGTACCAAGGTAGCCCTCAGCAAGATATACCACTCCAAACCCGTTCTCGACATCGAGCTTGGCGGTTATCATATCATGGGCACCATCCTTGAGCGCATGGTCGATGCTATCATCAGTCCCGACCGTTTCTACTCACAGCAGCTCCTGCGCCGTGTCAGCAGTCAGTATGAGATAGAAGCTCCCGATATGCCCACACGCGTCATGGCAGTCATCGATTTCATCTCAGGCATGACCGATGTCTTCGCCCTCGACTTCTACCAGAAGATCAATGGCACCTCGCTGCCGATAATATAATTCCCCCTCCCTATGTTTTCTTTCCGCAAGCAAGATCGCAATGCCGCCATACTGTTTCTCAGCATAATAGTATTGGTGGTATTATTATTTCCCCTGCTCAAGAAAGAAGGTGATAACCTTAACGATAACTATCCTTTCTCTACCCAGAGAGGAATTAAGGGTGAGTCTTCCAATCTCCCCTCTCTAAACAGAGAAGGGGCGGGGGTGAGTCTCTTTCCCTTCGACCCCAACACCGCCGACAGCATACAGCTGTTGCGCCTTGGACTGAAACCCTGGCAGGTGCGCAATATATATAAGTACCGCGCGAAGGGCGGCAGATACCGCACTAAGGAAGACTTCGCCATGCTCTACGGACTCACCCTGGAGCACTATCGTCGCCTCGAACCATATATCAAGATAGCTCCCGAGGTCATGGCACGCGACGTGATAGTTAGAAGGAATAACGAGAACGTTAACCATAGCCATAATGCCAACGCTAATGTCCCGATCACTCCCCCCAATAAAAAGCTCTCTCCTGGCGAGACTCTCGACATCAATACCGCCGACACTACGTCACTCAAGCGCATACCAGGCATCGGTTCCTATTTTGCCCGTCGCATAGTAGAGCTGCGCCAGCGTCGTCAGGCATTCACCTCGCCCGACGAACTCCTCGCTATACGCAATTTCCCAGAGTCATCACTCGTCTATATGACCTGTTCGCAAAACTTCCCCAAGGTGCATGTCAACAGTTCTACCTTGCAACAGCTCAAGGAACATCCCCTCATCAACCACACCCAGGCAACCGACATCCTACGATATCGCCGCCTGAATGGAGCCATACACTCCATCAATGACATGGCACTCCTCCCATCGTTCACCAAGGAGAAACTTTCGCGTATCGCCCCCTTCCTCATCTTCGACTAATGTAGCTATGCTTCATCTACCTTCTGGCATAGCTTCAGAATTATAAACCATATGCTTTAAGCCCCTAAACCATATGCTTTAGCATTGCAAACCCTATGCTTTTCCAATGCAATCTATAATCTATAATCTGCAGTCTTAACCTCCCTATCGGGAACCTGCATGAATGCAGGGCTGAAGGCCCATATAGGAAGGTTAGGGAGTTTTTTGCGCAAAAACTTTTTTTCTGCCCTTTTTTTGTTGGTTTCAAAAATTATTGTTACTTTTGTACTCGAACGCCAGAAAAGGTGCTTGGAGCGGTGCTTCGCACCACCTTTCACATAGGGCTTGAGCGCAAGCCGCTGGTGTGATTTTATTGGTAAAACTAATTCGCGCGTAGTACTACGTTTGGAATGTCCCTGAACCTCGGAAATTCATAAGACATTCATACAACAAATAAGTATCAGCGCCTGCGCATAGCGTGGGCTGAGCTTATCTGTATGAATGGGTCATCCGAGGACCTTGGGACATTGATAAGAGCAGTTTCACGCTTTTATTATGTCTCAGGGTTCTTTGTTATTGAGCCCATCACCAATCAAACAGTTAAGTACTGTCGCTCATAAACTTATATGCGTAGATGGATTTTGTAATCAGAGAACTTAAATCTGTCAACAATCCACGTTCCATTCATGGGATATACCCATATCGTGGAAAGATTTCAGCGTTGGATGCAGAGCAGATTTTATCTCAAATGCCCAAGGGCAGTACTGTCCTTGACCCTTTTTGTGGCTCTGGAACAATTGTATATGAAGGTATGAAGCATGGACTTCATACTATAGGTATTGATGCCAATCCGATTGCTGTTACTTTGTCAAATGGGAAGATACACATCCCGTTATCATTTCAAGAGGTTGAATATGAGGTAAACAACGTAATACAGAGGGCAAAAGCGCAAACCCATGTGCCAATTGCACCAGAATATCCAGCAAGCCTTTTTCATAAAGAATCTCTCGATGAAATTATGAGGATGTCTGTTTTCTATGATGAAATGTCCGATTATGTCAAAGCATGCTTTCTCGGCGCAATAGCCTTAACAGCAAGAGGATGTAATGATTACAAATGGACATCAAGTACGGTTGGTAAGAATATAGAGCCGAAAAGGTATATCCCTTTTTATGAAAAACTTCAATTGAAGATAAAAAAGCATTATCTGCCAATAGCAAATGATAGTACGATTTATTATGAAGACAGTAGGAATCTTGACAATGTTATCAAACCAAATTCGATAGATTTTATTTTCTCAAGTCCACCATATTTTGACTGTCTTGACTATACGGCCTATTATGCTAGAATTATTTATGACATATTAGGCTTCGAGAGAATTCAAATCAGATCGAGACTCATACAAAGTTTTGAGAACTATAAAGAGGACATGAAAACTGTTCTCGACAAGCTTTACAATGTTCTTAAACCTGGTGGCCAAGTTATCTTCGTAGTAGGTGACAAGAAGATACATGGTAGAGTTATAAATGGTGCTGAATATTTTCAATCCATAAGCCCATTTAAAGACTACACCATCGTGGAACGGTCTTACTCTGGCACAAGTTCAAAGGTATTTGATGCAATAAACAAAACAGACAGAAAAGAACAAATAGTTATATGGACAAAATAGAAAAATTGGTATTGGGTGATGCAACCATCTATAATCATGATTCGAGTGATATGAGTGCTATTCCTAACGAAAGTGTTCATTTGATAATAACGAGTCCCCCCTATTGGACTCTTAAGGATTATGATGTCGAAGGACAAATTGGCAAGGGAAGTAGTTCGTATGACTACTATTTGAGCGAACTTAACAAAGTATGGAAGGAATGTGTCCGCGTTTTAGCTCCAGACGGAAAGATTTGTATAAATATTATGCCATTTCTGTTGACAGGAAAAGCTGCTCGTTTTGACCGTCGGGAAACACGCTTGGTATTGGGCGATATTGAATCATTTATGAACTCAACAGGCTGCATGTACCAATTCGGGTTGTATATATGGGATAAAAGAAAGATAGCAAGATTCAGTTCTTTTGGTAGTTATCCTTATCCTCCTAATATTTTCTCCACTTACCCTTATGAATGGATTACGGTATTCTCTAAAAAAGGTAAGCGTAAACCTGTAACTAAAGAAATCAAAGAGAAGTCAAAACTCACATCGGAAGAGTGGCAAAAATGGGCAATCAATTCTATTTGGGAAATGCAGCCAGCAAAGGCAAAGACAGAAGGACATCCCGCTCCTTTTCCTAAGGAACTTCCCATGCGACTTATCAAACTGTATAGTTTCTGGGGCGATACTGTATTAGACCCATTTGCTGGTACTGGTACAACTCTTTTAGCAGCTCAAGAACTGGGACGCAAATCAATCGGGTTTGAGTTGAATCCTGACTACGTAAAACTGATAAAAAACAAACTTACACCGACTATATCACAACAATGCCTATTTACCGGGGAAATATAAATAGTACGCTTGCTTCTATTGTCGCCAATTCTTCTGATGGGGAGGAGAAACAATTCTTCTATCATGTACCATGTAAGAAAAAATTGGAAACCTTAGTGTACTTTGCAAGTAATATCGAATCTAAAGATCGTTCTGTATTCATACGAGTAAATTATGAATGGGAGTACGGACTAAGGGCACGTAGAATAGACTTGGTGTCAAAAGAATACGATACAATTACTCTCTATAAGAAGTCTAATAAGTTTGCCACAGACAGTAATGCGATGGACTTATATCGATTGAAGGAAAGTGTCTCAGGTTCTTTTCCTAATCTAAAGGTCAAGTGTATGCTTCTGTATTCAGATACTGTCGAAGAACAAAGTATCCAGCAGACATTAGATTCATTAAAACTTGATGTGGGATTTATGACAATATTGTAATTATGGCATTTCTTATCAATCGCACAGCAGCAGCTAGAATAGAGTGTTTGCATGCACTTGCTCAGTTAATCGTTGAGAAATTCGGCACCTACGGAACTTCCTTTAATCTTAAGGATATAAAGTTCGATCGTAATGCCACCAATATACACAAGTTTTGCACATTACTTAAAGAGGATGAACTTGTTGGCAAATATTGCCGATTCAAGGAAAATCCTCTTGATGATGCAGGTTGCTCTATAACAAATGGTGTTTTGAGTGACACCACAAAATCAAAAGAGGTGAGCAATACGATTAATGCAATGCATGCGCTAGGTTTTGTTGAGCGAGTTGGAAGAAAGGTAAGAATAACCCCTTTTGGCGTTAGGTTTGCAAAAACAGAATGTGGAACGGCTGAAATGCAAGCTATCATCAAAAAGGCAGTTCTAAATTATGGACCAGTTGTAGGGGTTATGTATAGTTTGTCCAAATATAATCCAGGAGAAACCTTTGATGCTGGCGAGATAACTGTGGGTTATCCTTCTCCAACAGAGTTCGTAGAATATAATGGTAATATGGTTGAATTATCCGCAGGCTCTACGCGTGATTCAAATACTAGAACAAAGTCCTGTATTTTGGCATGGCTCACGCAGGGAGGCTACATTAAACCTGTAAATTTCAAACCTACAGCATCGCCTTACGCACACATCGCCTATCGTGATTATATCAATAGCGAGCATCGAGTGGGACAGGAGTATGAGATGATAGAAATCCCCAATACAGATATAACAGATAGACCTCTTAACTATGACAACCTTACCAAAATGAATTTCTGCTTAAGGGAGAATGGTCAGGAGATGGTGCGTGAGGCTACAATGTATTACGAATCCAAAATCAAGAATCGTCGCTTTGCTATTCTTTTCTTACTTAATCTTGCATTTCAAAACAATACGGCTGTAGCATTAAGTGACATTATAGATGTTCTAAAAGAAGACAAAGACAAGTTCGTGATTTCAGAGGAAGACCTTGAGGATACTATATCAACAGAAATAGATATTGCATTCATGGCAGGAATACCTTATGTAGGAAGAATTATGAATGGGAAGTTCTATCTGCAACCAACAAAAGGATTGAATATAAAAGAATTAGAGGTGGGTGCTCCACAGGATGTTATAGACTGTCTAAACCAATATAGCTATTAATGGGTAAGTTTTGTTTATATGCAGATAATAGGCTTGATGCTCCTTGTGCATTCCTGCAAATGTACAAGTATTCGTATCTTGCAAATTTTATAGAGGATGAAAAGCATAGTAAGGGAAAATCGTCACATAGTGTTCCCTTAGTGGTTAGTTGTCTAAAAAATGGTGAAGATAGAGTAAGTAAGTTCTCTGTAAAAGAAGAATGCTGTATAAACTGTATGTTTTGCGTGTTTGGATGCGTAGGCAATCGTATTCTATTGACAAACAAATTTCATCCCAATAGGTTCTGTTATGATATCTCTGCTAAGGAGCTATCCGAATTGGAAATGGCCTCGTCAAGTCTATTTAAAGGAACATTCATAAAATTGCCTAAGGTGCCTGTTGGCCTTCTTTCAGTTAAATATAAGTGTTTTGAGGCCTTTACTGCTGTTGACGAAACGAAGAATATTGCCGTGTGGACAGCAAATGCCATGAAATTTCTAAGCATGTCATTTGAACCTCGCTTGGCATTAGAAGTTGGATTGAGAATTGACCAAAGAGATAGAGGTGGAAGATTAGATGTTAGTCTTCTGAATATCCGAGACAATTATCTCTTTGTTGCTGAAACAAAAGTTGACTTCAATCATATGATGGCTGAAGGAAGATATGAGTCTCAAATGGTGGCTTACGAAACAGAACTAGAACAAGTCGAAGATAGAATAAAACGCGCAAAGTTTTTAGTTATCGGAGGTCGCGAATGTGATTTACTCCCCTCATCAGTACAAGGCTCCACCTCTGGTCCACGAGCAGACTTGTTTTATAGCGTCTTACGTAAACATAAACTTTTCTTTTTTTCTGCAAATGCTTTGCTCGCTCTAGGATTGCAAAAATTGTACGTCTCAAACAGCGACTACTCCTTGGAGTCTTTATTCCCTATAATCAATAATAATGAGTATGTCGGACTTTTATCTTCAGGAGTTGTTACTAGAGAAGGACAAATCATTGCATTAGATAAGATTCTTGATACTGTCAAAAAAACTAGAATACAAGGAAAGTAGAAATAACATCAAAGAGTGGAAAAATAAACATCATCGCCTCACTCATCATTGCATGAGTGGGGCGATTTCGTTAATAGAAGGGTTGTTGCACCATAGCATGTTTAATGCCGAAAATTTGGAGAAAAGAAAAAAAGTTCATAAATTTGCAGGTGTTAAATGAATGAATTGATGAAGACATTATTGATGACTATGATGCTCGCAATATGCGGGGCTTCGCTGACAGTGGAGGCACAGGTGATGAAGGCTGCCGACTTGGAGAAATATGCTAAGAGCCGTTATGGCGATAAGTGGGTGGATGCCGCTATGACACTGGCAGGCGATATGAAGTTTGACAAGAACGAGTCGCTTACTTATCAGGAGATAATACAGGCTCCAGGAAAGACTAAGCAGCAACTGTATGTGATGCTGAACTACTGGGTGACGGCTACGTTTAAGGATAAGCAGGCGATAACGCTGAACGACAAGGAGGACGGATGCATCATCATATCGTCAACGCTGGATGCTATCGCCGACCATACGGGTACGCTCTATCGCTATATAGTGAACATAACTCCCGTGATAAGGATTGACATCAAGGACGGCAAGGTGCGTGTGACCTATACGGTGCAGAACTATGACGTGGTGAAGGTGGAAAGCGGTGGATGGCTGGGAGGACTGACGAATACTGACAGCAAAGATCAAAACCGCAACAAGGATGTGTATGCTGACGGCAAACGTATGAATGCCGACAAGACGGACCGCCGACTCTATGACGAGCAATGGGAGATAGTGCGACACTATCCCTTCGTGGAGAAGGACCTGCAGAAACGCACCTGCTCAAAGGCTCTCGTGATGACTCACGCTTACTCTAATGCCATAATGGACAAAATAGAGGAAGCGGTGAAGAACGGCCTCATAGGCAATGAGGACGATAACTGGTAAGTTTTCCCTAAAAATTTGGAGGAGAGAGAGATTTTTTGTACCTTTGCGGGGAAATATGAGAAATGTCTTTTTATATATGGTGTTGGCGCTGATGATGTGCGCCAACGTTACTTCGGAGGCGAAGAAGAAACCGTCGGCCGATAGTCCGAATGCTCAGCAGGCGAAGCACCTGTTTATGCAGGCGTGGCAAAGGACCTTCAGCAGTCAGGGGGCTACGCTGCACTATAAGGTGAATGTGGCTAATCTGTATAAAACGGAGGGCACGATATGGTATAAGGGTAAGAAGAGCAGGTATGTGTCGAAGAACAGCAAGGGATGGAATGATGGCGTGACGGCATATATCACGAAGGAGAAAAAGAAGGTGGTGGAGATACACCATGGTACGGAGAAGGGAAAGTATGAGGAGAAATTTACCTTCGAGCCTGATAACTACACGTATAGCGTGACTCGCGAAGATGAGGGTCTGCTGGTGACGCTAAAGGCGAAGAAGGGTGTTGACGGGGTGAAGGAGGCTAAGGTGCTGTTGGACCTGGCGACTCATAATCCGAAGCGTATCAGGGTGAAGGTTGCCTTCTTGTGGGCAACGATAAATATCTCTAACTTCAAGTCGGGTGGCATAGATGACAGTATGTTTGTCTTCCCACGGGCACAGTACAGTGGATATGAATTTGTAGATAAGAGGGAGTAACAACGGTTCGCCCCACTCATCAATGGATGGGTGGGGCGAATTTGTTTTTTTTTTATGCGAGCAACTTGAGGTAGGTGTCTATGGCATGCTGAATCTCGCTGATGCAGATGTACTCATCGGCGGAGTGGGAACGGCTACTCTCGCCTGGACCGAGCTTGAAGCTGGGGAAACGCATGAGGGCTTGGTCGGAGAGGGTGGGGGAGCCGAAGGGCTGCATGCCGAGTGCGGAGAACTTCTTCTGGTAGTCACGAAGTGACGTATCGTCTTCGCTGCTGAACAGCGAAGAACTGTGCAGATGGAAGGAGCGTGCCTTGAGGTCGCTCTTTAGTTTGCTCTGCAGGAACTCGAATATCTCCTCGTTGGTGTATAGCTCGTTGGAGCGAACGTCGATGGTGAAGCGACACTCATCGGGCACGACATTGTGCTGGGTGCCGCTATTGAGGATGGTGCACTGCATCTTGGTCTCGCCGAGGAGGGGTGAGACGCGTTGGAACTTATAGTCGCGTATAAACAGCAGGTCGTCGAGGGCTTGGTAGATAGCATTGATACCCTCGCCACGAGCGGCATGACCACTCTTGCCGTGGGCTACGCCGTCGATGACCATGAGGCCGCGCTCGGCGATGGCGGGTTGCATGCCGGTGGGTTCGCCGACGATAGCTACGTCAACCTTAGGAAGTGAAGGGAGCACGGCACGAATGCCGCCAGCTCCGCTGACCTCTTCCTCGCATGAGGCGAGGTAGATATAGTTCGCACTGTGAACTGTGAACTGTGAACTGTGAACTGCCCTAAACACCTGCAAGAGGCTCACCAGTCCACCACCGCAGTCATTGGAACCGAGACCGTAGAGGCGGTCACCCTCTATGGTGGGGGTGAAGGGGTCGCGAGTCCATGTGGAGACGGGCTTGACGGTGTCGATATGGGCATTGAGGAGTATGGTGGGACGGCTGTCGTCCCATGATGATGACTTTATGAGCAGGTTATTGCCTATGCGCTCCGGCTCGTAGCCGTAGCTGTGCATGGCTTGCTCCATTATGTCGGCTGCTGCACTCTCGTCGCGGCTTATGGATGGGGTGGCGATGAGTTGTTTGAGCAGTGCTACTGCATCATTGACGTATTGGTCGATGGTCATGGTGAGTTTTTTGTTATCGTTAGTTTTGCAAAGGTAGTAAATAAATTCATAATTCATAATTCATAATTCACAATTATATTAAAAGTTTGCTCATTTTATACTTTTTTTGTAAATTTGCATTCAAAATTGATATGTGATAAAAACGTATTGCCATGCAAACAGTGTGTCATTTAGCGTTGCTGCCTCACGAGCAGGCAAAGAAATATGGTGACAGGACAGTCTTTGAGTATAAGGACTTTGGGGGCACCGTATGGAGAAAGGTATCGTGGAACGAGTTTTCGGAGAGCGTAATGAAGGTGTCGAATGCCCTGCTGAATCTGGGTGTGAAAGCGCAGGAGAATATCGGAGTGTTCTCGCAGAACGCCCTGCAGTACTTCTACACCGACTTTGGTGCCTTCGGAGTGAGAGCCGTGACGATACCGTTCTATGCCACGAGTTCGGAGCAGCAGTTGCAGTATGTCGTCAACGATGCGCAGATACGTATAATGTTTGTCGGCGAACAGGAGCAGTATGACAAGGCTCGTAGGGTGCAGGCGCTGTGCTCCACACTGGAGAGGATAGTGATATATGATGCATCGGTGACGCTGGCGGAGCATGACGTGACATCGATATACTTCAACGATTTCATGAAACAGGGTGAGGGACTGCCACGTCAGACAGAGGTAGAGCGGCTGTGGAACGAACTTAATGATGACGATATCGCCAACATACTATATACCTCGGGCACTACGGGAGAGTCAAAGGGAGTGGTGCTTACCTGCGGACAGTATGCTGCTGCCTTTAAGGCCAACAACGAGTGTGTGCCTGTGGGAGAGGATGACAGAGTGATAACATTTCTGCCCATAGCGCATATCTTTGAAAGGGGATGGGACTTCCTGGCACTGACGGAAGGCAGCATGCTGATAATCAATACTGACCCTCGTGAGATACAGAAGTCGATGAAGGAGACACACCCAACGTGTATGTCGGCGGTGCCACGCTTCTGGGAGAAGGTGTATGCTGGCATACAGGACAAGATAGACTCGTCATCGCCTATGCACCAGAAACTGTTCAGGGAGGCACTGGCGATAGGCAAGAAATATAACGTGGAGTGTAAGGCGCACGGCAAACGCCCGTCACTGCTCCTCGCCATGAAGTACAAGGCGATAGACAAGACGCTGCTGGCGCTGGTGAGAAAACAGTTTGGACTGGTGAAGCCCAACATATTTCCTACGGCGGGCGCCGTGGTGTCGCCTGAGGTGGAGACATTCGTGCACAGCCTGGGACTGAACATGATAGTGGGATACGGACTGACGGAGAGCCTCGCCACGGTATCGTGCGACCATAAGGACGAACCTTATACTATAGGCTCTGTGGGACGCCCCATCAACGGCATCGACGTGAAGATAGGGGAGAACGACGAGATACTGCTCAAGGGACCTACGATAACGCGTGGATACTACAAACGCGAGACGCTTAACAAAGAGTCGTTTACGGAGGATGGATATTTCCGTACGGGGGATGCTGGATACATACGTGACGGCGAACTATTCCTGACGGAGCGCATAAAGGACCTATACAAGACATCCAACGGCAAGTACATAGCACCACAGGCGGTGGAGTCGAAACTGCTGGTGGATAAGTTTATAGAACAAATAGTGGTGATAGCTGAGGAACGTAAGTTTGTCTCTGCGCTGATAGTACCAGCATACCCTATGCTGGAGGAGTATGCTCGTGAATATAACATACCATTTGAGGGACGTGAGGATCTATGCCGCAACGCAAAGATAATAAAGATGCTCGCGGAACGTATAGACACTCTGCAGCAGGGATTGGCAGGCTACGAACAGGTGAAACGCTTCACACTGCTTACCGCACCGTTTACCATGGAGAGTGGGGAACTGACCAACACACTGAAGACACGCCGCCCCGTAGTGATAAAAAACTACGCTGAAATCATTGAACAGATGTACAATGATTAATTAGGAATTTCTAATTAAAAAAGATGATAACACAGGAACAACTGAAGGATGTGATGGACAGGGCGGATGCTCTGTATAAATATCTGGACATAGATAGAAAGAAGATAGAGTACGAGGAGGAAGACCTCCGTACGCAGGCTCCAGACTTCTGGGATGACCCAGAGAGGGCAAGGGCACAGATGAAGGTGGTGGGCGAACTGAAGAAGTGGCTCGACGGCTACAAAGAGGTGCGCACTGCTACGGATGAGGTGCAGCTGGCGATGGAGTTTTATAAGGATGAGATGGTCACCGAACAGGAGGTGGACGTGGCATACGAACGTGCCATAAAGGCTATAGAAGACCTTGAGCTGAAGAATATGCTGCGACAGGAGGAAGACCCCATGGACGCTGTGCTGAAGATAAATTCTGGTGCTGGTGGCACTGAGGCACAGGACTGGGCACAGATGCTGATGCGTATGTACATACGCTGGGCTGAAAAGGGTGGCTACAAGGTGACCGTGGTGGATCTGCTCGAGGCTGACGATGCCGGCATAAAAACTGTCACCATGCAGATAGAGAACCAAGGCGAGGCAGACTATGCGTATGGTTACTTGAAGTCGGAAAGCGGCGTACACCGTTTGGTGCGGGTCAGCCCGTATAATGCCCAAGGTAAACGTATGACGAGTTTTGCATCGGTGTTTGTGACACCTCTCATCGATGACACTATAGAAGTGGAGATAGACCCTGCAAGGATATCATGGGATACCTTCCGCTCATCAGGTGCCGGCGGACAGAACGTCAACAAGGTGGAGACGGGTGTCAGAGTGCGTTATATGTACCAAGACCCCGACACGGGCGAGGAGGAGGAGATACTCATCGCCAACACTGAATCGCGCAAACAACAGCAGAATCGTGAGAATGCTCTACGACTGCTGAAGTCACAACTCTATGACCGTGCCATGAAGAAAAGACTGGAGGCACAGGCAGCGATAGAGGCGGGAAAGAAGAAGATAGAGTGGGGTAGTCAGATACGTTCGTACGTCTTTGACGACCGACGTGTGAAAGACCATCGCACGGGATATCAGACTGCAGATGTCGATGGGGTGATGGATGGTAAGATAGACGGCTTTATCAAAGCATACCTGATGGAAGAACAAAACTAAGAATAATAATAACTAAACAACGTAAAGAATCATGAGCAACTTTAAACATGCAAAGCGTGATGCCAAGAAGGCTGCATACGCTGAAAAACAACAGAAGCATCAGAAAAACGTGATAAACTGGATATTCGGCGTACTGATAGCACTGGGCGTGCTGTATGCTGTATATACTATTATATCAGTGGGATAGTTAACAGTGGCACAGGAGATAGAACGTAAGTTTCTGGTAAAACGTGACGGCACTTTCAGAGATGAGGCGTCGTCGTCGTCAATCATCGCCCAGGGCTATATGGATGTCAATGGCGCAACGGTGCGCATACGGTTGCGAGATGACAAGGCATATCTCACGATAAAGAGCCCCTCACGTGATGGAGGACTGTCACGATATGAGTTTGAACGTGAGATACCTATAGCTGATGCCCGTGAGATGCTGAAACTATGTCATGGCGGACTGGTAGAAAAAGTGCGTTACCTCGTGCCATATGGGGGACATACCTTTGAGGTCGATGAGTTTAAAGGTGCCAATGAGGGACTGCTCCTCGCAGAAGTGGAACTGCGTGATGCTGATGAGGCGTACACCAAACCTGACTGGCTCGGACCAGAGGTGACGGGCGACAGACATTTCTACAATAAGGGTTTGCTTAAGAACCCTTACCCCCTTTGGAAACATTTAGTCCCAAAAGAGTACCAATAAAAAAAGCGCTACCCATCGGCAGCGCTTTTTTGTATCTATCATCTATTATCTGTCATTTATCTCGCAATCCACTGTTCGGGATTGAGCTTTGCACGTTCTTTACGTAATTGGAACTGCAGTATGTTGTCGTTGCCCACGGTGCCGAGAGCCTGACGTGCTGATACCTTCTGTCCGCGTGATACGCTGACACTTCTGAGGTTACAATATACAGAGATGTACGCACCATGGCGTACCAATACACCCATGGAGCCTCCGACATTAAATACGGCACTCACCTCGCCATCGTAGATAGAACGTACAGCAGCGCCATGTGAGCCGAGTATGTTGATGCCCTTGTTGTCAAGCACGACGCCAGGCAGTCCCTCCACACCATGCTGTCCGAAGTGACTTACTATCCTACCTCCTGCGATAGGTGAAGGCATGCGTCCTTTGTTGGCCTCGAAACCTCCGCTGATGAGGCGGTCAGCACTGCTCAGTGTCACAGCGGCATCACTCTCTTTCCTTGCATCGGCCACCGCTTTTTCAGAACGTGCCCTGTCGGCTGCTGCCTTGCGTTCTGCTGCTATACGTGCTGCTTCAGCCTCACGTGCCATTTGTTCGGCTCTTTCACGTGCCGCCTTATCCTTTGCAGCGGCTCTTGCAGCAGCCTTCGCTTTCTCTTCTGCAGCTTTTGCTTCGGCTATGCGTCGTTCATTCTCACGTGCTTTAGCTTCAGCCTCCGCCTTCTTGCGCGCCAGCTCCTCTGCCTTGCGCTTCGCTTCTGCAGCCTGCTCCGCCTTGCGCTTTGCCTCGGCTATGGCACGTTGACGTGCCTTTTCTACCTCTATTGCCACGAGTTTGTCAATCTCGGCATTGAGTGCTGCATCTTTCTTCTTTTGCTCGGCGATGATGCCTTGTATGGTTTTCTGCTGATTTTGCAGCGATGTGACGATTTTCTGTTGTTCGTCCTTCTGTGCCATGAGAGCCTGTTTTTCCTTTGTGCCCTTATACAATAGGTTGCTCTTCTCGCCCTTCACTACGTTGAGCTGTTGACGCTTGGAGTCCACCTGTTGTTGCTTTGCCTGTAGCATTTTGCCCTGCGAGCGTTGGAAATCAGCATACTGCTTCACGAAGCGCATGCGACGGTACAGCTGGCTGAGGTCTTTTGCAGAGAAGATAAACATCAGTTGGCTCTCGATGCCTCGTTGCTTTGCCATATAGCGTATGGACTTTACGTAACTCTCCTTGCGCTCGTTGAGTTGTTGAGTTAGGTTGTCGAGCTGTGTTGTCAGCATACCGATGTCGCTATTGATACGGCTGAGGTCGTTGTTGATAGAGTCGATAGACTGTTGACGGCGATTCATGTCGGCACCGATGCGCTCCAGGTCTTTAAGTTTCTTCTGTACCTGTGCCTTGTTGGCACGCAGGGCTTGCTCCTGCTTGCGTATATTCTGCTTTATGCGTGCCTGTTCGCTACGCAGTCCACTGATAGATTTTGGTTCGTTTTTCTTAGTCGATGTGCTCTTCTGTGTAGCAGTTTTCTTTTTTGCCTTTGTCGTAGTTTTCGAGGCAACGGGTTTCTTTGCCGTCTTCTTGCTCGTCTGAGCATAGGAAAGCGACATTGTCAGTGATGCTATTATAATAATGAGAAGTGCTCGCATAAAGGGAGGACGATATAGTGCGTTGTTTATTACAGTTTGCTGAGGCGTGAGAAGAACTCTTCTGCCGTGACTTTCTTATAACGGTCAGATACTGTGGTGGTGGATTCCCACCCACCATCAGTGGATATGGTGCCCATATTGATATCGAGTGTCATGGTGCCCGTGGAGAACGCCTTGGTATTGAACGTGATACGCTCGTGTGAGGGAAATCTCTTGGTACCGAGGGTAACGAAATTGCTATAGGCTACGTTGACGCTTGATTCGTTCTTCGTCTTCTTGTCGTACGTGATGTCGGTGTTGGTGATATATGCTTTTTTGTCGGTCGTCCAGCTTAGTTGCAGGCGTTTCTCGCTGAGGCCCACCTCACTTATGCCGTTGGACTTCCTGTTGAGAGAAAATGATGCGAGGTCGCTGTCAGTAAGCTTTGCTTTGCCTGGTTGAAAGAGTTCGTTCCAGAAGAGTGACTGCAAGGTGTAGAACGTCAGTCCCTCAGCCTTTAGAAATGATACTTCGTTATATGAGGCCTTCACATACTCCTTGTGTACGCGGTCGATGAGAAGTACGTATGATGGTGTAAACTCTAGTCGCGCCACCTCCATAAGTCCGAATGGTACGATGGTAAGGCGTATCACCTGCCCACGACGCATCTGCAGTTTACCGTCAAGGGTGATGTCCTTACCTAGTCCCTGCAACCCGAGGTTTATGCGCGAACTGATATTCTGTGCATATACGGCATGGTCATACACCTGTCGCAGGTAGTTTATACGCTGAAGCCGTTCGGCATAGGCATTGTCCTGTCTGACATTGACAGCTGTCACGGTGTCAACGGCCTGCTTGATGGTATCGTTGACGAGTGCCACGGTATCCTTATCAGCCTTTGTCAGTGCTGTCGCTCCTGTCTGTGCATCGTCGGCAAATGCCATTACTGATGTCAGGGCGAGTGTCAGTGTGATTGTGATATTCTTGGTGTTCATTTGTTATTTCTTCTTCTTAAGTTTCTTGTTAATCTTCGCAGCATGTCCGGCTATCTCGCCATCCGAGTCCTCTCCCTCTTTGAGATTTTCTATCGCCATATCTATATATGCCTTGGCATCCTCGTAGCGTTTTTGCTTATACAGTATCCATGCGTAGGTGTCGAGGTATATGGCACTTTGTGGGTCGGCGGTGATGGCACGGTAACTCATTTTCTCCGCCTTCTTGAGGTCCTTGCCCTCTTCGGAGAGGAAGTATGCATAGTTGTTGAGGCACATCACCTTCTCGGGGTTATATACGAGGCAACTGTCATATGCTGCGTAGGTGTCCTGTATGCGTCCCTCTTTTTGGTATATGTCGCCAAGCAAAGAGTATATGTCGGCAGCCATCTCCTTGTTGGTCTCAGCGGTTATGTTGTCGGCACCGCGTCGCAGGCTGCGTATGGCATCCTTGTTGCGCTTGTTGATAAACTGTGCTAAGCCGAGATAGTAATACAGTGACGGTTCATCAGGTATGTACTCCAGTGCTTTCTCGCACTCGCGTATCACGTTGTCGTCGATGCTGTCGCTCCACATGTGCTGTATGAGTTGCAGACGTGCGTAAGTATTTTCTGGTGCTATGCGGAGCACATCCCTCCATGCCTGCTGTATGTTGGCAGACGGAAATTTCTTCAACTCGAGGTATGCCGCCTTCATCGTTGCTACGTCGGAGGTGGACTGTGGCATGGCGAGTACGCGGTCAAACACCTGTATGATGCGTAGTGAGTCGCCATCGCGTGACTCACTGTCTCTCACCCAACTACTTATCAGTTCAAGGCGGTCGTCGGAGTTGGTACGTGGGTTGACAAGTATATCGTAGAGCAGGGTGTCAGCCCGTGCTATCTCTCCCTCGCTGCGGTAGTAGTCCATCAGTGCCATCTGTGCCTGAGCGTTGTCGGGCTCCTCGCTGAGCACATTGTTGAATGTGGTGAGTGCTTCCTTCTTCTTACCCTGGTTGAGATACCAATTGCCGAGCATCACTCGCAGGTTCATGTCAAAGGGATGTGCATCGATAAGACTCTGCAGTTCCTTGTATGCTCCGTCATTGTCGTCCATCATGGAACGTATGCGCATCTTCTCCAGTGTGATGCTTTCAGTCTGCCCCTCCTGAAGTTCTATACGGCCGAGGGTAGAGAGCATCTGTGGGTAGTCATGCTGCTGGCTGTATATCTGCAGCAGTTGTTCGAGGTAGTCTGTGCGATCGGGCTGATGCTTCACCAGTGTCTCATACACCTCAGCAGCTGCGGAGGCGTTATTCTGATATAGGTATGTGCGTGCCAGATGTTCGCCAAACTCATTATTGTCGGGTTCGAGCTCGATGGCTCGTTTGAGATATGCCACACCCAGGGAGTCCTGCTGCATGGCGATATAGAACAAGCCAATGGCATAGTTGACTTCTGGTGCATCGGGGTTCAACTCGTGGCAATGACGGAAGAGTTCAAATGCAGCTATATAGTTTCCCATATCCTGCTGCCTGACAGCCTCGATATAGTAATACTCAAATTTGCCCGCTGAAACATTCAGCGAACACAGCATTGATAATATGAGTAATAACCGTCTCAACTGTGAACTATGCACTGTGACACAAAGTGATGAGCTCCGCGAACTAACTGATACTTACTTCACCCCAGTATGTCCATACCCTCCTGCACCGCGCAGAGTTTCGTCAAGTTGCTCCACGATGGTAAACTCTGCCTGCTCGTGCTTGGCTATTACCATCTGTGCTATGCGCTCGCCAGGTTCTACGATGAATGGGTCATTGGACAGATTGACAAGTACAACGCCGATCTCGCCCCTGTAGTCGGCATCGATGGTGCCAGGGGTGTTGAGTACAGTGATACCATGCTTCAGCGCGAGTCCGCTGCGTGGTCGCACTTGTGCTTCGTAGCCTTCAGGGAGAGCTATGAAAAGTCCTGTTGGAACGAGCTTGCGTTCAAGTGGCTTTAAAGTAAAAGCCTCCTCTATGTTGGCACGCAAGTCCATGCCTGCACTCTGCGGTGTGGCATATTGTGGCAGTGGTTGTTTGCCTTTATTGATAACATTTACCTGTATCATGATATGTCCTTTTACCTTGTGATATTATTGTAAATAATATGCAAAGGTAGCAATTTATGATGACACAGGCAAGAAAATAAACTATTTTTAATAAACTAAGGCTCTAACGTGAGTGTATGGACAGACAACTACTTTTTGCGTAGTTCTGAAGGGTATGCCCCGAGGTAACGTTTGGTGTAGCGATTGAAATAAGAGGTGCTGGTAAAGTGAAATATCTCTGCTATCTCCGAACTACGTTTCCTGTCCTTGGTGAGCAGTTCGTATATGTCCTGCGAGGTAAATTTGTTGATCCAATATGATGCAGAGAAACCGCTTACCTTGTTGCATATCTCGCTGAGGTATTTGGGTACTACGCATAGCCGTTCTGCATAGTAAGCTACCTCGCGGTTGTATCGGTACTCCTTGGCTTGCAGCATCTGTATGAAGCGTGTCATAATGTCTGATGACTTCTGCGAAATCTTTTCTGTGACCTGTGTGCGTGACTGTATGTCAAACAGGTCGAGGGCAAGCATCCTTGCTGATACTCTCAGTATGTCATTGTAGAAACGGTGGTCAGTGGCGTCGAGGCGTCTTTGGAAGTTGGCAAAGAGATTGATGCACAGTTCCTGCTCCTTGTCGCTGACATCTATGATAGGGGTGGAGTATAGTGCCAGCATACCCTGAATGATGTAGGGGTTGCGTGGTCCGCTCTGACGTAGAAACGACTCATCGATGTAGATGACGTCGCAGATAAAGTCGAGTGATGGTTTAGTCGCCTTGATGAAGGCGAGATTTAGGAATATAGCACACTGGCCGCCTTTCAGTGTAATATTCCTTTCGTTGTAGTCAATGTCACAGAACCCCTTGTAGCAGTAGGCAAATGCTCTGTAGGACTTCATCTCCGCGTTTGTAAGGTTGCTGACATTCTGTTCGATGATTACATTTTTCATTGGTCAACTCCTTTCGGTCTTTAGGTTTTCAATAGAATAGTAGTAATATGTCACAAAGGTAAGAAATATTATCCAATTTTACAAGAAAATAGGAGAAAAAGGCGAAAAATTAACAAAAAAAAACAACCAACCATCTCTTTTCGAGACATGTTGGTTGTTTTTTTTCGGCTTTGCCTAAGCCATTCTTCACACGGAAGATAATTACTTTCCGTGGTGCTCGTCGCTTACAGTAAGCTTTTTGCGGCCCTGAGCACGACGGTTAGCGAGCACTCTGCGACCGTTCTTGGTTGCCATACGTGCACGGAAACCATGCTTGTTTACGCGACGGCGATTGTGTGGCTGGAATGTTCTTTTCATTGTCTTTTAAGATATCTTATTTTTGTTAATTTGCGCAATTCGAGGTGCAAAGGTACAAAGAAAAGTTGAAAGATGGATGTTGAAAGCGTATTGAAAGCTTTGTTTTAATATTTTTTAACGATGCATGCTAAAAAACCATGGACTGTGAATTATGAATTATGAATTATTTTGTACCTTTGCAGCACTTTATGCGTACGCACGAGGCGGGCGCAACGTGAAACATAGTTATACACACAATAAAAAGCAATGATTAATTCACAAGACATTAAGAAAGGCGTTGCCGTACGTATGGACGGTGGCATTTGGGTTTGCATCGACTTCCAGCATCGCAAGCCAGGTAAGGGTAACACTATCATGATTATCAAGTTGAAGAACGTAACCGACGGCCGTGTACTGGAGCGTCGTTTCAACATCGGTGAGAAACTGGAGGAGGTGCAGATCACACGTCGTCCTTACCAGTATCTCTACAAGGAGGGTGAGGACTATATCTTCATGAATCAGGAGACATACGACCAGACTCCTATACCAGCAGAACTCGTTACGGGTGTAGAGTACATGAAGGAGTCAGATATCGTAGAGGTTGTAAGCGACGCAGATACTGACACCGTGCTCTATGCAGAGATGCCTGTTAAGACCATACTGCGTGTCACTCACTCTGAGCCAGGTGTGAAGGGCGATACCGCTACCAACACTCTGAAGCCAGCTACACTGGAGACAGGCGTGGAGATTCGTGTACCTCTCTTCATAGAGGAAGGCGAGCTCGTACAGGTTGATACACGCGACGGTAGCTACCTGCAGCGTATCAAGGAGTAATCCACTGATAGACAACCTGTTACAGTAGGGGTTGGAAAAGGTATCCTTTTGGCCCCCCAAAAGTTATCCTTTTAGCCCTTAAAAGTTATCCTTTTGGCTCCTAAAAGATATCCTTTTAGAAAACCATAGTTTTCACTATAGTCTATGACACCAAAATACAGTATCATAGTACCGGTATATAATAGGCCTGATGAGGTGGATGAACTGCTTGACAGTCTCACTCGTCAGGCTTATGCCGATTTTGAGGTCATCATAGTGGAGGACGGTTCGGCGCTGCCATGTAAGGATGTGTGTGACAAATATGCCAGCAAACTGCCACTGCGCTATTTCGTAAAGGAGAATAGCGGACCTGGACAGAGTCGTAACTATGGTGCCGAGCGTGCTACGGGTGACTACCTCATAATACTCGACAGTGACGTGGTGCTGCCTGATGGCTACCTGCAGGCTGTCGAAGAGGAACTCACGCTACATGGCACCTGCGATGCCTTTGGCGGAGCTGATGCCTCGCATCCTTCGTTTACCCCAGTGCAGAAGGCTATCAGTTATGCCATGACGAGTTTCTTCACCACAGGGGGCATTCGCGGAGGAAAGAAGAAACTTGACAGGTTTTATCCACGTTCGTACAATATGGGCATACGCCGTGAGGTGTATGCAGAGTTGGGAGGTTTTTCCAAGATGCGATTCGGTGAGGATATTGATTTCTCTTATCGCATAGTGGAGGCAGGCTATAAATGCCGTCTCTTTCCGGAGGCATGGGTGTGGCACAAGAGGCGCACAGACCTGAAGAAATTCTTTCGTCAGGTATATAACAGTGGCATCGCACGCATAAACCTTGAAAAGCGCCATCCTGGCACGATGAAGATTGTTCACCTCCTGCCGATGGTATTTACTGTTGGCGTGATTGCCCTCGTGCTTGCATCTGCAGTGGGCAGGGTGTTGATGCATTATGATGATGTGCACAGGTGGTATTGGCTCTGTGCCCTGCCTTGGTTGCCCATATTGCTATACTCACTGCTGATATTCGTTGACTCGTCCATACAAAACAAGTCGTTAAAGATAGGCTTTGTCAGCATCGCCGCCGCTTTTGTCCAACTGATGGGCTACGGCTGCGGTTTCCTTGAAGCATGGTGGAGACGCTGTGTGCTTGGCAAGGACGAATTTCAGGCTTTTGAGAAGACGTTTTATAAGTGAAACCGATGAATGAGATGACAAAACTCACCGTAAAGCAGCTTGCCGAGGAAGACCGCCCTCGTGAGAGGCTTATGATGCATGGTGCCGAGGCGCTGTCGAGCGCAGAACTGCTGGCGATACTCATCGGTTCGGGTAATAAAAACGAGACTGCCGTTGACCTCATGAAACGCCTGCTCGCCGACTGCAACAACAACCTTGCCACGCTGAGCAAGATGTCTCTCGGACAACTGATGAACTACAAAGGTATAGGCGAGGCAAAGGCAATATCGATACTTGCGGCATGTGAACTAGGCAAAAGACGTGAGGGGGCGGAAATGCCTGAGCGCAAGAAATTTGGTACCGCAATGGATATATACAATCATCTGTGGGCTAAGATGCGTGACCTCGACGTAGAAGAGAGTTACGTCATACTGATGAATCAGGCATACAGGGAAATAAAGACCATGAGGCTGTCTCATGGTGGCATCACCGAAACCGCCGTAGATGTAAGGCTCATCATGAAAGAGGCACTGCTCAATAATGCGACGGTGATAGCCGTAGCACATAACCATCCGAGCGGCAATGTCCGGCCAAGTCGTGATGATGATATGCTGACAAGAAAAATCCGTGAGGCGTGTCAGACGATGCGCATCCATTTTCTCGACCACGTGATAATAACCGACGGCAACTATTATTCCTACAGAGAACAAGGAAAGTTATGATGCTTTTTAGCAGAAAAAGAAAAATTATGACTCAAGAAGAGAAAAACGAAACAGAACAGCGTATAATAGAGGTACTGAAGACGGTATATGACCCCGAGATACCCGTCAACATCTATGACCTCGGATTGATATACAAGATAGACCTCGCTGATGATGGTGCACTCGACATCGACATGACGTTTACTGCGCCATCGTGCCCTGCTGCTGATTATATCATAGAGGATGTGCGCAGCAAAGTGTCTGCCGTGCAGGGAGTAACCTCTGCTAACGTCAATATGGTATTCGAACCAGAGTGGGACAAGAGCATGATGACGGAAGAAGCACGTGTGGAGTTGGGGTTTGAGTAAGATCAGAGATTAGAGATAAAAGATAACAGATAGCAGATAATCGTTGTGTCATGATTTATTTTCTTTCCGATGCACATTTAGGTTCTTTGGCAATACCTCACCGCAGGATGCAGGAACGCCGCCTTGTCAATTTTCTCGATGAGATAAAGGATAAGGCAGAGGCCGTATATCTGCTTGGCGACATGTTTGATTTCTGGTACGAGTATGGACAGGTGGTGCCTAAAGGCTATACACGTTTCCTCGGCAAACTATCAGAACTCACCGATAGGGGAGTGGAGGTGCACTTCTTTACGGGTAATCATGATATCTGGGCATACGATTATCTGGAAAAGGAGTGCGGGGTGATACTCCATAAGAAACCCTGTACCCTCGAACTGCACGGCAAGACTTTCTACCTCGCACATGGTGATGGGCTTGGTGATCCCGACCGCAAATTTAAGTTTATACGTAGCATATTCCATAGCAAACTGTGCCAGCGGATGTTCAGTTGGTTGCACCCCGATCTGGGAGTGAAGTTCGGGCTTGCGTGGGCAAAGCATTCGCGCCTCAAACGCGTCGATGGTACCGAACCGCCATACATGGGTGAGGACAAGGAGCATCTTGTGCTCTTTGCCAAAGACTATCTGAAGAACCATCCCGATATAGACTATTTCCTCTTCGGACATCGCCACATAGAGCTAGACCTCATGCTTACCAAGCAGTCGCGCCTCATGATACTCGGCGACTGGATAAGCCAGTTTACCTATGCAGTGTTTGACGGCGAGCACCTCTTTATGGAAAACTACGTGGAGGGAGAGAGCTCGCTCTGAGAGAAAGTAAGAAGTAATAAGGAAAAAGAAAGAAGTAGGAGTTTGAGATAAAAGAAAAAAGCAGTTACAGGAGTCTGTAACTGCTTTTTTCAATGGTGGTGCCAACGGGATTCGAACCAGTGACACACGGATTTTCAGTCTAAAATATACACTACTCGGCTAATTTCAAATAGTTAAATATTGTTCATTTATTTGCTTGATTATCAGCATTTTTGTAACTTTGCGCCAAAACAAGCGAAATCTGCAAATACGGCGATAAACGTTCTTATTTGTTCAGGATTTGTTCAGTTTTTTGTTCAAATATAACATTAAAGAAAGATGAAACAACTAACATCCTTGACCTGCAGCAAAGTCGGAAATTGCTCTCTCCTGTTCTCGCTAGACCGCAGATACAAGAACAAGAGTGGAGAATACCCCATAGTTATTACTTGCACACTTAATTACAAGCGATATTATCACCGCATCGGTGAATTCACCACAGACAAGTATTTTACTGAGGTCTGTAATGTTACATCTTCCAAAAACTCTTTGATGAAGAAAAAGAAAGAATGGGAGAGCATATTGGAAGGCTATCGCACAAGGCTCGCTAAAGTGGCAGAGAAGCAACAACTTACGCTGCCACTTATAAGCGCGGTTCTTTCTGGCGTAGATATACACGGCGAAGCCAACAATTCTTTTATAAGTATATGGGAAAACATCATTGCCTCCAGACGTAAGGAGGGACGTGCAGGCACAGCACAAAGTTACAATTGCGCTCTAAATTCCTTTCGCATGATATTGGGAGAAGTTCCAGGGTTTGCTATTGACAAAAACGTCATACAGCGGTGGAATGAAGGTATGATGAATGGCATAATGCAGAACGGTAAGACGGTTGGAAAGATAGCAGATGCTACCAGAGGCATTTATCTTCGCACCTGCCGCGTGATTTGGCATGAAGCAGTAAGGCAAGGTTTCCTTAGCGAAGTGGAGTACCCTTTCAGTAACAAGGATTCTTCGCTGATTTCGATACCACGTGGCAAAAGACGGCAAAAATCCTACCTCAGCATAGAGGAATGGACGCAACTATACCAGGTATTTGTAGAAAAAAGATACCCCGACAATTGGGATCCGATATATAAGGAGCGAGTTCATGACTCTCTGGGACTATTGCTTGCTCAATATCTCTGCAACGGCTGCAACCTTGCAGACATTGCGCGATTGAGGTATAATGATACGTATTGGAAGGAGGGTGGCAAAGCATTCGAATTTGAACGTAAAAAAACTTCCGCCCAAAGCAACGATAACGCTGTAGTCATCGTTCCTATCATTGAGCCCCTCCAGAACATTCTCGATGAGATTGCAGCACCTCCCACCAAAGGCGGTTATGTATTCCCCCAGGTGTTCCACGGCATCCGTGATGAAGAGGAGCGCAGGAGGCTCACTTTGAAGGAAAATTGCAATATTAAAGACCGAGTGCGTAAAGTGTGCAAGGAAGTACTGCACTGGGATAAAGAACTCGTATCGGGCACATGGGCAAGACACTCCTTTGCCACGAATTTGAAATTGGCTGGAGTAGAAGAAGAGTACATTGCCGAGAGCATGGGACACTCTCACGGCAACGATGTAACACGTGGGTACCAAGATATGTACCCACTCAAAACTAGAAAAGAAAACAATCAAAAGCTATTAAAACTAGAAGAAGATGTAACAGGTGCACTGGATGTTGACAATATGAGTGTCGAAGAAATGAAGAACCTAATAAAATATTTTGTCAAAATTCAAAAAAATCGACATTGAAATTTGGAGAAATAAAAAAATCTCCGTACCTTTGCACAGAAGTGGAAATGTTCCACACAAAAATATAATGGGCGAGAAAGCATAGACGTCCCTCGCCAAGAGAGCTAATTTTCTAGAACCTTAAGGGTTCAATTGTGTAACACACTCCTTCGGGAGTATCGGGCTGGTTGGACAGCCTTATGCTGAGGGCATAGCCACTCGGCAAGCGCAAATAAACATAATCGCACGACGCAGCATCCAATTTTTTTAAAAAGCTCTCGCTTCCTACTTGCATAAAACATGCGAGAAGGATGTTGTGTTTTTATATTCTAACCAAAAGTCGTGCGATTATGTTTAAAAAATGGATGCAAATTTTATTCAGCTCATCGAGCATGAAATCGAGGAGCGTGCAGTAGCAAAGGCTGCTCAGATGTTCGAGGAATGGAAAAACAGACATGGTGTTCCTTCTGTGCCAATTGATGTGGCGCAAGATGGACGCACGATTAAGCCATTCCTAATTGGCGGAGTCAAATTCATCAGCCGCAAGGATGCAGCAAGTCTTTTGGGTGTTTCTTTGACAGTCCTCTGGCGGTGGACGGAGAAGCAGAACTTGCTGCAGAAGAGAAAAATCGGCCAAAAGGTGTATTTCCTATACGATGATGTTGTGAACTTCGCCTGCAAAGAGAAAGGAGGTGAGCTATGACTGAGAATAAAGAAACAAATCTCTTCTGGGCAAATGAGTTTACCTGCCGTCGGCACAACCTCTCAAAGATGCAAATGAATGCTTTGTACTTTATCATTGAACAGGTGCGGAGCGTCTATAAAAGCGGCATGGCTCTCAATGAGAAAGGAGAGTGGAAAAACATGACTGTGAAGCTGCCAAGCAATCGCTTGTCCAAGATTGCAGATAAAAATCACACGGCAGAGGCACGCAAGGCATTGACCGAACTGGTTGATTTGCCACTAGATATAGAAGATGGCTCTGGAGATTGGCTGCATTGTCACTATATAAATTATGTGAAAAAGAGGCACTCTGATGACTTCTACGAAGTAGAGGTCAGCAGAGAACTCATGCCCTACCTTGTAGAACTAACACAAAAATACACCTCACTTCAGCTCAGCGTTTTGCTCACCTTAACTAGCAAATACAGCAAAAGTTTTTATGAATTTTGCTGTAAATGGCGAAATTTCGCCAAAGATACAGAAGGATACATTCCACTGATGTCACTAAAAAGGCTTCGCCAGATTCTCCTACTCGAAGATAAATACACCCAAAACCAAGACTTCAATAGAAAAGTCCTGGACGTAGCAAGTAAAGAATTGAAAAAAATCTACGACAAGGGCGAATGCGACATCTACTTTACCTACGAGCAAGAAGGCAAAGGAAAGGACGCAATGTACAGATTTCGTGTAATCAATCGTGATTTTGAAGCGAAGCCTACGTCTGCATCATCTTCGAAAGTGACGCATGAGTATCGGGAACAATGCTTAGCCTACATTTTCAACCGAAGTAGGGACATCCTCCCTAATGACCCAAAATTTTCGAATAGGCTTCTCGTCCATATGAACGAAAACCCTGATGATATTCTTCGAATTTACGAGAAGTTGACACTGAAAGAAAAGGCTTATAAATCCAGCGATTTGCCTTGTATCTGGCGTCACATATTAAAAAATGATTTTAAAATTAAATAGAGTATCATGGAAAAAGATTTTAAGCTATTCGTCGGATGCGTGGAAAGCATGCTGGCGGCCGAGAAGGAGTGTGAGAAGAATCCTACTCCTCGCAATAAAAAAATCCATCTAAACCTCCGCAACAAGGTCGAAGGATGGATTCAATGGGTGCATAACAAGGAGGAGGGCAACACCTCGTCTCCTCTCCCTCCCTTTATTGGAAAAATAAAAAATTCCAAAGGAGGGAATAAGCCCCGTAACCTCCCGATAAGCGAAGAGCTTTACCGACAATTACGGGGAACCCATACACCCGAAGAAATTTCGGAGTGCTTTGGTTCTTGATAACGCCAAAAGAATGGCAAAATTACCATTACGTTGCAAATGGTAAACGCACACGTGCACCCTCGTTAAAAAAAATTAACACTACGTGCTCATTTTTTTCGAAAGTGCGTGTGCAAGGAGATGGGTTCTACCCCCTCCTTGACCTCCCCCGAAGTGCGCGAAACGCACTAATTTTTTAAATTTTTAGGATATGAAAAATTCAAAAAAGGGCGCGTGTAGCGCCAACGTTCAAGCAGCAAAAATGATTTGCCTGCAGCACAATCGCAGGAATGAGAATTCTAAAAATATTCCTTCCTACGTGAACCCTCACCTCTCCCACTTGAACCACACCGTTTTTGAGGATGATATGATAAAGGGGAGAGCCTCCATCGTACCTCTCGTAAAAAGGGCGGAACTTCTCTACACAAACAAAACTGGCCAAAAATGCCAAAAATCCTTTACACCTTTCAGAGAGGACGTCTTGAGTCTTCCGAATCGAGGTGACATCTCAGATGAACAAATTCTTGAATACATCCACATTATTGAAAAAAAAGTGGGATGGAAAGTCGTTGGTGCCTGGTATCACAAGGACGAAGGGCATCAAAGGTCGAAATATATAGAGGGCGATGAAAATTTCAAGATAAATTATCATGTCCACGTCCTTTATTATTGTCAGGATCCAGAGACGGGGAAATCCATTCGTCCGCAAATACCTATTGGAAAATTACGCCAAGACTGGTGTGCAGAAGCAACGGGCATGGAACGGGGAACACCTGCGGAAGAAACTGGGCGAAGGAGAAGAAGCGCACAGCAGCAACGAATTTTCTCTCAGGAAAGACGAATAGAGAAGCTGGAAGACATCATCGAGGAAAAAGAGCAGGAGAAAAATGAACTGCAACATCAGGTGGGCTTCGGTGCAAAGGTCGGGGCATTCTTTGGCGTGGGTGACCTCGCAGAAATAAGGTACGATAAGAAAAAAGCATTGAAAGCCCTGGAAGAGGAAAAAAATCGAGAGATTGCAGCAATGAAAGACCTGATAGAGGAAAAAAACAAAGAAATTGCCGACAAAAATGCCAAGATAGAAGCCCTGCATGAAGCTAACAAGGCTCATGCCGAGGAATTGTCCACCGAGAAGGAGAAAAGCCGTCAGAGAGGCTATTCTGAGGCGATTTCGGAGATAAAAAAGGCGGCAGGGGGACACAAGGTCAAAGGTGACAGCGACACGGCAGAGGTCATTGGGAAGGCATGGAGATACGACTATGACCAGCGCGTGCAGTTGACGAAGCAGTTGGAAACTGAGAAGAACAAGGCTTTGCAGAGGAAAGACCCCATCGAGACGGTCAATGGTCTTCTTTCCCTGCTTAATATCTCCAAGGTTGCAACACTGGAGGACATCGAGGAGGTGACGGCAAGGCTCCAGAATGTCCGCAACGTCGAGTCTTTCTTCTGCAGAGAACGCCATGAACTTTGTGCTGCCATCATGGCGTGGGGAGACCAGAAAGAGTGTGATATCAACTCTCCGAAGGCTTTGCAAATCCTTCGGAGGTTGTACGAAGCTATGCGAGATGCGTGGAACGCCCTGGTTTCAACCGCCAGAAAAATAGCAGCAGAGCACGTGTTGCAACCTAACTACATATTCAAGAACAAAGATTTGATTGATATTGTCAACCTTCAGCTGCATTTCACACCTGGCGCATGCTTCAGATACACCTCTGGGTGGGCGGAAGCTCTGAATATGGGTGAGGAAAAGTACCTGGCACCATTCAAGGAGAGAATAGACCAGGCACGGCAGCAGTCCATGCAGCAGGAAGAACAGGACATCGAGCAGGATTACGAGCAGGAGGAAACGATGGTAGCACATCGACACGTTTAATTTTTTTTCTTTCCCTTTTTTGGATGCCCCACCGCTCGGTGGGGCTTTTTTCACTCCCGTTGTCGCTATCGCGCCAACACAACCCGCATGGTGTGGAGGGAGCGCACGCGCGACCCTCCCCCTATAAAAAAAGAAAAAAAAACAAATACGTAATTTTCTGTATTTATTTTATAGTTACTTTTTCGCGCGCGTACATATATATACATTAAGACTTTTTTGTGGGTTATTACACAAAACTAAGACTTTTATGTGGGTTTCCACGCAAAACTAAGACTTTTATGTGGGTTTCCACGCAAAACTAAGACCACAAAGCTAAGACCAGTCTTAGATTTTGGTATTTGCATAATGTTTCTTAAAATGCGATTTTTAACGCATTTGTTCAAATTTTGTTCAGATTATAAAGAAAGAGGCAGTTACGATTTCTCGTAACTGCCTCTTTTTCAGTGTGGTGCCAACGGGATTCGAACCAGTGACACACGGATTTTCAGTCCGATGCTCTACCAACTGAGCTATGGCACCATTTTCTGAATGCGGGTGCAAAGGTAGTAATTTTTTTTCATACTGCCAAATTTTTCTTTTATTTTTTTTATTCGTTGCCGTCTTTTTTTATTTTTTATCATTTTGCTCATGAAAAAAATGTTTCAAACGTTTTGCTATTTAAAAAATAGTTCGTAATTTTGCTACGAATATTTGATTGCCGAATATTCTTTTTATATATTACTAATTATAAACTAAACAACAATTTATGAAAAAACTATTACAAAAGATGTCGTTGCTGTGCATGGCACTGATTGCTTCGCTCTCAATGTATGCTGGTGACAATGACCTGCTTTGGGATTACACTGAGGCTGCACCAACGGCTAATCCAGCCAAGGGCTTGAATGATGCCCTGCTGTATTATGGTTCAAATGTGAATGATGCTGCTGGTACAAAGAATGGCCTGAAGGGTGTCAAGTTGAATTCTTCTGGTTACGCATTCTTCGCTAAGCCGGCAGTAGCAGGCAAGTTGTCCCTTACAATAGGTAAGCGTGACGGTGTCGGAGCCTACTGTGTTGATGTATATAAGTGCACCATAGCTGATGGTAAGGCAACATTTACAGATGGTGCCGCTACA